>NZ_JAWDGM010000002.1:0-1018504 GCF_034541995.1 Pseudomonas sp. BIC9C
CGGATCGGCATTCTTTTCAAAGAGTTGCTGCACAAGTGCCTGAGCCGATACCGATCAAGGACCACGAGAAAGAAACACGCCTGGTCAACAAAAGGCTGATGGCCTGCGCCTTGTTCGTTGCCGCCATTACCTGTGCTCTAGTGGTTCGCCTGTACGTCCTGCAGGTGGTCGAGTTCGACTATCACTCGACCATCTCCGAAAACAATCGCGTGCATGTCCTGCCGATTACGCCTACCCGCGGATTGATCTATGACCGCAACGGCGTACTCCTCGCTGACAACCGTCCCAGCTTCAATCTGACCATCACCCGCGAGCGCGCCACCGATGTGAACGCGGAGCTGGACGAAGTGGTCAATCTCCTGCACTTGCCCGCTGAAGACCGCTCGCAGTTTGATAAGGTGATGAAGCAGGCACGTCACCCCTTCGTACCCGTGACGCTGTTCTATGAGCTGAGCGAAGAACAGATTGCCGTACTCGCCGTCAACGAGTTCCGCTTGCCGGGCCTCGAAGTCGAGCCGCAATTCGTTCGACACTATCCGTTGGGCGAGCACTTCGCTCATTCGGTCGGCTACGTCGGACGTATCAACGAGAAAGAGTCAAAGGCTCTGGATACGGTCGAGTATCGAGGTACCCAATCCATCGGCAAGACCGGGATCGAGAAATTCTACGAGGCGCAGCTGCACGGCCATGTCGGTTATGAGGAGGTCGAAACCAATGCTCAGGGCCGCGTGCTGCGAGTGCTCAAGCACACTGATCCGGTGCCGGGTGAAAACATTGTCCTGAGTCTCGACGTCAAGCTGCAGGAAGCCGCCGAACAGGCCCTGGGCGATCGTCGCGGCTCGGTGGTCGCACTCGATCCGTCGACCGGTGAAGTGCTGGCCATGGTCAGCAACCCGAGTTTCGATCCCAATCTGTTCGTCACCGGTATCAGCTCCAAGGAATACTCCACGCTACGCGACTCCGTCGACCGACCGCTGTTCAACCGTGTGCTGCGCGGGCTCTACGCGCCGGGTTCGACCATCAAGCCGGAAGTGGCAATCGCCGGCCTCGACGCGGGTGTCGTCACGCCACAGACCCGTGTGTTCGACCCCGGTTATTACCAACTGCCGGATTTCGATCACAAGTACCGCAACTGGAACCACAGCGGCGATGGCTGGGTGGATATGGATGCCGCGATCATGCGTTCCAACGACACCTATTTCTATGACCTCGCACACAAGCTGGGGATCGATCGCCTGCACGACTACATGGCGATGTTCGGACTGGGTGAGAAAGTCTCCCTGGACATGAATGAAGAATCCCCCGGCCTGATGCCATCCCAGGCCTGGAAGCGCGCCACGCGTCGTCAGGCGTGGTTTCCTGGCGAGACGGTGATTCTTGGTATCGGCCAAGGCTACATGCAGGTCACGCCGCTGCAATTGGCCCAGGCCACGGCGCTGATTGCCAACAAAGGCGTGTGGAATCGCCCGCACCTGGCCAAGACCGTGGACGGTATCGCGCCGGTGGATGAGCATCCGATGCCGAACATTCTGCTCAAGGATCCGCGTGACTGGGAGCAGGTCAACCATGGCATGCAGATGGTGATGCACGACGCCCGCGGGATTGCCCGCGCCGCCGCCGCGGGCGCGCAATACCGTATTGCCGGCAAGAGTGGTACCGCGCAAGTGGTGGCGATCAAGCAGGGCGAGCGCTACAACCGGGAGAAAACCCGTGAGCGTAACCGCGACAATGCCTTGTTCGTCGGATTCGCCCCTGCCGAGCACCCGAAGATCGTGATTTCGGTGATGATCGAAAACGGCGAGGCGGGTGGTCGTGTCGCCGGACCGGTCGTACGGCAGATCATGGACGCCTGGCTACTCGATCAGGACGGGCACCTGAAGCCGCAGTACGCCGTGCCGAGCAAGGCGCCGGGCGATCCTCACGTCTGATTCATCAAAGCTTCACAGCTCCGGCTCACGGATGCTGAGCATGTGCTGGAAGCTCTCGAGGAACACCGTTTCGGCCTGGCTCATTTTCTGTTCGCGATTCCACAGCAACTGGATATCGAAATCCACCACGCCGTCTTCCGGCGGCAAGCGCCAGAGCAGGCCTTGCTCGACATCCCGGCGCACCAGATGCGTGGGCAAGGCGCCGATGCCGTAACCCGCGCAGATCAGGCGATGAATTTCTTCGAAACTGGTGGATGAGGCGACGATCTTGCCGGTGAAGCCCTGCTGATCGCGGAACAGCGTCAGGGGTGAAAGATTGCCGCCCAATTGATCGCTGGTGAAGCTGACGAAGTTTTCCGCCGCCAGTTGTTCCAGGGCCAGGTTCTCTTGACCGAACAATCGGTGACGCTGGCCACAAAAGTAAGCGTAGGTCTCGCGAAACAGCACCCGCTGTTCCAGCCGTGGCTGTGGCAAACGGCACAGGCCGACGCCGATGGTCGCAGTCTTTTGCAGCAGCGAACTGATGATGTTCGAACTGCCCATCACCTCGACTTCCAACTCGATTTTCGGGTGAGTCTCATGGAAGTCAGCGAGGAAATCATCGTAATGCCGCGCCTGCACACCGCTGACGGTAAGGATGCGGATCTTGCCCACCACGTCGTCGTGACGGCTCTCCACCACTGTTCCCAGACGTGAAATATCACCATAGATATCCGCCGCTATGCGCAGGACTTCTTCCCCGGTTTCTGTCAGGTCAAAGCGTCGTCCACTGCGGGCAATCAACACGCATTCCAGTTGTTCCTCCAGCCGTTTCAACGCCTGGCTGACCGCCGACTGGGTGATGTGCAGGCGCGCGGCAGCGCGGCTCATGCTGCCTTCCTGGCCGATGACCAGATAGGTGCGCAGCAGGTTCCAGTCGAGGCGGTCATTGAGAAAGCGTCGGCCGACCCACGGGTTGGAAGTGGAGGGCATAAAACCTCATGCAGTAGCAGTGCTAATAGTAAAGATAAGGATTTGAAAATTGACTAATCCTGGCACGGAAGCGATAAAGCCCACAAGCGCCATAGAGTGCAACCGTCACCAGCCTTAACACCTGCCCAAAACTATAAGTACACAGGGTCCTTGCATGCACACTACTCCCCAACCGCGCCGAGCCGCGGCCGCTGCCTTCATTGGCACGACCATCGAGTTCTACGACTTTTACATCTACGCCACCGCGGCGGCGCTGGTCCTCGGGCAGGTGTTCTTCCCCAGCAGCGACCCGGTCATGAGTACCCTCGCGGCTTTCGGCAGTTTCGCTGTCGGCTTTATTGCGCGGCCCATGGCCGGGATGGTCTTCGGGCATCTGGGCGATCGTCTCGGGCGCAAGAAAATGCTCTTGGTGACCATGGCCTTGATGGGCATCGCCACCGCGGGCATCGGCCTGTTGCCGAGCTATGCCAGCGTCGGTATCTGGGCGCCGATCGGTCTGATCGTGCTGCGGTTGATCCAGGGCATTTCGGTCGGTGGCGAGTGGGGTGGGGCGGTGTTGATGGCGAGCGAACATGCGCCGGCCAGGCGCAAGACGTTCTACGCCTCGTTCGCCCAACTCGGCAGCCCCGCCGGCTTGTTGCTGGCACTGATCGCTTTCCGCCTGGTGACGTCCCTTGAGCCAGAGGAGTTCCTCGCCTGGGGATGGCGCCTGCCGTTCCTCGCCAGTGGCGTGTTGATGATGGTCGGCCTGTTGATCCGTTCCGGGGTTCACGAGTCGCCGGAATTCGCCAAGGTCCAGGACAACAACGAGACCGCCAAATACCCGGTGATGGACGTGATTCGCACCTGCTGGCGGCAGATCCTGTTCGCTGCTGCGGCAGTGACCATCGGCTCGGCAGGGTTCTTTTTCACCAACACTTTCATGATCACCTACGTCACCCAATATCAGGGCATTGCCCGTTCGACGATTCTTGATTGCCTGTTTCTGGTGACCCTCATCCAGTTGCTCTCGCAACCGGTCTCGGCGTTGCTGGCTGAACGTATCGGCGAAGGGCGTTTTCTCAAATGGGTCGCGCTGCTGTGCATGCTCACGCCGTACCCGATGTTCCTGCTGGTGGGCACGCAGAACATTCTGTTGATGACGCTCGGTATCGCGTTGGCCGTGGTGATTCTTTCGGCCCTGTACGCGGTGATCGCCGGCTACATGACCCAGGCTTTCCCGGTGCACCTGCGCTACTCGGGCATTTCCATCGCCTATCAACTGGCTTGCGCTGTGGCCGGAGGCACCACGCCGCTGATCGGCACTCTGCTGGCCAGCAAGTTCTCCGGACAATGGTTGCCGCTGGCGGTGTTCTTCACCTTGCTCTCGGCCCTGTCCCTGATCGGTGTTTGCGGCCTGGCCCGCCTGCGCGCCAACCCGGTCGTCTCCCACGCTGCCAAAGAGGTGTATTCGTGAGTAAACCTGCACACATCGACCCGGTTGAATGGCAAGCCCGTTGCGAACTGGCTGCACTGTATCGACTGGTCGCGCACTTTCGCATGACCGACCTGATCGACACCCACATCACCCTGCGGATTCCGGGACCCGAGCACCACTTCCTGATCAACCGCTACGGGGTGATCTTCGACCGCATGCGCGCCTCCGACCTGGTGCGCATCGATCAGGAAGGGCGGGTGGTCGATCCGGAGTACGCAGGCCATCGGGTCAATGCCGCCGGCTTCGTGATTCACTCGGCGATCCACATGGCGCGTCCGGACCTGAACTGTGTGATCCACACCCACACGGCAGCCGGCATGGCGGTCGCGGCGCAGAAGCAAGGCTTGCTGCCGATCAGTCAGCACGCGCTGAAGTTCTACGGCAAGCTGGCCTATCACACCTATGAGGGGATCGCGCTGTCGCTGGATGAGCGCGAGCGGTTGATTGCCGACCTCGGTCCGCACCGGGCGATGATCCTGCGCAACCACGGTTTGCTGGTGGGTGGCTCGGGCGTGGCCCAGGCGTTCCAGGAGATCCATTTTCTGGAGCGTGCCTGCCAGGCCCAGGTGCAGGCGCTGGCCGGTGGTTCGGCACTGCATTACCCATCGCCGGAAGTCTGCGCGCACACCGCCGAGCAGTTTGACCGTGATGAGCAGGACAACATCATCGACCTGGCCTGGGAGGCTGCCCTGACCCTGATCGAATCCCAGCGCGAGTCTTACTTGTCATGAGCGCCGTCATCAATACCGTGGTCCTGTTGTCCCGCGATACCTTGCTGCTCAAGCAATTGCAGGCGGCCTTTGCCCGCAGTGCGCCGCAGCTCACTGCCGTGCTGGCCGATGATTCGCGGGCAGCCAATGCACAGATAGCGGCATGCTGGTTTCCCTTGCCGGGCAGTCTCGGCGCCTTGCCGAACCTGCAGGTGATTCATTCGGTGGCCGCCGGTATCGATCACCTCGATCACGATCCTTCATGCCCGGATCTGCCGACCTGCCGCGTGGTCGATCCGGGTCACCGCCAGGGCATGACCGAGTACGTACGCTGGGCGGTGATCCACTATCACCGCGGTTTCGATCAGGTGTTGTCGCAACAACGGGAGCAACGCTGGGAACGGCCGCTGCAACGGACGGCGGGGCAGTTCAAGGTCGGTATGATGGGGCTCGGCTCGCTGGGCAGCGCGATTGCGCTGGACCTGGCCGCAGCCGGTTATGACGTGCGCGGCTGGGCGCGGCGCAGCAAGGACTTGCCGGGTGTGCGTACGTTCGCCGGGGCTGATGCGTTAAATCCGTTTCTCGACGGCCTCGAGTTGCTGATCAACCTGTTACCACTCACCAGCGAAACCCGCGGCATCCTCGGCCGGGCCACTTTCGACCAACTCGCCAACGGCGCAGCACTGGTCAACTGTGGCCGGGGCGGTCATCTGAACATCGACGATCTCGAACAGGCATTGGCGAGAGGACAATTGCGCGGTGCGCTGCTGGATGTCTTCGAACAGGAACCGCTGCCGGTCGATCACCGGCTCTGGACCATGCCCGGTGTCACCATTACGCCGCACATGGCTTCGGCGGCTTCCCATGACTGTATTGCCGAACAAGTGGCGGAGAACTTCCGTCGTCTGAATGCTGGCGAGCCGTTACTCAACTGTGCCGACCGAGTATTGGGATATTGAACTGACACACCCCCTGTAGGAGCGAGCCCGCTCGCGATGGTCGTTAACGATTTCGCGTGTTTGCCGGTTAAACGCGGTGTTCTTGAGTTCATCGCGAGCAGGCTCGCTCCTACAGGAACCAGCTTCCCGTAAGCCATAACAACAACCTTCGCCTCAACCGTTTTACTGCCAGTCAAAACAATTAAATAACGAGTTCTTGATGAATTCCTGGAGACAGTGATGAGCGATCTATCGTCCGCAGAAAAGACCGGCGCACCACCGGAAGTTGCAATCAGCATGAAAAAAGTCGCAGTGGCCAGTGTGATTGGCACCACCGTGGAATGGTACGACTTGTTCGTGTTTGCCACCGCATCGGCGCTGGTGTTCAACAAAGTGTTCTTTCCGGATTTCGTGCCGCTGATTGGAACGCTGCTGGCTTTCGGCACCTTCGCTTCGGCGTATCTGGCGCGGATTGTCGGTGCAGCATTGTTCGGGCATTTCGGTGATCGCCTGGGGCGCAAATCGATGCTGTTGATTTCGCTGTTGACCATGGGCGCGGCGACCTTCGCCATTGGCTTGTTGCCTGACTTTGCCACCATCGGTATCTGGGCGCCGATCCTGTTGTTGCTGCTCAGGGTCGTGCAAGGCCTGGCATTGGGTGGCGAATGGGGCGGGGCGGTGTTGATGGCGGTGGAGCATGCACCGGCCAACAAGCGTGGCTTGTACGGTTCCTGGGTGCAGATCGGTGTGCCGGCCGGGACCATGATTGCCAACCTGGCATTCCTGTTGATCGCGGCGTGGCTGTCCCCTGAGGATCTGCTGGCCTGGGGCTGGCGTATTCCATTCCTGGCCAGCGTGTTGCTGATCGCCGTCGGCTTGTACATCCGCCTGAATATCTCGGAAACCCCGGCCTTCAACAAGGTCAAGGAGGCTGAGGTGCAAGTGAAAATGCCGCTGGCGGAAGTGTTCCGCAAGTACTGGAAGCAAGTGGTGCTGGGCGGTATTGCCACCATGTCCACGGGCGCTTCGTTCAACATTATCGTGGCGTTCGGTTTGACTTATGGCACACAGAATCTCGGCTTCAGCCGCAGCGTGATGCTTGGTGTGGTGCTGCTGTCCTGCGCCTGGTGCATCGTCATGCTGCCGGTATTCGGCGCGCTCTCGGACCGTGTCGGACGCAAGCCGATCATTGTCGGCGGCATCATCGCCGAAGCGCTGGTGGCGTTCCCGATGTTCTGGCTGATGGACACCAAAGAGCTGTCGATGGTGGTCTTCGGTTATCTGTTGCTGATGACGGCGTTCGCCGCCAACTACGGACCGATCGCGACCTTCCTCGCCGAACTGTTCGGCACCCGGGTGCGTTATTCCGGGTTGTCCATCAGCTACATGTTGTCCGGCCTGCTCGGTAGCGCGGCAACACCGATTGTCACCACGGCCTTGCTGGCCGCGACGGGCAAAGGCTCTTCGGTGGCCTGGTACATGATCGGCGCAGCGTTGATTTCGCTGGTGGCGCTGTTGCTCCTGACCGAAACCTTCAAGAAAGACATCAGCGAAATCCCGAGCATCGTCCCGACAGACGCCCCGGCTTCCGGCAAACCCTTCAATTCGGCTACGGCCTGACGTCAGGAGTTCTACTACATGCGCAGAATTCAATCAGCCCCTGGCTACATCGGCCCGGTCGGGCCTTACTCCCAGGCCGTGGTCAGCGGCCACCTGGTGTTCACCGCCGGGCAGATTCCGGCCCAAGGCAGTCTGAACGAACAGCCCGCTGATTTCCTCGAGCAGGTGCGGCAAACCTTGCGCAATCTGGAGGCGATCCTGATCGAGGCGGGCTCCGGTTTCAGCCATGTGATCAAGGTCAATGCCTACCTGACCGATCCCGCGCAACTGGAACCGTTCAACGCCGTGTACCGCGAGTTCCTCGGCCATGCGCCACCGGCGCGCACCACGGTGTGCGTGGCCCTGTGGGGCGTGTCGCTGGAGATCGACTGCGTTGCCGAACTGATTGCCGGGGAGCCGCAACATGGATGAGTCGCTACTGATCGAACAGCTCAAGGTCGTGAGCTTTCCGACCCTCGGGCATTTTCTCGAAGAGGGTTTTGCCGATCCGCAACTGCGGGCCATGGTGCCCAATGTGAAAGTCGTTGGCCGAGCCTTGACCCTGAAACTGGTGGGCGCCGATGCCATCGCCGTCAACCAGGCCCTGGCGCAAATCAGGCCCGGCGACGTGCTGGTGATCGACACCGCTGGCAATCATCGGCACGCGCCGGTCGGTGCGGTGACCAGTTGCGCGGCGCGCTGTGCCGGGGCGGTGGCTATTGTGGTGGACGGCGCAGTGACCGATTTGCTGGAGTTGCGCGAGGCCGGTTTGCCGGTATTCGCCCGAGGCACCAGCCTGTTGACCACCAAGCTGCACGGTCGCGGCGACAGCGCCATCAATCAGCCCATCCACTGCGCTGGCGTGATGGTGCAGCCGGGGGATTGGGTGCTGGCGGACGACAACGGCGTGTTGTTTCTTGACACGGCAACGGCGGTGGCCGTGATCGAGCAGGCGCTGGCCTCGGATCGCGCCGAGCCACGTTTGCTCGAACGCTTGCAGGCCGGTGAGCCGGTGGCGCAAGTCTTGCGCGTTTAGTCCGTCAGCCGTTGCTGCAGGCTTTCGAGAAAGATCGTCTCGGCCCGGCTCATGCGCTGTTCGCGGTTCCACAGCAAATGAATGTCCACATCGGCAATTCCCTCGTGGGGCGGCAGGCGCCAGAGCAATCCGGCGTCGACGTCGGCCGCCACCACGTGCTCGGGCAAACAGCCGATACCGAAGCCGGCGATGACCAGTCGCCGGACTTCTTCCAGGCTCGGCGATGACGCAACGATGCGTCCGCTGAAGCCCTGCTGATCGCGAAAAATCGTCAGCGGCGACAGCATGCCGCCGATCTGGTCGCTGGTGAAACTGACAAAATTCTCCCGCTGCAAATCCCCTTCGGCGACGTCCTGTTGGCCGAACATCCCATGGTGCTTGCCGCAGAAAAACGCATAGCGCTGACGCAGGAACAAGCGCTGCTCCAGGCGTGGCTGCGGGCGCCGATTGAGGCTCAGGCCGAGGGTCGCGGTTTTTTCCTGGAGTGCACTGACGATGTCGGAACTGCGCATCACATCGACTTCCAGATCCACTCGCGGGTATTGGCGATGGAAGTCGGCGAGGAAGTCATCGAAGCGCTCGGAGAAGATCCGGCTGATGATCAGCAACCGCACTTTGCCGATCACTTCGTCGGCCGGTTGTTCCAGCACGCTGCTGACCTGGGACATTTGCCCATAGATTTCCCCGGCCAGGGCGAAGATCTGCTCGCCGACTTCGGTCAGGGCAAAGCGTGGCCCGCGACGGGCAATCAGTTGGCGGCCCAGTTGTTCTTCCAGACGCTTGAGGGCCTGGCTCACTGCCGGTTGCGTCAGGTGCAGGCGCGCGGCGGCGCGGCTGATGCTCAGCTCCTGGCCAATCACCCGAAGGTGCGCAGCAGGTTCCAGTCCAGGCGGTCATTGAGCAGGCGTTGCATAGGCGTTCAGCAGCAAGTCAGGGGCCAATGGGGAGAGTCGACGGCTTGCACACGCAGTGCGCAAGCCATGGAAATCTACAGTCGCGGGATCGTAACACTGTTGGAAAGCAGCAGCAGAGGCAAGTCGGCTCCTGCAAGAAAAAGCGTCATGCGTAGGCGAGGGCTTTTTCTTCCAGCAGTTCCTCGTACAGCGTCGTCCATTTGCGACCCATTTCATCCGCTGTAAACAGGGTTTGATAACGGGCCTGCGCTTTCTCGCCCATTTGCGCAGCAAGCACCGGGTTTTCCCAAAGCGTGCGCATCGCCTCGCGAAACGCCGATGGATTGCTCGGCGGCGCCACCAGCCCGGTCTCGTCATGGATGTTGATGTAACTGGTGCCAGTGCCAATTTCACTGGAGATCATCGGTTTGCCATACATCGCGCCTTCAAGCAGCGAAATGCCGAAGGCTTCGGAGCGCAGGTGCGACGGGAACACGATGGCATAGCTCAGTTGCAGCAGCGCTACCTTGTCCTCCTCCCCCAGGCGTCCGAGGAAGTGAACATTGCGTAAGCCCAAGGCGGCCGCCTGGGCATGCAGCTCTGCTTCCAGTGGGCCGGCACCGACAATCACTGTCGGGTAATCCAGGTCCTTCAGGGCGTCGAGCAGGATGTGCAACCCTTTGTAGTAGCGCATCACCCCCACAAACAGAAAGAACTTGTCGCCAAGCTTTTGCCGCCAGTGAGCCATTCGATCGCTGTCCGGCTGTGGGTAGCCTGCCTTGTTCAATCCATAGGGAATCACTTGGGTCTTGTGCTGAAACTGTTGCAACACATCGCTGGTGTGCAGGTAATTGGGCGATGCAGCGACGATCCGGTCGGCACTGTGCAGAAAGCGGTTCATCAGCGGCCGGTAAAGTCTGAGCAGGTGTTTCTGGCGGATAATGTCCGAGTGGTATGTCACCACGCTGGGTTTTTTCAGGTTGCTGGCGAAGTGCACCAGGTCCATGAACGGCCATGGAAAATGGTAATTGACCACATCGGCCTCGGCCGCCAGCTCGCGAAACTGTTTGAAGACGCTCCAGGAAAACCCTGTGGAGGCGAACTGAATGTCGAGTCTGGCGCGATGGACTTCATGGTGAGCGATCTGCATCGCCGCCGGTGTCGGATCGGCACTGAGTGTCAGCACCTTGCCTTCAACGCCGTGCAGGGCACCGCTTTCACACAACTGGAAAATAACCTGTTCGATCCCGCCGACCGAGTCAGGCAGGTACGTCTTGAAAAAATGAAGAACTCGCATTCAACCTCCCATAGCCTGGCGGTAAGCGCTGGCCGTGACTTGCGCGCAGCGTTCCCAGGTAAAAAGCCTTGCCTGTAGCAATCCGGCTTCCCGGCATGCCTGCCAATGCGCTGGATCCTCGATCAGACGGCTCATTGCATTGCGCAAGCCGTCGGGATCATCAGGTTCAATATAGTTGCCCGCAGAGCCTGCCACTTCAGGCATGGCCGAGCGTCGGGTCAGAATGACCGGGGTGCCGCAGGCCATGGCCTCCAGCACCGGCAGGCCAAAACCTTCGTATAGCGACGGAAAAATCAATGCCCGGGCGCCGGCCAACAACTGCGCAACGTGCTCGTCAGGCAGATAGCCCAGCAAACAGACATGCCCGCTGGCCAGGGCCTGGTGCAATTCTTCGCTGAACTGCTCGCGCTGCCAGCCGGCCATTGCCGACGATCAGCAATGGAAAACGCTGACGGACCGATTCCGGCAATCGGGCGTGGGCGCGCAGGGCGAGGACAGATTCTTGCGCGGTTCCAGGGTGCCGACACAGAGGAAGTATTCCCGCGCTTCGACGCCATGGGTCTTGAGTACGGCGTCGATAGCCTCGGGTGGGCGCGGGTGAAAACGCGCGGCTACACCCAGTGGTGCGACAACGAAACGCTGCGCCGGTAGCCCGAAATGTGCCCGGGCTTCGTCGGCAATGAATTGCGAGTCGGTAAGAATCAGGCTGGCCTGTTGCACGCCGTCGGCCACGCGCCGTTCGATTTCCCGCAAGCGCGCCGGTGGCTGTGTTTCCGGATAGTGCAGGTGTGTCAGGTCATGCAGGGTGATGACGGTCGGGCCGTCGAACGACAGCGGCCACAGACTCGGTTCGTGGTAGAGGTCGATGGCTTGCGCGCGGCCTTGATCGAAGCGTTTCTGTTCCAGCCACCGTCGGGCCTGATAGGCCCCGGGAATCTTCCGCAACAAGGGTGTCAGCCGGGAATAACCGGGCATGGCCGCTTCTGGCAGCACAGTGCTCCAGCCCCAGCCATGAAACAGTGCCAGTTCAATATCCGGTTCACCCGCCAGGGCGTTTGCCAGTTCGGCGACGTAGTGGCCGATGCCGGTGCGCGGCGCCTGGAGAATCCGGGCGTTAAGGGCAATGCGCATGTTGCCTCTCTTGTACGAGCGGCACATCCGGGAGATTGCGCAGGGTGCGTTCGGCCAATTGCGCACTGGCTTCACGCCAGCCGATCCAGCGCCAGTCCGCGATGTCGCGAGTGGCCGGGAACTGGCCGCTGCGCTCGAACCCCATGACCAGATCAGCCAGGCTTTGTGGCTCGGCCAGATCGAAGTACGCCATGAACTCGCCGCCGATTTCGCGAAAGACCGCAATGTCGCTGCCCATGGCCGGCAGTCCACGCTGCATGGCTTCTACCAGCGGCAGGCCGAAGCCTTCCACAAAAGACGGAAACACCAGTGAGCTGGCGTGGGTGTAGGCATGTTCGAGGCTGGTGTCGCTCAGGTCGTTGAACATGAACAGTCGTTGGTTCAGTTGCGGGTGATTACGTACCCGGGCCAGCAGTGCATCGCACTTCCAACCTACCCGCCCGGCAATGCACAGCCGGGCCTTGGAGCCCGCCGCCCAGGCCCGTTCGAAGGCGTCCAGCAGGTAGGCGTGGTTCTTGCGCGGCTCGATGGTACTGACCATCAAGAACACCGGCTCCGGCGTCGCGAACAGCCGGGCAAGACGCGGCTCCACGGCGGCGCTGACTTCGCTCAGATCGAGTTCTGAGCCCAGGTGGAAATAATCGAACCACAATGCATTGGCCTTGGCCGAGCCCAGGCGGCGCTGAACCTCCTCTCGCACCTGGTCGCGCACCGTGGCGGAAATAGCCACGTAGCCATCGGCGGTTTGCGTGATCCAGTCGAACCACTCGTTGAACACCTGCACCAGCCGTGCGTCGTAGAACTGCGGGTGAGTCAGGGGAATCAGGTCGTAGATCACTGAAACGATGCCCACGCCTTCACGTTTGAGCTGTTCGGCAAACGGGAAAAAGTCGGTGTGCCAGGACGAATCCAGCAACACCAGTTGATCCCCCGGTTGATGCTGCAACGGTGCGCAGCGTTTGGGCAGTTGATACTGGTTGATGCCCTCGATCACACGCAGCGGAAGGCTGAAACAGGTGACCGCTGTCACCCGGTAGGCCACGTGCAGCAAACGCTTGATCACCCGCGAGTTGCTTCGGTTGTGCAAGCGCTGATGCAGTTGCCAGAAGCGGTGAGCCAAGCGCCCAAGTCGTCCACCAAAGATCATCATGGCATCGAAAAACGGGATGTTCAGCGCGCCGAGCATCAGCACCCGATAGAGTTTGCCCTTGAGCATCACCACCGGTATGCATTGAACACCGTCGACCGATTCTGGTAGCTGGTTGACGACGTTGCGCACCACCCGCTGAATGCCCGAATTGACCTTGGGGTGCTGGAATACGTGGGTGCATTCCACTAAAAGACGCGTCATGGCGTACTCCCCGAGGTGACCGGCGCGCTCGAGCGCGTGACGGTGGTCTTCGCGGCCAGCCACGAGCAACCGACAAAATCTTCCTGACGGTTGTTGATCACATGGAACACCAACCCGTAATCGCGCCACTCGAAGTTGCGGTCCAGGTGCGAATCCAGGCGTGACAGGCTCAATGCCACGGAATAGTTACCCTTGCCCAATCCCATGACGAAAGCGAAGCGATAGGTCACGCGCTCGCCAGCCTGCAAATCGGTCAGCGCCTGATCCTGGCGATGGGTGTTGATGCCATACATGGCCTGGCCCAGGCGATCCTTGATCATGAAGCCCAGCACCAGCCGCTCGATGTCCTGGCGAACTTCGACATTCACCTCCAGCACGACCGGTTGGCCGACTTCGGCGGCGTCGATGGACCGCTCATGTTTGTCGAGCAGACGCACGTTCAGAATCCTGGCTTCACCCGTTCCCGAAATGGTACTGACCTGGCCGCCGGAGAGCATTTCCTGGCGCACGGTCTGTCCTTCACGCGCGGCGAGCAGGGCGTTGTAGTAATCCATGACCGCTTCGGGGGTGTCGTGCATGGCCATGTGGCCGTTTTCCAGGAGGATCGCCGAGTCGCAGATCGACTGAATCGCCGAGCGGTCATGGGAGACAATCAGCAGCGTGGTACCGGCTTTGCGAAAGCTGCGGATACGGTCGAAACTTTTGTGCTGGAAGTAGGCGTCGCCCACTGACAGGGCTTCGTCGACGATCAGAATGTCCGGGCGTCGTGCAGTGGCCACGCTGAACGCCAGGCGCATTTGCATGCCGCTGGAATAGGTGCGCACCGGGTGGTCGATGGCCTCGCCAATTTCCGCGAAACGTTCGATTTCCGGCATCAACGCTTCTATCTCTTCGACCTGCATGCCCAGCAACTGCCCGGCCATGACTGCATTCTGCCGACCCGTAAAGTCCGCATGAAAACCCATGCCCAATTCCAGCAGGGCGGCGACGCGGCCTTCGAGCTCAATGGAACCGCAGGTGGGTTGGGTGGTGCCGGTGATCATCTTCAACAAGGTGCTTTTGCCGGCGCCGTTGACCCCGACGATACCCACCGACTCTCCGGGGGCAATCTGGAAGGACACGTCCTGTAGCACCCAATGCTGACGATGGCGGATCGGCGAGAACGGGACCAGCCATTCAGCCAGTCGACTCCAGCGGGTAGGGTATTGTTTATAGGCCTTGCCCAGGCCGGTGACGCGTATGTGCCCCATCAGAGTTCATCCACCATTTCACCGACCCTCTGCCGAAACAGCCGCAGCCCGATGACCAGGAGCAACACGCTGGCGATCATGATCGGCAGCAGCGAACTCCAGACGGGCCATTGGCCGTACAGGAAGATGTTCTGGTAGCTGGTGATCAGGTTGGTCAGGGGGTTGAGTTGCAGCAGGCGCTGCACCCAGTCGGGCAGGATGCTCATCGGGTAAACGATTGGCGTCAGCCAGAACCAGAATTGCAGGCAGATGGCGAAAAATTGCCCGACATCGCGAAAAAATACATTCAATACGCCAAGAATAATCCCCAGCCCGGCACAGAACATCACCTGTAACGCCAGCAGCGGAATGAGCGCCAACAGCGCCAGGCCCGGCAGGCGACCGGTGATCAACAGGAAGCCGAGGAACAGGCCGATGATGATCGCGAAGTTGATACCGGCATTCAACAGCACGATCACCGGCAGGCAGATCCGTGGAAAGCTGATTTTTTTCAGCAGGTTGGCGTTATCCAGAAACATGTTCTGGCTGCGCACCGTGATTTCTGCGAACAGGCCCCAGGTCAGTAACCCGGCGCAGAGGTAGATGCTGTAGGCCATGCCGTCATCTACCCCAGGCAAACGCGCGCGCATGATCTGGGAAAAAATCACGGTGTAGACAATGATCATCGACAGCGGATTGAGCACGGTCCACAGGGCACCGAACAACGAATTGCGATAACGCGCCTGAAACTCTCGCTGGACGCTACCGAGGATGAACCCTCGATAGCTGCCCAGCGTGCGGTAAAGGGAAAGCAGCATTCAAACCGTCCTGCCGTATTGATCTTCGAAGCGGACGATGTCGTCCTCTCCCAGATATTCGCCGCTTTGCACTTCGATGATCACCAGGTCGATCACGCCGGGATTCTCCAGGCGATGCTTGTGACCGGCAGCAATGAAGGTCGATTCGTTCTTGGCCACCAGGTGAGTGCCGGTGCCATTGTTGGTGACCTTGGCCATGCCTTCGACCACCACCCAGTGTTCATTGCGATGGTGGTGCATCTGCAACGACAACTTGGCGCCGGGCTTGACCACGATGCGCTTGATCTTGAAACGCGGGCCTTCCTCCAGCACGGTGTAGGTGCCCCATGGGCGGCTGACCGTCCGGTGCAGGCGATAGGCTTCGTGCTCTTTATCCTTGAGTTGCCGGGCCACCCGGCGCACATCCTGGGCGCGGTCGGCGTGGGCCACCAGCACCGCGTCGGCGGTGTCGACGATGATCAGGTTATCCACGCCCACGGTCGCGACCAGACGGTTATCGCTCTGGACGAAATTGTTGTGGCTGTCGATGAAAATCGACTCGCCGACGGCGCGATTGTTCTGTGCATCCGCTGGTACCAGTGCGGCTACCGCACCCCAGGAGCCGATGTCGCTCCAGTCGAAACGGGCGGGCACGACAACCACCTTGTCGGAGCGCTCCATCAATGCGTAGTCGATGGAAATGTCCATGATTTCGCCAAACAGCGCCGGTGACAGCTCCTGTTGCACGCTCCCGGCGTTTTCCACGGGGGCGCTGGCGGCCATGCAGGTTTTTGTCTGCTCCAGCAAAGCGGGCGAATGGGTTTGCAGTTCGGCCAGCAGGGTGGCGACCGAGAAGCAGAACATCCCGGAGTTCCACAGGAAGTTGCCGCTTTCCAGGTAATGCGTCGCGGTTTGCAGGTCGGGCTTTTCGACGAAACGCCGCACGCTGGCAGCGCCTTTATCGTCCAGTGATGTGCCGGCTTCAATGTAGCCAAAACCGGTTTCCGGCGCGGTCGGCACCACACCGAAGGTCACCAGGTGACCGCCCCTGGCCAATGTCACGGCATGCTCGACCGCGTCCTTCAGCGCATCGACATTGACGATCAGATGGTCGGCGGGCATGACCAGCATGATCGCGTCATCGCCATGCAGGGCCTGGAGGGAGAGGGCGGCAGCGGCAATGGCCGGCGCCGTATTGCGGCCGGTCGGCTCCAGCAGAAAGTGCCCGCGATGGCGGCCAAGGTGCGCGTCCCGAAAGTGATCCTTGCTCTGGAAGTAGTACTCGCGGTTGGTCACCGTGACGATATCACCCCAGCCGTCAAGCAGGTCTGCGGCACGCCGATAGGTCTTGCCCAGCAACGACTGGCCGTCAGGCAATACCATGAACGGTTTGGGATGGCCTTCACGCGACACCGGCCACAACCTTGTCCCGGCACCGCCGGAGAGAATCACGGGAATCAGCATGGCCTACTCCTTGGCAACGCGTTTCATGTCCGCATCCATCATCATGCGGATCAAGGCATCCAGATCGGTTTTTGGCTTCCAGCCCAGCACACGCTGGGCCTTGGCCGGGTTGCCGAGCAACACTTCCACTTCGGCCGGGCGGAAGAACGCCGGGTCGATCTTCACGTAGTCGCGGTAGTTCAGGCCCACATGATCGAAGGCGATCCGACACATCTCGCGCACGGTGGTGGTCACGCCGGTGGCCACCACGAAGTCGTCGGGTTTGTCCTGCTGCAGCATCAGCCACATGGCCTCGACGTAGTCCCCGGCAAAGCCCCAGTCGCGCTTGGCGTCGATGTTGCCCAGGCGCAGTTCCTGCTGTTTGCCCTGCTTGATCCGGGCGGCGGCGTCGGTGACTTTGCGCGTCACGAACTCGATGCCGCGCAGCGGTGATTCATGGTTGAACAGAATCCCGCTGCTGGCGTGCAGGTTGAAGCTTTCGCGGTAGTTCACGGTGATCCAGTGGCCATACAACTTGGCCACGCCATAAGGGCTGCGCGGATAGAACGGTGTGTTCTCGTCCTGCTGCTCGGCCTGGATCAGGCCGAACATTTCGCTGGTGGACGCCTGGTAGAAACGCGTGTGCGGACTGAACTGACGGATCGCTTCGAGCAGGTGGGTAACGCCCAGACCATCGACGATGCCGGTGGTCACCGGTTGATCCCAGGAGGCCGCGACAAAGCTTTGCGCGGCGAGGTTGTAGACCTCGTCCGGCGCCGACTTGATCACCGCGCGCTGCACTGAACAGGCATCGGCCATGTCGCCGTCCAGGTAGACGATGTCCGCTTCGACCCCCATCTCACGCAGACGCCAGCGCGAATCGCTGCTGCGACGCGCGACCAGACCGTGGACCTTGTAACCCTTGTCGAGCAGCAGTTTGGCCAGATACGCGCCATCCTGGCCGGTAATCCCCGTGATCAATGCACTTTTAGTCATTCTTGTCGTACTCGCTTCTCCCAGTCGGACAGGATCGCCCGCAGGGATTGTTGTGTTGTGATTTCAGACTTCCATCCGGTGGCCTGGGTCAGCCTGGCAGGGCTGCCACACACCCGACGCTGATCGGCGCGGCGAAGTCGCGCAGGGTCCTGGACCAGTTGCAGGTCGACCTCGGCAAGATCTGCCAGTTGCTCGATCAAACTGCGAATGCTCTGCTCGCGCCCCGAGCAAATGTTGTAGACCTGCCCCGGCGTACCTTTTTCCAGCAAGGCCAGGTAGGCCGAGACCACGTCCCCGACATCGAGGAAATCGCGCGTGACGTCGATGTCCCCGACTTCCAGTCGTGGCGCTTGCAGGCCTTGTTTGATCCGGCAAATCTGACGGGCGGCGCTGGCAATGACGAAGCTGTCTTTCTGCCCGCTGCCGATGTGGTTGAACGGGCGGGCGACCAGTACGGGCCAGCCTTCGCTCAGGCCCCATTGCAAACTCAGGAACTCTGCCGACAGTTTGCTGACGGCATAGGGATTGCGCGGGCAGGGTGGCTGCAATTCAGTGATGGGCAGATCGGCTTCAGTGACCTGGCCATAGACATCACCGGAGCTGACGTACAGAAACGTGCCGCTGAATCCGCGCGCCTTGAGGGCTTGCAGCAGGTTCAGGGTGCCCAGCAGATTGATATTCAGGGTGCCCGCCGGATCACGAAAGGCTTGCGGAACGAAAGTCTGGCCGGCCAGGTGAATCACCGCATCGGGCATTTGCGGCCACAAGCCTTCGAGACTGTCCGGCGCAGCGAGATCGTAGCGGCAAGGAACAGGCAGAAGCTCCCATTCCGAGGCATCAGCCTGTAAACGCGATTGGATGTGTTGTCCGACGAATCCGCTCAGACCCGTGACAAACAGACGTTTTTTCAAACAGCGACCCCTTGGGCATGCATTTCATCCAGTTTCCACAGGCTTTATGGAAAGGTTTGCGAGCCGATATGATCGCTCGAAAGACGGATGAGATGTTTGTTGTAGTTGTTTGGTAGCCAATCTGTGCCATTTGCCCGGCAATTTCAACAGGTCCCATCGTGACCGGTCAGTTCTCGTCAGCGTAGCCTGATTTATTCTCGCCGGGCGGTTCACGAATCCTCAACGGATGTGGTTAGAATGCCCCTCGTCACGATTATCCGGGGTTCGGCAGCGACGCTTCGAAACGGCGAGAAACTGACCACTAAAACAAGAACGACGACGGGCAGGAAGACGATGGACGAGCGCCAGTAAACATTGGCTATAACCCTGTCCTCCCCGTCATGGCGTGAGGCCGCCGGGATGGCGGCGTCACCGTGGGATACCATGAATTTCATTCTTTACTCCGACGTCAACGACAGCTCC
The DNA here is from genome assembly GCF_034541995.1 of Pseudomonas sp. BIC9C. Lineage (NCBI taxonomy): Bacteria > Pseudomonadati > Pseudomonadota > Gammaproteobacteria > Pseudomonadales > Pseudomonadaceae > Pseudomonas > Pseudomonas sp. BIC9C. The sequence continues at coordinate 19,171 of NZ_JAWDGM010000002.1, forward strand.
ATCAGCCAGAGTCTCGGCCGTCCCGAGTACAGTTACTACTTCGTGCTCAAGGCGTATCGCCCAGTACTCGAAAGCCTTGGCCGAGTGCATGTGGTGTCCTCCACCGCCGAGGTCGATCCGCTCTACAGACAATTATTGGCCGCCGGCGAAGACAGCCTGTTCCTGTCTTTTACGCCGCCGCAGAAAACCCCGAACGACCTTGAGTGCCCGACGATCTGCGTGGTGGCCTGGGAGTTTGATTCGATTCCCGATGAACAATGGGATAACGATCCGCGCCAGGACTGGACGCAAATGCTGGCGCGGCAGGGCCGGGTGATCACACTCTCCAGCCATACCGCCCGGGCCATTCGTCGGAGCATGGGCAAAGACTTTCCGGTACTGGTATTGCCGACGCCGTTGTGGGAAAACTTCGCCGACATTCGTAGTCGCCATACCAGCGTCCCGATCAGCGCCGGCTCGACCCTGGACATCAAGGGTTGCATCTTTGATACACGCACACTCGGGCTGAGCGCCGAAGCACTGATTCCCGTCGTGCCGACCGCCGAGGAACTGGCGGCGCTCGAGGCCGAGCTGGAGGCATTGAAACCACCGCCGCTGACGCTCAAGCGGCGTTTTGTGATTGCTCGCCATTACCTGCATATGTGGCGCCTGGACAAAGGTAAATCGCTGCCGGTCCCGGTGCATCGCACGCATTTTCTAAGCCAGTGGTATTGGGAAGGGATTCGCGACTTGTTGTCGCAAGCCGCCCATGAGCGTCTCGCCGACTGGCTGCCGGCCATCGCCGGCCCGCAGACGATTGCCGTACCCGAGCCAGAACCGCGGCAGTGGCCAGACACCACCACCCGGGTCGAAACGCAGGTTGAGGGTGTGGTCTACGTCACCGTGTTCAACCCGCGTGACGGTCGCAAGAACTGGCATCAACTGATCAGCGCATTCTGCTGGGCATTGCGCGAAATGTCTGACGCGACGCTGGTGCTGAAGATTACCCAAAGCGATCTGTCGTCCTACCACGACGAACTGATGACGTTGCTCGCGCAGCTTTCTCCGTTCGCCTGTCGGGTGGTGGTCATGCACGGCTACCTGGACGAGCCGCAATACGCCCGGCTGTACGAAGCCGCCAGTTACTACGTCAATGCCTCGCGCTGCGAAGGGCTGTGCCTGCCGCTGATGGAGTTCATGGCCAGCGGTAAACCGGTGATTGCCCCGGATCACACGGCCATGGAAGACTACATCGATGAGCGCGTGGCGTTTGTGGTCAAGTCCAGCGAAGAGCTGACCATCTGGCCGCAGGACACTCGCATCATCTACCGCACCCTGCGTTACCGGCCGGATTGGGGCTCGCTGAAAACCGCTTACGAAGACAGCTACCGTCTGGCCAAGGAACAACCGCTGGAGTATCAGCGCATGTCCCGCGCCGCCGTCGAGCGCATGCACGATTACTGCGCTTTCGCCCCGGTGCAGAAACGCATGGCGGATTTCTTCGGGCTGGCGCCACAGGCTTTACCGACAGCAACCGTGACGGATAACGCCTCATGCTGATCATCATTCATTCGGAAACCAACCAGCACACCATTGCCCAGAACCTTGGTCGCTCGGAGTACAGCTATTACTTCGTGCTCAAGGAGTACCGACCCGTACTGGAACGGTTGGGGCGAGTGGTGGAAGTCAGCGACCCGCAGACCGAAGTCGATGCCTTGTACCTGGACTGCTTGTCCCGTGGCGAAGCGTGCGTGTTCCTGTCGTTCTCACCGCCTCATCGCACGCCGGTCAATTTCAGCTGCCCGACGCTGCCGGTGTTCGCCTGGGAATTCAGCACCATCCCCAACGAACCCTTTGCCGGTGACCCGCTCAATGACTGGCGCACGGTGTTGCGGGCCGCGGGTGCGGCGATTACACATTCCAGCTACACCGTAAATGCGGTGCGCGAGGCGATGGGTGCCGACTATCCGATCATCGCGGTACCGGCCCCGGTATGGGACCGGTTTTCCGAGCGCGGCGCCCACCTGCAACGCCAGCCCCTGGCCAGTCAGGTGCGGTTGACGCTCAAGGGGTTGCTGGCAGACAGCCGCGAGCTCGACTTGCGAGCCTTTGGCCCCGTGGCAACTCGCGAAGGTGTGGGTATTGATTTCCAGGCCCTGCCGAGTGAACACGAGTTGGTCCTCGATGGTGTGATCTACACCTCGGTGTTCAACCCCGGTGATGGGCGCAAGAATTGGGAAGACATGCTCAGTGCCTTTTGCGTGACGTTTCGCGAGGTGGACGACGCAACGCTGGTGCTCAAGTTGACGCACCACGATGCCGAAGCAGCGCTGACCGACATCCTTCACCACTTGTACAAAAACCAGTCCTACCGCTGCCGGGTCGTGTTGATTTACGGTTATCTGGCTGACGCGGACTATGAGCAGCTGGTACAAGCGACGAGTTACGTGGTCAACACTTCCTACGGCGAAGGCCAGTGTCTTCCGCTGATGGAGTTCATGTCCTGTGGCAAACCGGCCGTGGCGCCACGGACCACGGCGATGATCGATTATCTGGATGCCGATAATGCATTCCTGATCGACTCCACCGATGAGCTGACGGCCTGGCCACATGACCCGCGCAGGGCGTTTCGGACCTTGCGCTACGTCACCAACTGGGCGTCGTTGTGCAGGGCTTACCAATCAAGTTATGACGTGGCCAAGGGTGATCCCGAGCGTTATGCACGGATGTCCGTGCATGCAGTGGCCAGCCTCAGGAAGTTCTGCAGCCAGGCCACTGCCGAGCAGCGGCTCGGCGTATTTTTCCAGCACCTGTTCGAGAACCATGCCGTGGAAACCCCCGAGGCATGATTCGCGCATTGGTCAGACGTTTCTTTGCTGAGACGAAACCCGAGCCCCAGCCTGCGCCTGTGCCGGTCGAGCAATCCCGTGTGTCGCCAAGAGATGTGGGCTTGCACGATGCGATGCATGACGGCTGGTTTTCGGGGGACAGCGGCGAATTGCTCAAGGGGTTTGCCATCACCGCCGACGACACCCTGCTGGATGTCGGTTGCGGCGAAGGCGTGGCGACGTTGTTCGCAGTCCGCCAGGGCGCTTCGGTGATCTTCACCGACAGTGAACACGACAAGGTGCGCGATCTTGCCCGGCAAGTGGCCGCACAATCGGACAAACCGAACCTGGGGCTGGTCAGCAACAGTTTGCCGCTGCCATTGGCCGAGGGCTGCGCCAGCAAAGTCGTGTGCATGGAAGTGCTCGAGCACATCGATCAGCCAGAGCCCTTCATGGCCGAACTGGTGCGCATGGGCCGCCCCGGTGCGCTGTACCTGCTGAGCGTGCCATCTCCGGTGGGCGAGCATTTGCAGAAAGGCATTGCCCCGGCCAGCTACTTTCAATCGCCCAACCACGTGCAGATTTTCAGCCCCGAGCGATTCGCCGCGCTGGTGGAGGACGCGGGCCTGGTCATCGAGCATCGTCAGGCATCCGGGTTTTTCTGGGTCATGGGCATGATTTTCTTCTGGGCCAGTGAACGGGCTGCCGGGCGAGACCTGGGTGGTGCGGTTCGCGACCGGATTCAGGCGCCGTACCCGCCGCTGATGGAGAGCTGGGCGAAAACCTGGCAGGACTTGCTGGCCCAGCCCGACGGGTTGGCGATCAAGCGGATGCTGGACCAGTTCATGCCCAAGAGCCAGGTGATCATTGCTCGCAAACCTCATGTCCAGGAGAGCGAATGAATAACGAAAAACGGATCATGGACATCGAGTTGCTGCGCGGCATTGCGGTGCTTGGCGTGCTGTTTCATCACCTGCAGGACAGCCTGTTCGCGGCGGCTGTGCCATTGCTGCAGAGCATCACGCTGTACAGCCAGCCGTGGTGGGGTGTGGATCTGTTTTTCGCGATCTCGGGCTTCGTCATTGCCCGCAGCCTGATCCCGGCCTTGCGCCGCTGTACAACGCGTCGGGAGTATTGGCAACAGACGCGCAATTTCTGGTTGCGCCGGGCCTTTCGTTTGCTGCCGTCGGCCTGGTTATGGCTGGCGCTGATGTTGCTGGCGTGCCTTTTTCTCAACAGCTCCGGCGCGTTCGGCACGCTGCACGCGAACATTCAGGCGACCCTGGCCGGCGTCGCGCAGTACGCCAATTTCCGCTTTGCCGACAGCTTCTATCACTACGAGTACGGCACCAGTTTCGTGTACTGGAGCCTGTCGCTGGAAGAGCAGTTCTACCTGCTGTTTCCGTTGCTGATCGTGCTGTTTCGCAAACACCTGGTGTGGGCTTTGCTGGCGCTGGTTGCCGTGCAGTTGTTGACCTTGCGCACGCCGATCCTGATGGTGGTGCGCACCGACGCGCTGGCCCTTGGCGTGCTGTTGGCGATGTGGAGTACGCAATCGTCGTACCTGCGCTGGGAGCCAACATTCTTGCGTCGTCCATGGGCGGGTGTTACCGCACTGATTGCGGTGTCGCTGCTGCTCAGTTTCATGGCGACGGATCGTTTCACCTTCACTTCTTACCGGATCGGCGTGATTGCGGTGCTGTGCGCGGTGCTGGTCTGGATCGCGTCCTACAACCACGATTACCTGCTGCCTCGCGGCGTGTTCAAGAACCTGATGACGTGGGTCGGCAGCCGTTCCTACGGGATTTACTTGATCCATATCCCGGCCTACTTGCTGGTTCGTGAATTCATTTTCCGTTTACAGGCTGCCGGGCTGCCCAGCCCGGCGAGCCATCCGATTCTGATGTTGCTGATGGCTGGCGGCCTGATCGTGCTGCTGAGCGAACTCAACTATCGCTACATCGAAATGCCCATGCGCAACCGCGGCGCCTCGCTGGTCAAACACCTGGGCACCTCCCGAACAGCCGTCCCATCCTCTGGAGCCACCTCATGCTGAGCCTATTGAAGAAACTCACGGCGGGCACGCCCGCGCCTGTGCAGCCAGAGACACCGCCTGCGCCACCCGTGGCGGAGAAAGTCGACCCCTATATGCTCGGCCTGCACGACGCGATGCTCAGCGGCTGGTTCAATCAGCAAACCGGCGAACTGTTCAGCGGATTCCCGGTGACCCCCGAGGACACGCTGCTGGATGTGGGTTGTGGTGACGGCGGCAACGTGCATTTCTGCGGGATGCGCGGGGCAAAGATCATCATTGCCGATATCGATGCGGCCAAGGTCGAGGCAACCCGCCAGCGCCTGAGCGATACACCGGCCCGCGACGTCGAATGCCACGTCACCGACTGCAACCCGCTGCCGATTGCCGATGCGACCGCCACACGGGTGGTGTCGACCGAGGTCATCGAGCACGTGGACGATCCGGCCCAGTTCCTCGCTGAACTGGTGCGCGTTGGCAAACCGGGCGCGCTGTACCTGCTGAGCGTCCCGCACCCCAGCTCCGAAGACCTGCAGAAAGATATCGCCGCGGCCGAATATTTCCAGAAGCCCAACCACATTCGCATCATCAGCGAAGAGCAGTTCAAGGCCATGGTCAGCGATGCCGGTCTGGAAGTGATCAGCCACAGCCAGTACGGATTCTACTGGTCGATGTGGATGCTGTTGTTCTGGGAAGCCAAGGTCGACTTCAGCAACCCGGACCATCCGTTGCTGAACCACTGGGCGGATACCTGGCAGGCGATCCTGGCTTCGCCACGGGGCACACAGATCAAGCAGGCGCTGGATGCCGTGGTGGCGAAAAGTCAGGTGATCATTGCGCGTAAACCCTGATCACCTTGCTGTGGGAGCGACGGTCTGCAACGGGCCGTCTGTCACCGTCATTCGGTGACGTCCCGTAGCATCCCATCAAGCCTGATCAGCAATGCCCGCTTGGGCGAGCCCGTGAACCCGAACCGTATTGCCCGCCTGGATACCATTCCAGCACGCTGTAGCCGGCTCGTTCTCAGAGCCGGCTGATCCCGTATGACTTTCTGCTGAACGCCTACGCGTTGCATAAGCGTTCTCCAGAAACTAAAACGGGGGAGGTACAGAAAAACAACACCTTACGATGGCCGAACGGGGGCTCAATAAAATCTAATTTCATCTGTATTGTCGTGAGAGTGGAGTATTAGGCTGATCACAGGTAGCGATCCGCGAGAATGCTTACTCTGGCATTGTCCAGGATTGTAGCTTGAAGCCCTCCTGGCTCAACTCGGCGCGTACCTCTTCCAGCAGGCTTTCCAGCTGCGCCGGGTCGGAATAGGCACTGCTTGGAATCTGTTTGCGACAAATACGAGTGTTGGCCCGGTCGATGACGGTCAGGCTCAGTTCGCCATTACCGTCTTGCGGAGCCCAGGCGACGCATTGAAAAGGTTCGAATGCGTGGCCTGCAATCAAAAGTGCCTCGTTGATACGGAGCGGGGTGCTCATGGGGCGTCTCTCCTTGTACCCAAACAAATGATGTGCCGTCGGGTGGGCTTACCGGTTGGCTGTTTATTAGTCGGGGGGCGGGTCACAGGTAGTAATAATTTTGTTTAAACTTTATTTCATTCACAAAAATTAACCCGCGATTGTGAAAGTTGAATGGACGGTAGTCATTCGTTAGGGAAGCTCTGAAAAAGACTCCCAGATTTGGTGAAGTTATTGGCGCTGATTGAAAACTCACACACCCTGCCGATTGAAATTTGACCCAGGGCGGATTGCTGATTTCGCAGCAGCAATTTCGGATAAACTCAGCAGCGTGCCGATCACATGAGCCGCGGAAGACCTGCTGCATGCAGTCATGCAGCAGGGCATTTCCACAACAACAGTCAAAATTGCTGGTCTTCCTCCGTACCAACCTCGTTCTTGCGCTTACGTTTGCGTGATTTGATCTTCGTCTGTGCAATCAAACTGCGGTGTTGCAGGCGGTATGACTCGTTGCCCGATTCCGATCAATCCTGCTTCGGCACAACCCACAATATCTCGATGCTGCCGTCATCCAGGAAGTCGAGCGTCACGTACCAGAAAGTGTCGCGCTCTGGCCCACAGCAATCTTTCATTGCTTTACATAGCTGCCTGGCGCCGGCTCCAGAGGCGGGAATTTGTCATTCCCTATGTGCGCAACCGCTGGTTGGCGCTCGCCGGAGTGTCCCGCCAGCCAGTTGAACCAATCATTCCACCAGCTACCGGGTTGCTGCTCAGCATTCTTGAACCAGGTCTCCGGGTTTTTCGTGACCCGATTATTGGTCCAGTAATGGCGCTTCTGCTTGGCCGGTGGATTGATGACGCCGGCGATATGCCCAGAAGCTCCCAATACAAAACGCTTGGCCCCGGAGAGCAGGTTGGTGCTGGCGTAGGCGCTTTTCCAGGGCACGATGTGATCGTCATGGGTGGCGAGGATGTAAGCGGGAGCGTCAATTGCACGCAAATCCAGCTTGACCCCACAGCACTCCAGCTCGCCTGATTTCAAATCGTTCTGCAGATAGGTGTGGCGCAGATACCAGCAGTACATCGGTCCCGGAAGGTTGGTGCTGTCGTTGTTCCAGAACAGCAGATCAAGCGGGATCGGCTTCTGCCCCTTGAGGTATTTGTCGACGTTGTAGTTCCACCACAGCTCGTTGGGTCGCAGTAGGGAAAAGGTATTGCCCATGTCCTCACCACGAAACAGACCGATGGGACCATTCATGCCGCCGATGGTGCGCTCTCGATAGGCCACCAGTTCTTCGTCGACGAATATGTCGATGGGACCGGTATCCAGGTAATCAAGGAACGTGGTGAACAGGCTCACGCTGGCGATCTCCCGGTCGCCGCGTGCAGCAAGTACTGCCAGCGCCGTGCTCAGCAGGGTGCCGCCGATGCAGAAACCCACGCAATTGAGTCGCTGCTCGCCACTGATATTGCGGGTCACCTGCAAGGCGTTGATTACCCCGTGCTCAATCAGGTCATCCCAGGTGGTGCCAGCGTGTTCTTCGTCAAAGTTGCGCCAGGACATCAGGAATACGGGATGTCCCTGTTCCAGCAGGTGGCGGACCATCGAGTTGTCCGGACGCAGATCAAGGATGTAGTACTTGTTGATCGACGGAGGTACGACGAATACCGGGTGTCGGTACTGGGTTTCGCTTTGCGGGTAGTACTGAATTAGCTGGAACAGGTGATTCTCAAAGACGATTTCGCCAGGGGTGTTGGCCAGATCGACGCCAACCTTGAAGGCACCGCTATCACACTGGCGCATTTTGCCTTCGTTCATGTCGCTAGCCAGATGCTGCATACCTGTGAGCAGGCTGGCACCTTGAGTCTCAACCACACGCTGGAGCGCATCAGGGTTACTGACCAGGAAATTGCTTGGCGCACTGGCGGCAATGGCTTGCTCCACCAGATAGCGCAGGCGTTGGCGCGGCTTTTTTTCGTCGATCAGCAGCTTGTCGAGCAGTTTCAGGAGAAAGCTGGAGTTGAGCAGGTAAAACGCAGCCAGGGAGCCGAACAGTGGGTCGCTCCAGTTGCCGCTGGAGAAGCGTCGATCATCGAAGCTGAAGGGTTGGCCGGTCAGCAGTTTTTGGCCGAGTTGGCACCATTGAACCTGATAGTCCGCTTGAAGGCTGTCCAGGGTTTCGCGAGGCAACTCGAACCACGCGCCGTGCTCATGCCCGGAAAACCAGGGATTAGTGCTGACCCATAGGCGTAATTGTTGCACTGCAAAGGAAGCGATGAACGGAACCTGGCCTGACCAATAGGTTTTGAATGTATGCGCGTTGTTGTCCATAAAGTTCCTTGCCCGTACAGATGAGCCGGGCAGAAAAAAGCCGCGCTTTGCCGGAGTCCGGGGTAGCGACGGCAGGAATGCGGGCAGCGTTGTCTGACGCCAACCTGACGCCAACCTGATGCGCGGAACAAGAGTCCCAAGTCCGCGCATGGGCTACTCAGATGCTGTTGGTTAGCGCTCGATAGCCAGGCCGACGCCTTGTCCGCCGCCGATGCACAAAGTGGCCAGCCCCTTCTTGCCGTCGCGACGGATCAGTTCGTGCACCAGCGACACCAGAATCCGTGCCCCAGACGCGCCGATCGGATGGCCAAGGGCGATCGCGCCGCCGTTGACGTTGACCTTGCTGGTGTCCCAACCCAACTCTTTGCCAACCGCCAGCGACTGGGCGGCAAAGGCTTCATTGGCTTCGATCAGGTCGAGGTCCTCGACGCTCCAGCCGGCTTTTTGCAGGGTCAGGCGTGTAGCCGGGACCGGGCCGATGCCCATGATCGACGGGTCCACACCGGCGCTGGCATAGGCTTTGATCCGTGCCAGTATCGGAAGGCCGAGCGCTTGTGCTTTAGCGGCGCTGGCCAGCAACAGCACGGCCGCACCATCGTTGAGGGTCGAAGAGTTGCCGGCGGTCACGCTGCCGTCTTTCTGGAATGCAGGTTTGAGTTTCGCCAAGGCTTGCGCAGTGCTGTCGATACGCGGCTGTTCGTCGGTATCGAAGACCAGCGGTTCGCCCTTGCGCTGAGGAATCAGGATCGGGGTGATTTCGCTCTGGAAACGCCCGCCCTCAATGGCTGCGGCGGCCTTCTGTTGCGAGGCGGCAGCGAAGGCATCCTGTGCTTCACGAGAGATCTCGTACTTCTGCGCCAGATTCTCGGCGGTGATACCCATGTGGTAGTCGTTGAAGGCGTCCCACAGGCCATCCTGGATCATGCTGTCTTGCAGTTGCGCATGGCCCATACGCAGGCCGGTGCGTACCTTGGGCAGAACATAGGGTGCCAGACTCATGTTTTCCTGACCGCCAGCGATCACCAGTTCCGCGTCGCCGCAACGGATTGCCTGGACGGCGAGATGTACTGCCTTGAGACCGGAGCCGCAGACCTTGTTCAAGGTCAGGGCAGGTGTGGTGTTTGGCAAGCCGGCCTTGATCGCTGTCTGGCGTGCCGGGTTTTGTCCAGCGCCGGCAGTGAGTACCTGGCCCAGGATCACTTCATCAATCTGAGCAGCATCGAGACCCGTCTGCTCCAGCAAGTTGCGAATCACTGCGGCACCCAGTTCGGTCGCGGGAATTGCAGACAAAGCACCCTGGAAACTGCCAATGGCGGTACGAGTAGCGGCAACGATTACGACTTCGTTCATGCGTGACCTCATGGAAAAGACAAAATTCGTCGAGCAAACCAGGGCATTCCTGCCCTGATCAGGGTTATTGCATGTTCATGCCGCCGTTTAAGGAGAAGTCGGCACCGGTGCTGTAGGCGGATTCATCGGAAGCCAGCCAGGCCACGATCGAGGCGATCTCTTCGGGTTGGCCAAGGCGACCAACCGGTATTCCCGCGATCATGCCTTCGAGAATGTCCGGGCGAATTGCCGCAGTCATGGAGGTCTGGATGTAGCCCGGGGAAACGGTATTGACGGTCACACCCTTGCCGGAGACTTCCCGGGCCAATGCCATGGTGAAACCATGGATGCCAGCCTTGGCGGCGGAGTAGTTGGTCTGACCGAACTGGCCACGCTGACCGTTGATCGAGGAGATATTGATGATCCGCCCCCAACCCTTGGCCAACATGCCTTCAATGACCTGCTTGGTGGTGTTGAACAAGCCCGTCAGGTTGGTCCCGATCACGCTGTTCCAGTCTTCCGGGGTGAGCTTGCGAAAAGAGGCGTCGCGAGTGATGCCGGCGTTGTTGACCAGCACATCGATCGGGCCGAATTGTTCACGAGCCATCTCGAAAGCCTTGCGGGTGGTCTCCCAATCGGTGACGTCGCCATAGATGAACTCGAACTCATAACCCGCCTCACGCTGGCTGGCAGCCCAGTCGTTCTTGCGGCTGGAATCAGAGCTGCAGCCGACGATTACCTTGAATCCTTCCTTGTATAGACGTTGGCTGATTGCCGTACCGATACCGCCCATACCACCCGTTACCACAGCAATACGACTACGAGATTCCATACATCTACTCCATTTTTTGCGCTGCAGGAGAGAAGATTGTTGGTTATCGACGGGCCGAGGGGAAGTGTTTGAAGGTGACGTTCTCCTGTCCTTCGGTGCCACGCGGGGAGGTGCCCGCTGGCAAAAAATGAGGAGTACCGATACTGGGGTCAATGTTTAAAACTGAATGGATAGTTAATATTTCTGCAACGTAGTTGAAATATGTTCAACGCATGTCAGTATCGGCTCCGGACAGGACGTTCGGTTCCATCGGTCATTGAGGACGCCATGTATAGAATGAGTTCAGGTTATGCCAGCATGCTGGCGAATACGTTTTTGGCCCAAGGACTGGACCTTGCCGGTCTGTGCCAGGAGGCTGGACTGGATGTCGAGTTCGTGAATAAACCAGGAGCATTCTGCGAGCGAAGCGTTATCTATCGTCTTTGGGACCTGGCTGCTCAGGCTTCGGATGATCTGAATATCGGTTTGAAAGCCTATGGGGAATTCCATCCCAGTAGTTTTCAGATCGTGGGCTACACGATGATGTCCAGTTCGAACCTGAAAAGGGCACTTGAGCGTCTGGTACGTTTCAGCCCGTTGATCGGTACCGGATTCAGCCTTTTCTTTGTGCAGGAGCAGCAGCATTACCGACTGGCCAGCCTCGATCATCAGCAACCTGGCTCGGTCAAACCCCGGCAATATACGGATGCAGCCTTGGCTTCGCTGCTGGGTTTCTGCCGTTGGCTGGCCGGTGGCAAGTCACCGCAACCTTTGAGTGTGGAGTTCACTTATCCAGAACCCGAAGACACGTCGGAGCATCAGCGGCTTTTTGGCTGTCCGCTGAGTTTCGGGGCGGCGTATGACAGCATCTTGTTCGATGGCCAGGAGCTTCTGAGTCCTTTGAGCATGGCCAACGAGGCGTTGGCCACACTCCATGACAGTTTTGCCGTGGCTCAATTGGACCTGTTGTCCGGTTACTCTATCATTGGCAGGATTCGCGCGCTGATCACCGAGCGCTTGAGCCTGGGGCAAGGCCAGGGGCAGTGTGATATGGAATCGATTGCGGCGGCACTGAACATCAGCAAGCGAACGCTTCAACGAGGCCTTGAGAAGGATGGCGCGCAATTCAAGGACGTCCTGAACGATGTGCGCCGGCAGATGGCTGACTTCTATTTGCGCCATTCTCATTTCAACATGAAGCATGTGACTTGCCTGCTCGGCTTCCATGATCACAGCAGCTTCCATAAGGCATGCATCCGTTGGTTCGGTATGACCCCCGGTCAGTATCGAACCGACGAATTGTCGCCTGTGGTCGAAGAAGTCGCGCCGGTCCGACCCATGAACCCCGTCGGTCTGTACAGAGATCATAAGGTCGCAGGCTTCGCCGAACGGATACACCGCTAATCCCTTGTGAAGGTTTATTGAGGTTTGGGGCCTTTTGTCTTTCTGCTCGCTTTGCGCTTCGGGGCTTTACCTACGATGGCGGGAGTGGGCGTCGATGTGATCTGTGGCGGCAGCGTTGCTGCAAGCGGAGATGGCTCCGAAGGGGGCTCCTGCGGGATGGCAACTGTTTCACTGGGTGGTTGGGGCAGGCTGACGCCCGGCAGGGGGACTTCGAGCAGCGCGTGGAGTTCACGCCAGAATTCGCCTTTTGCTCCAGTTGTCGCCAGCAGTTCAGGCATCATTTGTCCAACGGCTGTCAGGACCTGTTGGCGTTCCTTTGCCTCTGGTAGCAACAAGGGTAGGCTGCGCAAGCTTTCCTGCGGGAGGGTAAAAACCAGCAGGTTCTGCAAGCGGATGGCTTCGCGCAGGGCCGTGGGCTCATCACTATAGTCCTGGACCAGCCGATGCACCTGCTGGATCAGTTTTTCGATGCTCTCCTTGCCCGACTTGTCGTTGTCGCGGCCCAGCAAAAACAGAATCCTCACCAACGCTTCCAGGGGGCCGCCATGGGGTAGCGAATCCTGCAGGCGTTCGATCAGGGCCTGGTCCTGCTGGTCAGCATGAGCCTGGAGATTTCGCGCAGGCTTGTTGTTGGTGAGGGTACTCAGTGCGCCGTAAATACCGTAAAAACACAGCTCCTGAATGGCATCACGCGCATCACGGTACGCATTCAGGGTGTCTTGCATCTGGTTGGAGAACAGTTCCTGCCAGGCCAGCAACGGGTTGTCTTTGCGTGCGGGACGACGATCACTGCTGACATTGGATAGGCTCCCGGCTAACCACCACAGCGCCGGATTCAGGCTGCTCCATAGCAATTGCTGCTGATGGAAGGGGTGCGTCCTGCGCATCAATTCGGCAATGGGCTCGTTGACCATCGGACGCAGCCACGGACGTATGAACCCGTCGTAAAACGCGCTGTTGATTTCAGAGATGCGTTCTACCAGAGAGAATTCGCGATCGTCATCGCGGGACGGCTGGATGTCATCATGGAGATCGGCGATTCGCCTTGATTCGAAGCGCACTCGGTATTGCACATCATTGCTGCCTGAAGGGGCCGGCAGATCGTCAATCAGCATTTCATACAGCCCTGCCGGCAGCGCACTGATGGCTTCGACCGCGCCGAGCAACCCCGGTGTTCACGCCGCGCCACCTTGCCGGAGACAAAAATGCCTAAATGGCCGATGCTCGCGTGCCGAAGGTAGACGATGGTACGTCCTGCCTCATGCAAAGCGAGATCGCTGGGATAGACATCGGCGATCCAGTTCAATGCCTGCTGGGGAGGGGTGATGTTGTCGCCGTAGGAGCAGAACACCACCACCGGTACTTCGATCCGTTTCAGGTCAATACCGCTGCTCTTGCGGTCGAGCCCGCCGGACAATTGGTTGCCGATGAAAAGATCATCGACAATCATCTCGATCTCTTCGCCATTGAGCAGAGTCGGGCTGCCCCACCAGCGTTCGAAGTCGAGGAAGCGCGCAGCCTCGCTGTCGACCTGGCTGAACAACTGGTAGTACTTGCCCCAATAGGTGTTGGCCGGGTCCAGGTTTTCGAAATTGCTGACCAGCCAGCTACCGTCAAAACGGCCATTGCCCAAGTCGCTGCCCAGGCGAGCCAACCAGCCGCCACCCAGCAGGCCACCGGTATAGCGCATCGGATTGCGTCCATTGACACCGGCCCAGTATGACAAGGGGGCACCATTGATAATGATCAATCCCGGCAGTTCCGGTCGTTTTGCCGCCAGTCCCATCAAGGCCCAACCGGCCTGGCAGTTACCGATGATGATCGGCTTGCTGCTGGTCGGGTGAAGGGCGCTGACGATTTCGATGAACCGGGCCTGGGCTTCGACGATATCGGCCAGGGTTTGTCCAGGCTGTGGCGAGTGACTGAAAGAGATGAAATAGGTGGGGTGGCCGGCTCTGAGGCTTTCACCTAATACCGAATCCTGTTTGAAGCCGCCGATTCCCGAGCCGTGGCCGCCGCGTGGGTCAATGATGACCACCGGCCGGGTGTTGCTGTCGATTCTTTGCTCTGGTCCGGGGAGGATTCGCAGCAGTGAATAGTTGACCGGGCGTGGGAGCTCGGAGCCGGCGATCAGGGTTTCATGATCGAACTTGAGCAGCAGCGGATACCCGGCGCGTTCATGGGCCAGCGTATTGTCGCCGCGCTGGCGCAGGGTGTCCCAAAACAGCAGGCAGCGTTGGCCGAGGTCCGTGACATATTCCTGCCATTCAGCGGGCGTAGGTTGTCTGAGTTGACCTCGCTTCAGAGGCGCGAGGGTTTTTTCCTGGCGCTGGTGCAAAGCATCAAGGACGTTCAGGGTATTGAGGTGCTGCAGATGACTCAGGTGTTCGAACAGGCCGCGTTGAGAGGAGGCTTTTTCATATTGCGATGCAATAATATCTTCCTGGCCCATGGAGATCTCCTGGTTTTATGCATGAGAAGCAGCTCGCCTGCATCTCATCATCAAAGAGAGCTTGGCCGGCCGTTGCCTTTCAGGAGTCTATAGCGAATAGCGGCGGGAGGTGAAAAATTTTTGTGCGGTGCACAAAAAATCATTGCCAAACGAAGTTGTGCGCTGCAATATCAAGGCTAGCGCGATGACCGGCAGGATCGCTATCGCGTCCTCAGGCCCACGTCGGCCTTTCAGAATCAGGAGATTCAAGCATGTCTTTTTTCAACTCGGAAAAATTGCAAGACGCTCAGAAAGCCAACCTAGACCTCCTGCAGCAAATCAGCGGCAAAATCTTCTCCAGTGTTGAACAGTTCAGCCAATTGCAATTCAAGACATTGCAGGCCTCCACCGAGGAGCAGTTCGACGGCTTTCGCAAGCTGCTGGCAGTCCGTGATCTACAAGGGCTCGCTGAGCTCCAGACTTCTTTCACCCAGCCTAATGTGCAAGCCGAACGCCTGGCTGAGTTCAATCGTCAAGTACAGGCGCTGATTGTTGGCACCCAATCGGAAATTGCCCAACTGACCTCGCGTCAGGTCGAGGCGGGCACCCAGCAGGTGCAAGAGTTCGTTGAAGTGATCAGCAAGAATGCACCGGCTGGCTCCGAGCCTGTTGTGGCCGCGTTCAAGTCGTCGCTGGCGAATGCCGGTACCGTTTTTGAAAGCGCACAGAAAGCCGTAAAACAGGCTGCTGACGTTGCCCAGAGCGGTTTTGACGCAGCGACCGCCGCAGCCGGCAAAACCGCTCCTGGTGCCAAGGCTACAAGCGGTAACAAGTAAGTCACATTAGAGCGGTTACACTGATGGCGATGGGTTTACTCCCCATCGCCATTTTTTTTCGGCCCGCCACTGGCACCTGGCTTGCCTGGTGGCATGCCGCCGAACAGGCCGAAGAGGTTCTGAGTGTTCATGTAGAGGGCTTTTGACTGGTCGACATACTGGCGCATCAAATCCTGCATGACCGGTGCTTGCTGGTGCATGAATGCGCTCCAGGCTTCAGAGGACTGAGCGCCGGTCTGGGACTGGATGTCGATGACCGTCTGGATGCTTTTATCCAGGTAGCTGCCGAGGACGCTCTGGTAGGGACCGTAGAACTGGATAATCCCCATGAGCATCTCACTGGAGAATATCGGCTCACCGCCACTTTCGGCTTCCAGAATGACCTGCAGCAAAATACTTCGGGTCAGATCTTCGCCAGTCTTGGCGTCGACCACCTCGAACGGGATTCTATCGACGACCAATTGGCGTATATCCGCAAGGGTCAAATGACTGCTGGTGTGCGTGTCATACAGACGGCGATTCGGGTACTTCTTGATCAGACGGGTGGTGTTCCGACTGTTATCTGTCATGCGGGGCTACTCACAGCAAGCCTGATTTGCAGGCATCTTATCCTACTCTGATCACTGCCACTCCAATGCGTCGCCTCACGCGGCACGCGCTGGGTGGTCAGCGTAAGAACTTTCTTCATCTTTTGGGTGCTGAGCTTGCGAGGCTTGGTGCGGGACGTTGAGCGATTGCGATGGTGCGTAGTCGTTTGTCGATCCAGATCAGGCAATGTATGGCGAAGCCGCTACCAAGGCCTCTGTTTCGCAGCCATCTGCGGGTAACCGCGCCCAACCAATTTCCATGCCTTCCAATTGATTGCTTGGACGACTGTGGCTCATACAGTCTTATCGAATAGAAAAGTCGTTAGCCTCGGGGGCAAGCGGGAGTCATGCATTTTAATCGCATGTGCTCTTTGGGAATCAGGCATCTGATTTATGAGCGAGCCGATGGTTAGCCTCGGCCCGTGCCATCTCGCTGGTATAGAGGCCTTCCGCTGTAAACCCGGACGGGTTGCAGTTTAGGTGGCGACAGCTCATTTCAATTTCTGGTGAATTCGTTTTTTTTCTGCTGAACGCCTACGCGTTCCACGTCGCGTTCGGCTTCGGCTGCTCTCGATTATAAGTTGTAGTAATACCTCAAATAATAAATAGAAAATTGACTAATCATGGTCCGGAAACGAAAAATCATCCCCAGACCGGTGCCGCCAGAGCGCCGCGGATTTGCCGTTTCTCTCCTGCCAGAAAAATAACCAAAGGAGTCCCCCCATGAAGCCTCCCGCTTCGTCCCAGCCGCGCCGTGCGGCAGCCGCTGCCTTTATTGGCACGATGATCGAGTGGTACGACTTTTACATTTACGCCACCGCCGCCGCGCTGGTGTTCGGCGCGCTGTTCTTCCCCTCCGACGACAAGCTGTTCAGCACCATGGCCGCGTTCGGCACCTTCGCCGTGGGTTTCTTTGCGCGGCCGTTGGGCGGGATTGTCTTCGGCCATATCGGTGACCGCATCGGCCGCAAGAAGTCGCTGATCATCACCTTGTTGATGATGGGGGTGGTCACGGTGTGCATCGGCTTACTGCCGACCTACGCGCAAATCGGCGCCACGGCGCCGGTACTGCTGATTCTGCTGCGCATCGTCCAGGGCATCGCCGTGGGTGGCGAGTGGGGCGGGGCGGTGTTGATGGCCGGCGAGCATGCGCCGAAAGGCCGACGCAATTTCTTCGCCTCGTTTGCGCAACTGGGCAGCCCGGCGGGTTTGATCCTGTCACTGCTGGCCTTCAGTGCGGTCACCCGTTTACCGGAAGAAGACCTGATGAGCTGGGGCTGGCGCTTGCCGTTCCTCGCCAGTTCGTTGTTGCTGCTGGTGGGCCTGGCGATTCGCCTGGGGGTCAATGAGTCGCCGGAGTTTCTTGCCAGCCGCGAGCAGGCCAGCAAAAGCCAGCGCAAGGAGCAGGCGCCGGTCATGGAGGTGCTGCGTACCGCGTGGCGTCCGTTGCTGTTGTGCATCGGCGCCAACACGCTGGGGATCGCCGGGGTGTATTTCACCAACACCTTCATGATCGCCTACACCACCCAGCAACTCGAACTTCCACGCTCCCTGATTCTGGAGTGCCTGTTCTTCGTCGCGATCATCCAGTTCTGCATTCAGCCACTGGCGGCCTGGGTCGCCGAGAAGATCGGCGCGACCCGCTTCCTGTGCCTGGTGTCGTTGCTGGCCATGGCGTCGCCATACCCGATGTTCGTGCTGGTCAGTTCGGCCCAGGCGCCGCTGATCATCCTTGGCATTGCGTTGGCGGTGGTGTGCATGGCGTCGTTCTATGCAGTGATCGCCGGTTATGTCAGCGGCATGTTCGAGACCCGTGTGCGCTACACCGCGATTTCCCTGGCGTACCAGATTTGCGGTGCGGTGGCCGGTGGCCTGACGCCGTTGATCGGCACATTGCTGGCGCACAGGTTCGCCGGCCAGTGGTGGCCGATGGCGGTGTTCTACAGCCTGATCGCCGCGACTTCGCTGCTGTGTGTCCTGTCCCTTGCCCGCCGCCATGCCAGCGCTGAACGCGTCGAACTGGCCCGCGCTTAATCCTGATTTTCCTGGAGTGACTCATGTTGAAGATTAATGGCGAACGCCTCTGGGCGAGTCTGATGGCGATGGCCGAAATCGGCGCCACCGCCCGTGGCGGCAGCTGCCGCCTGGCCCTGAGCGACGAGGACAACGCCGGGCGCGAACTCTTTGCCCACTGGTGCCGCGAAGCCGGTATGACCCTGAGCGTGGATGCTATTGGCAACCTGTTTGCCCGCCGCGCCGGTACTGATCCGGATACCGCGCCGGTGATGATGGGCAGCCACCTCGACACCCAGCCCGAAGGCGGGCGGTTCGATGGCGTGTACGGCGTGCTCGCCGGCCTGGAAGTGGTGCGCTGCCTGAACGATCTGGGTATCCAGACCCGCAAGCCGCTGGAGGTAGCTGTTTGGACCAACGAAGAAGGCGCACGCTTCACCCCGGCCATGTTCGGCTCGGCGGTGTTCACCGGCACCATGGCGCTGGACGCTGCGCTGGCAGTGCGCGACATCGATGGCATCAGTGTCGCCGAGGCGCTGCAGCGTACCGGCTATGCCGGCGAGCGCCCGCTGGGCGGCGCGGTGGATGCGTATTTTGAAGCCCACATCGAGCAAGGGCCGATCCTTGAAGACAACGCCAAGAGCATCGGCGTGGTCAGCGGCGGTCAGGCGATTCGCTGGCTCGACGTGCGGGTCGAAGGCATGGCGGCCCATGCTGGCACCACGCCGATGCCGCTGCGCAAGGATGCCTTGTACGGCGTGGCGCAGATGATCCAGGCCATCGAAGGCCTGGCGTCGGACTTTGCCCCGGAAGGCCTGACCACCGTCGGTGAATTGAGCATCAACAAATCGTCGCGCAATACCATTCCGGGTCTTGTGAACTTCACCGTCGACCTGCGTCATCACCGTGATGAAACCATCGAGGCGATGGAGCAACAGGTCCGTGCACGGCTTCAGGCGATAGCCGACGATCGCGGTTTGCAACTGACGATCACCCCGCACTGGATCAGCCTGGCGACGCCGTTCGACGCTGACTGCGTGGCGGCGGTGCAGCAGGCCGTGGATGCCCTGGGCTACGCTCAGCAGTCGATCGTCAGCGGTGCCGGGCATGACGCGATCCATCTGGCGCGGTTCTGCCCGACAGCCATGGTGTTCATCCCGTGCGTGGGCGGCCTGAGCCACAACGAGGCTGAAGACGTGCTGCCCGAAGATGTGCGCCAGGGTACGGATGTGTTGCTCAATGCGGTGCTGTCTCGCGCGGTAAAAACTGAATAAACGCAGCCAATGTGGGAGCGGGCTTGCTCGCGAAGGCGTCGTGTCAAACAACATTGATGTCGACTGACACTCCCTCTTCGCGAGCAAGCCCGCTCCCACAGTAGGACACGGCCGGGTTCAAGATCCAAGTTAACTGACAGGTACTCACTCCATGCGCAGTTTTTTCCACCCCGAACAATTGCTCCACCATCCACGCAGCTACTACTCCCGTGGCCAGATGCGTACGCCGCAGGAAGTGCCGGAGCGTGCACAGCGCCTGGTGCAGGCGTCCGGTGCGTTGGGTTTTACCGTCGAGCAACCGGCCGATGCCGGTCTTGCTCCGCTGTTGGCGGTGCATGGCGCACCGTACCTGGCGTTCCTGCAGGAAGCCCATCAGCGCTGGAAAGAGATTCCCGAGGATTGGGGCGACGAGGTGATGTCGAACATCTTCGTGCGCGAGCCCAATGCCCTGCGCGGGATTCTCGCCCAGGCGGCGCGCTATCTCGCCGATGGCAGTTGCCCGGTGGGCGAGCAAACCTGGCGTTCTGCCTACTGGTCGGCGCAAAGCGCCATCGCCGGTGCCCAGGCCTTGCTCGAGGGTGAGCCGGCAGCCTATGCCTTGTGTCGTCCACCGGGTCACCATGCCCGGGCCGAAGCGGCGGGCGGTTTCTGTTATGTGAACAACGCGGCGGTGGCGGCCCAGGTGTTGCGCGCTGGTTTTTCGCGGGTGGCGGTGCTGGATACCGACATGCACCATGGGCAAGGGATTCAAGAGATCTTCTACGACCGTAATGACGTGCTGTACGTTTCGGTGCACGGCGATCCGACCAACTTCTATCCGGGTGTCGCAGGTTTTGCTGACGAGCGCGGTGTCGGCGCGGGCGAGGGTTTCAACCTCAACCTGCCGATGGCCCATGGCGCCAGCGAGGCGGATTTCCTGGAACAATTGGATCTGGCACTGAAGGCGGTGACGGACTTCGGTGCCGAGGTGCTGGTGCTGTCCCTGGGCTTCGATATTTTCGAACTGGACCCGCAAAGCAAAGTGGCGGTGACCCGCGAAGGGTTTGCCGTGCTTGGTGAGCGGATTCGCAGCCTCGGGATGCCGTGCCTGATCGTGCAGGAGGGGGGCTATCACCTGGAGAGTCTGGAGGATAATGCCAAGGCGTTTTTTGTGAGCCCTGAGGTGTGGCAGCTCTGAGATCCTGGGTGTCTGGAAGATCGCTTTCGCGGGCAAGCCCGCTCCCACAGGTTTCGCGTCGTCCACAAATCTGCGGTTCTACTCGGACACTGTGGGAGCGGGCTTGCCCGCGATGAACGATAACCCGGTCCACCTGACGGAACACAAGCGCCGTAAGGCACTTGCCATAGCCCTTACGTTAACGTAAAGATTGCGGCAGGGCGCCGACGTATGAAGGCGCAGGGCGGATGACCCGGAGCGCTTGATGACGCTAATAAAAACAAACTCCCCCAAACTGCATCGCGAAGCCCGGCTGGCCCGGGAAAAGCTGCACCTGGAAGGCGAAGTGCCGGATGGCGTCCTGCGTGCGGAAATCGATGCCTCGTGGCGACGCAGCCTGAGCCATGGCGTGCATTTCAATGCCAAGCACGAGCTGGCGCTGGAATCGAGTGCCAGCCTCGACGTGCTGCTGGCCAGCAACCGCTTGCTGATCGACGCCGCGTTGCCGGCGATCGATTACCTGGCCGAGCGTCAGGGCAAGGAAGGGCTGATCATCCTGGCCAACTCCGATGCCACCATCCTCGCCGTCGAAGGCCGCGCCGACCGCCTCAAGGGCAGCGGCTTGCAGGACATCACCCTCGGCGCCTGCTGGAGCGAAGCCGTACGCGGCACCAACGCCCTCGGTACGGCACTGGTGGAAGCCCGGCCGACCCTGATCGATTGTGGCGAACATTACCTGGATCGCCTCAGTGATTTTTCCTGCACCTCGGTGCCGATCCATTGCCCCCAGGGCGACATTCTTGGCGTCCTCGACCTGACCCGCGAAGGCCCGCTCGGCCGCGCCCACGACAGCACTGCGCTGCTGGCGATGGCGGTCAGCCAGATCGAAAGCCGGGTGTTCAATGCCAGTTATCCGGACGAGATTGTCCTGGCCTTCCACAGCCGCCGGCAATATCTGGAATCTCCGTGGCAAGGTTTGCTTGCGGTGAGCCTCGGCGGACAGATCCTGGCGGTCAGTGCCCAGGCCTGCCAGTTGCTCCACGCCGAGCGCTCGGCCCTGGTCGGCCGGCGCTGCGAGGAGTTTCTCGGAGTCGATGGCCTGCAGCTGCTGGCGCGCCTGCATCAGGGTGGGGCCGGCAGCCTGCAAACCGCCAAGGGCGAATTCTTCTACAAAACCCTGCGCGCACCGCAACGCTCGATCAACGTCGGCACCCCGCCGCGCATTGTCGCGAAACCGGCCAAGGCGCAACCGGACCTGGAAGCGCTTGCCGGCAGCAATACGCGCTACGCCCGTGCCTTGCGCATGGCCCGTCAAGGCCTGGCCAATGAACTGCCGGTTTTGCTTTTGGGCGAAACCGGCACCGGTAAAGAGGTGATCGCCCGCGCCCTGCACATGGCCGGAGCGCGCTGCGAAAAACCCTTCGTGGCGGTGAACTGCGCGGCCATTCCCGAAGGCCTGATCGAGTCCGAACTGTTCGGTTATCGCGAAGGCGCGTTCACCGGTTCACGCCGGGGCGGCATGGTCGGGCGCTTGCAGCAGGCCCACGGCGGCACCTTGTTCCTCGATGAAATCGGCGACATGCCATTGGCTTTGCAGGCCCGGTTGTTGCGGGTGTTGCAGGATCGTAAGGTCGCGCCTCTGGGCGCTGGCGAAGAGCAGGACATCGACGTCGCGCTGATCTGCGCCACCCACCGTGACCTCAAGCGTCTGGTGGAAGAAAAACACTTTCGCGAGGACCTGTTCTACCGGGTCAATGGCATCAGCGTGATGCTCCCGGCCCTGCGCGAACGCGAAGATTTCGGTGCGCTGGTCAGTCGCATGCTGACGACACTGGGCGCACCCACCGTGGTCCTGCACCACGATCTGGATCGCTTGCTCAGCGGCTATCACTGGCCGGGTAACATCCGCCAACTGGAGATGGTCCTGCGCACCGCACTGGCCATGCGCGAACCGGGTGAAACCGCGCTGACCCTCGACCACTTGCCCGACAGCATGCTCGACGAGTTGACCGCCGGCGAACGGCCCCAGGCCGGCAGCATCCGCGAAAACGAACTGGAGCTGATTCGCCAGTCCCTGGACACCCATCAGGGCAACGTCTCGGCCGCCGCCGACGCCCTGGGCATCAGCCGCGCGACCCTGTATCGCAAGCTCAAACAGTTGCGCTCGTGATGCTGCGCCTGATCGTTCGGCTGATCGACAGCCAGAACCCCGAGGCGCTGCAAGTGTCGCTGCGCTGGCTGTACAGCTTTGTGCGGCCCCATCGTCTGGCGATTGCCGGGCTGCTGGGCCTGTCGGTGTGCGCCTCGCTGCTGGTGCTGGTGCAACCCTGGCTGACCAAACTGTTGATCGACGACGGCCTGCTGGCGCGCAACTTCCCGATGCTGGTCATGATCGCCGGGCTGATGATCGTCGCGGGGTTGCTGGGCACGGCGCTTTCGGGCATCAACCGCTACCTGCACACGCGCCTCTCCGGGCGCATGCTGTTTGCCCTGCGCGATGACCTGTATCGGCATTTGCAAACGCTGTCGCCGGGCTTTTACGGCCAGCGGCGCATCGGCGACCTGATGTCCCGCCTCGATGGCGACGTCGCGGAAATCCAGCGCTTTGCCGTGGACTCGCTGTTCTCGGCGGTGTCGAGCGTGATCGGCCTGGTGGTTGCCATTGCGATGCTGTTGACGTTGTCCTGGAAACTCTCATTGCTGGCCCTGGTGCTGATTCCCCTCGATGTCCTCTGGCTGCGCTGGATGCGGCGCAAGGTCGAGCGCGATGTGCGGCAGTTGCGCGAGCGTTCGGCGGACATGTCGTCGTTCATGGTCGAGACATTGCCGGTCATGAAGTTCATCCAGTCCGCCGGCCAGCAACAGCGCGAAGCACGGCGCCTCGAGACGCTGGGGCAGGGCTACATGAGCCAGTTGCTGCGCCTGCAAGTCACCGAGTTTTTCACCCAGGCCGTGCCCGGTACGCTGACCTCGCTGTCCCGGGCTTGCGCATTTTTGATTGGCGGTTACTGGGTGGTGCAGGGCACCTGGCAACTCGGTGCCCTGATTGCGTTTTCCACCTACCTGGGCATGGCCGTGGGGCCGGTACAGAGCCTGCTCGGGCTCTACGTCGCGATTCAGCGGATGACCGTCAGCCTCGGCCGGGTCATGGAATTGCGCGGCGAACAACCGACCGTCTTGACGCCCGCCAGGCCACGCCCGATGCCAACTGGCGGCGATCTCTGGTTCGACAACGTGCACTTCGCCCATCCCGGTCGCCAATCGACCCTGCGCGGCATCGAAGCGCGGATCCCCTACGGTTTGAAAGTGGCCCTCAGCGGTGGTTCTGGCGTGGGAAAATCCACCCTGATCGACCTGCTGCAGCGTCATCACGATCCGCAATCGGGCCGGGTGCTGCTGGGTGACGTCGATGTGCGCGAACTGGATCTGTTCCAGTTGCGTCGACGCATTGCCATCGTCAGCCAGGACATCGTGCTGTTTCGCGGCAGCCTCGCCGACAACCTGGCCTATGCGGTGCCGGACGCCAGCCGCGAGGAGATTGCCGAGGTGGCACGGCTGGCGCAACTCGACAGCCTGATCGAGTCCTTGCCCGAAGGCCTCGACAGTCCGCTGGGCGAGCGCGGTCAGCAGTTGTCAGGTGGGCAGAAGCAGCGCATCGCGATTGCCCGGGCGTTATTGCAGGACCCTTTGATCCTGGTACTCGATGAAGCCACGTCCGCGGTGGATGAAGCCACCGAGCGCGAAGTCATCGACGCCATCGACCGTTTGTTTGCCGGACGCACGCGCATCCTGATCAGCCATCGCCCTTCAACCCTGGCCAATGCCGATCTGCGTTTCGAGTTGCTCGACGGCGTACTGACCTCGAAAACGGTGCTGCATGAAATCTGAGTTGCGCATTGGTGTGGTGGACAGCGGCCACTCGGCGGCCCAACGGGGGCAAGTGATCGCCGGTCGGCGCTTTTCATTGCTCGAAGACGGCCTGGCCGAAGGCGACTTGCGCGACGATCCGCTGGGGCATGGCAGTGCGGTGATCGAGGCCATCGGCCGGCGTGCACCCTCGGCGCTGTTTTGCGTGGCCCAGGTGTTCGACCAGCGGGGCGTCACCAGCGCCTTGCAGATCGCCACGGCGATTGACTGGCTGCTGACCCAGGACGTACGCCTGATCAATTTGAGCCTTGGCCTGCGTCAGGATCGCAGCCTGTTGCGCGCGGCTTGCGCGGCGGCGGTGGCACGGGGCGTGCTGCTGTGTGCGTCGAGTCCGGCCCAGGGCGAAGGGGTGTTTCCGGCCAACTATCCGCAGGTGTTGCGGGTGACTGGTGATGCACGTTGCGCCGAGCAGGAATGGTCGTGGCTCGACAGCGCCCAGGCGGATTTCGCCGCGTGTGTGCAGGGCACCTATCCGGGTCAATCCGGGGCGAGCCTCGGTTGTGCCGCGTTGACCGGGCACATTGCCGGGTTCCTCGCCGAACAGCCCGGCGCCAGCAATGAACAAGTCATCCAGTGGTTGCGTGAACATGCCCGTTACCGTGGCCCTGAACGGCGAATCGGGCCATGACCGACATCGTCATTCTGGGGGCCGGGCCGGCAGGGGCCGCGGTCGCGCTGGGGCTGCGGCGGCTGGGCCATGGCGTCACGCTGATCAGCGAATGGCGCCGGTTTGCAGCGCTCGAAGGCGTGTCCGTGCGGGTGCTGGATGCCTTGCGCAGCGCGGGCCTGCAGCACGCGCTGGCGGATGCGACGTTGCCGTCCCAGCGCCAGGTCTCGTGGAATGGTCAGCAGCATGCGCAGAACATCGAATACTTGCTCGACCGTCCGCTGTTTGACCGGGGCCTGCGCGAGGATTTGCGCCTGGCGGGGGTTGAGCTGATCGAAGGCCGGGTGCTGACGGTTCAGTCATCGGCCCATGGTCATCGAATCGAAATCGACGGCCGCGAACCGCTGCTCGCGCCGTTTCTCGTGGAAGCCCGGGGACGTCAGGCCCCCACTATCGGCAAAGGCTTGCGTGGGCACGAGACCGTCAGCTTGCTCAATCGCTGGCAGGGTTCGCCGGGCAGCACCGCCAGCGCCGTGGAAAGTCTCGAGGACGGCTGGGCGTGGATGGCACGGCGCGCCGACGGCCAGTGTTACTGGCAATGGACGGTGGATGTGGCCAGTGCCGGGTTGCCGGGCAAGGCCATGTTGCTCGATTACTGCCGGCAGCGGCGCCAGGGTTCGCGGCTGGCCACGGCATTTTTTGCTGGCGAAACGGAAAGTGATCTACAGCTGCACGCCCGCAGCAGCACGGCGATTCTGAGCCCGCAGGTGTGTGGCGAAAACTGGATTCGGGTCGGCGATGCGGCAATGGCCGTCGACCCGCTGTCAGGCAATGGCATTTTTCAGTCTTTGTCTTCGGCATTGCAGGCGCCGGTGGTGATCAACACGCTGCTGTGCAAGCCTGAACGAGCGGCCCTGGCCCAGCGTTTTCACCAGCAGCGGGTGGAACAGTTGTTTTTGCGTTTTGCGCGGATCGGCCGGGATTTCTATGCCGATGAGCAGCGCTGGCCGAACAAGCCGTTCTGGCATGCACGACGGAACTGGCCGGATGCCGAGGTGGCCCATGCCGAGGCGGATTTCAATGTGCTGAGGATTGAGCGGGCGCCGGTGCTGCGTGATGGGCTGGTCGATGAGGCCGAGGTGGTGATCACGGCGGATCAGTCGTTGGGCATCTGGCATGTGCAGGGGGTTGAGGTGGCGCCGTTGGTGCAGAGGTTAAAGCAGGGAGAGCCGGCGGATCAGGTATTGGCCGGGTTGACGGTGGAGCAGGGGCGGATGGTTCGCGGCTGGTTGCTGGGTCAGGGTTTCAAACCTTGAATGAAGAACGTCCGGACCCGGCGAAAAAGCCTGTTCTCCCAGCGCAAAGCATCGTAGTTTACGCGCCATAACGACAAGGAATTTTTGGGGTGTAAGTGGGAGCCTATCGTCTGCTATTGGCCGTTCTGGTGGCCGTTTCTCATATGGGCAAGACGTTCATGGGGCTAAACCCCGGCGTGATTGCCGTGATTTCCTTCCTGATCATCAGCGGTTTCGTGATGACCTCGCTGATCGAACGCAACTACAAGGCGCCGGAGAAAGTCGGCCTGTTCTACCTGGACCGCGCTCTGCGGCTCTATCCTCAATTCCTGTTCTACTTCGTGGTTTCCTGTGCGGTGATCTATTTCCTGTTGCCCGGCACGCCTCAAGCCGCCGAGCTGACGCTGCGCAACATCGCCGCAAGCCTGGCTATTGTGCCACTCGGCTTCTACATGTTCGGAGCGGCGGGATCGTGGATCTTGCCGCCGGCCTGGTCTCTGGGGCTTGAGATGTGCTTCTACCTGGTGATCCCTTTGCTGATCATCTACAGGGCGCGGGGCGTTGCGTTTGCTCTATCCGTCGTCGTCTTCATGGCCGCGTGCCTGGGTTTCATCAACACCGACCTGTACGGCTACCGTCTATTGCCGGGCGTGCTGTTCATGTTCCTGTGCGGCAGCTACCTGTACAAAGCGCAGCCGAAGGGTTTAGCGATCGCTGCCGGAACCGCCGTGGTTGCAACGCTGATGTTCGCGGCGATCATGGCGGGATTGATTGAGCGCCGGCCGTTCAACGCTGAGGTGACCGCTGGCATAGCGTTGGGCGTCCCCGCCGTGTACCTGCTGACAAAGCTCAAGTTTCACCGGGTAGACGAGTTCCTCGGGAACATCAGCTACGGCGTGTTCCTGAATCACTTTGTGGTGATGTACTTCCTGCGCGCTTTTTGGCCGGTTGCCTACGACGGGCACATCGTTGCAACAGTGCTGGCCCTGTCATTCCTTTTGAGCGGCGTTTCGTACTACTGCGTTGAGCGGCCGGCCCTGAAACTTCGTCACGCGCTTCGGGCCGGCGCAAAATATGGGTTGGGTCAACCGCAGGGCCGCGAAACAGCGGCGTAGTGGCTGGAATGGCCGCCCGTGAAGGCGGCCTGAAGGACGCTACGAATCACAACTTGATCAACACCGACTTAAGCTCCGTGTAATGCTCGATCGCCGCATACCCCATCTCTCGCCCGACGCCGGACATCTTGTAGCCGCCGAACGGCAGTGCCGGGTCCAGGGCGCTGTGGCAGTTGACCCACACCGAGCCTGACTTGATGCGCGGAATCATCCGGTGCACCGCCGCCAGGTCATTGGACCAGATGCTCGCCCCCAGGCCGTAGGGGCTGTCGTTGGCCATGCGCAAGGCATCGGCTTCGTCGTCGAACGAAATAGCCACCAGCACCGGGCCGAAGATCTCTTCCTGCACCAGAGAGTGCTTCTGATCGACGTCGACAATCACTGTCGGCTTGACGAAGAACCCCGGGCCAAACTGCTCGCCGCCGCAGGCGATGGTCGCACCGCTTTCCCGGCCCTTTTCGATGTACCCGTAGACGCGCTCCTGCTGCCGTGCCGAGATCAATGGCCCCATTTCGACGCTCGGGTCCAGGCCGTTGCCGAGTTTCATGGCGTTGGCGATATCGCTGATGTCCGCCACCACATTGTCGAAATGCTTGCGCTGCACATACAGCCGCGAGCCCGCGCAGCAGACCTGGCCCTGATTGAAGAAAATCGCGCTGGCAGCCCCGGCCGCGGCGGTTTTCAGGTCGGCGTCGGCCATGACGATGGTCGGCGATTTGCCGCCCAGTTCCAGGGTGACCCGGGTCATGGAGTCCATGGCGATCTTGCCGATCTGCTTGCCCACGGCGGTGGAGCCGGTGAAGGTCAGCTTGTCCACCAGCGGGTTGTGAGTCAGCGCGGAACCTGCGGTAATGCCGGTGCCGGTGACCACGTTGAACACGCCTTCGGGATACCCGGCCTCCAGCACCAGCTCGGCGAGTTTCAGTGCGGTCAGCGGGGTTTCGTCGGCAGGTTTGAGCACCACGGTACAACCGGTGGCCAGGGCCGGACCGAGTTTCCAGCAGGCCAGCAACAGCGGGAAGTTCCAGGCGACGATGGCGCCGACCACGCCCACCGCTTCGCGGCGGATGAAACTGTGGAACTGGTCGTTGGGCATCAGCGGTGCCGACACGTCAACCGTGGAACCTTCGATCTTGGTCGCCCAACCGGCCATGTAGCGCAGGAAGTCGATGGCCAGTTGCACGTCCATCACCTGGGCCACCGCCGCGCTTTTACCGTTGTTCAGGCATTCGAGTTGCGCCAGCAGTTCGGCGTCACGCTGCATCAGGTCGGCGAGTTTCCACAGCAGGTTCTGCCGCTCCCGGGGGCGGGTGCGGGTCCAGGCCGAATCGTCGAACGCCTGGCGGGCGGCGAGTACCGCGCGGTCGACATCTTCTGGCGTTGCCCGTGGCACCACGCACAACACCTCACCGGTGGCCGGGTTGTGCAGGGGCATGGTCTGGCCGTCGGCGGCCTCGACCCATTCGGCGCCGATCAGCATGCGCGGGGCGCGCTGGATAAACGCGGTGGTGGCGGGGAGCAGGGTTGCAATAGTCATGACAGAACCTCTTGTTATGCGTGAGGCAAGGGCTTTCGCAACCCCTGTGCCAGTTTTGACTGAGGCTTAAGTAGATGATTTAAAAAGGGTTTATTTTCGGTGGCGGAAGGGCGCCGGATGCAGGCTGTCGCAAATTGCGATTGCTTTGAGACAGCCAGGCCTGAACTTGCGAGCCCCGAATTCGTCGTAAAGGGACTCGTTAAAAAAGGCGTATTGAACAAGGAGATGTGCAGTGAGGATTTCAATGATTCTGGGAACCACCTTGCTGCTGGCGCCGTTGTTCGCCCAAGCCGCGGCGACCCCGGCCGAGCCGGAGCAGCCGGCGTACCAGAGCAGCGTGGCCAGCTACCGCTGCGAGGGTGGGGTAGAGGTGCAGGCGGCGTACCTGAACATCGATAACGGCGCCTCGTTCGCCACCCTGTATTACAAGGGCCAACTGATACCGATGCATATCGCGCGCTCCGGTTCCGGTGCGCGGTATGTCGCCGACGACGAGCAGAACAGCTACCGCTGGCACACCAAGGGCGACACCGGCCTGTTGAGCTTCCTGGAGGCCGACCATACCGCCAAGGAACAGCAACTGCTCAAGGACTGCCAGGAGCAGAAGGCCGAGGAGCAGTAATCCCCCTCAGGAGCGGCAGCCACCAGCTGGCTTGCTGCTCCTCTCTCTCGCGATCCCAGGGGTATTTCCGGCCCCGCTATCTGCGGTTGAATGGCCGTCGAACGGCCAGTGTCCAGTCAAGACATGCCTGTATCGATCCCGCTGTGGAGATTTCCCTGTGAACTGTGAACATGTTCGAAGCCCTGCGTGAGAGCTACGGGCGCAACGGATCGATGGCGACGAGCTCGATACTATCCAGGTCGTGAGTTTTACCAAGTAGTGCAACGAACGACTCTGCTATAGAGCAAAAAACGACAAAGATTACTGTTATGGGCGCAATAAGGGCATTCATTCGCAGACTTCCTTGTCGATGCTGTGTTTATTTTTTAATAGACAGGAGGTGTCTGGATGTTGTCAACAGCGAATCTGTACGAATATGGATAATTAAATGTAGGAACTTTCCTTGTGAATATCAGACTCTGGAGTTTACGGGGTGGTTAATTAGTTTTTTTGGAAAATGCCGGGGCTGTCCCTGCATCGTGCCAATTGTTGAGATGTAGTTGAAGAATAATTTTCTTTCTGTGTCTGGGGAAAACTCTTGACACGGAAGGTATATTGATTTTTTATGTGGGCCTGAGCTTTTGCGTGGATTGAAAGTTCAGCGATGCAAAGGATGCATTGTTATTGAATGGTGCTGCATTGCACCGTACTCATAAGGATATGTGTATGTTCTTGATCCTCTTAGTCTCCGCTATTTACTGTTATCCCGAATCGGTACTCGTAACAAGTTCCTAAGTTTGTCATTGGTTTTATGCCCGATCCTGCCTGACTTTCAGCATCTTGTCTTATTGGATGTTGTGTGGCCTTGCTTGATCGCTGGCAGGGTTCGTCAATTATCACTGTTGTTTTCAGCGCGTCATATTCGGGCGTTTGAAATTTAATATTCCATTAAAATTCATTGGGGTGTCACTGTGTCTGAACGAATTAAAGTAGTTATTTCCGGGGCTGATCGTTTAGCTCGACGCTATATCTCTGAGTTGAATCCCTCGCAGTATGAGGTGGCATTGATTTCCGAGTCGTTTCCCCATCAGGCGCGCGTTATTTCCGCTATCAGTGACGCCCACATCTATATGCATGCCGGTGAAGAGATCCTCACCGAAGAGATCCTGCAACAGGCCGGGAAGTTAAAGCTGGTGGCCTGCCTGGCGTCTGGCGCCGAGCACCTGGTCGATATCGAGGCGGCTGACCGCCTGGGTATCGCGGTGACCAACACCCCGGGCTTGAAAGTGATGTACGAAGCCATGGGCGAGTTCCTGGTGGGGCTGGTCATTGCCTTGCGCCGCAAGCTGATCTACTTCCACACTGAGCAGAAAAATGGCCGCCTGCACGAAACGGACACCCCGCTGCTCAAGGATGCGGTGATCGGCATCATCGGTATGGGCAAGGTCGGCTCTCGGGTGGCGAGGATGATGCACGATGCGTTCAACTCCAGGATCGTCTACACCGCCAACTCGCAAAAACCCGATGTAGAGCGCGATACCCAGGCGCAACGGCTGTCGCTGGAAGCGCTGCTGGAAACCAGCGACGTGGTGATCCTGGCGTGTCCGTACAACGATTCGACCCTGGGCTTCATCGGGGAACATGAGTTGTCCCTGATGAAACCCACCGCGATCCTGATCAATACCTCGGAGTCGTCCCTGGTCGATGGCCAGGCGGTCTACAAGGCCCTGGTCGAGGAGAAGATCGCCGGCGCGGCGTTCGACGACAAGAATTGGGCTGCTCCGCCGCTGATCAAGGATGGCAAGACCATCAACATGCCGATCGAGATGCTCAACCTGCCGGATGATCGTTTCATCTGTACGCCTTATGTGGGCGCCATGACTTCAGCGGTGTGGGACGAGATGGCGAGTGTGGCCGTGGGTTCGATCCTGCACTTCATGCAGCACGGCACCGACAGGAATCTTTATAACCGCAACCTGGACACGAGCTGCCACGCCCGGCGCATGGGCTCCGGTTCGCCGCTTGTCGCAGAACTGGAAGGCTGAGCCAGGATGAACGAGGTTACAACGCAAACACCTCTGCGGCAGGCGCTGCAGGGTTACGAGGCGGTCGAACTGCTTTTTCCCGGAGAGCCTGGTTACGAGGAAAGGCGTCAGGTCTATAACCGGATTCACGACCTGCATCCGTTGCTCATCGTGCGTACCCGGAATCGCGCAGCCATTGGAGCGGTGCTTGGGCTGGTTGCCGATAACCAGCTCGAACTCGCCATCCGTGGTGGTGGGCATCACATTGCCGGTTTTGGTTCGACCGAAGGCGGCGTGCTACTCGATTTCTCTGGCTTCAACGGCGTCCAGATCGATGCGCTTCAGGGCATTGCTCGTGTGCAGCCGGGGGCTCGCTTGCGAGATATGGACGCGGCCTTGTGCCCCCTGGGGTATGTGGTGCCGACCGGGACGGTCAGCGATACCGGGATTGCCGGGCTGACGCTGGGTGGTGGGATCGGCTGGTTTGTCGGCACCCTGGGGTTTACCTGCGACAACCTGGTCGGCGCCGATGTGATGCTCGCCAGTGGCGAGGTCGTCAGGGCCGAGGACCCGCAGCACCAGGATCTGCTCTGGGCCCTTCGTGGCGGTGGCGGCAATTTTGGCGTGGTGCTGGAGTTTCGTTTTCGCTTGTCGAAGCTGCCCAAGGTCTACTGTGGCTCGATCACGGTGGCTCCCCAGGATGTGCCGCGGGTGCTTATGCAACTGGGGAAGCATATGGAGCAGGACTGCCCGGCGAATCTGGTGCTGGCGCCTGTCTTTGCCCCTGGTGTGGATAGTGACCGCTGTGTGTTATCGATCGATTTCTGCCTCAGCGACTATCAGGACATCGGCGCCATCAGGGCGTTGGAAGAGGCGCTGGATCTTGCGGGCAGCCACCAGTACGTCACGGATGACTTCAGGGCCTGGCAGGCCTGGTTCGACGACAGGTTCCAGCCGCCGATGCGCGGGTACTGGAAATCGATTTGCCTGGATGATTTTACCCGCGACACCATGGATGCCTTGTTGACCGTGGCGTCCAGCATGCCAGGCAAGCGCTGCAGTATCACCATCGAGCATCTGAACAAGGCACGACGTTCGGCAACGCCAGGCGATTCGGCCTTCCCGCTCCAGGCGAGAGGCTACGGCATCCTGTTTTCCGCCCGTTGGAGCGAAGCCGGGGACGACCAGACCTTTATCAACTGGGTCAAGGCGGCCGCGCTGGGAACCGCGGGTAACGATGGCGCCGCTGCGTATTCCAACTACTCGTTAGCCGACAACTCGTCACGTACGGTGCTGCTCGGCAGCGATAACGAGCGCCTGCTCAAGGTCAAGAAGCGGTACGACGCGGGGAACCTGTTCAGGCGCAACCACAATATTCGCGAGAGCAAAGAGGGTACCTCCTCACTCGGTTGATTGAGGGGGGAGGGGAGTAGGACCGATACATGGGGGAGAACGCCCGGTGGCTTGGGCGCCAACTACTTAAGTTGGTAGTCGTGAGTTCGAGTCTCACTCTCTTCCACCATTTTCACCCGGGCGTGGCGATTTCACGTCCGGGAAGCGAGGCAGATAGATGGGGGAGAATGCCCGGTGGCTTGGGCGCCAACTACTTAAGTTGGTAGTCGTGAGTTCGAGTCTCACTCTCTTCCACCATTTTCACCCGGGCGTGGCAGTTTCACGTCCGGGAAGCGAGGCAGATACATGGGGGAGAATGCCCGGTGGCTTGGGCGCCAACTATTTAAGTTGGTAGTCGTGAGTTCGAGTCTCACTCTCTTCCACCAATTATCGGAAGGCCGGCTTGTTCATTTCGACGAGAGATCGATCGAGCGGCTGGTGGTTTCACTCTATTTCTTGTGTGCACTGAATTAAATGAAGGATGCAGGTATGCAGTGGATTGCGGAAGGTCGGCGCATTATCAAAGTGGCGGTGCCACTTTCGATCGTTTATTTGATTGAAAGTATGATGGCCTTCGTTGACTCCGTGTTCATGGGGCGTTTTCGTGCCGATGAAATCGCCGGTTATGGGCTGGGGGCGCGTATCGTTTTCGACGCGACCAATGTCATCTGCCTGTGCGTCATCGGCATGGTCGCGGTTTTCTCCGCCAAGTACGACGCGCTCAAAGACAAGCGGGCTGTGGAAGCACATGTGCAGCACGGCTTCTATATGTGCCTTCTGCTCAGCCTGCCGGTGGTCCTGGTGACCTTGAACCTTGGCAGCCTGCTGGTGGCCTTCAATGTCGACGCGGCGGTGGCCCTGCAGGCGGATCAGTATGCGCAAGGCGCGGTGTACTCGATCTTGCCGCTGGCTTTGTTCTGCGTCTTGCGAGACCACTCGGCGGCGGTTTCCGACTTCTCGTCGATTTTCTACATCACGCTCTTCGCCAGCGTTTTCAAAGCGCTGATTTCCTACGTGCTGATCCTCGGCGAGTTTGGTTTTCCACGGCTGGGGGCGTACGGCGCGGGCCTTTCGACGTCCCTGGTCAGCTGGGGAATGCTGGGCGCGGAGATCCTGCTCTATTCCCTGAGCAATCGCCGGTCCGGCAAGACGTACGCGATCTTCAGCGGCTGGGTGAGCCTGCGTTGGGCGCTGGTCAAAAAGTACCTGGCGATGGGCCTGCCCCTCTCGGCGAACAGCCTGGTCATTTCGTTGATGTTCATCGTGCTGATGCTCTTTACCGAGAAAGTCGGGACCTTGGAGCTAGCCGCGGCGCAACTGGTGTTTTCCTATATCTATCCGGTCTTCATGCTGGTTGAAGGGGTGCGGGAAGCCATCGCCATTCGTGTGGCTCAGGAGCATGCGTTGGGTAATGTGCACAAGGTGCGCAAACTGACGGTGGTGGCTTGCCTGGTCAGTATGCTGTTTCTGTTTCCTTTCGCCTTTGTGGTCTTTTTCGATTCCACGCTGGTCGCCTCGATGTTCTTTAACGTCAACGAGTTGGTGAACACTGGCCTGCTGACCCAGTTCAACCTGATCATCGGCCTGGCCGCCCTGAGCATCGTCGTCGAGTGTGTACAGGTCATCGTGCTCGGCGCGCTGAAGGGCCTGGAAGACACCAGGGTGCCATTCCTGATCAATACCACCACCGCCTGGGTGATCGGCGTGGCCGGGGGGTATCACCTGACGTTCAACCTGGACCAGGGGGTCGTTGGCCTTTGGGTGGCGCTGATTCTCAGCCATCTCGTGTCGCTGGTGCTGTTGGCGGCCCGGCTGCTGCTGGTCACCAGGCCCAACAGCCCTCTGCTGTGCGCGACCTCGGTGCACGACTGACCGTCACCCATCGCCAGGCCGGTCGAACCCGGCCTGGCAACCCATCATCAAGGTTTTCGGAAGATCGCCGGTCTGTACGGGGGAGTGCGCATGCGTGAAGTACTGGCTACTTACATAGAGGCATATGACGTCGCGATCGATTGTCTCGAACGTTTGCATGGTGCCGAGCTGGCGACGGCCGTCGGTCAATTGTTGTCGCGGATCGCGGCCTGTGACGATGTGCTGGTCAACAACGTGCTCAAGCACCATCGTCATGTACTTGAACTGAACAGCGAGGAATGGGCGTGGTTCCTGCCCGGCATTCTCGAACTGGAGCGCAACAGCGCCTTTGTGGCGGCCTACCTGATCGAGAAGATCCCGCTGCTCAAGCAACAGCTGGACATGCGGGCCTTCGTCGAGTTCCTGCTTGCCATCAAGGATCATTCGGCGCGCGGCCTGTCCTACCTGATAGGGACTTCCGATTCGGCGCTGTGTGACGACCTGGAGTCGATCCTGGAGGCGGTAGGCACTGCCTACTATCAGGCCGCCATGGACTGCGTGCTGCGTCATAAGGACGAACTCGGCGCGTGTTGCGCGCCCTTGCTTATCCACATCAAGAACTACAGCCGGCACCTGCCTGCCACCGACCTGGACGCGCTGGCGGCCCTGGTCTGTGAAGTGCACGCCCGCTACGGCAGTTTTGGCGCGGTGGCCCTGCTGGAAAACGCCGATGGGGTATTTGCCCGGCACAGTGTCCAGGCGGTGCGTGAACGCCAGGGTGAACTGGCGGAGGCCAGTGTCGACTATTTCCATTACCTGCTTGCCAATGGCCTGCCGCAGGTCGGCACAGTGCGCGCCGACACGGCTTCGGTCGGGCAATTGGAGGGCGCGAGTCTGACCTCGCATATCGATGCCCCTGGGGTGTTCGATGGCGGGCTGGTCTCCGCGATCATTTCCAACATGAACTTCATGGATCCGAAGACCCTGGAGAACATGCGTCATCAGTTGTCGATCGATGACTTCAAGCGCTGGTTCGAACAACAACCCGCGTTTACCAACGCGCGCATGCAGATCGCCGATGCCTATGCCGGTGCCTGGTTCTCGCCGTTCGACTACTGGGGCGGCGAGATGGGCATCGCCCGCTTCAGGGCGCTGATAGGCCAGGCGATCGAGGCGAACTACGACAAGCAGGCCCGGCAAACCCTGGTCTACCAGAACAAGGCGCTGTTCGACCGCCATGCCGAGTACAGCGAAAGCCGCCTGCGACTGATGATCGATGCGGCGTTTCCCCAGGGCGGTGACGGATCGCCGGTGCCCGAGGATATCGCCAGTATCAGGACCTATCTCGACGACCACGACCGGCAGGGGTTGCGAGATCGGCAGTCGAGGCAGCGGGTGTTCATCAGCACCTGGAACAGGAACCCCTGGCAGGACTACAGCCGCTCCGACGAATTTTACTCCTGCACCGGCATTGGCGATTACGCGGTCAACAATGCCCCGGGTTACCTGGTCGAACCGAACCTGTGCCGGCTGTATGTCTGGTACCAGGGACGCCGCATCGGCCGGCTCAACCTGATTGCCGTGGCGGACGTCGAGGGGACACCGGGGTTGTTGCTCGATGGCGTCGAGGGGGGCGGTCGCCTGTTGCAATCGCAAGAGCGGGTACTGGACATCCTCGGCAGCGTCGCCGAGTTCGCCAAACGCTGTGGCCTGAGTGCCTATTACATCAACTGCAAGGCCACCTACAACAATGTGCCCAAACAGTTCATAGCCCAGGCGATTCGTCATGTCGGGCTACCGGTGACGCATGGTTATCTACGTCGCTATTACCAAGGAATGGAAATCTATCAGGCGATGCCCCACGGACTCATACCGTTCTTCGAATCCTTCGGGAACAACTTGTCCGGGATCGTGAGTGGCCTGAAAATCACGTTGCCCCAGGGGTCAACGTTCACAAGGAGGTGTTATGTTGACTACATTGACCGATCATGAGTACCTGGCCCTGAATTCAGCCTGCAGCTTTGCTGACGGGCATGCCTATCACGAGTTGCCCCGCGGGCTGGCGGGTGTCGTCGAGCAACTGCCGAGCATTTGGTATGACTGCAATCAAACCAGGGTTCGAGACATGGAGAAGTCTTTCAAATGTGAGTGGGCCAACCTGCTCGATTCCAGCGAGTTGTTGCGCCACGAGCACTTCCGGGTTTCCCCGACTGCGTCGAACTCCATCGATATCGTCGCGACACTCCTGGCCGAGCGAGCCCCGAGGGTGCTGCTGATCGAACCGACGTTCGACAACTTGTACTTGATGCTCAAGCGCCGCGGCTGCGAAGTGTCACCGCTGAACGAGCAGTCGATGATCGACGCCATCGACCAGGATAAGGTGGCCGGGCTGCTGGAGGGGCATGCGTTCGATACCCTGTTCCTGGTCAACCCGAACAACCCCACCGGGTATCTGATCCGCGAGAAACAATTCAAGGCCATCGCCGAATACTGCCAGCGGCAAAGCAAGGTGCTGGTGGTGGACTCGACCTTTCGTTTCTATACCAGGCAACCCTTCAATGACTATGCCGCGCTGTTGAAGGCGGGCGGCTCGTTCGTGGTCATCGAGGACACCGGCAAGACCTGGCCGACCCAGGACATGAAGTCGAGCATGATCGTCTATTCCGAGGACCTGGCTCCGGGGCTGGAAAAGATCTATGAGGAGATCTACCTGTGCCATTCGCGTTTTGTCATGGGCGTGTTCGTCGACCTGTTCCGGCGCACGGCGGCGGTGGGCCTGGAGCAGGCGCTGGTGCATGAGATCGGGCTGCGCAGTGGCAAGGTCAGGGCATTGCTGGCCGGTACCGATTTGCGTTGCATTACCGACAGCCGGGCGACGGCGATGCCGGTGGAGTGGATCGATGTCTCGCGCACCGGGAAAACCGACGCGGAGCTGATCAAGCAGTTTCTCCGCCACGGGTTCCATTGCCTGCCAGGCAGCCACTTTTTCTGGCACGCCTATTACGAACGCGGTATCCAGAGTTCCCGCTTCATCCGCCTCTCGCTCGCCCGTCCCGCGCACGTCTTCGAAAACGGCCTGGCGCTGCTGCGTAACATCTGCAATGAATCTAACCTGGCCAGGCTGGCCGTGAACGGTTGAGTCATCCCCCTGCGTTCCTGCTGGTGGCTGCCCATTCGTCCGCAGAGCCCGGCAGGCCTTTCTCATCTTTTTTGTGAGTCCCGACCGACGGCTTCACAAAAAAGATGATTTCTGGCCCCTCCTTGTCGGGGTCCAGAACCCTCCATTCCCAAGCCAGTAACCTCCCGGACGTCACACCCTTCGACGACCTCCGGCGACTGTACGCCGCTGGTTCGGCCAGGCTCCCGTGGGCCTCATTCCTGTGCTTAGCTTTCAGGATCCTGCTGCGCTCGCGGGGCGTGAACCGGTCTCGTCTCAGAGTGGAACAGTTGTCGCGAAATTAAACGCGGCCGGCCGGCGATTGCCTGGGAGGTGCGTCCTTGAACTCTAGCAAGCCCTTGATAAAAAACATCATTTATAAGCTGGCACGCTCTGTGTATTGCACATCTCAGACGTTTCTCTTGCCTCCGTCAGCGGTTCACCGCCGACGGCAGAAACCATAAAAACGATAAGCCACAACAATAAGAACGCACCGTGCGAGGTTCGACGTTGATGAAGAGAAAACTCCGATCAGGCATGAGCGCCAGCCTGCTGGCCGTAGCCGCTTGTGTAGCGCTGCATTCGCCTCATAGCCTGGCAGCCCGCGACGCCCAGACCATCCTCAAGGAAACCTGTCAGGGCTGTCACACCCCCGAAGCCGATAACGCCCTCAGCCGCATCAGCCACCAGCGCAAAACGCCGGAAGGCTGGCTGATGAGCATTGCGCGGATGCAGACCATGCACGGTTTGCAGATCAGCGACGACGACCGGCGCACGCTGGTCAAATACCTGGCCGATACCCAGGGCCTGGCGCCGAGCGAAACCGACGGCGTACGCTATGCGCTGGAACGGCGGCTCAACACGGTCGAGAAATTCGACGACCAGCACAGCCAGATGTGCGGCCGCTGCCACTCCGGTGCGCGGGTGGCCCTGCAACGTCGTCCGGCGCAGGAGTGGGAACGCCTGGTGAACTTCCACCTCGGGCAGTGGCCGTCCCTGGAGTATCAGGCGCTGGCCCGGGACCGCGACTGGTTCGACATCGCCCGCAAAGACATGGTGCCGCTGCTGGCCAAGCGTTATCCGCTGGACAACCCGGCCTGGAAAAAATGGCAGAGTGTGGCGCCCAAAGCCGATGCGCTGGTGGGCGACTGGAGCTTCAGCGGTCACTTGCCGGGCAAGGGTGAACTGGCCGGTGTCATGACCGTGAGTGCCGATGGCAGCGACACCTTCAAGGTCAGCGTCAAAGGCCAGTACGCCGACGGCAGCCCGTTCAATGGCGACGGCAGCGCGATTCTCTATACCGGCTACGAGTGGCGCGGCAATGTGACCGTCGATGGTGTGACCATGCGCCAGGTGTTCGCCGCCCAGGGCAATGCGATGCAGGGCCGGATGTTCGAGGCCGAGCACGACGAGCGCGGCCTGGACTTCGTCGCCGCCAAACAGGGCTCCCAGCGTTTGCTGGCGGTGCAACCGGGCTACGTGAAGGCCGGCAGCGAAACCGAAGTGACTCTGATCGGCAGTGGCCTGACCGGCAAACCGAACTTCGGCAAAGGCGTGGAAGTGGTCGAAGTCGTCTCGCAGAGCCCGGAGCGGATCAAAGTCAAACTCAAGGCTGCGGCCAATGCTCAACCGGGCGCGCGCGCGGTCACTGTCGGCACGCTGAAAGGCCCGCAGCTCTCGGTCTACAGCAAGATCGACGCGGTCAAGGTCGTGCCTGAGTTCTCGGTGGCGCGGATTGGCGAGGGCGGCGGCTCGACACCGAAAGTCCAGGGCCGTTTTGATGCGGAAGCCTGGGGCAAGGGCGCC
The DNA here is from genome assembly GCF_034541995.1 of Pseudomonas sp. BIC9C. Taxonomy (NCBI): domain Bacteria; kingdom Pseudomonadati; phylum Pseudomonadota; class Gammaproteobacteria; order Pseudomonadales; family Pseudomonadaceae; genus Pseudomonas; species Pseudomonas sp. BIC9C. Next base: position 58,964 of record NZ_JAWDGM010000002.1, read on the forward strand.
GATGGCAAGCCGTACCGCATCGGCGTGTTCCCCGCGCAGTGGAAGGTCGAGGCCTTCGACGACCGCGCCAAGGAAGACGAGGACGTCAAGTTCGCCGGCACCATGCAGGCCGACGCCGGCGTGTTCACCCCGGGCGATGCCGGGCCGAACCCGGCCCGCAAGATGTCCACCAACAATGCCGGCAACCTCAAGGTGATCGCCGCCGTCGACGACGCAGGAAAGTCCCTGACCGGCGAAGGCCACATGATCGTCACCGTGCAACGCTGGAACAATCCACCCATTCCGTGATGTTGAAACCTGAGCTTGGCTGACAACGCTTTCAGACACTTTTCGGAATGACCGCAAGCCCCGCCAACCGGGGCTTGCACAGGAGGTTGGCAATGGGCGCTATCTTGAATCTGGTCGAACGCAACCTGCACGAAGTGCAGGTCGATGCCGACCGCATGCTGTTTCACATCCCCAGCAGTTCGCTGTTCGCCAGCGATGAACTGACGGGCACCATCATCGATACCCTGCGCGGCCCCGGCTGCTCCTCGGACGACCTGATCCAGCGCTTGGCCGCGCGTTTCAACGGCGAGGAAATCACCGAAACCCTGCGCGAGCTGATGGCCCTGGAACTGGTCAGCGACGGTTCGCCGCTGAGCCCGGACATCGCCACCAAACGGGTCGAGCGCACGGCAATCAATACCGTGGTGCTGAACGTCAACACCGGTTGCAACCTGAGCTGCACCTACTGCTACAAGGAAGACCTCGACAAGCCGTCGGCGGGCAAGAAGATGGACGTCGAAACGGCGATCGCCTCGGTGGAAATGCTGCTGCGCGAATCCCCGGACGAAGAGCGTTTCACCGTGGTGTTCTTCGGCGGCGAACCGCTGAGCAACCGCAAGCTGATCGAGTACATGGTCGATTACTGTGAGAAGCGTTTTCGCGAGGCCGGCAAGTTCGTCGAGTTCGTGATGACCACCAACGCCACGCTGCTCACCGAAGAAACCGTGGACTACCTCAACGCCCACCGCTTTGGCTTGTCAGTGAGCATCGACGGTCCGAAAACCGTGCACGACCGCAACCGCATCACCGTGGGCGGGCAGGGCACCTATGACGTGGTGCGGCGCAAGGCCGAGATGCTGCTGTCGCGCTACAACAGCCGTCCGGTGGGGGCGCGGGTGACCCTGACCACCGGCGTGACCGACGTCGAAACCATCTGGGATCACCTGTTCAACGAACTGGGTTTCGCCGAAGTCGGCTTTGCCCCGGTGACCTCCGGCGACATCAGCAGCTTCAACCTCACCAGTGATGAACTGGTGCAGGTGTTCGCCAACATGAAAAAACTCGGCAAGCGTTACCTGGAAGCGGCGCTGGAGCACCGCAACATCGGCTTCTCCAACCTGCACCAGTTGATCACCGACATCCACGAGGGCCACAAGAAAGCCCTGCCGTGCGGCGCTGGCCTGAAAATGCTGGCGGTGGATCACAAGGGCGAGCTGAACCTGTGCCACCGCTTTACCGGTTCGAGCCTGCCGACCTTCGGCAACGTGCACAGCGGTGTGAAACAGGTGGAGTTGAACGACTTCCTGTCCCAGCGCCTGGACCGCACCAACACCGGCTGCGAAGACTGCCAGATCCGCAACCTGTGCTCCGGTGGCTGTTACCACGAGAGCTACGCCCGCTACGGCGATCCGACGCACCCGACCTATCACTACTGCGAACTGATGCGTGACTGGGTCGACTTCGGCATCGAGGTCTACACCCGGATCATGGCCAATAACCCTGCGTTCATCAGCAGTTACATCACTCCGCGCAAGGCTCACTGATATGAAACATCTCAAGGCAATCAATAACAAAGCGTTGAAGCTGGATCAGGCCGCAGACGAGAACCGCATCGAAGAAGTGGTGGCCATGAGCTCCGTGGCGGGCTGTGCCTCGACCACCGACCCGGGCTGGGAAATCGATGCGTTTGGCGGTGTGTCGTCGCTGTGCCAGCCGATGGAGGCTGACCTCTACGGTTGCTCCGACCCGTGCTGGTGGCCGGCCCAGGTGCCCGACATGATGAGCACCTACCCGGACTGGAACAAGGATGCGCAAGCCTCCAACGACAACTGGCGCAACCTCGGCACTGTCTTCCCGAAGGACAAGTGATGCCCTTGAAAGCAGCGTACAAGAAGAAGGATTCCAGCATGCACAGCATCAAAGCCTGCGGCCTGGCCGCTTTCGCCGTCCTGAGCAGCTGTTCGGTCAGTGTCCTGGCCGATGAAAACAGCGCACTGCAAGACGGTCACGAATACATGTTGACCACCAATTACCCGAACAACCTGCACGTGATCGACCTGGCCACCGACACGCTGTTCAAGACCTGCAAGATGCCCGATGCCTTCGGCCCCGGTACCGTGCAACTGTCGCCGGACCGCAAGACTGCCTATGTGCTGAACAATCACTATGCGGATGTCTATGGTGTCGAACTGGACAACTGCAAGCAGGTGTTCCATGCCAGCATCACCCAGAAGCCCGGTGAGAAAGCGCGGTCCATGTTCGCCTTCACCCTCAGTCACGACGGCAGGGAGCTGTTCACCATCGCCAACCCGACCTTGATGCTCAACGATCACTACGAGGTGCAGCAACCTCGGCTCGATGTGTACAAGACCGACGGTGGCATGGACGCCAAGCCCGTGCGCAGTTTCCCGGCGCCGCGGCAACTGACCATCATGCAGAGCGGTGACGACGGCACGCTGTACGTGGCGGGGGCGGATGTCTACAAGGTCAACGTGCAGACCGGCAAGTTCGACGTGCTGATCCCCAGCCGGCACTGGAAACGCCCGAACTACAGCGCGCCGGACGTGCTCTACGTGTGGAACCAGCAGACGTACCGGCATGACTTCTCGCTGCTGTACACCGCGGCGAAGTTCAAGGACAAGAAACAGGACCCGGCCACCGCTGAATACCTGTATGGCCTGTTCAGCGTCGACCTGAAGACCGGCAAGACCGAAACCACCGATTTCGGCCCTTTGACGGAGATCTACTTCAGCGGCATGCGCTCGCCCAAGGACCCGAACCTGATGTTTGGCGTGCTCAACCGACTGGCCAAGTACGACATCAAGCAGAAGAAAATGCTTCAGTCGGCCACGCTCGATCATTCCTACTACTGCATTTCCTTCAACAAGGACGGCAGCAAGATCTACCTGGCCGGGACGTTCAACGACGTGGCGATCTTCGATGCCGACAGCCTCAAGCAGATCGGTAGCATCAAGATGCCGGGCGGGGACATGGCGATTACCACGGCGCAGGTGTTTGTCCGGTAAATTGCGGGGTCTGAACTGACGCCTTCGCGAGCAAGCCCGCTCCCACAGTGGATTTTTGGTGTGGTCACTATTGTGTGAATACCACTGAACCCTGTGGGAGCGGGCTTGCTCGCGAAGAGGCCCTGACAGGCGCTAGAGAATCAAACCCCCGGCACCGGACACCCCAGATCCCCCTCCTGACACTTCAGGTAAGTCTTGAGCGTCTCCACCCGCGCCTTGGTCAATTCAGTCACGCAATTGCCGTAGATCAGCGGATACACACTCCCGCCCTCTACCCCGGACGCCGAGAACTTGCACTCGGCATCGCGAAACGCAATCCACGACCGCTGCGCCCCCACCAGCAACTTCTTGCTGTCGGGATTGCCCTTCAGGCGCGAAGTGATTTGCTGGTAAAGCGCATTCAACTCCTTGTCCGCCGCCGCATGCTGTTGCGCCGCGCACTGGTTCATCGTGGCCTGGTCGGTGGCGTTGTCGCAGTTCACGGCAGCATGGGCCATGGAGGTGAACAGCAAAGGCGTCAGCGCCAAGAGAAAACGTGCGTGCATGGCAGAAACTCGCTGTGACAGGGGAAGTTTGGGGAGCAGTGTAGCCAGACAAATGTCGACATCCATACCGTGATTACGACCACTGGCACCCGATGCATACAACTTTCGGACTGGACATGTGGTCTTAGAGGCCTACTGTTGTTCAGAACAGGAGGTGACGTATGAAACCAGTACCCAATAGTTTTGAACGCAAAATAATACTCAAATCGCCGCGCTCCCATGTATGGCGTGCATTGGTCGATGCAGAGGCGTTCGGTCAATGGTTTGGCGTTGCGCTCGAAGGCCGGCGTTTTATTGCCGGTGAGTGGACGCAGGGGCAGGTCACGTATCCCGGTTATGAACATGTGTTGTGGAATGTGCTGGTCGAGCGGGTCGAACCACAGCAGTTGTTTTCGTTTCGCTGGCACCCTTACGCGGTGAATCCGAAGATCGACTACTCCCAGGAGCCCACCACGCTGGTGAAATTCGAGCTGGCAGACTACGAAGACGGCACGCTGCTCAAGGTGTCCGAGTCAGGTTTCGCTCACATTCCCGACATACGTCAGAAGGAGGCTTACTACATGGATAGTCGTGGCTGGGAAGAGCAATTGAGCAGACTCGAACATTTTCTCGTCGAGAGTGACAAGGCCCGTGAGCACGAGGGAGGCTGAAATCTGAGACCCTGGTGGCCAAAAGTCAGCTGGAAGTCGCGAAAATCGCGGCCTCCAGGCCCGTAGCCTGAGGCGTCTAAGGGTTTTCGGAAGGTGGTTTATAGCGAATGTCTTACACGCGATGGTAGTGATATCGCCTGTTACAAATTGGATCCGATGCGTATTCTGGCCTCACCCACTGAAGCACAGGATGTGCTCAGGATCATGGATGATCGACCATATGCAAGGAACGCAGCGACAAGGAGTCGTCATGGTCTTGGAAAAACCCGCTTCGGCGGGTTTTTTTGTGGGCGCAGGAAAGTCGTGGCGGCAGGAACCCGGTTCCTGCCGCCATTTTTTCACTGTCGGTCGAGTTTCGCCGCCGCGCGCTCGGTGATTTCCGCCCGCAGTTTCAACGAGCCGGCAGCCCTCTGGCGAGCCTCTTCCAGCACACTGGCCGGGGCTGTCTCGGGGCTGCCCGCGGTAAACGGCGGGGCCGGGGCGTATTCCAGTTGAAGCTGCACCAGCTCGGCGGTGGCCTGGTCGAACAGCTCGGCGGCCAGGGTCAGGGCGAAGTCGATACCGGCGGTGATGCCGCCTCCGGTCAACAGATTGCCGTCACGAACCACCCGATCGTTCACCGCGATTGCGCCCAGCGGCTTGAGCAATGGGTGATACGCCCAGTGAGTGGTGGCGCGTTTGCCTTTGAGCAATCCCGCCGCGCCCAGCACCAGTGCGCCGGTGCACACCGAAGTGATGTATCGGGCGTTGGCGGCCTGGGTCTTGAGAAAATCCAGGGTCTGGTCATCTTCCATCAACGGCCCGACGCCGCTGCCGCCGGGCACGCAGATCACGTCCAGCGCCGGGCAGTCTTCAAAGGTGGTGGTCGGCTTCAACAGCAGGCCGGTGCTGGCGGTGACCGGCATCAGGTCTTTCCAGATCAGATGCACTTTTACATCCGGCAGAGAGGCCAGTACGTCATAAGGGCCGGTCAGGTCCAGTTGCTGAACCTGTGGAAACAACAGAAAACCGATCTGCAACGTCATGGTGTTTTTCTCGTGAAGTGGGTGGACGGTTTGACTGTAGGCCCGTAGGCTTTGGCGTATTCGCCAATCTGCCCACGAATTACGCCAAATGTCGAAAACCATCCACGTACTCGCTTTCGCCAACGTGCAAATACTCGACGTCACCGGGCCGTTGCAGGTGTTCGCGTCGGCCAACGACATAGCCCGTCAGCAAGGCCTGCCGCCACCCTACGCACCGACGGTGATTGCCTGCGGCGGCGGGGCGGTGATGTCGTCGGCGGGGTTGGCGCTGTTGGCCGAACCGTTGCCGGATGAGGGCACCGATACCCTGATCATCGCCGGTGGCTGGGGTGTCTACGCAGCGGCGCAAGATGCGCCGTTGGTCACCTGGGTGCGCGAGCATGCCCGTGGCTGCCGGCGGGTTTCCTCGGTATGCACCGGTGCGTTTCTGCTGGCGGCCAGCGGCTGGCTCGATGGCCGGCGCGTGGTCACCCACTGGACCCGCTGCGAGCAATTGGCGCAGCAGCATCCGCAACTGCACGTCGAGCCCAACCCGATCTTCATCAATGACGGCCCGGTCTGGACCTCGGCCGGGGTGACGGCCGGCATCGACCTGGCGTTGGCCATGGTCGAAGAAGACCTCGGGCGCACCATGGCCCTCGAAGTCGCCCGGCAACTGGTGGTGTTTCTCAAGCGTCCGGGTGGCCAGTCGCAATTCAGCGTAACCCTGTCACTGCAACAGGAAGGCAACCGTTTCGACGAACTTCATGCCTGGATCAGCGAAAACCTGACCCAGGACCTTGGCATCCCGACCCTGGCCTTGCAGGCCGGCATGAGCGAACGCAGCTTCGTGCGCCACTACCGCGCCGACACCGGCCAGACCCCGGCCCGGGCCATCGAACTGATCCGCGTCGAAACCGCGCGGCGTCTGCTCAGCGATACCGGCGTGCCGATCAAACGGGTGGCGGTGCAATGCGGCTTCGGCAGCGAAGAAACCCTGCGCCGCAGTTTCCTGCGGGCCATGGGCGTGACACCGCAGGCTTATCGGGAGCGGTTTTCGGTCAGTGTTGGTGCAGATCCAGTGGAGCGTTGAGCATCTTTTAGCCTGAGCCTGATGCAGTTACCCTACGGTCACCCGAACAGTACCCTTTGCCAGTGTTCTTCACTGATGATCGCGATAGGGACACCGCTCTCTCTTAGCTCAACCGCTTTTTTGATCTTGGTTCCATAAGTGCTATGAAGCCACTGATCGTTTCCGATGCTGCCCACCACGAGATAGTTGATTTTTCTGCTGACCGAACCACCGATCTGACCGCCACGTTCGACAATCAGCGATTCACATTCCTTGCGCGGACCGTAAGCCATGACTCCGGTGAACAGGAAAACCCGATCAACCCAGTTCAGTGTGGGTGCAGGGTTGTCGAGTGGAAGACTGCAAGGCGTTGTGAAAATCTGGTCAGAGCCAACCGGCAGGCCTGCAAACTGGTGCAGCATATCCAGTAGCTCAGTTGATTCTTCGGAGTCCAGTACGCCATCACTCAGCATGTCGGAGAGGCGTTTATAGAGGATGTTCACGACCGGATCACCCAGATGACACAAATGAACTTCGATCCAGCTCTTGAGAAACTCGGCTTCCTGCTGGTTGATCTGGCCATCGGCAGCGAGTCCAGCCGTTATGCCTGCCAACGCGTCGGCGGAACGTCTATCAATGCGTGCTTCGTGGAAGAATCCACTGTTTTGAAATTCCTGATGCAAATCGACCATCGTCCCTGCTCCTAGGATTCAACTTCCGCTGTTTGATTGAAATACTTCGCCCGATCGGGGGTAAACGTCACCACCATGCCGGTATGCGAGCAAGTCAGCGCCCGCTCCTGGTTCAAATCAACGTCCAGGTCTTCCCCGCGCAACCCTTGCCACTGTGCGAGGTATTTGAGGGAACCGTACTTTTCGAGTTTCTTCAGGCTGCGGCTGACGCCACCTTTCCAGCCCAGTACCGGCAACTCGCCGGCGAGGCACTGTCGGGCGAGGTCGGGGAAGCGAGCGGCGCGCTGGCGGCCGACCTCCCAGCATTTGATCAGGCCCTTGTCGTCGGCCTCCCAGAGTTCTTCGCGGTTCAAACCGGTCCGGAGCGGGGAGTCGATGCTGCGATGGATGCGTTGAATCATTCTGGTTCCTTGAATTCGGGTGGTTCTGCACAGCTCCGCTGTACCCGTTCAACAAGGATGTTAGGTGGGGATGTAATGATTGGCAAAAAGGTATTTCCGTTCGGCTCGCTCCTGCAAGGGATCTCTGCATGACTAATTCCCGACGCACCTCATCCGTTTTCCAGGCAGACAATTTTCGAGGAAAGCCCGGTGACCCCGCTGACATTGCTGTGCCTGCCCTATTCGGGAGCAAGTGCCATGGTCTATAGCCGTTGGCGACGCAAGCTGCCGGAGTGGCTCACGTTGCAACCCGTGGAGCTTCCGGGGCGTGGTGCGCGGTACGGCGAGCCCTTGCACACCGACATGCGCCGTCTGGCGCTGCAATTGGCCCATGAACAGAAAGCCACGCTCAAGGCGCCGTACGCGTTGTTCGGGCACAGCATGGGGGCGTTGCTGGCCTGCGAGATGGCCCACGCTTTCCGCTCGCTGGGTTGCCCGGAACCGGTAGCGCTGTTCGCCTCGGGCACCGCCGCACCGACGATGCGTGCCGAATACGACCGGGGCTTTGCCCAGCCCAGGACCGACGCCGAACTGATCGAGCAATTGCGCACCCTCAACGGCACCAGCGAAGAGATCTTGGCCAATGCGGAGTTGATGAGCCTGACCCTGCCGGTATTGCGTGCGGATTTCCTGTTGTGCGGACGTTTCGAACCGGTCCGGCGCCCGGTGCTCAAGTGCCCGGTGCACGTGCTTGGCGGCAAGGCCGACCGCGCCACCACCGAGCAATTGATCGGCTGGAGCCAGGAAACCCGTGGCAGTTTTTCGGTGGACATGCTGGCTGGCGGGCACTTCTTCATCCATGAGCAGGAAGCGAAGGTGCTGCGGGTGATCAAGGATCAGCTGGAGGTGCATCATCGGCGGCATGGATTGATGGCGGTGGGCTGACCGGAACTTCGGCACCACTCAATCCCTGTGGGAGCGGTGGTGCGGCGATCCGACTTGCCCGCGATGGCGGCGTGTCAGGCGCTATTGATATCGACTGACACTACGTCATCGCGGGCAAGCCCGCTCCCACAGTGGTATTCATCAACCGGTTTTTCCGCGTTTCACCCCCCTCATGATACTTGTTCCCCTCCGCTAATTTTTCCCGCCTGCATTCGTTTTAAAGGGACGACGCGCCTTTGCGCTTCCTGCCTACTGATGCGGATGCTGATAGATGAATGCTGAAGACTCCTTGAAACTTGCTCGCCGGTTTATCGGGTTGCCCCTGGAAAAGCGCCAGATGTTCCTTGCGGCCTTGCACAAGGAGGGCGTGGATTTCGCCCGTTTTCCGATTCCGGCCGGCATTGAGGCCGAGGATCGCCAGGCGCTGTCGTATGCCCAGCAACGCATGTGGTTCCTCTGGCAACTGGACCCGCACAGCGGCGCCTACAACCTGCCGGGCGCGGTGCGGCTGACCGGGCGCCTGAACCTGCCGGCGCTGGAACAGGCGTTCGCCAGCCTGGTGGCGCGGCATGAAACCCTGCGCACGGTGTTCCAGCGTCAGGCCGATGGCAGCTTGCTGCAAGTCCCCACCACGGCACCGCTGCAGATCGAACAAGTGGATTTCAGCGCACTGCCTGCCGAGGAGCGCGAACGGGCCGTGGCGCAAACCGCCGAACAGCAATCGCTGCTGCCGTTCGATCTGTCGACCGGTCCGCTGCTGCGGGTCACCTTGCTCAAACTCGCGGGGCAAGAACACGTCCTGTTGCTGACCCTGCACCACATCGTGTCCGACGGTTGGTCGATGAACGTGCTGATCGACGAATTCATTCGCTGTTACGACGCCTTCGATGCGGGCACTCAACCGCAACTGGCGCCGTTGCCGATCCAGTACAGCGACTACGCCCTGTGGCAGCGCCGTTGGCTGGAGGCGGGCGAGCAGGCGCGGCAACTGGCGTATTGGCAGGCGCAATTGGGCGATGAACATCCGGTGCTGGAGTTGCCCCTGGACCATTCGCGCCCGGCGATGCCGAGTTATCGCGGCAGCCGTTACGAATTCGCGGTCGAGGCGCAACTGGCCGAGCAACTGCGCAGCACCGCACAGAAGCACAACATCACCCTGTTCATGCTGTTGCTCGGCGCCTTCAACGCGTTGTTGCATCGCTACACCGGGCAAACCGACATCCGTGTCGGCGTGCCCATCGCCAACCGCAACCGCGCGGAAATCGAAGGCCTGATCGGCTTCTTCGTCAACACCCAGGTGTTGCGTACCCAGGTGGACGGGCAGACCCGGGTCAACGACTTGCTGCGTGCCGTCAAGGAAACCGCCCTCGGCGCCCAGGCCCATCAGGACTTGCCGTTCGAGCGTCTGGTCGAAGCACTGAAACTGGAGCGCAGCCTCAGCCACACGCCTTTATTCCAGGTGATGTACAACCACCAACCACACGTGGCCGACATGGCTTCGGTCAGCACCGCGTCCGGCCTGGTGCTGGGCAGCATCGACTGGCAAAGCCGTACCACCCAGTTCGACCTGACCCTCGACACCTGGGAGAAGGGCGGCAAGCTGCACGCTGCGCTGACGTATGCCAGCGACCTGTTCGAGGCCGAGACGATCGCGCACATGGCCCGGCACTGGACGCGCCTGTTGCAGGCGATAGTCGACGACTCGACGCAAAAAATCGGCGAGTTGCCGATGCTGACGGCAGAGGAGCAAAAGGTGCTGGTGCAGGACTGGAACCGCACCGCCGAGGTGTATCCGGTCGAGCAGTGCCTGCATCAGTTGATCCAGGCCCAGGCCCAACGCACCCCGGACGCGCCGGCGCTGGTGTTTGGCGAACGTCAGCTCAACTACGCGCAGCTCGATGCCCGCACCAATCAACTGGCTCACTGCCTGCGCGAACAGGGCGTCGGCCCGGATGTGTTGGTGGGCATCTGTGTCGAGCGTTCGCTGGACATGGTTATCGGCCTGTTGGCGATTCACAAGGCCGGTGGCGCTTACGTACCGCTGGATCCGGAGTACCCGGCCGAACGCCTGGCCTACATGATCGACGATAGCGCGATTGGCCTGCTGCTCACCCAAAGTACCTTGCTCGGTGCACTGCCCACCGATGGCGTCAAGGTTATCGCCCTGGATCAGGCGCAAGACTGGCTTGATGGCTACAGCGAGACCTGCCCGCCGGTTGACGTGCATCCATTGAACCTGGCCTATGTGATCTACACCTCCGGTTCCACCGGTAAGCCCAAAGGTGCCGGCAACAGTCACGCGGCGCTGGTCAACCGTTTGTGCTGGATGCAACAGGCTTACGGGCTGGATGGCAGCGACTCGGTGTTGCAGAAAACCCCGTTCAGTTTCGACGTGTCGGTCTGGGAGTTTTTCTGGCCGCTGATGACCGGCGCGTGCCTGGTGGTGGCGCCACCGGGGGCGCACCGTGAACCGGCGCAGTTGATCCGCCTCATCGGTGACTACGGCATCAGTACGCTGCACTTTGTGCCGTCGATGCTCCAGGCGTTCATCCACGAGCCGGGTGTCGAGGCTTGCACCCGCCTCAAGCGCATCGTGTGCAGCGGTGAAGCCTTGCCGCTGGATGCCCAATTGCAGGTCTTCAAAAAACTGCCGGGCGCCGGGTTGTACAACCTGTACGGCCCGACCGAGGCGGCCATCGACGTCACCCACTGGACCTGCATCGACGAGGGTGCCGACAGCGTGCCCATCGGCCGGCCCATCGCCAACCTGCGCACCCATGTACTGGATGCGCAGCTGCTGCCGGTTCCGGCCGGCGTGGCGGGGGAGTTGTACCTTGGCGGCGCCGGGCTGGCGCGCAGTTATCACCGGCGTCCGGCGCTCACCGCCCAGCGCTTCGTGCCATGCCCGTTCCATGACGGCGCGCGCTTGTACCGCACCGGCGACCGCGTGCGGCAGCGCGCCGATGGGGTGATCGAATACCTCGGTCGCCTCGACCATCAAGTCAAATTGCGCGGCCTGCGCATCGAGCTGGGGGAAATCGAGACTCGGCTGATGCAGCATGCGCTGGTGCGCGAGGCCGTGGTGCTGGTGCAGGGCGGCAAGCATCTAGTGGCCTATCTGGTGCTGGACAACGCCGATATCGACCCGCAGTGGCCGCAGATCCTCAAGGCCTGGCTGCTCGGCAGCCTGCCGGAATACATGGTACCCACCTACCTGGTGCCGCTGGACGCCTTGCCGGTGACCGCCAACGGCAAGCTCGACCGCAAGGCTTTGCCGCAACCCGACGCCGCGCCGCAACAGGTATTCGTCGCGCCGCAAGATGCGATGCAGACCGCACTGGCGCAGATCTGGCAGGACGTGTTGGGCGTAGAACCTGTGGGCCTTGAAGACAATTTCTTCGAACTCGGTGGCGACTCGATCATTTCCATCCAGGTGGTCAGCCGCGCCCGTCAGGCTGGCATTCGCCTCAGTCCGCGTGACCTGTTCCAGTACCAGACCGTGCGCAGCCTGGCGCTGGTCGCGGCGTTCGACAGCCGCAGCACCATCGATCAAGGCCCGGTCAGTGGCGAGGTGATCCTGACCCCGGCACAGCACTATTTCTTCGAGCAGGCCATCGCCCAGCGTCAGCACTGGAACCAGTCGCTGCTGCTGACGCCCCGGCAAGTGCTGAATCCGCAAGCGCTGGAACGGGCGTTGGTCGCTGTCATCAACCACCACGACGCCTTGCGTCTGCGTTTCATCGACGGTGCCGAGGGCTGGCAGCAGGGCCATGTAGCGCCGGTCGAGTGCGCTGGATTGTGGCAGCGTCGGGCATCTTCGACCGAAGCCTTGACCGCCCTGTTCGATGAAGCGCAACGCAGCCTCGATCTGGCAAACGGGCCGCTGCTGCGGGCCTTGCTGGTCAGCCTCGACGATGGCAGCCAGCGCCTGCTGCTGGTGGTCCATCACCTGGTGGTGGACGGCGTGTCGTGGCGGGTGTTGCTCGAAGACTTGCAACAGGCTTACCGGCAAGTGGCATTGCCCGAAAAAACCAGCGCCTATCAAGCCTGGGCCGCATATCTGAAACAGCATGCCGGCACAGTCAGTGTGCAAATGCCGTACTGGCAGGCGCAATTGGCGGATGCCGGGGACCTGCCGTGTGATAACCCGCAGGGCAGTCTGCAGCATCACCACGGGCACAAAATCGAATCGAAACTGGACGCCGAACTGACCCGGCAGTTGCTGCAACAGGCGCCTGCGGCTTATCGCACCCAGGTCAATGATCTGTTGCTCACGGCCTTGGCACGGGTCGTCTGCCGCTGGAGCGGGCAGGGCTCGACGCTGATCCAGCTTGAAGGCCACGGTCGCGAAGACCTGTCCGACGACCTCGACCTGAGCCGTACCGTCGGTTGGTTCACCAGCCTGTTTCCGGTGCGCCTGCAACCCGAGGCCGGGGCGACCAGTTCGATCAAGTCGATCAAGGAGCAACTGCGCGCCATTCCCGGCAAAGGCCTGGGGTACGGCGTGCTGCGCTATCTTGGTGAACCGGCGCAGCGCGAAGCCCTGCAACAGTTACCGGCACCGCGCATCACCTTCAACTACCTGGGGCAGTTCGACCGCCAGTTCGATGACGCCGCGCTGTTCGTCCCGGCCGCGGAAAGCGGCGGCCAGGCTCAGGGCGGCGATGCGCCGTTGGCCAACTGGCTGAGCGTGGAAGGCCAGGTGTATGGCGGGCAACTCTCGCTGCAATGGGGCTTCAGCCGCGACATGTTTGCCGAGTCCACGGTGCAGCAACTGGCCGATGCCTACGCCGAAGAACTCAAGGTGTTGATCGAACATTGCTGCGCGACAGTGGCAGGTCAGGTCACACCGTCGGACTTCCCGCTGGCGCGCATCTCTCAGGCACAGCTCGATGCCTTGCCTGTCCCGGCACCGGCCATCGAGGACGTTTACCCGCTGACGCCGATGCAACAGGGCATGCTGTTCCACACCCTGTACGAACCCCAGGCCGAGGCCTACATCAATCAATTGCGCCTGGATATCCAGGGGCTGGAACTGGCGGCATTCGGCCGGGCCTGGCAGGCGGCGATCAACCGTCACGACATCCTGCGCAGCAGCTTCCACTGGCAGGGACTGGAGTCGGCGCACCAGGTGATTCATCGCCAGGTCGATCTGCAACTGCAAGTGATCGAAGCGGCCGACATTGACCTCAATGCGTTGGCCGTCGAGGAGCGCAGCCGCGGCTTCGAACTCGGCGTCGCGCCGTTGTTCCGCCTGATGCTGGTGCGCCAGGGAGTGCAAGACTGGCACCTGATCTACACCAGCCATCACATCCTCATGGACGGCTGGAGCAACGCGCAATTGCTCGGCGAAGTGATCCAGCACTATGCCGGCCAGACGTTGGCCAAGCCGTTGGGGCAGTACCGCGACTATCTGGGCTGGATTCAACAGCAGCCGTTGCTGGCCACTGAGCAGTTCTGGAAACAGGCGCTGGCAGCGCTGGAAACGCCGACGCTGCTGGCGCAAGCCTTGCCGACGCCTGCCGATGGACGCGGCATGGGCGAACATCAATTGACCCTTGAGAGTGCCGCACTAAAGCGCCTGAGCGATTTTGCCCGCCAGCAGAAAATCACCCTCAACACCTTGCTGCAAGGCGCCTGGGGCCTGTTGCTGCAGCGCTATACCGGCCAGTCCTGTGTGGCGTTCGGTGCAACGATTGCCGGACGCTCCGCGCCGCTGCCGGGCATCGAGCAGCAGTTGGGGCTGTTCATCAACACCTTGCCGATCATCGCCGCGCCTCAAGCGGGGCAGTCGGTGGCCCGGTGGCTCAACGACCTGCAAGCCCAGAACCTGAGCCTGCGCGAGTTCGAACACGTGCCGCTGTACGACATTCAGGGCTGGGCCGGGCAGCAGGGGGCGCTGTTCGACAGCCTGCTGGTGTTCGAGAACTTCCCGGTGGCCGAGGCCCTCAAGCAAGGGGCACCGGCGGGCCTGACCTTCGGCGTGTTGCACAATCACGAAATCACCAGTTATCCGCTGACCCTCGGCATCGAAGTCGGTGCCAATTTGCGTCTGGATTTCAGTTTCGACCGGGCCAGGTTCAGTGCCGCGCAGATCAGCCAGTTGGGCGCCAGCCTGTTGCAGGTGCTGGAGCAATTCGTCGTGCAGCCACAACAGGCGCTGGGCGCGATCAGCCTGCTCGACCCTGAGGCACAGGCAAAGGTGCTGGCGTGTTCCCGTCCGCCTGCGCCGCCAATCGACAGTCCGTTGCTGGTCCATCAGCGTTTCGAACAACAAGCGGCACGCACGCCCGATGCACTGGCGGTGATGGTGGGTGACGAGCGCCTGACCTACGCCCAACTCAACGTGCAAGCCAACCAGCTCGCCCATCGCCTGCGCGCCCACGGTGTGGCACCGGGGCAGCGGGTGGGCCTGTCGGTGCGGCGCAATGCGCAGATGATCGTCAGCCTGATGGCCATCCTCAAGGCCGGCGCCGGTTATGTGCCACTGGATCCGGATTACCCGGCCGAGCGCCTGGCCTACATGATCGAAGACAGCGGCATGGACCTGCTGCTGGCGCCACCGGGCTTGCTGACCGATGTAGCGCTGCCGCAGGGGTTGCCACGCCTGGCGCTGGAGGTGAGCGCCGACGGTTACTCCACTGAAAACCTAGAAAACCTCGCCAGCGCCGAAGACCTCGCGTACCTGATCTACACCTCCGGCTCCACCGGTCGCCCGAAAGGCGTGTGCCTGGCCCATGCCGCACTGCGCGAGTTTTGCGTGATCGCGGCGGGCTATTCGCAACTCACTGCGCAAGACCGCGTGCTGCAATTCGCCACGTTCAGCTTCGACGGCTTTGTCGAGCAATGCTACCCGCCGCTGTGCGTGGGCGCGGCGCTGGTGATGCGCGGCGATGAGTTGTGGGACACCGATACCCTGTACCGCCAGATCATCGAGCACGATGTGACCCTGGCGGATTTGCCGGCGGCCTACTGGTTCCTGCTGGCTCAGGAGTGGGCCGCCCAGCCTCAACGAGACAAGGGGCGTCTGCGCCAGGTCCACGTCGGTGGCGAGGCCATGTCGCTGGAAGGCTTGAAGCTGTGGCACGCGGCCGGTCTGGGCGATGTGCGCCTGCTCAATACCTATGGCCCGACCGAAGCCACCGTCGTTTCCAGCACCCACGAATGCACACTGGCCGATACCCGCAATCAGATTGGTGTGCCCATCGGCAAGGCGCTGCCCGGTCGCGCGTTGTATGTGCTGGACAGCGAAGGGCACCTGTTGCCGACGGGTTGCGTCGGCGAGTTGTGCATCGGCGGTGACGCCGGCCTTGCCCAGCGCTATCACCAGCGACCGGGCCTGAGCGCCGAGCGCTTTATCGCCGATCCGTTTTCCGGCACACCGGGTGCGCGGCTGTACCGCAGCGGCGACCTGGCGCGCTATCGCGAGGACGGTGCGCTGGAGTACCTGGGACGCATCGATCATCAGGTGAAGATTCGCGGTTTCCGGGTCGAGTTGGGTGAGTTGCAAGCGCACCTGCAAGGCTTGCCGATGATCAGCGAAGCCGCGGTGCTGGTGCATGAAGGCGTTGGTGGCAAGCAATTGATCGGCTATGTGGTGCCGGCTTCAGATGAACTGCTGGACGCTGATGCGCGTCAACTCACCGACACCGTGCGCCGCGCCTTGGGCGAGCGCCTGCCGGACTACATGCTCCCGGCGCAACTGGTGTTGCTGGCTGCGTTGCCGCTCAACCGCAACGGCAAACTCGACCGCGCCGCGTTACCGGCCCCGCAGGTCTGGGAGGTCGAAGTCGGCAGCGCACCACAAGGGGCCCTGGAAATCGAACTGGCGCAGATCTGGCAGCAGGTGTTGCAGGTCAATCGCGTGGACCGCGAAAACAGCTTCTTCGAATTGGGCGGGCACTCGTTGTTGGCGACCCAAATCGTCTCGCAGATCCGCCAGCGCCTGGGCCTTTCGGTGAGCCTGCGCAGCCTGTTCGAACATCCGCGCCTTGAGGATTTCGCCGCTCAAGTGCAGGCGCTGCAACGCACCTGTGAACGCCCGGCGCTGGTGGCGGACACCTCCGGCGAACGCCTGCCGTTGTCCTTTGCCCAGCAGCGCTTGTGGTTCCTGTGGAACCTGGAGCCGGACAGTTCGATGTACAACATGCCGGGTGCCTTGCGCCTGCGTGGCAAGTTGAATCTTGAGGCCTTGCGCCAGACCTTCGATACGCTGGTGCAGCGTCATGCCGTGTTGCGCACCACGTTCTACGAGGAAGACGGCCAGACCTGGCAGCGTGTGCACGGGCAATTGCCGTTGAGCTTCGAGGCCAGCGACCTGCGGCACCTGTTGGCGCCGGACGTCGAAGCGCAACAACTGGCCCGCGAGGAAGTCGCCCGGCCATTCGACTTGCGCCACGGCCCGTTGCTGCGGGTGCGGGTGCTGCGGGTCGCGGACGACGAGCATGTGCTGCTGCTGACGGTGCATCACATCGTCGCCGATGACGGGTCGTTCCGCGTCCTGATCGATGAATTCGTCACCCTGTATCCAACCCTCAACCGTCGCCAGACCCCGCAACTGCCAGTGCACGGCGTGCAGTACGCCGACTTCGCCAAATGGCAGCGCCAGTGGCTGGAGCAGGGCGGCGAGTTGCAACGCCAGCTCGATTACTGGCAGCAGCGCCTAGTTGAACCACAGGCGGTGCTGGAGTTGCCCGCCGATGGCGACCGGCGCACCGCGCAAGAAGGTGTCAGCGCTCATTTCACCTTCAGCGGCGAACTCAGCCAGCAACTGCGCGACTTTGCCCAGCAACGTGATCTGTCGCTGTTCATGCTGTTGCTGGCCGGTTTCACCCTGGTCCTGCGCCAGCGCACCGAGGTCAGTCGTGTGCGCATCGGCACCGATATCGCCAATCGAAATCAAGCCGAGCTTGAAGAAATGGTCGGTTTCTTCGTTAACCAACTAGTACTGCAAGTGGAGGTCGATGCCGCGCAGTCGGCGGTGCAATTGCTGGAGGCCTGTCGCCGGGCGGTGCTGGACGCTTCGGACCATCAGGACCTGCCGTTCGAGCGTCTGGTGGAGGCCTTGCGCCTGCCGCGCCGGGCCGGACGTTCGCCGCTGTTCGACATCAAGCTGATTTACCAGGAAGGCGTCGCTCGCTTGCCGTCGATGGAGGGCCTGCAGGTCGAGGACTTCCCGTCCGGGCGCCAGGCCGCCGAGATCGGCATGGTCGCTGCGTTCTACAACGATGCACAGCACATCCACTTGAGCTTCGAGACACCGGCCGGCCAGTACCCGCCAAGCACGCTGGCGTGTTTGTTCGAACAGATTCAGGCGGTGCTCGAAGCGCTGATATGCGGTGACGGGTTGCAGGTTGGCGAGTTGCTGAACCTGGCCAGCGATGTTCAGCGCCGTGCCGATGCGCGCTTGAGCGAGCAACGCAAGGCCTTGCTCGGTGGCGCCATGGCGATCAAGCGGCGCTCGGCGAACCGCGGTGCGCCGACACCACGGATCGCAGCGGACTGATTCAGTCGGCGGCGCCCTTGAGCGCCGCCGTCATCATTTTCTGGAGGGGTTTATGACCGTTTCAACGACCAAGTCCATTCCCAAGATGGGTCGTGGTGCCCGCAAAAGCCTGTCCACCGATCCGACGCGGCTGGTGAGTTTTGCGCCGATGTTCGAAGGCCACAGCATGCCGCTGGTGTGCCGTCCGGCCGTGTCCGGCGTGAGTCTGGTGGAATGGGCGGTCCAGAATCGTGGGCTGATCGAAAACAAGCTGCTGGAACACGCGGTGATCCTGTTCCGTGGCTTCCAGGTGGCCGATATCGGCGCGTTCAACCGCTGCGTCGATGCGATTTCCGGCGGTGCCCTGGAGTACCTGTTCCGCGCCTCGCCACGGACCCAGATCACTGGCCAGTTCAAGATCTACAGCTCCACCGATTACCCGGCGCCGGAGAAAATCTTCCCGCACAACGAACATTCGTATTCTCCGGTCTTCCCGCGTCACCTGTATTTCTTCTGCGACACGCCGTCGACCACCGGCGGTGAAACGCCGTTCGGCGACACCCGGCAGATCCTCGCGCGGATCGACCCGGCGGTACGCGAAGAGTTTGCCCGTAAACGCATCATGTACGTGCGCAACTACGGCGACGGCATGGGCCTGCCGTGGCAGACCGTGTTCCAGAGCGAGGATCGCGCCGAGGTCGAGGCCTACTGCGCCAAAATCGGCATCCAGGCCGAGTGGAAATCCGGTAACCGCCTGCGCACCCGGCAGAACGGTCCGGCGATCGTGCGCCATCCACTGACCGGCGAGCGCATCTGGTTCAACCACGGCACCTTCTTCAACGCACTGACCCTGCCGGACAGCATCCGCGACAACCTGCTGCGTGAATTCGGCCCGCAAGACCTGCCGCAAAACACCTTCTTCGGCGATGGCTCGCCGATTCCCGACGAGGTGATTCGCCACCTGCAAGGCATCTACCGCGACGTGATGGTGGAGTTCGCCTGGGAGAAGGGCGACGTGGTCCTGCTCGACAACATCCTCAGCGTGCATGCGCGCAACGAATTCACCGGCTACAGAAAAATCCTCACGGCCATGGCCATCGCGCAGAAAAGCGCCGACCTGGATCAGGAATAAGGACACCCGACATGAACACCACCGCCCTCGAACTTTCGGTAGACGTATTCCAGACATCGGCCCAGCAGGCCTTTTATTTGCGTGCCCAGGAGCTGGGCGCACGGCCGCTGTTTGCCGCTCTGACGTTACCGGTCGCCAGGCCAGTGGAGACTCAGGCGTTGCAAACGGCACTGGCAACACTGGGCCAGCGCCATGAAATCCTGCGCACGGTGTACCGCCGCTTGCCGGGCATGAAGTGGCCGGTGCAAAGCCTGTGCGATGCGCTGCCGCTCACTTTGCTGGATAACCAGCCTTCGGTAGCCGAGGCCTTGAGCCGCAGCCGTGAAGCAATGTTCGAAGACCCGAATCGAGCGCTGGTGGTGGCGCAGGTCGAAGGTGAAGCAGGGCAGCATTTCATCACTCTGCTGACCCCGGCATGCAGCTTCGACGAGGTCTCGTTGCGCGTGCTGTCGGCCGAACTGGCCAGCCTGTTGCGCGGCGAAACCCTGGCCGACGACGAGGACGCGCTGCAATACCTGGACTACACCGCGTGGCAGGAAGAACTGCGCGAGGAAGACATTGGCCACCAGGGCACGGCCTTCTGGCGCAACCTGCAACAGCAGTTCGCCGTGGCCCATCGCTTGCCGTTCGAAAAGACCGTCGAGGTTTCCCTGGCCCGCCGTCTGGCCATACACACCGACGCCCATTGGTTCGCCGAGGTGCAACGGCTGGCGGCTGACCTGAACGTCGAGGCGCAGCAACTGGCATTGCTGCTGTGGAGTGCATTTGTCGCCCGCATCGGCCAACAGGAAAGACTCCTGATGGGCTGGCAGGTGGACGGTCGCAACGAGCAAACTGCCACCACCCTTGGCCGTTTCGCCCGGCGTTTGCCGGTGGCTTTCGAGCACCGCAGCCAGCAGACGCTGGCGCAAGCAATGGCAGCCTTTGCCGCCAGCGTCGAACAGTCGTTGTCGTGGCTCGATTGCCTCAACGAGTTCGAACTGAGTAGTGAAGGTGCTGCGCCATTGCGTTACGGCTTCGTCTATCAGGCCGCCATTGAAAGCGCTGTCGAGGTGGACGACGGCAACCCCGAAATCCTGCGCCTGCGTGTGCAGGGCGATCAGTTGCAGTTGTCGTGCCTCGATGGTGCGCTGCCCAGGTCGATGCTGGCCGAATGGCTGGAGCAGTTCGTCGAGTTCAGCCGCCAGCTGCTGGCATCACCTGAACTGACCCTGGGTCAGGCTGATCGGGTGAGTACTGCGCAACGAACCCGATTGATCGATGGCTTCAATCCGAACGCCACCGGGCAGGCATTGCCGTGCCGCTTCCTGCACGAGTTGTTCAGCGAACAGGCGCGGCTGCATCCACAGCGCATCGCCCTGAGCGTCAACGGCCAGCGCCTGACCTATGCCGAGCTGGATGCACGTTCCAACCAGGTGGCCAATGCCTTGCGCGCCCAAGGCGTGGCGCCGGACCAGATCGTGGCGGTCTATGGTCAGCGCTCGCTGGAAATCGTCATTGCGATGTTGGGCACGCTCAAGACCGGTGCAGCGTACTTGCCGCTGGACCCGAACTACCCGATCGAGCGTCTGGCGTTCATGCTGGCCGACACTGCTGCACGCCATGTGCTGGCCTGCCAACCGCTGCCGGACGCACTGGGTCGTGAGCAGATCATTTCACTGATGCCGGGGGCCGAGGTCTGGTCTGCCGCGCAAACCCGGCCTGAGCCACAAGGCGACAGTGTAAATCTGGCCTATGTCATCTACACCTCCGGTTCCACCGGCAAACCCAAGGGGGTGATGATCAGCCATGCCAATGCCGTGGCCTCGACCTTGGCGCGCAATGCTTTTTATCACCAGCCATTGCGCGCATTCCTGATGCTCTCGTCGTTCTCTTTCGACAGTTCGGTGGCCGGGGTTTTCTGGGCGCTGGGGCAGGGCGCGACCCTGTGCCTGCCGGACGAAGATAGCTACAAGGATCCGGCCAGACTGGCCGTGCTGATCCAGCAGGAAGAGATTTCCCACTACCTGACGTTGCCGTCTTACCACGCGCAGATTCTCGAACACCTCGACCAACAGGCGCTGGCCTGCGTCATCGTCGCCGGCGAAGCGTGCAGCCAGACGCTGGTCAAGCGACATCGCGAGGCATTGCCGGGGGTGGCGCTGGTCAACGAATACGGCCCGACCGAAGGCACCGTGTGGTGTTCGGCCTGGGAGCTGCCCCTCGGCGAAGATGACGACAGCATTCCCATCGGCCAGCCGATTGCCGGCATGCGCATCCATGTGCTCGGCCCGGACCTGCAACCGGTGGCCGTGGGTGTCGAGGGCGAGCTGTATGTCGGTGGTGCCGGCATTGCCCGGGGCTATCTGCAGGGTGCCCCGCTGACGGCCGAACGCTTTGTCCCCGACCTGTTCGCGAAGGCGGCGGGCCAACGCCTGTACCGCACCGGTGACCTGGCGCGCTATCGCGCCGATGGCGTACTGGAGTATCTGGGCCGGGTCGACCATCAAGTGAAAATCCGTGGCTTCCGCATCGAGCTGGGCGAAATCGAAGCGGCCATGCGCAGCGCGCCAGGCATCGAGGATGCCGCGGTGATTGCCCGGGAAACCCCGACAGGCCCGCAACTGCTGGGCTTCGCGGTGTCCCCGGCCGACACCGCCGACATCCGCCTCAACGAGTTGCGCAGCCACCTGGCCGAGGCGCTGCCCGAGCACATGCAACCGGCACGCTTGCAGGTGCTGGAGCGTTTCCCGCTGATGCCCAACGGCAAACTCAATCGCCAGGCCTTGCTCGATCTTGATGTGCGCCGCAGTGCCTTCGTCGCGCCGCGCAACGAACTGGAAAAAAGCCTCGCGGCGATCTGGGCCGAAGCGCTGCACGTCGAGCGCGTCGGCGTGCACGACAACTTCTTCGAACTCGGCGGGCACTCGCTGTTGGCCACGCGCATTCGTGCGCGGATTCAGGAAGAACTGAACCTGGCGATCCCGCTCAAGCTGTTTTTCGACGGTGACACCCTGGAACGTCTGGCGGCGCAGATCGAGCAGTTCCGTCAGCAAAGCGAACACCAGGAAAACGATGTAGACGCCCTCGAAGCGTTGTTCGACGAAGTGGATGAGGAACACGCGCAATGAGTGCTGCACCGGACAGAATGATGACCCTGGCCCAGCGATTCTGCGGCTTGAGCGCGGACGCCCGGCGTGCGTTGCAACAAAAGATGCACACTCAGGGACTGACCCTTGAGTTGCTGCCGATTCCGCCACGGGACCGCGCCGTCGACACGCTGCCGGCGTCCTACGCGCAGCAGCGCTTGTGGTTCCTCTGGCAGATGCAGCCCCGGGCCACCGCCTACAACCTGACCGGTGCCTTCCGCCTGAGCGGTGAACTGGACCGCGATGCACTGGGGCAAACCCTGGTGACACTGGTGCAACGTCATGAGGTGTTGCGCACCACTTTCGCCTTCGACGAGCAGCAAGTGCTGCAGCACATCCACCCGCAGATGGACACCCCGCTGGTCGAGGTCACTGCTGCCGACGACATCGACCTGCAACGGCAGATCGGCCTCAACGCCGAGCAGCCGTTCGACCTGCAACACGGCCCGTTGATGCGTTGCCGCTTGATCCGCCTCGATGCGCAGCACCATGTGCTGGTGCTGACCTTGCACCACATTGTCACCGATGGCGGTTCGCTGCCGATCCTGCTGCAGGAATTCACCCAACTCTACGGGCAATTGAGTGCCGGGCAGGGCGCGCAGCTACCGGAGCTGGCGATTCAATACGCCGATTTTGCCCGCTGGCAGCGCCTGTGGCTGGAGGCGGGCGAGGCTGAGCGCCAGCTTGACTATTGGCGCGGGCAGCTGGGTAGCGAACATCCGCCACTGAACCTGCCGACCGACCGTCGTCGTCCGGCGATCCCGAGCCAGCAGGGTGCCCGCATCGAGCTGAAAATCACCGCAGCACTGACCGCTCAACTGCGTGAGCTTGCCCGTCGTGAAGGCTGCACCCTGTTCATGGTGCTGATGGCCGCGTTGCAGACGTTGTTGCATCGCTACAGCGGTGAACAGGACATTCGCGTCGGCGTGCCGATTGCCAACCGCACCCGCCAGGACGTGGAAAACCTGCTGGGCTTTTTCGTCAACACCCAGGTGCTGCGCAGCCAGCCCCGGGCCGACCAGCCATTCGTGCAATTGCTGGCCGACATCAAGGCCGCGGCACTCGGGGCGCAGGCTCATCAGGACCTGCCGTTCGAGCAACTGGTCGATGGCCTGGGCGTCGAACGCAGCCTGAGCCACACGCCGCTGTTCCAGGTGATGTTCAACCACCAGCGTGACAGTGGCGGGGCGCAACGCTGGGACCTGCCGGGGCTGAGCGTCGAACCGCTGATCTGGGATGAGAAAACCACCAAGTTCGACCTGATGCTCGACACCGTAGAAGGCGACGAGGGCATCCACGCGTCGTTCGTCTACGCCACCGAACTGTTCGACGCCACGACCATCGAGCGCCTCGGCCGGCACTGGCTGAACCTGTTGCAGGCGATCTGCAGCGACCCGAGTGTCGCCCTGGCTGACTTGAGCATGCTCGAGGCCAGCGAGTGGCAGGCCACGTTGCTGGAGTGGAATCGCAGTGCCGAAATGAACGCAGTAGAAATTGCGAACACCCTGTGTGCCCATCAACTGATCGAAGCCCAGGCCGCCGCGCACCCGCACAACATTGCCGTGACCTGCGACGGCATCACCCTCACTTACGCCGAACTGAACAGCCGCGCCAACCGCATCGCCCATCGTCTGCGCGAGCGCGGTGTCGGCCCGGATGTGTTGGTGGGCATCGCCCTGGAGCGTTCGCTGGAGATGATCGTCAGCCTGGTGGCGATCCTCAAGGCCGGTGGCGCCTATGTGCCGCTGGACCCGCAATACCCGCAGGATCGCCTGGCCTGGATGCTCGCCGACAGCGGCACGCGCCTGTTGCTGACCGATTCGGCACTGATGCCGCGCCTGCCGTTGAACCCGGGCATTGAAGTGATCTGCCTCGATCACGCCAGCGACTGGCTGTTCGAGGCCAGCGCCGACAACCTGCCGAACCTGACCACTCCCGCGAATCTGGCCTACGTCATCTACACCTCCGGTTCCACCGGCAAACCCAAAGGCACGCTGCTGCCCCACAGCAACCTGACGCGCCTGTTCAGCGCCACCGAGCACTGGTTTGGCTTCAACGCGGACGACGTCTGGAGCCTGTTCCACTCCTATGCCTTCGACTTTTCCGTATGGGAAATCTTTGGTGCGTTGTTCTACGGCGGCAAGCTGGTGGTGGTGCCGCACGCGGTCAGCCGCTCCCCGGAAGACTTCGCTCGTTTGCTCAGTGAGGAGGGTGTCACGGTACTCAACCAGACCCCCTCGGCTTTCCGCCAGTTGATGCCGTTCGCCTGCGCCAACGCGCCAGGCATGGCCCTGCGGTATGTGGTGTTTGGTGGCGAGGCGCTGGACGTGGCCAGCCTGCGTCCGTGGTACGACGCCTTCGACGACCGGCAGCCGTTGCTGATCAACATGTACGGCATTACCGAAACCACGGTGCACGTGACCTGGCGACCGCTGTCTCGCGCCGACCTCGATGGCGCCAACAGCTCGCCGCTGGGGGCGCCGATCGGCGACCTGCGCTGGTACGTGCTCGACCCGCGCCTGAACCCGGTGGCCAAGGGCTGCGTCGGTGAGCTTTACGTCGGCGGTGCCGGCCTTGCCCGCGGTTATCACCAGCGTGCTGACCTGACCGCCACGCGGTTCGTCCCGGACCTGTTCGCCGTCGAGTCGGGCGCGCGCCTGTATCGCACCGGCGATCTGGCGCGTTACTGCACCGATGGCAGCATCGAGTACGCCGGGCGTATTGACCATCAGGTGAAGATCCGTGGCTTTCGCATCGAACCGGGGGAAATCCAGGATCGCCTGCAAAGCCATCCGGCCATCGAGCAAGCGCTGGTGTTGGCCCCCGAGGTCAATGGTAGCCCGCAACTGGTCGCGTGGTTCACCGCCAGCGGCAACGACAGCGATCTGCGCCAGTCCCTGCGTGAACATTTGCAGGCCGGTTTGCCGGATTACATGGTGCCGGCGCACCTGATCAAACTCGATCACTGGCCGCTGACCAGCAATGGCAAACTCGATCGCGGTGCATTGCCCAAGCCCGATGCGGCGCTGGTGCAGCAAGCTTACACGGCGCCGATGGATGAGCTGCAAACCGGGTTGGCGGCGATCTGGCAAGAGGTGCTCAAGCTCGAGCGCGTCGGCATCGACGACAACTTCTTCGAACTGGGCGGCGACTCGATCATCTCGATCCAGGTGGTCAGCCGCGCCCGTCAGGCCGGGATTCGCATCACCCCGCGCGACCTGTTCCAGCACCAGACCGTGCAGAGCCTGGCGAAGGTTGCGGTACGCAGTGCCGGGCTGGTCATCGATCAGGGGCCGGTGCGAGGCGAGGTGCTGCTGACGCCGATCCAGCACTGGTTCTTCGGGCAAGCCATCGAGGCTCGTCATCACTGGAACCAGTCGGTATTGCTGGAACTGCGCGAGCCACTGGACAGCGGCTGCCTGCAACAAGCGCTCGCGGCGTTGCTGGAACATCACGATGCCCTGCGTTTGCGCTGGCATAAGGTGAGCGGCGTGTGGCATCAGGCGCAGGCCGAACAGTGGAGCAGCGCCGAGGTGCTGTGGCAGCGTCAAGCCGCCAATGCCGATGAACTGCTTGATCAGTGCAACGCCGCACAGGCCAGCCTGAACTTGCAGGACGGTCCGCTGTTGCGTGCCTTGCTGGTGGACATGGGCGCCGCAGGCCAACGCCTGCTGCTGGTGGTGCATCACCTGGCGGTGGACGGCGTGTCCTGGCGTCTGCTGCTTGAAGACCTGCAAAGCGCTTACGCTCAAGCACGTCAGGCCGAGCCGCTGCGCCTGCCGGCCAAGACCAGTGCCTATCAGGCCTGGGCCGCGCGTTTGCAACGGCATGCCCGCAGCCCGGAACTGGCGACGCAAGCCGCTTACTGGCAAGCCCAACACCATGAAGTCGCGCTGGAGCTGCCCGCCGACAACCCCCACGGCAGCCTGGCCAGCCAGCACGCGGTGAGTGTGGAAACGGTGCTCGACAGCACCTTCACCCGCCAACTGCTGCAAGACGCTCCGGCGGCTTACCGCACCCAGGTCAACGACCTGTTGCTGACCGCCCTGGCGCGGGTGCTGGGCCAATGGACCGGCCAGTCGTCGACGCTGGTGAAGCTGGAAGGCCACGGCCGCGAAGACCTGTTCGACGACATCGACCTGACCCGCACCCTGGGCTGGTTCACCTCGATTTTCCCGGTGAAACTCACCCCGGCCGGCGATCTGGCCGGCAGCATCAAGGCCGTCAAGGAACAACTGCGCGCCGTGCCCGACAAAGGCATCGGTTTCGGGATCCTGCGCTATCTGGCCGAGGCCGGCCTTGAGGATCTGCCGTCACCGCAGGTCACCTTCAACTACATGGGCCAGTTCGACGCCAGCTTCGACGAGCAGGCACCGTGGCGTCCGGCCAGGGAAAACGGTGGCGCCGAGCAGGGCGCGTCGGCCGAACTGGACCGGGGCCTGAGCATCAACGGCCAGGTGTATGCCGGGCAACTGCGTCTGAGTTGGACCTTCAGCCGCGAAGTGTTCAAACCGCAAACGGTGCAGCGCCTGGCCGATGCCTACGCCACCGAACTGCAACAGCTGATCGAACATTGCCTGAGCGGCGCCGGCGGGTTGACCCCGAGCGATGTGCCGCTGGTGAGTGTCGATCAGGCGCAACTGGATGCCTTGCCGCTGGCGGCCAGCCAGATCGAAGACATCCTGCCGTTGTCACCGATGCAACAGGGCATGTTGTTCCACAGCCTGTTCGCCCCGGATGCCGGTGCCTACGTCCCGCAGATGCGCGTGGATGTGCAGGGGCTGGACGTCAAGGCCTTCCGCAATGCCTGGCAGCAGGCGCTGGAGCGCCATGAAGTGCTGCGCGCGGCGTTCTTCAGCGAGAGCAACGGCTCGCGGCCGCTGCAAGTGATCCTGGCCGTTGCCACGTTGCCACTGACCGTGCTCGACTGGCGCGACCTTGCTGATCTGCCGCAGGCGCTGGAGCGTCTGGCCGAGGCCGACCGCCTGCGCGGTTTCGATCTGACGGCGGCGCCGTTGCTGCGCCTGACCCTGGTGCAGACCACCGGTGACAGCCATCACCTGATTTTCACCAACCACCACATCCTGCTGGACGGCTGGAGCACCTCGCAGTTGTTCGGCGAAGTGCTGCAGCGCTATTCCGGCGTCATGCCCGCGCTGGGCGTTGGCCGTTACCGCGACTACATGAGCTGGCTGGGCGCTCGCGATCGCGCCGCGTGCGAAACGTTCTGGCTGGAGCAATTGCAGGCGTTCACTGAACCGACGCGATTGGCCGGTGCCTTGCCAGGGCCGGTTGCAGGGCAGGGCGAGGGTCATCGCACCCTGCACCTGAGCCTGGATCGCGCGGCCACCGAGCGTCTGAACGGGTTTGCCCGTCAGGCCCGCGTCACGCCCAACACCCTGCTGCAAGCGGCATGGCTGTTGATATTGCAGCGGCACACCGGACAGCAAACGGTGGCGTTCGGCGCCACGGTGTCGGGGCGTCCGAGCGAACTGCAAGGCATCGAGCAGCAGATCGGGCTGTTCATCAACACCTTGCCGGTGATCGCCACACCGCACCCCGAGCGCACGGTCAGCCAATGGATCGATGAAGTCCAGGCGCTCAACCTCAGGTTGCGCGAAGTCGAATACACACCGCTGGCGGATGTGCAGCGTTGGGCCGGTCATGCCGGCGAGGCGCTGTTCGACACCTTGCTGGTGTTCGAAAACTACCCGGTGGCGCAAGCGCTGGAGCAGGGCAACAGCAGCGCGCTCAAGTTCTCCGGCATCAGTCACCACGACCAGACCAGTTTCCCGTTGGCCATTGCCGCCGAACTGGGCGACTGCCTGGACCTGCGTTTCAACTACGACACGGCGCTGTTCAGCGCCGAGGCCATCGAAGGTCTGAGCACACGTTTGCTGGCGTTGCTCGATGCCATGGTCAGTGCGCCGCAACAGCCATTGGGGCGCTTGAGCCTGCTCAACGCCGCACAAACGGCGCAGCAGGTCGAAGGTTTCAACCGCACCGCGCAGGTCTGGCCAGAGATGTGCCCGGTCTACCAGTGCTTCGAAGCCCAGGCGTTGCAAACCCCGGAGGCCCCGGCCCTGGTGTTTGCCGGCCAGACCCTCAGCTATCGCGAGCTCAACCAACGGGCCAACCGCCTGGCGCACTACCTGCGCAGCCAGGGCGTCGGCGCCGAGGTGTTGGTCGGCATTGCCGCCGAGCGTTCGTTGGAGCTGGTGATCGGTCTGCTGGCAATCATGAAGGCCGGTGGCGCCTACGTGCCGCTGGACCCGGACTACCCGCGCGAACGCCTGGAACACATGTTCGAAGACAGCGGCGTACACCTGCTGTTGACCCAGCGTCATCTGCTTGCGCAGTTGCCGATTCCGGCCGCCACCACGGCAATCTGCCTGGACGACATGGCGCCGTTGCTCGAAGGCCTGAGCGAAGACAACCTGCCCTGCGTGGTCGAGTTGCAATCGCTGGCCTACATGATCTACACCTCCGGTTCCACGGGGAAACCCAAGGGCGCGGCCAACCGTCACGATGCCTTGTACAACCGTCTGGCGTGGATGCAGGGCGCCTATCCGCTGGACGGTCGCGACACCCTGTTGCAGAAAACCCCGTTCAGTTTCGATGTGTCGGTCTGGGAGTTTTTCTGGCCATTGATGACCGGCGCACGCCTGGCCGTGGCCGAACCGGGTGCCCACCGCGATCCGGCGCAACTGGTCAGCCTGATCGAGCAGTACCGGGTCAGCACCCTGCATTTCGTGCCGTCGATGTTGCAGGCGTTTGTCCAGGGCGAAGGCTTCGAACGGTGCGCCAGCCTGCGGCAGATCCTGTGCAGCGGCGAAGCGTTGTCGGCGGATTTGCAGCACAGCCTGTTCCGCGTTCTGCCGAACGTCGGCCTGTACAACCTGTATGGCCCGACTGAAGCGGCCATCGACGTGACCCATTGGACCTGCGTCGACGATGGCGGCATCAGCGTGCCGATCGGTCAGCCGATTGCCAACCTGATGACCTACATCCTCGACGACAGCCTGCAACCGCAAGTGGCGGGTTGCGTCGGTGAGCTGTACCTGGGCGGCATTGGCCTGGCTCGTGGTTATCACAACCGTCCGGACCTGACGGCCGAGCGTTTCGTCGCCAGCCCGTTTGGCGAGCAGGGTGAGCGCCTGTACCGCACCGGCGACCTGGCGCGTTACCGCGAAGACGGCGTGATCGAATATGTCGGGCGCATCGACCATCAAGTGAAGATCCGCGGCTTGCGCATCGAGCTGGGGGAAATCGAAGCCTGTCTGCTGGAGCATCCGTCGGTGCGCGAAGCGGTGGTGATCGCCCTCGATATCGGCAAATCCAAACAGTTGGTGGCTTACGTCGTCGGTCATGCCGCCCTTGATCCACTCAAGCAACACCTGCGCAATGCGCTGCCCGAGCACATGCAGCCGAGCCACGTGCTGCTGCTCGATCAGTTGCCGGTCACGCCCAACGGCAAACTCGACCGCCGCGCGCTGCCGCAGCCGGATCAGCAAGTGCGCGAGTACGTGGCGCCGCGCAATGCCGTGGAATCGACGTTGCAAGCAGTGTGGCAGGCGTTGTTCGAAGTGCCGCAGGTGGGCATGCACGACAATTTCTTTGAACTGGGCGGCGATTCCATCGTCTCGATCCAGGCAGTCACCCGGGCGCGCAAGGCCGGTTTGAACATCTCGCCCAAGGACGTGTTCAGCCATCCGACCCTGGCCGAACTGGCCACGGTGGCCCGGCCCGTCGCGCTGGAAGAGTCTGTGTCGGCGACGTTGGCACCGGTAGCGAAGATCGAGCTGAGCCCGGCGCAATACACGGCACTGGCGTTGAGTGCCGACGAGGTCGAAGACGTCTATCCCCTATCGCCCATGCAGCAGGGCATGCTGTTCCACTCGGTGCAGGACGGCGATTCGGGGCTGTACGTCAACCAGATCGAAGTGGGCGTGCGCGGCCTTGACGGTACGCGCTTCCGTGAGGCCTGGGCCGATGCCGCCCGGCGTCACGCCATTCTGCGCACCGCGTTCCTCTGGGAAGGCGACAAGGAGCCGCTGCAAGTGGTGCGGCACGATGCGCCTTCGCTGCTGACCGAACTGGATTGGCGCGGGCTGGATAATCAGTCTGAACGCGTCCGCCAACTGGCCCTGGAGGAGCGCGAGCGCGGCTTCTCGCTGAACCGCGCACCCTTGTTGCGCCTGTTGCTGGTGCGTCTGGAGGACGACCGCTATCGCCTGATCTGGACCTACCACCACATCCTCATGGACGGCTGGAGCGTATCGCGCCTGATCGGTGAAGTGCTGCGCCATTACCGTGGTGATGAGCACGAGCCGGTGGCCGCCTATCGCGACTACATCGACTGGCTCGGCCAGCAAGCCGCCGAGGCCAGCGAGGCGTTCTGGAAAAGCAAACTCAGTAACCTCGAAGGCGCCACGCATCTGGCCCGCGCCTTGCCGGTCAAGGCGCCGCAGGCGGGTTACCACGCGATCCATACGCACCTGAGTGCCGGGCAGACCGCGGGTTTGCAGGCCTTTGCCCAGCAACAGCAAGTGACGCTCAACACCCTGGTGCAAGCCGCGTGGCTGTTGCTGTTGCAGCGCTACACCGGCCAGCGCACGGTGACGTTCGGCGCCACCGTGTCCGGGCGTCCGGAAACCCTCAACGGCTCGGAGAACATGCTCGGGTTGTTCATCAACACCTTGCCGGTGGTCAACAGGGTGCCGACCGACATGAACGTCGGTGACTGGCTGCGTGAACTCCAGGCCTGCAACCTCGACATCCGCGACTTCCAGCAAACCCCGCTCAGCGATATCCAGCGCTGGGCCGGGCAGGGCGGGCAGGCGTTGTTCGACAGCATCATCGTGTTCGAAAACCAGCCAGTGGACCGCACCCTGCGCGAATGGAACGGCGATTCGCTGCGCTTCGAAGATGTCAGCGACTTCGGCCTGACCAGCTTTGCCATGGACCTGATGGTCAGCCTCGACGAGGGGCTGCGCATCGAGTACATGCACCAGCGCGATCAGTTCGATCTGGCGACAGTCGAAACCCTGCGCAGCCATATGGAAAGCCTGATGCAGCGCCTGTGCGACAACGCCGGACGCGCCGTCGGTGAGCTGGGCCTGTTGACCCTGGACGAAGGCCGGGCGCTGGACGGCGAACGGCCGGTGGTGGCTGACGGTGACGAGACGCCGGTGCACGAGCTGATCCGTCAGCGTGCGCACCGGCAACCGGATCACACGGCGCTGGTCCTGAGCCATGCCGACCGCGACGCCGAACACTTGAGCTACGCCGAGCTGGACCGGCGCTCCGATGCTTTGGCGGTGCATCTGCTGGAACAGGGTGTGCAGGCCGAAGACGTGATCGGCGTGTTCATGGAGCGTTCGCTGGAGCTGGTGGTGTCGCTGTTGGCAGTGATGAAATGCGCTGCCGCCTACGTGCCGCTGGACCCGCAATACCCGCAGGAACGCCTGCGCTACATGATGGCCGACAGCGACATGCGCTTGCTGTTGACCCAGGAACGGCTGCGCGATTCGGCGCAGCTTGATCCCGGCACGGTCATGGTCGCGGTGGACCGCCTGGACCTCGACATCGACGTGCCGACGCCGCAACGCGCCGTGCACGCCGAGCAACTGGCCTACCTGATCTACACCTCCGGTTCGACCGGCAAACCGAAAAGCGTCGCCGTGGCCCACGGGCCTTTGAGCATGCACGTGCAAGCCATCGCCGAGCTGTACGAAATGGACCCGGACAATCGCGAACTGCATTTCATGTCGTTCGCCTTCGATGGCGCCCATGAACGATGGATCACCGCGCTGATCAGCGGCTCGACCCTGGTGATCCGCGATAATACGTTGTGGACTGCCGAGCAGACCCTGGCGGTGTTGCACCGCCAGCGCATCAGCGTCGCCTGCTTCCCGCCGGCTTACCTGCTGCAATTGGCCGAGCACGCCGAGTTGCAGGGCGGTGATCCGCCGCCAGTGCGTATCTATTGCTTCGGTGGCGATGCGGTGCCGGACGCGACGTTCGAACGGGTCAAACACAGGCTCAAGCCGCAATACCTGGTCAACGGCTACGGGCCGACGGAAACCGTGGTTACGCCGCTGCTGTGGAAAATCGCCGCCGACGGCCATTGCCAGGCAATGTATGCGCCGATAGGCCAACGCGTCGGCAGCCGCAGCCTGCACGTGCTGGACATGGACCTCAACCCGCTGCCGGTGGGCATGGTCGGTGAGCTGTACATTGGCGGACGGGGTGTCGCACGCGGCTACCATCGCCACCCGTGGCAGAGCGCCGAACGCTTCGTCGCCGATCCGTTCAGCACTGAAGGTGGGCGCCTGTACCGTACCGGCGACCTGGTGCGCCGTCGTGAGGATGGCGTGTTCGATTACGTCGGGCGTATCGACCATCAGGTCAAGGTGCGCGGTTTCCGCATCGAGCTGGGCGAAATCGAAGCCCGCTTGCGCGAGCAGGTCGGGGTCAACGATGCGCTGGCGGTGATGCGTGACAACGGCCTGGGGCCGCAGCTGGTGGGCTATGTGGTGGCGGCTGAGGACGAGGGCCTCGGCCCGCGCTGCCAGGCGGCATTACGCGAGAGCCTGCCCGACTACATGGTGCCGACCCAGGTCGTGGTGCTGCCGCGCTTCCCGCTGACCCCCAACGGCAAGCTCGACCGCAAGGCCTTGCCGGACCCTGCCTTCAGTGGCGGCGATTACGTGGCACCGCGTACGCCGCTGGAGTGGGCGTTGGCGGACATCTGGCAACAGGTGCTGGGTATCGAGAAGGTCGGCATCACCGACAATTTCTTCGAGTTGGGCGGCGATTCGCTGCGCACCCTCAAGGTGATCTCGAAAGTGCGCGCCCTCAATGAGCCGGGCTTCCAGCTCAAGCTGCGGGACATGATGGCCAGGCCGACGATTGCCGGGTTGTCCGGTGTCGATGAGCAGCCGCTGCGGCAGCGCCCGCAACCGCTGTTGCTGCTCAATCAGGTGGTGGATGATCAGCCGCCGCTGTTCTGCCTGCACGCCGGTTTCGGCACGGCGTTCGATTACGAGCCATTGGCCCGGCGCCTGGAGGGCGAGCGCACGGTGTACGGCGTGCAATGCCGGATGCTGCTCGACCGGCAGTGGCACGACACCTCGCTTGCGCAGATGGCCGCCGACTACGTCGAGGCAATCCGCGCCAGACAACCTCAGGGCCCGTACCACGTGCTGGGCTGGTCGTTGGGCGGGGCGTTGGCGTTGCTGGTGAGCGACCTGTTCGAACAGCAAGGCCAGCCTGTGGCATTCGTCGGCCTGGTGGACAGTTTTGTACCGACCCAGGCCAATGCCGTCGCCAGCCCGGATGAGTGGCGTGTGGATCTGGCCGGGTTCCTCGGCGCAACGTTGGGCATGGATGGCGAGGTGATTGACCGGGCGTTGAGTAGCGAGTCGGCGGGAGACCACGACGCGGTGGCGCGGATCATTCGCGCGGTGATCGACAGCGAACGCGATCAGGCCAGCGGGTACGCGCTGCTCGGTGCCGATGAGTTGGCCCGGACGTTCATGGTCAGCACGCAGTTGAAGGCGCTGTCGCGGCGGGTCGAGACCTTGCCGATTCCGCAGGCCGAGCTGCATTGCTGGTGGGCCGAGGGCAACCCGACGGCCGAACGCGCGACCCTGGAGCGTCAGCAACCACGGTTGCGCAGGGTTCAAACGGTGGCGGCCGGCCACTTCGACATCCTGCAGCAGGATGAATGCCTGGATGCCGTGGTGGCGTTGTTGGCGCGGGAGGTGGTGCCGCAAAGCTGATCATCTGTGGCGAGGGAGCTTGCTCCCGCTGGGTCGCGAAGCGGCCCCAAAACCGGCCACTGCGGTTATTCAGGAATACCGCATTGTTCGGGTTTACGACTGCTTCGCAGCCGAACGGGAGCAAGCTCCCTTGCCACAGGTTTTTCGTTCGGCTTGGGAGGGTCTTCATTAAGCCCTAATGAACGGTCCTCACGGTTCGTTTATTGGGCGAGCCTGTTTATTTTTGGAGACTACCGCCCATGGCACTGCACCCGGACATCGAGGGATTTCTAGAGCTGGCCGAGTTCGGCCGCCTCAGCGGCAAAAGCCAAGCCATGCATGAGTTGAGCCCGAGCGAAGCGCGGCAGCAATTCGAACAGGCATCGCAACTGCTCGATGCGGCGCCGACAGGTGCGTTGACAGTGTCTGCGCTCAGCATTACGGCGCGGGACGGGCATGTGCTCAACGCGCGGCTGTACGCCAGACCGCAAGCGGACAGCGAGCCGCGCCCGGTGTTGTTGTATTTCCATGGCGGAGGGTACGTGGTGGGCAGCCTCGATTCCCACGACACCCTGTGCCGGCGTCTGGCGCTGGCAGGGGAATTTGCCGTGTTGTCGGCGGACTATCGCTTGGCACCTGAGCACCGTTTTCCCACTGCTTACAATGACGCCGAAGACATCACGCGTTGGCTGGCCATTACCGGTGCCAAAGCATTGGGCCTGGACGCGAGGCGGATCGCACTGGCCGGGGACAGCGTCGGCGGCAGCCTGGTGGCATCGCTGTGCATCGCCATCGCCCGGGACCCATTGGGATGGCCGCTTGTGCCGCGTCTGCAAGTGTTGCTGTACCCGGTGATCGACGCGGTAAAAAAACGCCCGTCACTGGAGCGGTTCGCCGAAGGCTATCTGCTGGAGGCCACCACCCTGGAATGGTTCTACCAGCAATACCAACGCAGCGAAGCCGACCGCAGCGACTGGCGTTTTTCACCGCTGTACGCCGAGCGTTTGCACAGTCTGACACCCACCGTCCTGTGGCTGGCCGAGTACGACCGGCTGCTCGATGAAGGCCTGGCCTGGGCCGAGAAACTGCGTACCACGGGGCAACCCTTGGTGCTGGATGTGAAAGCCGGCATGACTCACGACTTTGCGCGCATGGGCGAGATGGTCCAGGAAGTGCCGGGGATGCTGGTGCAACTGGCGGCACAGATCGGCGAAAGCCTGAGCTGACAGACACACTATTGTGGGCACTGCTTAATCTGTGGCGAGGGGGCTCTTGTGGCGAGGGAGCTTGCTCCCGCTCGGCTGCACAGCAGCCGTGAACCCGAACAACGCGGTGTGTCTGAGTCACCGCGATAGCCGATTTTGGGGCTGCTTCGCAGCCCAGCGGGAGCAAGCTCCCTCGCCACAGGTGAGCGGCTTCAACACAAGTGCGGTGGCTACTCAGGCGGATCAAGCCGATCCAGCGCCCGGTTCACCGCCAGTTCCCCCATCATGATCACCTGCGCAATCCCGAGCAGCGCATTGCGACTCGTCCCCTGCAGATGATCCACCAGATCGTTGGCCATTACATTGGCCGACGCCTGCGATTCACTGGCATGCACCAGCAGGATTTCGGTACTGGTTTGAGACTGACGAACATTCCGCCAGCCATGACCGCTGGTTCCGCACCAAGGTGCAAGCCTCGCTTAACAGACCGTCCCCGAATGTCCCGCATGATCAGGTAATGGCTGATATGCGAGCTCTTCTCGAATCAAAGTCTAATGGACACGGTAGTGCTTGAGTTGTGATCGCTGCGCGGTCCAACTGTCTAACTATTACTTCTTCGATACTTGGCCCAACACTGCTAGATTCACCGCTCGATTGGCACGACAAGGAATGTTCGTTCATGAAATTTGGCTACCTGATCATCTACGTCAAGGATGTAGAGGCCTCTCTCAAGTTCTTCTCATCGGCCTTCGGGCTCAGCGTTCGGTTCATCCATGAGTCCGGCACCTATGGCGAACTGGCAACCGGCGAAACCGCGCTGGCATTCGCCGCCGATGAACTGGCCGCATCGAACTTCAACACCGGTCATGTCCCGGCGCACTCATCCCTCAAACCGTTAGGCATCGAAGTCGGGCTGGTGACCGAGGATGTCCCCGCGGCCCATGCCAAAGCGATTCAAGCAGGCGCCAGCGAAATCGCTGCCCCGACTACCAAGCCCTGGGGGCAAACAGTGTCTTACGTTCGATGCCCTGACGGAACGCTGGTTGAGCTGTGCACACCCGTAAACGCTACCGAGAGTGAGTCTTGAAAGCCGGGCGCGAAGCGGACCACGCAGACAAGTCTGGCAGTAACCTGCAAGTGGTCACGTCAACGGACCCATTGGCGATACTTGAAATCTCAGGGATTACGCCGCAAATCCGGGAGCTGGAAATGCAGGCCGTTGCCGAAGGCTTCAGGTTCCTCTCCCGGTTGATCGAGGAATGGGAAAGCGGTGCCAATCGATTCGATCAGCAGGGTGAGTGTTTATTCGGAGCGTTCCGGAACGGGCGACTGATTGCCGTAGGAGGTCTTTCGTCAGACCCATTTGCCGAACCGGATGCAGGGCGATTACGGCGGGTCTACGTCGCACGTGCATCAAGGGGCCAGAACGTGGGTAAAGCGTTGGTGCAGCACCTGCTGGAATTGGCGTCTGAGCATTTCCGCGTTGTGCGACTGTCCACGGACACACCCGAGGGCGCTGCCTTTTACCTGCGCTGCGGGTTCCGGCCGATACAGGATGATTTTGCGACACATGTGAAGCCCACTTCATAACTCGGCATCGGCTATGTATTATCGGCTTCGGTCCGATGCTGCCCGCCGCTCGCTCCCGCTGGGAAAGGTGAAAGCGTCTCCTCCTTCTACAAACCCTGTCGCCTCTCTTGACGGTCGAGGTTTGGCAATGCGAGCACCAAAGCATCTCGGCTACAGGAGCTGTCATGTTTTCAATCGAACAAGCCAAGCAAATGGCCAGGCAGTTGCGCGCCTCGCTGGAGCAACGCAACCAGGCAGTGACCCATTCCACCGCGCTGGAACTGGTCGCGCAGCAATTGGGTTACAAGGACTGGAACACCGCGTCAGCGATGCTTGCCCAGGCCAATACACCGTCCACGCCTGTTGTGACTTTCGACAAATCCATTCCGATCCTGCGGATGTTCGACGAAGCCAAGGCGCGGGAGTTCTATCTGGATTTCCTGGGCTTTGGCGTCGAGTTCGAGCACCGCTTCGAGGCTGATCTGCCACTGTACCTGGGCATCAGTCGCGACGGTCTGCAATTGCATCTTTCCGAGCATCACGGCGATGCCAGCCCAGGCTCGACGGTATTCGTGCCCATGCACAACATCGAACTGCTCAGGGACGAATTGCAGGGCAAGCGCTACGGATATGGACGCCCTGATATTGTTCAACAGGACTGGGGCAAGGAGCTGCAAGTCTACGACCCGTTCGGGAACCGGATTCGCTTCTGCCAATATTGATCAGGCGGTGCGGACCGGGGCGACCCGGTCCGCTTTGAACCACGATGATTCGCCGCCAGTATTAAGGATGGACACGCTATGACCACGCAGAATACTTCGCTACAAGACATCGCCGCGCCAGAGGGCGTTTGTTATGGCTGTGGCAGCCAAAATCCGCACGGGCTGCATATCAAGAGCTTCTGGCATGAAGACGGGGTGCATGTCATGGCGGAGCATATGCCCGATGACAAGTATTGCGGCTGGCCGGATCTGGTTTACGGTGGTTTGATCGCGATGCTGGTGGATTGTCATTCCAACTGGGCGGCGATGGCTTATCACTACCGGGCAGAACAGCGCGAGGCAGGGAGCTTGCCCCACATCACCTGCGTCACCGGTAACCTGGGCATCAAGTTCATCAAGCCCACCCCGATGGGGGTACGCCTGACGTTGCGTGCAAAAGTCGAGGGCGAAGTCGGGCGCAAAAGCCGGGTCATTTGCGAGGTCTTCGCCGGGGATGTCCTGACCGCTGTCGGGGACTCCGTTTTTGTCCGCGTCGATACCGAGCAACTCAGGGCCGCCGCGCAAGCAGAAAACGGAACCGGGCCACTGTAGGAGCGAGCTCGCTCGCGATGGACTCATAGGCGCAGCGTTCAACCAGTAAACACGCGTTATCGTTAACGACCATCGCGAGCAGGCCCGCTCCTACAGGTGGAAGCAGCAAGCCATCAATACTGCGCGCGCAGGCTCAGGGTCACGGTGCGCGGGTCGCCGTAGAAGTTGGTGCCCCAGGAGGCATCGACGCGGTCGTAGTACTTGCGGTCGAACAGGTTGTTAGCAGTCAGTGTCGACGACAGGTGTTCGTTGAACTTGTAGCCGACCTGCGCCGTGGTGACGGCAAACCCGCCTTGTTGGAACTTCACGTCACGCTGGAAGTAGGTTTCGCTGACCACACGCACGCCACCGCCGACGCTGAAGTCCTTGAGCGGGCCGTCGGTGAACTCGTACTTGGTCCACAGGTTGTAGTTGTGCTTGGGCGTGATGGTGCTGAAGGTCTTGCCTTTGTTGGCCTGGTCGCCGTCCAGGAACTTGGTGGAGGTGTAGGCGTAACCGGTGACGATGCTCCAGTTATCGCTCAGGTTGCCGCTCAGCTCGGTTTCCCAGCCCTGGCTGCGTGCCTTGCCTTCGGTCATGTAGGCACCGGAGTTGTTGTCGTATTCGGCGCGGTTTTCATCGTAGATGCGGAAGGCGGCGACGCTGGCGTTCAGGCGGCCGTCGTAGAATTCGCGCTTGAGGCCGATCTCGTACTGCTTGCCTTCGCGCGGGCCGACCGGCTCGCCGTTCGTTCCGATTTCGCTCTGCGGTTTGAACACGCCGGTGTAGCTGAAGTAGGTCGACAGTTCCGGGGTGATCTTGCCGATGACGGCGCCGTACGGCACGACCTTGCGGTTGATGCTGGTGTGGGCCTGGCCGAAGTTGTTGAAGAAGGCGTTGGCGTTCCTTGCGTCGCTTTCGTACCAGGTCACACGGCTGCCGCCGATGACATCGAGCCAGTCGGTGACGTCGAACTTGGCACGGGTGTAGACGCCGTACTGATCGGACTTGGACCAGTTGCCGTTGACGTGCGCATAGTCTTTGCGGGGAATGTCGATGCTGCCCGGATCGAACACGTTGATCGGGAAGTACTCGCCGCCGCCGTAGGTGAAGTCCTTGTCCAGGTGCTGGTACTCGGCACCCAGGGTGAACTCGTGCCGGCGATTGGCGAACTCGAACGGCGTAGTCACGAAGCTGTCGACACCGATGGTCTTGATGTGGGTGTAGTAGTCGTAGGCCACGGCCGAGCTGTCACCGGTGGCCGGGTCGACCGCGCCGTCGACCCAGGTGAAATTACGCTCCGGGGTTTCGGCGTCACGGTAGGTCAGGGTGGTCTTGAACTGGCCACCGTTGTCCAGTTCGTGGTCGAGTTCGGCGAAGGTTTCCCAGACTTTTTCGTTGAGGGTGTTCCACTTGGCATCGAGGAAGGTCGAGCGAGGTACGTCGAGCAATGAGCCGTCGGCGTAGGCCGGCAAGCCGAAGGCAGGGGTGGAGTTGTTCTTCTGGTAGGCGCCACCGATCGACAGGGTGGTGGCCGGGTCGAGGTCGAATTCCAGGCGGCCGTAGACCATCGGGCGTTCGTTTTTCGCGTAGTCGACGAAGGACTTGTTGTTCTCGTAGGCGGTGATGAAGCGACCGCGCACGGTGCCCTCGTCGTTCAACGGGCCGGTGACGTCCACCGAAGAACGGTAGCGATCATAGGAGCCGGCGGCCAGTTCACCACCGAGGGCGAATTGGCTCAGGGCGCGCTTGCGTACCACGTTGATCGTGCCGCCAGGTTCGCCTGCGCCCTGGTACAGGCCCGATGGGCCGCGCAGCACTTCGATGCGGTCGTACATCGCCAGGTCGAAACTGGTGGCCATGTCGCCCTGGGCGGTGGGTTGCGAGACGCCGTCGACCTGCACCTGATCGACGAGGAAGCCGCGCATGTAGATGTCGTTGAGGCTGGAGCCGGAGTTGTAGGTCTTGATGGTCACGCCGGTGACTTGGCGCATGGCGTCCTGCAGGCTGTTCAGGTTCTGGTCGTCCATGCGCTGGCGCGTGACGACGGACACCGACTGCGGGATGTCCTTGAGCTTGATGTTGCCCTTGCCGATGGTGACTTCATTGGTGGTATAGGAGTGCGAGCCTTCGGTGGTCGGCCCCAGCGCCAGGCCGGTAATGGACGTCGCACCCAACTGCAATGCACTGGAGTCAGCGGCCGATGGCACCAGCGACACGGTGTTGCCATTCAACTGAAAATTGATGCCGCTCCCCAGCAGCAAGGTTTTCAGTGCCTGTTCCGGCTCCATGTTGCCGGACACCGCCGTGGACTTGATGCCGTTGACCAGGTCCTGG
The DNA here is from genome assembly GCF_034541995.1 of Pseudomonas sp. BIC9C. Lineage (NCBI taxonomy): Bacteria > Pseudomonadati > Pseudomonadota > Gammaproteobacteria > Pseudomonadales > Pseudomonadaceae > Pseudomonas > Pseudomonas sp. BIC9C. The sequence goes on from NZ_JAWDGM010000002.1 coordinate 99,457, forward strand.
CTGTAGAGAATCTGCAGGTTGGTCTGCTGGCCCAGCTGGCGCAATGCACTGGCCAGCGACTGGGACGGCACATTGACGTTCACCGGAGCCGCCTCGACCTGGGACGTTCCCAGCAGCAACAGGGTCAACAGCGCGCCCGGCACGACCGTTCGGAATTTCTTTTGCCGTTCGATGGCTAATGCCAACGGTGCGCGGGACAGGGTAGGACTTTGCATTGCTCGAATCGCTCCAGAATGGTGTGTGCAGTTTTTTAGTTAATGATAATTATTATTAGACGGACCACTTTGGCTAAACCGGAAAACAAACTTCAAAAAACAATGATCTGCGCGCGGCAATGACCGTCAGGCCGTTGCGCGCTCGGTGACGACCCGGCCCGATTCCATGCGCACCAGTTGATCGGCCATGTCGAAATAGCGGTCATCGTGGGAGATGACGATGATGGTCTTGCCCAGGCGTTTGAGGTCCGGCAGCAGCTCGGTGTAGAAGATGCGGCGGAAGGTCGGGTCCTGGTCGGCGGCCCATTCGTCGAACACCAGCACCGGGCGTTCTTCCAGCCAGGCATTGACCAGCGCCAGGCGCTTGCGCTGGCCGGTGGACAGGTCGGTGGTGGTGAAACTGCCGTCCCTGACGCTGACCTTGTGCGCGATCTCCAGCCGTTGCAGGTAGGCGTTGGCATTTTCGGGGATGTGCCGGTCGCCCTGGATCACGTCATCGAACAGGTAGTAGTCGGCAAAAATCGTGGTGAACAACTGGCGGTAGTCGTCGCGATTCTGCGCATCGATGCCTTGGCCGTTGAGCAGGATCGAACCCTGTTGTGGCGCGTAGAGCCCCAGCAGCAACTTGATCAGCGTGGTCTTGCCGCAGCCGTTTTCGCCGACGATGAACACGATGTCGCCTTGCTCGATGCTCAGGTTCACCGGGCCCAGGCGAAAGGCGTCGCTGCCGGGTGCGGCGGGGAAGGCGTAGCTGACGTTGTTCAGTTGCAGGCTGTCGACCACGGTCGGCCGGGTACCGTTGTCGTTGAGCAGCAGGTGCGGCTCGGGCGAGGAGAACTGGCTCGACAGCTCGGCGATACGGCGGAACGCAATCCGCGCACGACTCACGATCGGCAAGGTGCTGACCAGATGCTCGATCGGGCCTTTCATGTATAGCAGCACCAGCACGAAGCCGCTCATCACCGCTTGGTCGGCGCTGGGCCAGAAGGATTGCAGGGCCAGTGCCAGGCCGATGACCACGAAGAACAACATCGAGCCCAGGGTCTTGGCGATCACGAAGGTGTTGATCGAACGCACCTGGGTGTCGCAGATGAAATCGGCGGTGCCCTGGATGCCCTTGACGAACATGCGCTGGCGGCGCGGGCGGTGGATGCGCAATTCCTTGGCGCCGCCGGCAATGGCGTTGTAGTGCTTTTGCAAATCGTCTTCGGCATCGCGGGCGGCCATGAAACCCTGGATGCCCTGGCCCTGCGCGTAGAACTGGATGCCGGTGCCGATGGCAATCGCCAGCACCATCATCAGGAACATCGGCCACGACAACAGCGCCAGATAACCCATGCAGCCGAGGGTCACGGTCAGGGAAATCGCCAACGGCGCGAAGGCGAAGGCGAAGTCGCTGATGGTGTCGACGTCGTGGGTCAGCACCGGGATCAGCCGATGGCTGCGGTAGCGCTCGATCTGCTCGATGGGCGCGGAAAGGACTTTCTCCCCCAGCTCTTTGCGCAGCCTGGCAATGATGTGCTGGCCGACATGGTTGGTGCCGATGTCCGAGCAGATCGAACTGCCCAGGGCCAGCAGGCACAGACCGCCGAACAGGGCAACCACGCCTTGGGTCAGGCCGTCCGGCGAGTGCAGCGCATTGTTGATGGTCGCCAGCAGGACCGTCACGCTCAGGCCGCCCACCATGCCCAGGACAATGGACACGGCGACGATCAGTCGAAACGGTTTCAACAGGGCCAGTAATTCGCCGATGGCGCCTCGGGTAGGCTGGGTCATGGCAGACAATTCCTTGGGTCGTAAGGCAGATACCCAGTAGAACGTCTGATGGGGGGCTTAATTTAAACGGTGGGAGACGGGTGGCGCCAAACCTGTGGGAGCGAGCTTGCTCGCGAAGACGGCTCCCACAAGGATTTGGGATGGGGTCAGAGGTTGGGTGTCAGGTCGCGTACTACACGGAACCCGATCCAGTCGCCACGGGTTTGCGGGTCGATGTCATTGCGGTTGCCCGAGCGGGAAAACACCGGTGCTTCGCCCCAGTCGTTGCCACGGATGCGCAGGGTGTCGCAATCGGGTTCGGTCCAGGCGCTGCCGTCGGTGGGCGCGCCGACATAGTCCGGGTGGTAGCAGTCGGCGATCCATTCGTAGACGTTGCCATGCATGTCGTACATGCCAAAGGCATTCGGCGGATAGCTGCCGACCGGGGAGGAATGGCTGTAGCCGTCGGTGGGGCCGTAGGTGTTGGCGTGGGTGGCGATGCTGTACTCGGTGCCGGGGTCGAACGGGAAGGGGAAGGGTCCCGTTGACCCGGCACGGGCCGCGTACTCGCGTTGGGCTTCGCTGACGATGTGGTAATGCTGGCCGGTTTTGCGCGACAACCAGGCGACATACGCCGTGACTTCGGCGAAGTTCATGCACACCGCCGGCTGGCGCGGGCCTTGGGGGTAACTCGGTTTGCCATTGGTGCAGGCCCGGCCGGGACGGGTATCGCCATCGGGCAGGGTGACCCCGGTTTCCTTCATGTATTGGGCCCATTCGCCGGCAGTGATCTGGTAACGGCTCATGGCGAAGGGTTTATCGAATATCACCTCATGCATCGGACCTTCATCCGGCTCGCGGCCGACTTCGCTTTCCGGGGTGCCCATGGTGAAGGTGCCGGCGGGCAGCACCACCATTTCCGGACAGTGGCGGCAATCCTTGAAGACCTTGCCCGGCAGCGGTGCCGTGTATGCGTGGGCGAGGCTCGGTACGGCATTGCCGAGCAAGCCCAGCAGCATCAGGGCACCCAGGCGTTGAAGCGGCTGCCGGTACAGAATGTTTTTCATAAGGGTTCTCGCTAAAGGGAATCGACGGTTCAGAGCTTGCTGGCCATCAGCTCCATCAACTGGTCGATGTGGGCTTCGGTATTGAGCAACCCCGGAGAAACACGAATGATCGGCCCGACATCACGGTCCACGGCATCGCACACCACGCGGCGATCCATCAGGAAGTTGGCGACTTCCTCGCAGTCCTGGTGCTTGATGCGGAAGAAGGTGAAACCGGCGGAATGCTCCGGTGACAGCGGTGTGACCAGTTCCACCGACGGGTGTGCCTGCAAGCGTTTTTTCAGGTAGCTGTTGATCTCGTGAATGCGTGTCGCGACCTCGGCCTTGCCCAGCTCCAGATGCAGCTTGAAGGCTTCGGTCAGCGCCCAGCGGTGTTCGAACGAGTGGTAGCCGCCGTAGGTCATCACCGTGGAAAATTGGGTGGCTTCGGAGAAGGTCGGGATGGTCGGGGTCACGTCCTTTAGCTCATCGGAGCGGGCGCAGATGATTCCGGTGCCCCGTGGGCCGAACATCCATTTGTGGGTACCGGCGATGAAGAAGTCGCAGTGCATGTCCGGGAAATCGACGTTCTCCACACCGAATCCGTGTACGCCATCGATCACGTAGAGGATGCGGTCCTTGTCTGCGCGGCCACGGTTTTTCTCTTCCACCAGTTTGCCGATTTCGCCGATGGGCAGCTTCACGCCGCTGCCGGAATGTACCCAGGTCATGCCGAGTACGCGGGTCTCGGGGCGAATGTTACGTTCAATCGCGGCCAGCACTTCGGCGGTCGAGACCTTGTACGGGTCTTCGAACAATTTGATCTTGCGAACCTGGGTACCGTCTTTCTGGGTGCGGTATTCGAACACGCTGTTGGCAGCGTAGTGCTCGTGTTCGCTGGTGAGGATTTCCTGGTCCGGGCGCACGTGGATGCCGGCGTAGATCATCGCCAGGCCTTCGGTGGTGCTGCCGGTCAGGGCGATCTGCGACGGCTTGGCTTTCAGGTAGCGACCGGCCCACACGCGCACGTCTTCTTCGCGGCGTTCGGTTTCGCCGCGATGCCAGTCCATGGCCAGGCCGGGGTTGCGATCGAGGTTGGCGCGGTGCATCTCGATGGCTTCACGTACCGGGCGCGGGTGCGAGGTCACCAGGAAGTTGGCGAAGTGCAGGTAGTCCGGGTCCTGCGTGAACAGTTGGCGCAGCTGGTCCCATTTGTCCCTGGGCAACGGCGCGGGGCTTGCGGCCAGTGCGGGCAGGTTGACGGCCGAGGCCAGGGGAATGCCGGCCGCCAGAATGCCGGCCTGCTTGAGGAATGAACGACGGTTGGTCATGGGTTCGGTTCGCTTTGGCAAAAGGAAAAATCAGTTCTGCACCACAGGCCGGGAAGATTTCTGTACCTGGTCCCAGACCCGCAGGAAGTTGCCGCCCCAGAGTTTGGCGATGTCGGCTTCGCTGTAGCCGCGGCTGATCAGTTCGGCGGTCACGTTGCGGGCCTCGCTGACGTCTTTCCAGCCCTCGAGGCCGCCGCCGTCATTGAAGTCGGAACTGATGCCAACGTGGTCGATGCCGATTTTCTTCACGGCGTAATCGATCGCATCGCCGTAGTCCTTGAGGGAGGCCTTGGGTTCTTCGTCGAGGATCGAGTAGAGCTGGCTGGCGTATTCGCCGAAACGCTGCTCGGGCCAGACGGTGATCACCGGATCGCCGGGCATCAGGGCCATCTCCAGGCCTTGCAGCGGTTGCAGGTCGAAGCGCGCGCGCAGGGCGTTGAGCTTGTCCAGGGTGGCCTGGCTCAGCGGGCGGATGTAGGTCGGGAAGCCGACGATCTGCACCACGCCGCCGCTGTTCTTGATCAACTGCATTTCCGCGTCACTGAGGTTGCGCGGGATGTCCACCAGCGCTCGGGGTGCCGAGTGGGAGGCGACCATCGGCGTACGGCTCAGTTGCGCGACTTGCTCCAGGGCCTTGGTCGACATCTGCGACACATCGATGATCACGCCCAGGTCGTTGAGGCGATGCACGGCTTGCTTGCCAATGTCCGACAGCCCGCCGAGGGCATCCCGCGAGTCATTGAAGAACGGCAGCGGCCGCGACGAATCGGCCCAGGCGTTGTTGCCCACGTAACTGAAGCCGAACATGCGCATGCCTCGCGCTGCCCACTTGTCCAGGGCGTTGAGGTCGTTGCCCAGCGGGTAGGCGTTGAGCATGCTGATGAAGATCGCGAACTTGCCTTCGCCATGCAGGCGCCGGAAGTCGTCGGGGGTGTAGGCGATGGCCACCTGATTGGGGAAGTCACGCACCATAGCGCTGATGATCTTGTAGCGGGTTTCCTGCTCAAAGCGGGCCTCGTCGACGAAGCCGGCAGTAGGGCGATGGGGGGCGTTGGCGCCGTTCCATATTTCCGGCCAGCCGAAGATCGTCAGCGCCGCACCGGACAGGCGCCCGCGGCCGGTCTTGACCAGGTCGAACTGGCCTTCGCCGTCCTTGTCGACTTCGTTGCCGGCGGTGCCGAAGTCCATGGGCACGGTGATGTGGCTGTCGAACGAGAGGATGCGCTCCTGCAATTGATCGGCCTGTTTCATCACCTTGACCGGGTAGCCGGGGTTGTCCCTGAACCCGTAATCCCAGGCGGCAAAGCCTGCACCCGCGCTGATCGCCAGGGCCAGCGGCAGGCCGATGAAAAGAGCCTTTTTCGAACGTGGTTTTGTCATTGCCGTCTCAGTCAGGTTCGCCGTCGAGGATCAGGCGCGGGGGCCTTTGCTATCTGGGGGAACGAGTGGCTGGTCGGATAATTTAGGTGTTTGTGCGGGCCTCTTCGCTGGCAAGCCAGCTCCTACAGGGGATCGCACAATCCCTGTAGGAGCTGGCTTGCCAGCGAAGCTCTTAAATTTTCAGCAGTACTGACCGTTCTAGCTTGGATAAAGCCTGCTCCATGGCTGACACAGGTAGGGCAATGACGATTTCTCGACGATGGTTCCTCGCGGGTCTGGCGCTGACCGGTGCCGCCGTGCCGGCGACGTATTACGGGCATCGTGAACTGACAAGGCCGGACCCGACGATCACTCCCGGCGAAGCCTCGTTCGATGTGGCGGATGTTTCCGGCCAGCGGTTGGCGGATACCTTGCGTGGGGTCTGGCAGATTCGATTCGAAGGTCGTGACGCCGGTATCGAAGGCTTGCCGCTGGAGGGGCTGGAAGTGTTCCTCGATATCGGGCACAAGGGGCGCGGTTTCAGTGGTTATCTCGACACTGCCGAGCGTTTGCGCGCCACGCAAGAGCCCCGTTACCGGGTGTTGGGCGACCTGTCCGGGGCCAACCCGAAGCAACTGGGCTGGCGACTGCTGGGGGGCAGCGGCTGCTGCGAGTACGAGTTCGACATGACCCTGGACGAGGTCTGGGCCGGTTTCGGCAATGCCGGCAGCGGCAGCCTCAGTGGGCGCGTGCTGGACCTGAAGCGTCCACTGATGCTGCCTGCCCAGGACAATCGATTCATTGCCGTCAAACGGGTATTCCCTGAAGCCCGCGAGCGCACCGGCCTCAATCCGGCCCTGCTGGCCTGGCTGGTATCGCCGGAGCACCGATTGTTCCACCAGCTCTGGCATGCCTCCCGGGACAAATGGCACAAGCTGTCCGCAGACCAGCGCGGTGCCTTGCGCGGGCTCGGCTGGCAACCCGGCCCACGGGACAAGGAGCGCGACGCCCGAGGGGCGCGCAAGGATCGCAACGGTTCGGGCGTGGACTTTTTCTTCATGCACCGGCACATGCTCGGCACTGCACGTTCGATGCAGGACTTGCCTTCCTGGACGCATTTTCCGTTGCCGCAACCGCAGCTGGCGCGGGACCGGCCCGGCTTTGCACGTTACTTCGACAACCACGATGGCACCGCGCTGCCGCTGACCTGGCTGGCCGAGGACGATGACGAGTACACGCAGTGGGTCAGCGACATCAAGACCGCTGAGACGTATCACAGTAATTTCCAGGTCTGGGAATCGCGCTACCGTGATCCACGCTACCTGTCGACGCTGACACTCGGCCAGTTCGGCTCGGAGGTCGAACTGGGCCTGCACGACTGGCTGCACATGCGCTGGGCTTCAGTGCCGCGTGATCCGTCGAACGGTCAGCCGGTGCCGTTTGCCCGTGATCCGGCGGATTTTTCCGCACGCTGGTTCGCCGCGGAAAACGACTTCCTCGGTGACCCGTTTTCCTCCCATGTGAACCCGGTTTTCTGGCATTTCCACGGCTGGATCGACGACCGCCTGGAGGACTGGTTCCGCGCCCACGAGCGCTTCCATCCGGGGCAGGTCAGCCGGCTTCAGGTCAATGGTGTGCAATGGTTTGCGCCTGGGCGCTGGGTCGAGATCGATGACCCCTGGCTCGGCCCGATCACCCACGGTTGTAGCACCACGCCGGGGTTGCGGGCCGGCAAGTCAGTGGAAATGGATCCGGAAACCATGAAGCTGGCGTTGCGCATTACCTTCGGCGAGGACGAGAAAAAACTGACGGGGCTGTTCCGCAAGGTGCCGCAACGGCCGTGGTATGCGCGGCATTTGAAGGTTAAACAGAGTCGGGCCTGATACCGCGTTATCGTTCAATCGCTGGCAAGCCAGCTCCCACAGGTTGTGTGTCGTGCCCGGAGCGTGCGGTAGACACCATCCTTGTGGGAGCGGGTTTGCCCGCGATGGCGGTTTCCCGGACACCTACAAAATCTGCCACCCCCCACCCAACGCCTTGTACAGCGCAATGCTGGCCTGCATCCGCGACAACCGCAGTTGCACGTTCAAATCCTGCGCCGCGTACAGCGTGCGCTGGGTTTCCAGGACTGTCAGCAAGTCCTCGGCCCCGGCCTGATAACGGCTTTGCGCGATGTTGAAAGCGATCTGCGCCTGGCTCAGTTCCTCACTCTGCCACTGGCGCTGTTCATCCAGTCCGCGAATGCTGTTGAGGGCTTTTTCGACGTCGGCGAAGCCGTTGATGATCGCGCCGCGATAGGTCTGCAGCAGTTCTTCCTGGCGCGCCGTGGCCTTGTCGCGCTGGGCACCGAGGCGGCCGTTGTTGAACACCGGCGCGAGCAGCCCGGCGGTGAGGTTGTAGAAGGGGCTACGCAGAATATCGTCGGCCCGGTCGGCGCCGGAGCCGATTTCGGCGGTGAGCGTCACGGTCGGCAGCATTGCGGCCCGGGCGACGCTGACGTCGGCTTGGGCGGCGGCCAGTTGCGCCTCGGCCCGGGCAATGTCCGGACGGCGACTGAGCAACTGGCTGGGCACCCCGGCATCGATGGCGGGCCAGGACAGTTGATCGAAGCGTTCCTGCCCCAACGACAGCGCCTGGACCGGGCGGCCGAGCAGGACGGCGAGGCTGATTCGCGCATCCTCGGCCTGTTGCTGCACCAGCGGCAACTGGCGTTGCTGCGTCGCCACCAGGCTTTTTTGCTGTGCCAGTTCAAGGGCCGTGGCCGAACCCGAGTCGAAACGGGTCTGCACCAGTTTCAACACGCTTTGGGCATTGGCCAGGTTCAACCCGGCGATGCGGCTCTGCTCCTGCAATGACAAGGCTTGCGCGTAGCCGTTGGCCACACCGCTGAGCAGCGTCAGTTCCACGGTAGCCTGGTCGAACTCGCTGGCTTGCAAACTGAATTGCGTGCTGTCGCGGCTGGCCCGTTGGCCACCCCAGAAATCGATTTCGTAGCTGGCAGTCAGGTTCGCAGTGAAGTAATCGACGGCGTCGTTATCGCTGTCGGCATCGAGCTGACTGTAGCCGCTGCCGCGCAGCAATTTCTGGCGGTTGGCATTGGCCGCGGCCTTGACCTCGGGCAGTTGCGAGCCGCCGGCAATCACCGTATCGGCCTGGGCCTGGCGCACTCTCGCGATGGCCGCGGCCAAATCGTAACTGCCGAGCCGCGCCTGTTCGATCAGGCGACCCAGTTGCGGGCTGCCGAAGCGGGTCCACCATTGTTGGTCGGCATCGGTAACGCCTGCGGTGTGCGGCGATTGCCAGGTGGCCGGAGGCTGGATGCCGCTCTCGGAGCGCTGGGCCGGGCTGCTGCAGGCGCCGAGCAACAGGCACAGGGTTAACACACTGAGTGGCGGCTTCATAAATCGATCATTCACTGGTAAGGGCCGTGACCGGGTCGAGTCGGGCGGCTTTGCGGGCCGGCATGTAGCCGAAGACAACACCGGTGACCAGGGCGCAGCCGAAGGCACCCAGCACCGCTATCAGGGAAAAGGCGACAGCGACTTCGCTGAAAATCAGCACGCCACCGACGATCAGCGCCAGGGCAATCCCGGTGAGGCCGCCCACCACCGAGAGCATCACCGCTTCGGTGAGGAACTGGCGCAGGATGTCGCGCTGGCGGGCACCGGTGGCCATGCGGATACCGATCTCCCGGGTACGCTCGCGCACGGTCATGAGCATGATGTTCATCACACCGATCCCGCCCACCAGCAGCGAAATCGCCGCAATCGATCCGAGCATCAGCGACAGGGTGTTTTGCGTGCGTGCCTCGGCCTGGATCATCGCTGCGTTGTTGGTCAGCTCGAAATCGTGCTTGCCGTCGTGCAGGCGCAGCATCAGTTGCTCGATGGCTTTTTCAGTCTCCTTGACCTTGCGCGCGTCGGCGGCGGCAATGGCGATGTACTCGGGATTGTGGCTGCCGAACAGGCGTACGCTCGCGGCGGAGTAGGGGATGGCGATGCGGTCGTCGCTGTCGGAGTCGCCGGAGCTGGCGCCTTTTTCCGCGAGCACGCCGACCACCTGGAAGGGTACGTTTTCGATCAGGATGTACTGGCCGATCGGGTTGGCCACGTCCTTGAGCAGTTTGGTCCGCACCTTGTGCCCGATCACCGCGACGGCGGCGGCGTTCTGCTCATCGGCGTGGGTAAAGTAGCTGCCTTCGACCACCGGCCAGTTGAAAATGGCCGGGAAGTTGGTGTCGTTGCCACCGACGTAGCTCAAGTGATCAAGGTTGCCAAAGCGCACCCCGGCCTCCTGGCCGTTGACGGGCATGATCCGCATCACCTGGGGCAGGCTGGCAATCGCCGCGACTTCATCGAGGGTGACGATGCCCATCGGCGTGCGCGGGTTGGGTGCCGAGCCGCTGAGGAAAATGATGTTGGAACCGAAGGCGCCCATCTGCGCCATCACCTGGCGCTTGCTGCCTTCGCCCACGGCCAGCATCACCACCACCGAGGCGACGCCGATAATGATCCCGAGCAAGGTCAGCGCGGTGCGAAACCTGTTGATCCACATCACCCGCCATGCCGCATGCACGGCATCGACCAATTCGCCTTTCCAGGCGCCGGTGGCTTCGGCGCCTTCGCTCAGGCGCTTGCGCAGGTCGATGGCTTGCAGGGCACCGGGTGTGGCGGAATTTTGTGCGGTCGGATTTTCGTCGGCGCTGTCGCTGATGATCAGGCCGTCGCGGATCTCGATGATGCGTTTGGCCCGGGCTGCCACTTCGCGATCGTGGGTGATGAGGATGACCACGTGACCCTGGCTGGCCAGCTCGTCGAGCAGGGTCATGACCTCGGCGCCGCTGTGGCTGTCGAGGGCGCCGGTGGGTTCGTCGGCAAGGATGATGTGGCCGCCGTTCATCAGGGCGCGGGCAATCGACACCCGTTGCTGCTGACCGCCGGAGAGTTGGTGCGGACGGTTGCCGGTGCGCGAAGCCAGGCCGAGGCGGTCGAGCAGGGCGGCGGCGCGGGCGTGGCGTTCGGCGGCCGGGGTGCCTGCATAGATGGCCGGCATCTCGACGTTTTCCTGGGCCGAACCGGACGCAATCAGGTGGTAGCCCTGGAACACGAAACCGAAGGCTTCACGACGCAGCCAAGCCAGTTCGTCACTGTCCAGGGCCGCGACGTTATCCCCGGCGAAGCGGTATTCGCCCGAGGTCGGGCGGTCGAGGCAGCCAAGGATGTTCATCAGCGTCGACTTGCCGGAACCGGAGGCGCCGACAATCGCCACGAACTCACCGGCATGGATCGACAGGTCAATGCCGCGCAATACGTGAACTTCAGGGGCATCGCCACCGCCGTAGGCTTTACGGATGTCGTGCAGCTCGATCAGGGGCGTGTGCATTCAGCCGCCACTCCCGTCGACCGGGCCGATCAACAGGTGATCACCTTCCTGCAGGCCATCGAGGATCTGCACCCGCAGGCGGTCACTGATGCCAGTACGCACGTTGCGCTGCTCGATACGGCCATTGCTGGCGACCACTTGTGCGGTCTGCAGGTCTGCCTGCGCGCCGGCTTGCAGGGCGGCGATGGGCGCGGTGAGTACGTTCTGCGCCTGATTGGCGACGAAAAATACCTGGGTGGTCATTTCCGCCATCAAGGCGTTGTCGGCGTTGTCGACGTCCAGCAACACGGTGTACAGCACCACGCGGGCACTCCCGCTTTTACTGGTGCTGGCGGGGCTGCCGCCACCCTGGCTGGTCTGGTCCAGTGGTTTGGGCGGGACGGGGAGGATTTGCCGCACGGTGCTGGTCCAGCGCCGGGTGCCACCGCTCAGGGTGGTGAACCAGGCGTGCATGCCGGGTTTGACGCGACCGATGTCGGCCTCCGAGACCTCTGCCCACACGGTCATCGGCGACAGTTTGGCGATGCGCAGGATCAGCGGCGTCTGCTGCTGGGCGTTGAGGGTCTGGCCGACCCGGGCATCCAGCGCCACCACGGTGCCGGCCATCGGCGCATAAATCCGCGTGTAGCCGAGCTCCGCCTGATCGCTGCGCAGGCTGGCTTCGGCCTGGCGGATCTGCGCCTGGAACATGTCGATGCGCGCCTGGGTCACGCGCAATTCGGCCTGGGCGGTCTGCACGTCTTCTTCACGGGTGGCCCCGGCGGCGGCGAGGTTCTGTTGGCGCTGGTATTTCTGCCGGGCCAGTTCGTGTTGCGCCCGTTGTTCCTGCAGCTGCGCCTTGAGGTTTTCGATGGAGAACCGCCCGGCGTCGAGTTTGGCCTGTTGCGTGGACGGGTCGATTTCCACCAGCAACTGGCCTTCCTTGACCAGGTCGCCGACTTCCACGTGGATCTTGTGGATTTGCCCGGAAGCCTGGGCGCCGACGTCGACATAGCGCCGCGGTTGCAGGGTGCCCAATGCCGTGACGCTGCTTTCGATGTCGGCGCGGCTGACCTGGACGGTGGCGAACCGGTCGCGGCCCGGCGGGATGAACTGCCAGGCGGCGACGGCAACTACGGGGATCAGACAAAGTGCGGCAAGCAGGGCGTGTCGGGTCTGTCGGGGACGTTTCATGCAGGGTTCCGGCCTGGGAAAATCGGCCCGTCGTTCAGCGGCGGGTCGATGGCTGAACGCTGCCGGCAGGGCCGGACAGGGACGGGGAGCTGTCCTGTTAACGTAGAAAGCGCCGGGGAATTTAGGCGGTGACACAAACCCTTGTAGGAGCGAGCTTGCTCGCGATGGACGTCAACGATAACGCGTGCTGTCTGGATAAACGCGTTGCGCTTGAGTCCATCGCGAGCAAGCTCGCTCCTACAGGGGGCGTGACTAAATGACGGGCAAATTGAACCAGTACTTTAAATCTATATGAGAATTACTATAAATTACGCGACTCGAACTGCCACTATCGTGCCACTGCTTGTTTCAGCGGTTGTACAAAGGGCTCAAGGAATGAAACCGCACGCCCGTGCGGACGGGAGTCATGTTGGAAAACTACTATCGCGAGCTGGTGTGTTTCCTGAACGCCAGGCTGGGCAACCGCCAGGTGGCCGAAGATGTGGTTCATGACGCTTATCTGCGCGTGCTGGAACGGACCAGCGACGCGCCGATCGAGCAACCCCGCGCCTTCCTTTATCGCACCGCATTGAACCTGGTCATCGATGACCACCGCCGTAACGCCTTGCGTCGCGCCGAGCCGCTGGACGTGCTCGACAGCGAAGAACGCTACTTCACGCCTTCACCGCACAAGGTCCTCGATCACGGCCAGCGCCTGGAGATGCTCCAGCGAGCCTTGGCGGAGTTGCCACGACTGTGCCGCGAGAGCTTTCTGTTGCGCAAGATCGAGGGTCTGTCCCATCCGCAGATCGCCGAGCAACTGGGCATTTCCCGTGCACTGGTTGAAAAGCACATCGTCAATGCCATGAAGCATTGCCGTGTGCGGATGCGCCAGTGGGAAGGCCTCTGATCCCCCGGGTTCATCGAGCCTCGTTAAATTTTGTTTCATTGTCCTCGTTCCTACTCAACAGACGACCTGTCGTCCTGCCCAAGGCCGGTCAGGTCACTCAGGTTCAATGCCGCGCTTTTGCGGGGAACATCCAGAGGACACTGGAAATGACACAGGCAATTGCATCGCCCCTCGTTCACGACCTGATCGGCGTCGGATTCGGCCCGTCGAACCTGGCACTGGCCATCGCGCTGCAAGAGCGCGGGGCGAGCCAGGGCGACCTGGATGTGCTGTTTCTCGACAAGCAGGCTGACTACCGCTGGCATGGCAACACCCTGGTGACCCAGAGCGAATTGCAGATTTCCTTCCTCAAGGACCTGGTGACCCTGCGCAATCCGACCAGCCCTTACTCGTTCGTCAATTACCTCAAGGCCCACGGGCGTCTGGTGGACTTCATCAACCTGGGCACCTTCTATCCGTGCCGTATGGAGTACAACGACTACCTGCGCTGGGTCGCCGGGCAGTTCACTGCGCAAAGCCGTTACGGCGAAGAAGTGCTGGCCATCGAGCCGGTGCTGCACAACCATCAGGTCGAGGCGTTGCAGGTGATCTCCCGCGATGCGACCGGGCATCAGCAGGTACGCACCACCCGTTCGGTGGTGATCAGCGCCGGTGGCACGCCGCGTATTCCCGAGGTGTTCAAGGCGCTCAAGGATGACGGCCGGGTGTTCCACCATTCCCAGTACCTGGCGCAGATGGCCAAGCAGCCGTGCGTGGACAACCGGCCGATGAGCATCGCAATCATCGGTGGCGGGCAGAGCGCGGCAGAGGCCTTCATCGATTTGAACGACAGCTTCCCGTCGGTGCAGGTGGACATGATCCTGCGCGGCTCGGCATTGAAGCCGGCCGACGACAGCCCCTTCGTCAACGAAGTGTTCTCGCCGCAGTTCACTGACCTGGTGTTCCAGCAGCCCGACAGCGAACGCGAGCGTTTGGTGAACGAGTACCACAACACCAACTACTCGGTGGTGGACATCGATCTGATCGAGCGCATCTACGGCATTTTCTACCGGCAGAAAGTCTCGGGCATCGCCCGCCATGCGTTCCATACCCTGACCACTATCGAAATAGCCACAGCCAACGAACGTGGCATCGATCTGGTGCTGCGCAACAACGCCACCGGTGAAGTCGCGGTGCGTCACTACGACGCCGTGGTCCTGGCCACCGGTTACGAGCGGCAGATGCACCGCAAACTGCTGGCACCGCTGGCAGAGTACCTGGGCGATTTCGAGGTCGATCGCAACTACAAACTGATCACCGACGAACGCTGCAAGGCTGGCCTCTACATGCAGGGCTTCTGTCAGGCCAGTCACGGCTTGAGCGACACCTTGCTGTCGATCCTGCCGATTCGCGCCGATGAGATTGCCGGGTCGTTGTATGACCATGGCAAGCACCGTGGGCATCGTTCGATGGCGGATTTGTTGTTGGCGACTGCCAGCTAAAATATTCGGCGACTGATAGGTCGTCATCGCGGGCAAGCCCGCTCCCACAATGACCGCGTCTGCCACAAATCTTGTGTACGGTGCGATACCTGTGGGAGCGGGCTTGCCCGCGATGACGGCCTATCAGGCACCACAAATGCCGAATCCTGAACCCTTCCTGAAGAACCCCGCATTTCCCCCGGCAAGCTTTTGTAACGGGTTTACTCTCCAAACATCGGGGCGTAAGCTTCGCGCGTTTTCATCCATTACGGAGACCCACAGTGGGTACTTGTTCGAGTGACAGTTGTCGGCCGGTCTCGGTAACCGGCATTTTCTCGGCAAGATAACGCGCAGTCTCCTGTGCCGTTGTCTCGCCGACAAGCGAGCAGCGGCATCCTGATCATGGCCAGTCCTGGCCGTGTCCCGACGTCCCTTCTCATCGACGCTGAACAGAGCGTGGTTTCGACTTTTTTGTCGTGGCCGCCGCCCTATCGACACGCCTGTCATTTGTGACCGGCGCGCCAGGCCTTGCTTTGCCGGTTGTTCCGGCGGCACAGGCGTGGACTTGCCTGCTCGACGGTTTCCCGGCTGACCAAAGGGGCACCAGCCATGAAACTTACCCTCAAGGAATTCTTCGCAGGTTTCCTGCGTAACCGCCACATCGCCCGGCACTTCCGTCGCCTGGCGTTGCTGGAAACCTTCACCGACACCACGGTCAGCCGTGAAGTCCCACCGACCCTGGCGCAAACCCTGGTGGTCGCTGCCGGTAGTGATACGGGTCAACTGCTCAACAATCTTGGCAGTCACACCGATGGCTTGAGCGAGCTTGAAGCCGATACCCTGCGCGAGCAATTCGGCCTCAATGAAGTCGAGCACGAACAACCGCTGCCCTGGTGGACGCACCTGTGGCACTGCTACAAAAACCCGTTCAACCTGCTGCTGACCCTGCTGGCGGTCATCTCGTGGCTGACCGAAGACATGAAAGCCGCCATCGTGATTTTCTCCATGGTGGTGCTCTCGACCTTGCTGCGCTTCTGGCAGGAAACCAAATCCAACCAGGCCGCCGATGCCCTCAAGGCCATGGTCAGCAACACTGCCACTGTGATGCGCCGGGACCTCGAGGACCGCAGCGCGCAGCGCATCGAATTGCCGATCAGGCAACTGGTGCCGGGCGATCTGATCGTGCTGTCTGCCGGTGACATGATTCCCGCCGATTGCCGGGTGCTCAGCGCCAAGGACCTGTTCGTCAGCCAGGCGGCGATGACCGGTGAATCGATGCCGGTGGAAAAATTTCCCCGTCAACAGGACCGCGACACACTCAACCCCCTGGACCTGGACAACATCCTGTTCATGGGCACCAACGTGGTGTCCGGCACGGCCATGGCGGTGATTCTCACCACCGGTAACAGCACCTATTTCGGCGCTCTGGCCCAGCGGGTCGGCGCCACTGACCGGGCACCGACCTCGTTCCAGACCGGGGTCAACAAAGTCAGCTGGCTGCTGATCCGCTTCATGTTCGTGATGGCGCCGCTGGTGTTGTTCATCAACGGATTCACCAAGGGCGACTGGACCGAAGCGCTGCTGTTCGCGCTGTCGATTGCCGTGGGCCTGACCCCGGAAATGCTGCCGATGATCGTCACCTCGACCCTGGCCAAGGGCGCTGTATTCCTGTCACGCAAAAAAGTCATCGTCAAACGCCTCGACGCCATCCAGAACTTCGGCGCCATGGATGTGTTGTGCACCGACAAGACCGGCACCCTGACCCAGGACAGGATCTTCCTGGCGCGCAACGTCGATGTCTGGGGCCATGACTCCGATGACGTGCTGGAGATGGCCTACCTCAACAGCTACTACCAGACCGGCCTGAAAAATCTGCTGGATGTGGCGGTGCTCGAACACGTCGAAATCCATCGTCAATTGAAAGTCGGCACGGCGTTTCGCAAGGTCGACGAGATTCCGTTCGACTTCACCCGTCGGCGCATGTCGGTGGTGGTCGCCGAGCGCGATCAACCGCACTTGCTGATCTGCAAGGGGGCGGTGGAAGAGGTGCTGGCGGTCTGCTCGCGGGTGCGTCACGGCGAAGTCGATGAAGCCCTGACCGAACAATTGCTGGCACGCATTCGTCAGGTCACGGCCACGTTCAATGCCGAGGGCTTGCGTGTCGTGGCGGTAGCGGCACGGCCGATGAGCGAAGGACGCGACACCTACAGCCTGGCCGATGAGCAGGCACTGACGCTGATCGGTTACGTGGCGTTCCTCGACCCGCCCAAGGAAAGCACTGCGCCGGCACTCAAGGCGTTGGCAGCCCACGGCGTGGCGGTGAAAGTGCTGACCGGCGACAACGAACTGGTGACGGCGAAGATCTGCCGCGAAGTCGGCCTGGAGCAGCAAGGCCTGCTGATGGGCAACGACATCGAACGCATGACGGATGCCGAACTGGCGAAAGCCGTGGAGACCACCAACGTCTTCGCCAAACTGACGCCATCGCACAAGGAACGCATCGTCCGTCTGCTCAAGGGAAACGGCCATGTGGTCGGTTTCATGGGCGACGGCATCAACGATGCCCCGGCCCTGCGCACCGCCGACATCGGTATTTCCGTGGACAGTGCCGTGGATATCGCCAAGGAAGCAGCCGACATCATCCTCCTGGAAAAAAGCCTGATGGTGCTGGAGGAGGGCGTGCTGGAAGGCCGCCGGACCTTCGCCAACATGCTCAAGTACATCAAGATGACCGCCAGCTCGAACTTCGGCAACGTGTTCTCGGTGCTGGTGGCCAGTGCGTTCATTCCATTCCTGCCGATGCTGCCGATGCACCTGCTGGTGCAGAACCTGCTCTATGACATTTCGCAGATCGCCATCCCGTTCGATAACGTCGATGACGAAATGCTCAAGCAACCGCAGCGCTGGCAGCCGGCGGATGTCGGGCGCTTCATGCTGTTTTTCGGGCCGATCAGTTCGATCTTCGACATCACGACGTTCGCCTTGATGTGGTACGTGTTCGATGCCAATACGCCGGATCACCAGACCCTGTTCCAGTCTGGCTGGTTCGTGGTCGGGCTGCTGACCCAGACACTGATCGTGCACATGATCCGCACGCCGAAGGTCCCGTTCCTGCAGAGCCGCGCAGCCATGCCGTTGCTGGTGATGACCGGACTGATCATGGCCGTGGGGATTTTCCTGCCGATGGGACCGCTGGCGCATTACTTCAAGTTGCAGGCATTGCCGTCACTGTATTTCGTGTTCCTGCCGGTGATCCTGCTGGCGTACATGGCGCTCACCCAGGCGGTGAAAGGGTTCTACATCCGGCGGTTTGGCTGGCAATAAGGCTGCCAGATGTAGGAGCGAGCCTGCTCGCGATGGTCGTTAACGATAACGCGTGTTTACTGGCTAAACGCGGCGCTCTTGAGTCCATCGCGAGCAAGCTCGCTCCTACAGGGGGTCGTGTGTTTTTCAAGGAGCTTTAAATGCAAGCCATCAACAACCTCAACCTGACTTCGCTGATCGACACCCTGGTCAGCCTTAGCGCGGCCTTCATCCTCGGTGGCCTGATCGGTTTCGAGCGTCAGTACCGGCAGCGCACCGCCGGCCTGCGCACCAACGTGCTGGTGGCGGTGGGCGCGGCGATTTTCGTCGACATGGCCAACCGTCTCGGCGGGGCTGAAGGCGCTGTGCGGGTCGTGGCGTATGTGGTCTCCGGTATCGGCTTTCTCGGTGCCGGGGTGATCATGCGTGAAGAGGGCAATGTGCGCGGCCTCAATACCGCCGCGACCCTCTGGACCTCGGCGGCAGTCGGTGCCTGCGCCGGTGCCGACCTGCTGGCCGAAGCGTTGCTCGGCACGCTGTTCGTGCTCGCGGCCAATACCTTGCTGCGGCCGATCGTCAACAACATCAACCGTCAGCCGCTGGATGTGATTTCGGCGGAAGTCACCAACATCGTCTATGTCATCGCCCGGCGCACGCAGCAAAAAACCGTGCTGGCCTTGCTCGAAGCCGAACTGGAGCGCAGCAACTATCCGGCCAGCGATGTCGATGTGCATGCCTTTGGCACGGATGAAATTGAAATCGAAGCCACCCTGGCGACCACCTCGGTCGATGGTGATGAACTGGATGCGCTCGTAGCGCGGATTTCGATGTCGACCCTGGTGGTGCAGGCGTTCTGGAGTCCGAGTACCACGGAGTAAAGGCCAAGGTTTCCGGGGCGAGGCGCGCTTGCGTTTCCCAAGCAAGAGTCAGATTAACCCACATGGATTTAGGAATATTCCTACATAAACCTAGGGAGGTCTTCCGTAGGCTTTGCGACCTCTTGAAACCGACATCCTTTTGGAGGTCACCTTGGCGAACAAATCCTTGCGCATCCTGATTGCCGATGCGCAGCACTTCAACCGCCTGCGGATCGAGCGGCTGTTCAATCAGCTCGGTTACTTCCGGGTGGCGCCGGTGCAGAGCCTCGACGAGCTCCTTCCACTGGTGGAGTACGGTTGCGCGCCTCTGGATCTGGTGCTCGTCAATGGGGCGATGGCCAACGGAGTGCTGGACCTGTTCAATTTCCTTGCCGACAACCCGCAGGTTCATCGCGGGTTTATCTTCAATGAACAGCAGGTGCCATTGCCGCCAGTCTCAGGCAAAGTCCAGGTCAGCCAGGCTGCTCTGCCTGACCTGGCGTCAATCACGCAGTTGATGAGCGCCATCGATCGTACGCGACCGTTCGTCGGAACTGTCATTTCTGTCAGGTAGTCCCTTCCAGCCCACCATGCCAGAGTCTATGCGCAGCGTTGTGCCCAACCGCAGCGGTGCCTGGAGGGCATTTCTTGCCCGATCGTGTTGTTTTGCACGGGAGTTGTCATGAAGTCAGCACTGATTGTGGAAGATCATCCGGTGGTACGCTCCATGATCAAACTCGTACTCAAGGGTGAAGGATTCACGCAGATTTACGAGGCCTCCCGGGGCGATGAGGTCCTGTCGTTGATCCGGGCGCATCAACCGGATGTCCTGTTGCTTGATCTGGGCCTTCCTGGCGTGGCGGGGCTTGAGGTGATGGACCGTATCAAGGCCGAGAACACGCGATGTCGCGTCGTGGTGTTCACCTCGCTGGAGGCCGAGTTTTATCAGGAGCGCTGCATTCGGGCCGGGGCTGTTGCCTATGTTTCCAAGAGCAAGGACCTGGACGACTTGAGGGCTGCGGTGAATTCGGTGATGGCCGGCTACACCTATTTCGCCCAGATCTCTTCGAGTTCCGTGTTGATAGGGGATTTGCAACGCAGTGAAAAACAGTTGATCGACAAACTCTCCAATCGTGAGTTGACCATTCTTCAGTACCTGGCCCGGGGCTCGAAAAACCTGGAAATCGCCGAGATCATGCACCTGAGCTACAAGACCGTCAGTACCTACAAGACCCGACTCATTCTCAAGCTCAATGTGAGTTCGTCGGTGCACTTGAGGGATTTCGCCTTGCGCAATCATTTGATCTGAATGAACGTTCCAGGGCGACTGGCAGGTTGGGTACTGACTGGCCTTCTTTTATGGGCATCGACAGCCTGTGCGCAACAGTCGTTGACCCTGTTGGGACGCTCGAGTGCCGAAGGTCTGAGCGTCAGGTTGTCGGACGCCGAGTTGCGCTGGCTACAGCAAAAAGGTCGATTGGTGCTGGCTGTCTCGGCGCCGGACTATCCCCCTTTCGAGTTCAATACGGCGGGCAAGGTGTTCGAAGGCGTGACAGCCGATTACGCCGGGTTGCTCGAACAAATGTTGAACGTCGTCATTGAGGTCGAATGTTATCCGTCGCGGGCCGACGCCGTGCAGGCCATCAAGGAGGGGCGGGCAGACCTGCTGGGAACGGCCAATCGATTTGAAGCCGAAGATCCACAGTTGCAGTTGTCCAGCGCCTACGCGGTCGATCAGCCGGTGCTGGTCACGCGTACCGATTTCCCTCCGGTGCTCGACCCGACACTGGCCGGCAAGCGGCTGGCGATGCAGTATCACTACTTGCCCGAATACAGCGTGCAACAGTTCTATTCCAAGGCGCAGGTCCAGCTTTTTCCTTCGACGCTGGCGGCGATGGGCGCCGTGGCATTCGGCCAGGCCGATATCTATCTGGGCGATGCGATCAATGCCCATTATCTGATCAGCAGGAACAACCTGAACAACGTGCGCCTGACGGACTTCTCGCCCATGGAATCCGGGCGTTTTGCCTTTGCGATGGCCGGCGACAACGTTTCGCTATTGCGCATCGTCAATAAGGCACTGGAGGCCATCACCACCCATGAACAAATGAATATCCTGCGTCGTTGGGGGGCAAACGGGGTATCTATCCCGGGCACCGAGTCATTGCAATTGAGCGTGGCCGAGCAGAATTGGCTCGAACGCCACCCGCGGGTGAAGGTGGCGATCAACGAAAACATTCCACCCATTACATTCATCGACAGCGAAGGCAAATTTCGCGGTATTGGCGTCGATGTGCTGACGAAAATCAGTTCGCGTACCGGGCTGCAATTTGACATCCAGGGCGTGAAGTCGGTGGCCGAAATGATGGCCGGCATTTCCAGCGGACAGATCGATGTGCTGGCCGGTATCGGCCTCAGTTCCCTGCGTGACGACGAACTGCTGTTCACCCGGGCGTTTCTGAGCAGCCCTTCGGTGCTGGTGACCCGCGCAGCCGCGGGCAGCCCCAGGACACTGGATGACATGGCGGGAAAAAACCTGGCGCTGACCCGGGGCAACGTTGTCGGCGAGTACATTCGCCAGCATTACCCGCTGATCCGGCAGGTGGATGCACCACTGTCGACGGAAGCCATGGAAATGGTCGCCCAGGGCAAGGTCCAGGGCGGCATCAACTCGCTGATCAGCGCCCGTTACCTGATTTCCCGGCAGTATCGCGATCGCCTGCAAGTGACCAGCACCGTGGGCACCCACCCCGCCCGAAGCACCCTGGCAACCAGTCGCGAGGCCACCGAACTGCATTCGATTCTGGACAAGGCGCTGTTGAGCATCCCTCCCGAAGAAATCGACGAGCTGACCCAACCCTGGCGCTATGACTCGATGGTCGAACAGAGCTACTGGCTGCGACACCGGCAGGCGATCGTGCAGGCGTTTGCGGTGGCGGGTGTCTTGCTGTTGCTCGCGTTGGCCGGGATCGTCTGGCAGCGGCGTCAGATCCGCCAGCGTCAGCAATTGCTCGGGCAATTGCAGGAAGCCAAGGACGCGGCGGACGACGCCAACCGTGCCAAGACCACGTTCCTGGCCACCATGAGCCATGAAATCCGTACGCCGATGAACGCGTTGATCGGCATGCTCGAACTGGCGTTGAAACGGGCCGATGAAGGGGTGACCGACCGCGCCGCCATCGAGGTCGCGTCCAACGCCGGGCAGCAATTGCTGGATTTGATCGGCGACATTCTGGACGTCGCCCGGATCGAATCCGGGCATTTGTCGCTGGCGCCGGAGCGGGTCAATCTGCATGCGCTGGTGATGTCGGTCTGCCGGGTTTTCGAAGGGTTGGCGATGCAGAAGAATCTGCAGTGGCGAGTCGAACTCGACGAACACAGTGACCGCGACGTGATGCTCGATCCCACGCGCTTCAAACAAGTGCTGTCCAATCTGCTGAGCAATGCGATCAAGTTCACCCGTGAAGGCCAGGTGAGCCTGGTACTGCGCGTGCAGCCTCAAGCCCCGGCGCATCTCGCCGTCAGTGTACAGATCGAGGACAGCGGCATCGGTATCAGCGCTTTCGACCAGCAACGCCTGTTCAGCCCTTTCGTGCAGGCGGGCAACAGTCAGCAGACCGCCCGGCAGGGTTCCGGCCTGGGCCTGGTGATCAGTCGCACCCTGTGCGAAACCATGGGTGGCCAGTTGCAGCTCGACAGTGAGCCTGGGCGCGGGACGCGGGTGGACATCAGCCTGGTGCTGCCCGCCCTGCAAGCATTACCCGCGGCGGGGATGCCCCAGGATCCGGCGCAGCTCACGACCCGGGCGTTGTCGATCCTGGTGGTCGACGATTATCCGGCCAATCGCCTGCTGCTCTCGCGGCAGCTGAGCTACCTGGGCCATCATGTGGTGTTGGCCGAGGACGGGGCCCAAGGGCTTGAACAGTGGCGCACAGTTGGGTTCGATCTGGTCATTACCGACTGCAACATGCCGGTGCTCAGTGGTTATGAATTGGCGGGCGCGATACGTGAACAAGAGCAGGTGCAGGGGCTGGCGTCGACGCTGATACTGGGCTTTACCGCCAATGCGCAGGCCGAGGAGAAGGCCCGGTGTCAGGCGGCGGGCATGGATGATTGCCTGTTCAAACCCATTCGCCTGGTGGATTTGCAGGCGTGGCTGGCCCAGCGGTTTTCCAGCGCACCCTCAGCGGCAACTGACGACCATGGCTTTGCCGAGTTCGACTTGAGTGGGCTGGAGCGCTATGCCGATTCGGACCGTGAGCTGATCGATCAACTGATGCACGATCTGGCGCTGACCAATCGCGAGGACCGCGTGCATTTGCTGGCATTGCACACCGGCGGCAATCGTCCCGGATTGCAGGAACTGGCACACCGGATCAAGGGTGGGGCGCTGATGGTGCGAGCGCTTGGCCTGGTCGAGTGTTGCGAACGACTGGAGCAGGCGTGTCATGACGGCCGTGCGGCACTGGTCGACGAAGCCGTCGACCAGTTGCAGCAAGCCATGACCCGCCTGGACCAGCGTCTCGGGCAGGGTTGAGGCTCAATCCCAGTTCGGTGCGATGCCTTTGGGGCTGGTCAACCGGTGGCCGCGATCCAGCGTTGCGATCAACGCCATGTCGGCCTCGCTCAAGGCCAGCTCGCGCGCCTTCAAGTTGCTTTCGAGGTTGGCCCGACGCGTGGAAGAGGGGATCACTGCGTAACCCGATTGCATGGCCCAGGCCAGGGTGACCTGAGCCGGCGTCGCTTGCAGGCGTTCGGCGATCTGCTGGATGAGCGGGTCGTCGAGGGCTTCACCGTAGGCCAGGGTCATGTATGACGTGATGCCGATGCCCTGGCTCTGCGCGAACGCGACGACGTTGCGGTTTTGCAGGTACGGGTGCAGTTCGATCTGGTTGGTAGCGATGTGCTCGGCACCGATGGCCGCTATCGCTTGCTGCATCAGGTCGATGGTGAAGTTGGACACGCCGATCTGTCGGGTCAGGCCCAGGCGCTTGGCTTCGAGCAGGGCGCCCATGAACACGTCGACCGGCACTTGATCTTCCGGCGACGGCCAGTGGATCAGGGTCAGGTCCAGGTAGTCGGTCTGCAGTTTGCGCAGGCTTTCCTTCAGGCTGTCGATCAGACGATCACCGGCCAGGTTGGCGACCCAGATCTTGCTGGTGATGAACAGTTCTTCACGGGCGATGCCGCTGGCAGCGATAGCCTCGCCGACGTCGGCTTCGTTCTCGTAGATTTGTGCGGTATCGATCACCCGGTAGCCGAGCGCCAGGCCGGTGCTCACCGAATCGATGACCACCTGGCCTTGCAAGCGAAACGTACCCAGGCCGAAGGCAGGAACAGACATTGATGACTCCAGAGGTTGCAGTGGGAATGGGCGGCAGTATCCGCGCCTGCATCCGTGAGAAAAACCGCTGGAGCGGCAAAGCAATGTTTACCGCAAATCAAGAATCACCTGCAGTATTCGGCATTGATGATGTTTGTGCCGGCCCCTTCGCGAGCAAGCCCGCTCCCACAGGGGCAATGCATTCCAAATGTGGGAGCGGGCTTGCTCGCGAAGGCGGCGACTCGGCCTAAAGCCTTACCCCCGGCCCCTATGCAATATCACTGCGGCTGAATTCTTCCCCAAGAAAATCGATCAACGTGCGCACCGATGGCAGCAACCCCCGACGTGAGGGAAAGATCGCATGGATGACACCGCTTTTCGGTGCCCAGCCCGGTACCAGTTCCACCAGCTGACCGGCGGCAATTTCGTCGCGCACCACCACGCTGGGCAGGTGCACGATGCCGATCCCGGAAACTGCCGCATGGCGCAAGGCCAACAGATCATCGGTAACCATTCTCGGTGCGTGACGAATCATCGCCGTGCTGCCATCGGCGCCGAACAGTTCCCACTGATATTCGCGCTGCGCAGCGCCCCAGTGCAGGCTCGGCAAACCGCTGAGGTCGGCCGGGGAGGCCGGTGTCGACAGGCGCGATAAAAAGGCCGGACTGCCAACCACGCTCTGGGTGCTGTTGCCCAGTACCTTCATCACCATGTCGGTGTTTTCCAGCGGCGGAAAGCGTACCCGCAACGCAATATCGAAGCCCTCGTGAATCAGGTCGACCCGGCGGTTGGTGCTCTCGATGAACAACTCCACCAGCGGGTATTTGAGCATGTAGCGGGTCAGCATCGGCCCGACCCAGGAGTTGAGCAGCGCCGTCGGGCAACTGACACGCACCAGGCCCTGAGGCTCGGAGCGGTTGCGCTCGATCAGTTCGGCGGCGCTTTCCGCCTCAACCCGCATGGCCAGACAGCGCTGGTAGTAGGCCTGGCCGATTTCCGTCAAAGAGCAATGCCGGCTGGTGCGATGCAGCAGGCGCACACCCAGTCGCTCTTCGAGTTCGGCAATGCGTCGGCTGAGCTTGGACTTGGGCATGTCCAGTGCCCGGCCCGCCGCCGCGAAACCCTGATGTTCCACCACCTGGGTGAAGTAGTAGAGGGTGTTGAGGTCTTCCACCATCGTTCTCCAAATAGAACGCTAAAGCCGATTTTTGCAGTCTAGCGCAGCAAAGGTCACGCTTTTAAGCTTTGTCCATGGCTTCACTCACCTCATCAGGAGGCACCATGAAAAACATCATCGGTATCTACACCAGCCCACGGACCCATTGGGTTGGCGACGGTTTTCCGGTTCGCACGCTGTTTTCCTACGACAACCTGGGCAAACACATCAGCCCGTTCCTGATGCTGGATCACGCCGGCCCCGCTGAATTCACCCCGACCACCGAACGGCGTGGCGTTGGTCAGCATCCTCATCGTGGCTTCGAAACCGTGACTATCGTTTACAAGGGCGAACTGGAGCATCGGGACTCCACCGGCAGTGGCGGCAAGATCGGCCCCGGCGATGTGCAATGGATGACCGCCGCCTCGGGCATCCTGCATGAAGAATTCCACTCAGAAGGATTCGCCAGGAGCGGTGGCACCCTGGAGATGGTGCAACTGTGGGTCAACCTGCCGGCCAGGGACAAAATGGCCGACCCCGGCTACCAGACGATCCTCGACCGCGACATCCCGAGCATCGCCTTGCAGGACAACGCCGGCAGCCTGCGCCTGATCGCCGGTGAGTTCGACGGTCACCAAGGCCCGGCGCACACCTTCACTCCGGTCGACGTGTGGGACATTCGTTTGAATGCCGGCAAATTGCTCACCCTGGATCTGCACGAAGGGCGCAACACCGCACTGGTGGTTTTGCGTGGCACGGTTCAGGTCAATGGCCTGGAGTCGGTTCGCCAGGGGCAGTTGGCCCTGTTCGATCGCAAGGGCAATCAGATGACCCTCGAAGCCAGCGAAGACGCGGTGGTGCTGTTGCTCAGCGGCGAGCCGATCGATGAACCGATCGTCGGTCACGGGCCGTTCGTGATGAACACCGAGCAGGAAATTCACCAGGCCTTCGCCGACTTTCAGTCCGGTCGCTTCGGCCGGATGCACGCTTAACCCGCTTCGTTTCAACAATCCGCTCTACACGGGACGCGTAGGCCGGTTTCAGGGCCAGGGATGGCTGTTGCCTATCGAAAAGAGGAAACGCTCATGAACACCGTCAATGCGGCCAATTTCAATGGCCAGAAACCCACCATCGACCCCAACGATGCCGCCATGTTGTTGATCGACCACCAGAGCGGACTGTTCCAGATCGTCAAGGACATGGACGTGCCACAACTGCGCGCCAACGCCATTGCCCTGGCCAAGGCCGCGACACTGCTGAAGATGCCGGTGATCACCACGGCTTCCGTTCCACAAGGGCCGAACGGGCCGTTGATTCCGGAAATCCACGAGGCCGCGCCCCATGCGCAATACGTGGCGCGCAAAGGTGAAATCAACGCCTGGGACAACCCGGAGTTTCACGCGGCGGTCAAAGCCACCGGCAAGAAAACCCTGGTGATCGCCGGCACTTTGACCAGCGTATGCCTGGCGTTTCCGTCCATCGCCGCCGTGCATGAAGGCTACAAGGTGTTTGCGGTGGTCGATGCTTCGGGCAACCACTCGAAACTGGCCACAGAGCTGACCGTTGCCCGTTTGGCCCAGGCCGGGGTGGTGCCGATCGACATCATGGCTACGCTCTCCGAGCTGCAAGGCTCGTGGAACCGCCCGGATGCCGAGCAGTGGGCCGCTGTCTACGCCCAGGCCATGCCGCATTATCAATTGCTGATCGAGAGTTACCTCAAGGCCCAGCAAGTGGCGAACGAACACGAAGTGCTGGACTCCCGGCGCTAAGCGGTTACCCCACACTGTTCTCCAACCATATTCCGGATTACCGTAACCTGATGGCCAGCTACAGCACGCTGGCCAACAGCAAATAACTTCGGCATCACTCATACCCCTGTGGGAGCGAGCTTGCTCGTGATGGCGGCAAAACAGTCACTGATGTACTGACTGTCAGGCCGCTATCGCGAGCAAGCTCGCTCTCACATTGGTTTTGTGGTGTTTTTGGGAGGGTGTTCATCCCGCCAAATCAAATGCTCCTACACTGAGGCCAATCCATGCGATCTTCGCGTTATTGACCCTGGCTGGAGTTGCTTGATGCTGTCATTGCTCACTGAACACCCGCTGATCTGCGCAATGGCGCTGATCCTGATCGATCTTGGGTTGTGGTACTTGCTCAGCGCCGTTGGCAGTGCCTGGAAACTGTTGGTGCGGGTGGTGATTTTTTCGCTGTTCAGCCTCCTGCTGTTCAACGAAGGCCTGAACCCGATGGAGCCGCCGCCCTGGGCCGACAACGTACCCTTGCACCTGGCGGCCACCGGTTTGCAGATCGGCTGGTGGTTGTTCGGCGCGCGGACCCTGACCGTGCTGATCGGCGCGGTGATGATGCAGCGGGTCGGGCATACCGGGCGGTTGCTCCAGGATTTGCTCGGCGCGGTGATTTTCCTGATCGCGATCATTGCCGCCCTGGCCTATGTACTCGATCTGCCGGTCAAGGGCGTGCTGGCGACGTCCGGTGCGTTGGCGATCATTGTCGGTCTGGCCTTGCAAAGTACCCTCAGTGACGTGTTTTCCGGGATCGTCCTCAATACCACCAAACCCTACCAACTGGATGACTACATCTCCATCGATGGCATGGAGGGCAAGGTGACCGACATCGACTGGCGTGCCACGCGCCTGCAGACCTCCCAGGGTTGCATGGCGGTCATACCAAACTCCCTGGCAGCCAAGGCCAAGATCATCAATTTCAGTCGGCCGAGCGATATGTTCGGCATTTCCGTCTCGCTGGAAGTGAGTCCCCACGCGAGGCCGAACACGGTGATCGATGCTCTGGAACGGGCCATTCAAGGTTGTCGTGCATTGCTCGATACACCGTCGCCAAGTGTCGGCCTGAAAACCGCCAGCAACACCGGCGCGGTCTACGAAATCAGCGGCTTTGTCGCGTCGATGGACGAGAAACGTTCAGTGCGCAACCAGCTGTACGACCTGGCCTATCGGCACTTGCAGGCATCCGGGGTCAATTTGTTGTCGAGCGTGGAGCCCAGCCCGCCGATCAACTCGACTCGGAAACGGGCGTTGCTGGATAGCTCGCCGATTTTCTCCACCCTGCGCCAGGAAGAGAAAGACACGTTCAGCCAGAACATGACCCTGCAAACCTTTCGCGCCGGGGAGATGATCCTGGAAGCGGGGGAGGTCAGCGATCACTTGTTCATTATCGAATCCGGCGTGATCTCGGTGACCTTGATGCGTCACGGAGCGCCATACGAATCCGGACGCATGGGGCCGGGGGAGGTGTTCGGCGAGGCGGGTATTCTCACCGACAGCGCGCTGCCTGCGCAGTTTACCGCCAAGACATTCTGTGGCCTGTACCGCATCGAAAAGTCATACCTCAAACCGTGCCTGGATGCCCGTCACGATATCAACGAAGCAATGAAAGCCTTGCTCGATTACCGGCTGCAAAAAGCGAAAATCCTGACCCAGGACCTGCCGGTGGTGGCGGAGAAAAAGGGCTTCCTGCGATGGTTGCGCAATCGGGTGTGAATGGCCGCTGCGCGGATCGCGAGCAGGCTCGCTCCCACAGGGGAATGCGATCAAATGTGGGAGCGAGCCTGCTCGCGATGACGGCAGTGAACTCACCAAAAGTGAAGAGTGAAACCCATCACACCCGCGCCTCCACCGACAACCAGGAAGGCACCGCCAATGGCCTCCTCGACTTTTGAAAAATTGGCTATTTGTGTAAACCGGGCGCGGGACTAACGTAGTCACACACCCACTTGCCCTGGAGCACGCCATGAAACCCCGTATCGATTTCTATACCGCTTCGCCTGACGCCCTCAAAGCGATGATCGCGTTGGAAACAGCGGTTTCGAAATTGCCGCTGGAAAAAAACCTGGTCGAACTGGTCAAGCTGCGTGCCTCGCAAATCAACGGCTGCGCCTTCTGCATCGACATGCACACCGCCGATGCGATCAAGGGCGGTGAAACCCCGCGCCGCCTGTTCGCCGTGACAGCCTGGCGCGAAGCACCGTTCTTCACCGAGCGCGAACGCGCTGCGCTGCTCTGGACCGAATCCCTGACCCAGCTCAGCCTGACCCACGCTCCTGATGAAGACTACGAAGTAGTCAGTGCCCAGTTCTCGCCCAAGGAAATGGTCGACCTGACAGTGGCCATCAGCACCATCAACAGCTGGAACCGTCTGGCCGTAGGCTTCCGCAAAATGCCTCAGGCCTGACCGGCACAAGCATCAATGCGCATCGGCACTCGGCGCGGCCGGTGGTTGCACCTTGCGCATCAAGGGCACCATCGCCGTGGCGATGATGAAACAGACCATGATCATCAAGAACGCGTCGCCGTAGGTTTGGGTCTGGGCTTCGCGGTAGGTCAACAACCATAGCTGATGCAGGCTGGCGGTGACCCCGGCGTCACCGCTCTGGCCGAGGGCGGCGAAGTTGTTGCCGACCTGGGACAGCCATTGGTTGAGCGCCTCGTTGGTGCTGTTGAGGTTCTCCGCCAACCGGGTGAAATGCAGGTTGGTGCGATCATTGAGAATGGTCGCGCACGCGGCGATGCCGATAGCCCCACCCAGGTTGCGCATCAGATTAAACAACCCCGACGCATGCTTAAGCCTTGCCGGCGCCAGGCCGCCGAGGGTCAAAGTCACCGCGGGCGGTACCGCCAGTTGCTGGGCAATTCCGCGAAAGGCTTGCGGCAGCATCAATTCCTTGGCCCCCCAGTCATGGGTGATCGGGCTGAAATCCCACATCGACAAGGCGAACAGCCCCAGGCCGGTCATCATGATCCAGCGCAGGTCGACGCGGTTGGCGAGAAAGGCGTACAGCGGAATCGCCATGATCTGGAACACCCCGGTGGAGAAAACCGCCAGACCAATGTCCAGCGCACCGTAGCCACGCACCCGGCCGAGGAACAGTGGCGTCAGGTAAATCGTGGCGAACAGGCCGATGCCGGTGACAAACGAGAAGAAACAGCCGAGGGCAAAGTTGCGATCCTTCAAGGCGCGCAAATCGACAATCGGATTGGCCACATGCAAGGTGCGGCCGATAAAAGCCAGCCCGGCAAGGCCGCTGATCCACGCCGTGGTCAGGATCGTGCGGTCGCTGAACCAGTTCCAGCGCGGGCCTTCTTCGAGGGTGTATTCCAGGCAGCCGAGGAACAGCGCCAGAAACACCATGCTCAGATAATCCGCGCCCTTGAGCAGCGACAGTTCCGGCTGGTCGATTTTCACCAGCATCGGTACGGCCACGGCGACAAAGATGCCGGGGACCAGGTTGATGTAGAACAGCCAGTGCCAGGACGAGATGTCGGTGATCCAGCCCCCGATCACCGGTCCCAGGGTCGGTGCCAATGAGGCCACCGCGCCGATGGTCGCGGCGGCGATGACCCGTTGCTTGCCGCTGAAGAATACGAAGGCCGTGGTGAACACCATCGGGATCATCGAACCGCCCAGAAAGCCTTGCAGGGCGCGGAAGGCGATCATGCTCTGGATGTTCCAGGCCACGCCGCACAGCAGGCTGGTCAGGGTGAAACCCACCGCCGACGCACAAAACAGCCAGCGCGTGGAAAACACCCGGGAGAGCCAGCCCGACAGCGGGATCACGATGATTTCGGCGATCAGGTAACTGGTCTGTACCCACGCGGTTTCATCGGTGCCGGCGGAGAGCCCGCCGCCGATGTCACGCAACGAAGCCGAGACAATCTGGATATCCAGCAGCGCAATGAACATGCCGATGCACATGCTGGCAAAGGCGAAGACCTTGGTCGCCGTTGCCATGTTCGCGGCATTGAATGGCTGCGCCGGGGCGGTGAGGGCGCGGCTCATGGCGCGCTGGCCACGGTTGGCGCTTCAGGCTCCTTGCGCGTGTCGACTTCGGCGGTGACCGACAACCCCGGACGCAGGTGACCGAGCACACTGTCAGCCGGATCGAGGTGAATCCGCACCGGCACTCGCTGCACGATCTTGGTGAAGTTGCCGGTGGCGTTTTCCGGCGGCAACACACTGAATTGCGAGCCGCTGGCCGGTGCGAGGCTGTCCAGGTGACCATGAAATTCCTGCCCGGAAAGCACGTCGGCATGAATCACCACCCGTTGCCCCGGCACCATGCGTGCCAGTTGGTCTTCCTTGAAGTTGGCATCGACCCACAGACCGCTGGTCGGCACCACCGAGAGCAATTGCGAGCCGGCCTGGGCATAGGCGCCAACCCGTGCCCGACGATTGCCGATCACACCGTCAACCGGTGCCTTCAGTTCGGTGTAGCCGACATTCAATTGCGCCAGATCGCGCTCGGCCTTGGCCTGGATCAGGGCGGCCCGGGCCTGTTGTTTCTGGGTATCGATCACATTCAACTGGCGTTGTGCGGCCAGCAATTCAGCCTGGGCGCGGTTGCTTTGGGCCTGGGCCGTCTTGAACGTGGTATTGGCGCGCTGGGCGCTTTCCACCGAGACGGCGTTGGTGATCACCAGTTTTTTGTAGCGGGCATCGTCATCCCGCGAACGGGCGGCTTCGGCACCGGCGGCGTCGATGCCGGCGCGGGCCTGGCCGATGACGGCCTGCTGCAGTTGTTCGGTGGCGTCGAGGTTGGCCAGCAAGGCTTCCTGGGCGGCCACTGCGCCTTCGGCCTTGGCCAGGTTGGCGCGGTAGTCGCGCGAATCGAGACGGATCAGCACATCGCCTGCCTTGACCTTCTGATTGTCGGTCACCAGCACTTCGTCGATATAACCCGCCACTTTCGGTCCGATCACCGTTACGTCGCCGCCGATGTAAGCGTCGTCGGTTTCCTCGATGAAACGCCCGGCGCTCCACCAATGCGCGCCATACACACCGGCCAACACCAACGCAGCGATTCCCATGGTGGGCAACAGCAGGCGTTTGAGCAGGGGAGGTTTGGCGGCAGTCACCGGGGCAGCCAGGTCGGGTTCAACGGTGGGCATGCTGGTCATGGAGGATTACCTGTTGGAGCGGTGGATAATTATGATGGCTGTAATATGACGTATGTAATATTTTGTGGCAAATGGTTTTTGCTGCCGGTCGTCAGGTGGTTTGTTCCGGGAGGATCAGATGGCGAAGCGTTGCAGGACAGTCCGCTTTCGCGGGCAAGCCCGCTTGTGTCTTGACCAGGGGGCAGAGAGGCGGGTGGATTGATGGAAGGCGACCAGTTACGGGGGAAAACATCAAGGCACTCCGAGGCTGCAATCTTTTGACCTGGAGCAAGTCATTGTGAACTCGACGTAGTCATACTGACTCTATTTTTCTGTGGTCAGTATGACGCTCGTAAAATTAACTTATTGATATAAAACGATTCTTTAAATGGCATGCTTTGTGATTTTGATATGGCATTGACTCGAAGAAGGAATTTGCCATGTCTCACTCCATTCCCCTCGGATTCACGCTCTGCCTGTTGCTTTCCCCCCCGTGCATGGCCGATCAGGTCGTGCGCGAAGTGCCCGATACCACCGCCGGCAAAGGTTATGGTGCCCTGACCGGATTGATGGTGGGCGCAGTGGGTGGGCCTGTTGGCGCATTGGTCGGTGCTGGCGCCGGATTCTTTGCCGGCGGTTCGATTCAGCAAGCCGCTGGTCTCACGGAAACCGCGTATGAAGTGAAGGACGCCCGAGGCGAAATCAGCACCGTACGCTCACCCAATGCCCGCTTCGAACCGGGTCAGCAGGTGGCACGCAAGGGGCTGCGTCTGGTGCCGCAGGGCAGCTGACGCCTCACACCACCTTTTCAGGGGGTTCCCGTTTTGGCGGGCAGACGAGCCGCACCTCGTCTGCCCGTTTTTTTATGGGGGCAGCGAATGTGTACATATCCATTTCTTCGGTAACGGCCACTGATGGTTCCGCCCTGACGGCGGGTTACTTGGAAGAGCGCCAAGTAACCAAGCGCTTTATCCCCTGACGTACGGCCCTTCGCTTAGGCTCAGGGTTCCCTCGCTCGTCCTGCTCCGTGGGCCCGCCGCGATCGGCCATCCATGGCCGTACGCGGCTAACCCGGCATCCATGCCGGGTTGCCCACTGCGCAGAACCTGCGCTCGGCCTCTCGACGGGGCAGGGCAGATCAAAAGCAAAAGCAAAAGCAAAAGCAAAAGCGAGGCGGCCTGCTGCGGGCCGACCTGGCTATCGTGGCTGTACTCAATTTTCTGTAGGAGCGAGCTTGCTCGCGAAAAATGCCCAGACAACGTGTTCATCCAGACACCCCGCGTCATCGTTGACGTCCATCGCGAGCAGGCTCGCCCTACAGGGAATCGGGGACGCCAGCCAAAGCCAGGTCGGCTGTCAGGCCGCCTCGCTTTGGCTTTGGCTTTTGATCTTCTTGCCCCTCGAGAGGCCGAGTGGAGGTTCTGCGCAGTGGGCAAACCGGCATGGATGCCGGTTTAGCCGCCGCCGGCCATGGATGGCCGATGGCGGCGGGCCCACGGAGCAGGACCGGAAGGAGGGCATGCCGAGCCTAAGCGAGGCACCGAACGTCAGGGGCAAAGCGTTTTGGTTACTTTGGCGCTTTTCCAAAGTAACTCGCCGTAAGAGGGCGAAACCATAAGTGGCCGTAACCGCAGCAATGGATATGTACGCGGTTAAAGCCCCAAGTCAGCCCTTTCAAACCCGCTCAAAATCGCCGCAATCCCCTGACCACCACCAATGCACATGGTCACCAGCGCGTAACGGCCACCGGTGCGGTGCAGTTCGTGGATGGCCTTGGTGGCGATGATTGCGCCGGTTGCGCCTACCGGGTGGCCCAGGGCGATGCCGGAACCGTTCGGGTTGACCTTGGCTGGGTCGAGGTCCAGTTCCTGGCTGACGGCGCAGGCCTGGGCGGCGAAGGCGATGTTGGCTTCGATCACGTCCAGGTCGGCGATGGTCAGGCCGGCGCGCTTGAGCGCCAGGCGCGTGGCCGGGATCGGGCCCAGGCCCATGAATTCCGGTTCGACGCCGGCATGGGCGTAGCTGACCAGGCGGGCAAGGGGTTTCAGGTTATTGGCCTGGACCGCGTTGCCGGTGGCCATGACCAGTGCGGCGGCGCCGTCGTTGAGGCCCGAGGCGTTGCCGGCGGTGACCGAGCCGTCCTTCTTGAACGCCGGCTTCATCGCCGCCAGCTGTTCCAGGGACGTGGCGCGCGGATGCTCGTCGACGCTGAACAGTTTGGTGCCCTTGCGATCCTGGATTTCCACGGTCGCGATCTGCTCGCCGAAGTAGCCGTTGGCAATCGCATGGGCGGCGCGTTTCTGGTCTTCCAGGGCCAGGGCGTCCTGCATCTGGCGGGTGATGCCATTGCGCTCGGCGACGTTCTCGGCGGTGATGCCCATGTGGATGCCATGGAAGGGGTCATGCAGGATCCCGAGCATGTAGTCGATGACCTGGGCGTTGCCCATGCGCGAACCCCAACGGGCCGAAGGCATCAGGTAGGGACCGCGGCTCATGGATTCGGCACCGGCACCACGACGATTTCAGCATCGCCCAGCAGCAGTGTCTGCGCAGCGTTGATGATGGCTTGCAGGCCCGAACCGCACAGGCGGTTGACGTTGTAGGCAGGGGTTTCCTTGGGGATGCCGGCATTCATCGCCGCGACGCGGGAGATGTAGGCGTCGCGGGTTTCGGTCGGGATCACGTTGCCCATCACCAGATGGCCAACGAGCGCCGGGTCCACGGCGGCCCGTTGCAGGGCCGCTTTTACGGCCGTGGTCGCCAGGTCGGCCAGTGGCACGTCCTTGAGCGAACCGCCGAAGGTACCGATGGCGGTACGGGCGGCACTGACGACGTAGATTTCCGGAGTGTTCATGGCTGGTTTCCTTTCGGTGGATTCTTATCTGTACTGCGATTGAGCAGGGCGTTCAAGGCGGTTTTCGCCTCGTCGGTGTTCAAGCGCTGAATGAACAGGGTGTTTTCTTCGCGCAGGGTGGCTTCCAGTTCGGCCAGGGAAGCCTGTTTCATCAGTTGCCGCGATTGGCGCAAGGCTTGCTGGGGCATGGCCAGAAAGCGCCGGGCGATTGTTGTGGCCGCCGCCAGGCATTGTTCGCCGTCATCGAAGGCTTCGTTGGCCAGGCCCCAGGCCACCGCTTCATTGCCGTCCAGGCCATTGCCCAACAGGAGCAGGCTCGCGGCACGGGCATGGCCGAGCCGGCGTGGCAGCAACAGGCTGGCGCCAAATTCGGGGCACAGGCCGATGTTGACGAACGGCATGCGCAACTTGGCGTTGCGGGTGACCAGCACCTGGTCGCAATGCAACAGCAACGTGGTGCCGATGCCGATGGCGGCCCGCAGACTGCCGCAATCAGCGGCTTTTGCAGGCGCGTGACGACTTTCATCAGGCGGAACGCCGGGGCGTCCAGATGCGTCGGCGGATGCTGGAGGAAATCCACCAGGTCATTGCCGCTGGTAAAGCAGGCCGGGCCGCCGGTGAGGATGATCACGCCGGTCTGCGCGTCTTCGTCTGCAGCCAGCAACAGGTCGGCCAGTTGCGTGTACATGGCGTTATTCAGCGCGTTGAGCTTGTCCGGGCGGTCGATGGTCAGCGTCAACACGCCGTCGCGTTGCTCGTGTTTGATCAGATGGGTCATCCCAGGCTCCGCAGGGTCGGTTCAGGCTGCCACTTTAAGCGCCGGACAAACCCCGGATCTATGGCAAAACGGGTCAACTGCGCTGCCGCTTTTTGCCATGCCGGTGAGCCAAAACGACACACACCCATTCGGGGTATGGTTCCGCCCGGCGAATCCGCCAATAGTGAGGGCATCCGCTCATCCAGAGCCGAACTCGCTATAAGGTGCATTTGCTATGGGCAAGACGCTGCTTAAGGTGATTTCCAGTCTGTTTGTTGTACCGCTGGCATTGAATGCCTACGCCGCTCAAGTGGACGACAGCAATACGCTGCGGTTGTACAACTGGGCGGATTACATCGGTGAAAAAACCGTGGCCGACTTCGAAAAGGCCACCGGCATCAAAGTCATCTACGACACCTTCGATGCCTACGAAACGGTGCAGGCCAAATTGCTCACCGGCCACTCCGGTTACGACCTGATCGTGTTGAACGCGTCCCTCGCGCCACCGCTGATCAAGGCCAGGGTGTTCCAGCCGCTGGATAAAAAGCTGCTGCCGAGCTGGAACAATCTCGACCCGAAAGTCTTGCAGGACCTTCAGGGGTACGATCCGGGCACCACCTACTCGGCGCCCTACACCTGGGGCAGCAATGGCGTTACCTACAACGTCGACAAGATCAGGGAACGCATGCCGGACGCGCCGATCGGTTCGCTGGCAATGATCTTTGATCCGAAGATCGTCTCGCGCTTCGCCGATTGCGGCGTGACCCTGCTCGACGCCCCGACCGAAGTCATCCCCATGGCCTTGAAGTACCTGGGACGTGATCCACGCAGCGCCGCACCGGAGGATCTGAAAGCCGCGCAGGACTTGCTGCTGTCGGTGCGGCCGTACATCCGCAAATTCGACTCGGTCAATTACCTGACCAGCCTGCCCAACGGCGATGTGTGCATGGCTATGACCTGGTCCGGCGACTACGCCACGGCCATGGCCCGCGCCGCAGAAGCCAAGAAGAAGATCGACCTGGCGTACTTCATCCCCAAGGAAGGCTCGCTGATCTGGTTCGACAACCTGTACATCCCGGCGGACGCGCCCCACGTCGCCAATGCCCACAAGTTTCTTGAGTACCTGATGCAGCCGCAGGTCATGGCGGATGTGAGCGATTTCATCAATTACGCCAACAGTAACGCCGCGGCCACGCCGTTGTTGAGCGCCGAGGTGCGCAACAACCCGGCCATCTACCCCGATGCGCAGACCCGCGAGCGTCTGTTCCCGCAGAAGACCCAGGACGCCAAGGACATGCGGGCGATTACCCGGGTCTGGAGCACCGTGAAAAGCGGCATCTGATTTGTTCGATCGTTAGTCAATTCGGTTAGAGGTTTACTTATGGCGACTCCAACACGCACCGTACTTTCGCCGGCGGATGAGTCCAGACTGGTCAAGGCCGACAAGGCCCATCACATGCACGGCTACCACATGTTCGACGAGCACGCCGAACAAGGTTCGTTGAACATCGTCGCAGGCGACGGGGCCTACATCTACGACACCCAGGGCAACCGCTTCCTCGATGCGGTGGGTGGCATGTGGTGCACCAATATCGGCCTGGGTCGCGAGGAAATGGCCGAGGCCATCGCCGACCAGGTGCGCCAACTGGCCTATTCGAACCCGTTTTCCGACATGTCGAACAACGTCGCCATCCAGTTGTGCGAAAAGCTCGCCAGCCTGGCTCCCGGCGACCTCGACCATGTGTTCCTGACCACCGGCGGCTCCACCGCCGTGGACACCGCGTACCGGCTGATCCAGTACTACCAGAACTGCCGGGGCAAACCCGAGAAGAAGCACGTCATCGCCCGGTTCAACGCCTATCACGGCTCCACCACCCTGACCATGTCGATCGGCAACAAGGCCGCCGACCGCGTGCCGGAGTTCGATTACGCCAACCCGCTGATCCACCACGTTTCCAACCCGAACCCGTACCGCGCGCCCGACGGCATGGACGAGGCGCAGTTCCTCGAGTTCCTGGTCAAGGAGTTTGAAGACAGGATCCTGTCGATTGGTGCGGACAAAGTGGCTGCGTTCTTCGCCGAGCCGATCATGGGCTCGGGTGGGGTGATCATTCCGCCCCGGGGCTATCTCAAGCGCATGTGGAACGTCTGCCAGCGCTACGACATCCTGTTCGTGGCCGATGAAGTAGTGACCTCGTTCGGGCGGCTGGGCAAGTTCTTCGCCTCCCATGATGTGTTTGACGTGCAGCCGGACATCATCACCACCGCCAAGGGCCTGACATCGGCTTACCTGCCGCTGGGCGCGTGCATCTTTTCCGAGCGCATCTGGAAAGTCATCGCCGAGCCGGGCAAGGGCCGCTGTTTCACCCACGGCTTCACCTACAGCGGCCACCCGGTGTGCTGCACGGCGGCGCTGAAGAACATCGAAATCATCGAGCGGGAAAACCTGCTGGCCCATGTCGACACGGTGGGGGCGTATCTGGAGGAGCGCCTGGCAACCCTGCGCGACTTGCCGCTGGTGGGCGATGTGCGCTGCCAGAAACTCATGGCCTGCGTGGAATTCGTCGCCGATAAACGCACCAAGGCGCTGTTCCCTGACGAGATCAACATCGGCGAGAAAATCCACTCGCGGGCCCAGGCCCGGGGCTTGCTGGTGCGGCCGATCATGCACCTCAACGTGATGTCGCCACCGTTGATCCTGACGTTTGCCCAGGTCGATGAAATCGTCGAGACCTTGCGGGTGTGCATCCTTGAAGTGGCGGCCGAGCTTGAGCAGAGCGGCCAGTATTTCGGCCAATGATTTCATCCGTCAGACTGTTACCAAGGGCATGCTCACCCGCTAGACTGCGGGGCATGAGCAAACCAAACGACGATACGCTGATCGCAATGCCCTTTGGGGCATTGCACAAATGGCATGGGGGCATGCGCGAGGCATTCGCCCATATCGATGAGCCTGACGCCCTGCAATACCTGGCGTCAGCGTTGGCGCAGCTGGTGTCCGTCGAGTCGATGATGATCAGCCTGGAGCGCAAGGACCGCGCGCCACAGTTGCTGCATCAGCGCGGGATTGCGCAGGAGTATCAGGTCTCGATTCTTGAACGCTATTTTTCCGGGGGCTATCTGCTCGACCCGTTTTGCCTGGCGGTGGAGCAGGGGTTGGCGCAAGGGTTCTATCACCTGGAGGAGATTGCGCCGGACAACTTCTTCGACAGTGACTACTACAAGACCTATTACCTGAATGCAGGCTGTTCGGAAGACAGCTACTACATCGTCGATACCGCTAATGACACGAAGATTTCGGTCAGCCTCTTTCAAGGTTTTGGCGGTGAGTGCCTGTGCGCGGAACAACTGAACCTGCTGCGCGCCGTCGAACCGCTGGTGCGTGAATTCATCAGCGAATTCAGTCAACGCGGAATGCTGCGCAGTTGCCGGATCCAGTGCGATAAAGACCAGGGCCTGCGCGATGATCTCAAGCACCGGGTGCAGTCGGCTTTCGAGCATTTCGGCAGCGAGGTGCTCACCGAGCGTGAGCGGGAAGTGGCGCACATGGTCCTGCGCGGGCATTCGGTGAAGTCCACCGCCAGCCAGATGAACATCTCGCCGGAAACCGTGCGCATGCACCGCAAGAATCTGTACCTGAAGCTGGAAGTGGGGTCGCAGTCGGAGTTGTTTGCGTTGTTTATCGAGTGGTTGCGCAAGCACTGACTTTTCAGGTTTACCAATAACCTGTGGGAGCGAGCTTGCTCGCGATGGCGGAGTGTCAGACGCCATTGATGTTGACTGACAAACCGCTATCGCGGGCAAGCCCGCTCCCACAGTGATTAGTGGATGCCGCAGATTTTGTACTCAACCGAGAACCCTGTGGGAGCGGCGGTGCGACGATTCGACTTGCCCGCGAAGAGGCCAACACAGCCCACAGAGATTCCGGACGAGAATCAATCCTCGCGTTTGACCACCAAGGTCAAAATGTCATAACTGGCCACCAGCTCACCCAGCTGGTTGGTGACTTCCACATCCCACGCCACCACCCCTTGCGGGATGCCTTGCGGGCTCTTCTTGCCCTGGTCGATCTTGCGCTTGCAGGTCAGGCGCGCCTGGATGGTGTCGCCGATGCCCACCGGGTTGATGAAGCGCAAGGTGTCCAGGCCATAGTTGGCCAGTACCGGGCCAGGAGCCGGCGACACGAACAGGCCGGCCGCCGCCGACAGCACGAAGTAACCGTGGGCGATACGCTTGCCGAATTGCGATTCCTTGGCCGCGATCTCGTCGAAGTGCATGTAGAAGTGGTCGCCCGACAGGCAGCCGAAGTTCACCAAGTCGGCTTCGGTGACGGTGCGACGGTGGGTCAGCAACGACTCGCCGATCTGCAGGTCCTGGAAGTAGCGACGGAACGGATGCACGTCGGTTTCGATGACCTTGGCGCCGCGCACGTACTCGCCGGTGACCGCTGCCAGCATGGTCGGCGAACCTTGCACCGCCGCGCGTTGCAGGTAGTGTTTCACTGCGCGCAGGCCACCGAGTTCTTCACCACCACCGGCACGACCCGGGCCGCCGTGCTTGAGTTGTGGCAGCGGCGAACCGTGGCCGGTGGATTCGCCGGCGCAGTTGCGGTCCAGCACCAGCAGGCGACCGTGCAATGCAGCGGCCACCGGAATGGCTTTGGCGGCAATCTGCGGATCCTTGGTTACCAGGCTGGCCACCAGGCTGCCTTTGCCGCGAGCGGCCAGGGCCAATGCTTCGTCGAGATCGTCGTAGGCCATCAAGGTGCTGACCGGGCCGAACGCTTCGATGTCGTGTGCACCACCTTCAGCGTGCGGGTCCCGGGCCTGCAACAGGGTCGGGGCGAAGAACGCGCCCTGGCTGACATTTTCGCCCCGTGGTTCGAAACCATCGCGAGCACCGAACAACATGTCGCTGCTCTGCAACAGGCTTTCCAGACGCTCGGCCACGTCCTTCTGCTGGTCGTGGGACGCCAGCGCACCCATGCGTACGCCTTCCACCGACGGGTCGCCAACCACCACTTTGGCCAGGCGATCACGCAGGCGCGTGGCCACTGCATCGATGTGTTTGGCCGGCACGATGGCGCGGCGGATGGCGGTGCATTTCTGCCCGGCCTTGGTGGTCATTTCCCGGGCGATTTCCTTGATGAATAGCTCGAATTCTTCGTCGTCCGGGGTCACGTCCGGGGCGAGGATCGCGCAGTTCAGCGAGTCGGCTTCGGCGGTGAACGGTACCGAGTTGCGGATCAGGTTCGGGTTGACCCGCAGCTTGGCTGCGGTGTCGGCGGAACCGGTGAAGGTCACCACGTCCTGGCCTTGCAGACGGTCGAGCAGGTCGCCGGTGCCGCCGATGATCAGTTGCAGGCTGCCCGCTGGCAGCAGGCCGGATTCGTCCATCAGGCGCACCACCGCTTCGGTCAGGTAGCTGGTGGCGCTGGCTGGCTTGACGATGCACGGCATGCCGGCGAGGAAGCTCGGCGCGAACTTTTCCAGCATGCCCCAGATCGGGAAGTTGAACGCGTTGATGTGCACCGCCACGCCACCACGAGGCACCAGGATGTGGGTGCCGGCGAAGGTGCCGAGCTTGCTCAATTGCAGCGCCGGGCCTTCGTGGACGACGTTGCCCGATGGCAGTTCCCGCGAGCCGAGGCTGGCGTAGGTGAACAGCGTGCTGTTGCCGCCTTCGATATCGATCCAGCTGTCGGCACGGGTTGCACCGCTGTGATGGGAGATCGCGTAGAGCTGTTCCTTGCGCTCGCTCAGGTACAGAGCCAGGGCCTTGAGACGCTGGGCGCGTTGCTGGAAGTCCAGGGCCATCAGGCCGCTGATACCTTGGCGGCGACCGTGTTCGATGGCCTCGGCGAAGTCCGGGCGTTCTTCGTGGGTACGGGCGATTTCATGGCCGTCGATGGCGCTGCGCAGGATTTGCGCACCGTGTTGGCCGATCCAGCGACCGGCGATGAAGCTTTGCAGGGTAGGGGCGTGGGACATGTTGGCTCCTGGAATCAAAAGGGTTGGGTCGCCGCAGGACCCTGTGGGAGCGGGCTTGCCCGCGAAGGCTTAATTTCAGGCGACATCAATGGTGAATTTGATGGCCTCATCGCGGGCAAGCCCGCTCCCACAGGGATCGATGCAAATTTCTGCGGGAGCGGTGTTTCAGAGCTGGTCGAAATCCAGCACCACCTTGTCGCTGATCGGGAAGGCCTGGCACGACAGCACATAGCCGGCGGCCACTTCGTAGTCTTCCAGGGCGTGGTTGCTGTCCATTTCCACTTCGCCTTCGATGACCTTGCACTTGCAGGTCGAGCACACGCCGGCCTTGCACGAGTAGGGCAGCTCCGCACCTTGCTCGTTACCCGCATCGAGGATGCTCTGGCTGTTGCGCGGCAGGTCGAAGGCGAGGGCGCGGCCGTCGCTGATCACGGTGATCTGGCTGACCGCCGCATCGACCTGGCGGGCGGCTTCGCGGGCGGCACGCTTTTGCTCGCTGCCGGCGGCGGCGAACAGTTCGAAATGGATGCGCTCAGGCTGCATGCCCTTGGCCTTGAGGCTGTCGCGCACGGTCTCGGTCATTTCCTGCGGGCCGCAGATGAACGCGGCGTCGAGGGCCTTGACGTCGAGCCAGCGGCTGAACAGCTGCTCGCATTTCTCGGCGTTGATCCGGCCGTTGTACAGGTCGACATCCTGCTGCTCGCGGCTGAACACGAAGATCAGATTCAGGCGTTGCAGGTAGCGGTTCTTCAAGTCCTCAAGCTGTTCGCGGAACAGCGCTCCGGAGCTGGAGCGGTTGCCATACAGCAGGGTCACGCGGCTGTGGGGCTCGGTTTCCAGGGTGGTCTTGATGATCGACAGGATCGGTGTGATCCCGCTGCCCGCCGCAACCGCCAGGTAGTTGCCATGGCGCGTCGGGTCGAGTTCGACGCAGAAATGCCCGGCGGGCGGCATGACTTCCAGGCTGTGCCCGGCCTTTAATTGCTCGTTGGCGAAGGCAGAAAAACGCCCGCCGGCCACGCGCTTGATCGCCACGCGCAGCTCACCGTCGTTGACCCCGGTGCAGATCGAGTACGAGCGGCGTACTTCTTCGCCGTCCAGTTGGGTGCGCATCACCAGGTGCTGGCCCTGGGTGAAGTGGAAGCTGTCTTGCAGGTCCTGGGGAATCTCGAAGGCGATGGACACCGCGTCACGGGTCTCGGCGCGCACGTCCTTGATGGTCAGGCTGTGAAATTTGCTCATTGTTGTTCTCCAGCTGGGACGGCCGATTCGCCGCTCAGATGCACTTGAAATAGTCGAACGGTTCCCGGCAATCGACGCAGCGGTACAGGGCCTTGCAGGCAGTGGAACCGAACTCGCTGAGCACCTCGGTGTGGGCGCTGCCGCATTGCGGGCACACAACCTGCGGGCTTTCGCCGAGCAGGCTGCGCTTGCTGGTGCTGCCCTCGGGCGGCGCGATGCCGTAGGCGCGCAGGCGTTCGCGGCCGCTGTCGCTGATCCAGTCGGTGGTCCAGGCCGGGGTCAACTTGCGCTCCAATTGCGGCGCCTTGAATCCGGCGAGTTCCAGCGCATCGCGGATATCGCTCTCGATCACTTCGGTGGCGGGGCAACCGGAGTAAGTCGGCGTGACCACCACGTGCAAGTGACCGGCCTGCCAGTCCAGATCGCGGACAATCCCCAGGTCGACCACGCTGACCACCGGCACTTCCGGGTCCATGACCTGCGCCAGGGTCGCCCACGCGGCGGCCAGGTCGGTCGGTTGAGCCGGCCGGGCACCGAGGTCACTGGCGATCAGCTCACCAGGTTGCATCGGGGTACGCTCGTGGCAGGAACTGCATTTCGGCCAGCAGAATCCCCAGGTGTTCGGTGTGCAGGCCCTTGCGCGCATTCAGGTAGAAATAGCTCGGTGCGGCGGGCACGGGCAGGGTAGCGCTGGTGAAGATCTGCTCGACTTTGGCTTGCCACTGCGCGGCGACGCTGGCGATGTCCGGAGTGATGCCGGCTGCGCACAGGCGCTGTTCGCTGTCATCGGCGGCGATCAGTTCCACGGTGAAACGCCAGACCTCGGGAATGGCCGCGAGCATG
The DNA here is from genome assembly GCF_034541995.1 of Pseudomonas sp. BIC9C. NCBI lineage: Bacteria > Pseudomonadati > Pseudomonadota > Gammaproteobacteria > Pseudomonadales > Pseudomonadaceae > Pseudomonas > Pseudomonas sp. BIC9C. The sequence goes on from NZ_JAWDGM010000002.1 coordinate 143,303, forward strand.
CGCTTGTGGCTTTCCTCGGTGCCGTCCCCCAGGCGCTCGACCCACTCGCCGGAGCGGCGCAGGTGATAGGTCACTTCCTTCAGCGCTTTGGCGGCGATCCCGGCGATGCGTTCATCGCTGGACTGGCTCAGGCCCTGCAACACCGGCAGGTGCCAGGCGTCATACAGGAACTGCTTGAGGATGGTCACCGCGTAATCGCCGTTGGGTTGTTCCACCAGCAGCAGATTGCGATAGGCACGTTCGTCGCGTCGGAACGCCAGGTGATCGGCATCGCGGCCGTCGTCCAGCAGTTCGGCGGCGTACTCCAGCCAGTTGCGCGCCTGGCCCACCAGGTCGAGGCCGACGTTCATCAGCGCCAGCTCTTCTTCCAGTGCCGGTGCCTTGCCGCACCACTGGCACAGGCGCTGGCCCTGGATCAGGGCGCTGTCGCCGAGACGCAGCAGGTATTCGATCAGATCAGTCTTGTTGTCCATGGTCGACCTCACATGTGTCCGACTTCGGCCGGCAGCTCGTAGAAGCTGGCGTGGCGGTAGACCTTGTCGTCCGACGGATCGAACAGCGGGTCCTTTTCATCCGGCGACGAAGCGGTGATCAATGCCGAAGGCACCACCCACAGGCTCACGCCTTCGCTGCGACGGGTATAGAGCTCTCGCGCGTTTTCGATGGCCATGGTGGTGTCGGCGGCATGCACGCTGCCGACGTGCTTGTGGTTGAGGCCGTGCTTGCTGCGCACGAAGACTTCGAAGAGGGTCCACTCGGACATTTCAGTTACTCCACATCTGGTGGCCGGATCAGGCGGCGTTCTTGTTTTGTTTTTTGCGGGCGTGGGCGACGGCGGCTTCACGAACCCAGGCACCGTCTTCAATCGCCTTGCGGCGGGTGGCGACGCGTTCCTGGTTGCATGGGCCGTTGCCCTTGAGCACTTCGTAGAATTCGTTCCACTGGATTTCGCCGAAGTCGTAGTGGCCGCGCTCGGCGTTCCACTTCAGGTCCGGGTCGGGGCAGGTGCAGCCCAGCAACTCCAGCTGCGGGATGGTCTGGTCGATGAAGCGCTGGCGCAGCTCGTCGTTGCTCTGACGCTTGATTTTCCAGGCCATGGACTGGGCGCTGTTCGGCGAGTGTTCGTCGCTCGGGCCAAACATCATCAGCGACGGCCACCACAGGCGGTTGATCGCGTCCTGGACCATGTCTTTTTGCGCCTGGGTACCGTGACGCATCATGGTCAGGAGGATTTCGTAGCCCTGGCGCTGGTGGAAGCTCTCTTCCTTGCAGATGCGGATCATCGCCCGCGAATACGGGCCGTAGGAGGTGCGCTGCAGCACCACCTGGTTGACGATCGCCGCACCATCCACCAGCCAGCCCACTGCACCCATGTCGGCCCAGTTCAGCGTCGGGTAGTTGAAGATGCTCGAGTACTTGGCCTTGCCGCTGTGCAGCTTGGCGATTTCTTCATCGCGGTCGGCGCCCAGGGTTTCCATGGCGCTGTACAGGTAGAGGCCGTGGCCGGCTTCGTCCTGGATCTTGGCCATCAGTTGCAGTTTGCGTTTGAGCGACGGGGCGCGGGTGACCCAGTTGCCTTCGGGCAGCATGCCGACGATTTCGGAGTGGGCGTGCTGGGAAATCTGCCGGATCAGGGTCTGGCGGTAGGCATCTGGCATCCAGTTCTTCGCTTCGATCTTGATTTCTGAATCGATTTTTTCCTGGAAGGCGCGTTCCTCTTCGGACATTTCCGAGAGGTCTTTTATGCGCTTGACGCCGGTTTCTACGAGCTGTGCGTACATTTTTGGTCTCCCGCCTTGAATCTGTTCTGAGGCATGGAGAACTTTATAAGCGATACATAAATTAATATCAAACAAAAAATGACGTGTCGTATTTGTTTTTTGTATCGCTTTGGGATGAATGGGGGGAGGTCGGCGTACATATCCATTTCTTCGGTAACGGCCACTGGCGGTTTCGCCCTTACGGCGACTCACTTTTTTTTCAAGCGCCAAAAAAAAGTAAGCAAAAAAAGGCTCGCCCCGAGCGTCCGGTCCCTCGCTAAGGCTCGGCGTTCCTTCGCTCCGGCATTCATCCGGGGGCATTGCCCTCCGGTTGGCTTCGCTGCACCTACATGCAATGTGTTCGACTGCGTCGAACGGCGCTGCGCGCCATTCCCCGGATGAACGCCTCCACTCAGCCTCCCGAAGGGGCGGGCAGATCAAAAACAGCCGAGGCGAGCTGACACTCGACCTGTTTGCAGGGTGTACGCCGTCCCCTGCGAACGCGCGTACCTGTGGGAGCTGGCTTGCCAGCGATGGCGGCCTAACAGCCGACCTGATTTGCGCGGATGTACCCAATCCAAATGTGGGAGCGAGCCTGCTCGCGATGAGCCTGAGATCGCCGCTGGGTATCAGGCAGCCCGTGTCATGGTTGACATCCATCGCGAGCAGGCTCGCTCCCACAGGGCAGGCAGGGCGGTGAAGTGGGCAAAAAAAAGCCCCGCATCAGCGGGGCTCAAAGGGGTGCAGCAGTCATGCTTTAGGGCGTTTATCCACCACGTGGCAAGCTTTGCCCTCCGATCGCTTGATCGAATGGAACGGCTGCAAAACGATCCGCGAACTGATTCCGATATACGTCTTGATGTGCTTGCTCAATTCGCCACAAACAGCCTTCTGCTGTTCGTCGCTCAGGTGCTGATGCTCGGCCTTGAGTTCGACGTGCACGTCAACGCTGTCCAGGTTGCCATTGCGATACAGATGGATCTCGTAGCACTCGGCAAGCTGTTTGACTTTGAGGACCTGCTCCTCGATTTGCGTCGGAAACACGTTGACCCCGCGGATGATCAGCATGTCATCGCTGCGCCCAGTGATCTTGTCGATGCGTCGCATCGGCCGTGCGGTGCCCGGCAGCAGGCGCGTCAGGTCGCGGGTGCGGTAGCGGATCATCGGCAGGGCTTCTTTGCTCAGGGAGGTGAACACCAGTTCGCCCATCTGCCCGTCCGGCAGTACTTCGCCGGTGACCGGGTCGATGATTTCCGGGTAGAAGTGGTCTTCCCAGATGGTCGGGCCGTCCTTGGTTTCGGCGCATTCCATGGCCACGCCCGGGCCCATGATTTCCGACAGGCCGTAGATGTCCAGGGCGGTGATGCCCATGCGGGCCTCGATGGCGCTGCGCAGTTCGGCGGTCCACGGCTCGGCACCGAAGATGCCCAGGCGCAGGGCCAGTTTGTGCGGGTCGATGCCCTGGCGCTCGATTTCGTCGGCGATGTTGAGCATGTAGGACGGCGTGACCATGATGATGTCCGGCTGGAAATCCTTGATCAGTTGCACTTGTTTTTCGGTCTGGCCGCCGGACATCGGGATCACCGTGCAGCCCAGGCGTTCGGCACCGTAATGCGCGCCGAGGCCGCCGGTGAACAGGCCGTAGCCATAGGAGATGTGCACTTTGTCGCCACGATGGCCGCCAGCGGCGCGGATCGAGCGGGCCACCACATTGGCCCAGGTGTCGATGTCGTTCTGGGTGTAGCCGACCACGGTCGGTTTGCCGGTGGTGCCGCTGGACGCATGCAGGCGCACCACGTCGCTCATCGGCACGGCAAACATGCCGTAGGGGTAGTTGTCCCGCAGGTCGGACTTGGTGGTGAAAGGGAATTTCGCCAGGTCGTCGAGGGACTTGAGGTCGTCGGGGTGCACGCCCAGCGCATCGAAGCGCTGACGGTACAGCGGCACGTTGTTGTAGGCGTGGTTCAGGCTCCAGCGCAGGCGCTCCAGCTGATGCTGGCGCAGCTCGTCGATGCTGGCGGTTTCCAGCGGGTCCAGCACAGGATTCAGCACGGCTTGGGCAATTGGCATGTTCATGTGTTCACTCGAATTGTTTTTGTGTTCCAGCCCCTGCGCGCAGGGGCTTTGAGTGCATGCCCCAAGGATACCTCTCGGCTCCTCGGGAATCGCGATTCTTTAGTGGGATAGACGCTCGATGATCAGCGCGATCCCCTGGCCGACGCCGATGCACATGGTGCACAGGGCGTAGCGGCCGTTACTTTCTTCCAGCTCATGCAGGGCGGTGGTGACCAGTCGTGCGCCGCTCATGCCCAGCGGATGGCCAAGGGCGATGGCGCCGCCGTTGGGGTTGACCCGCGGATCGGTGTCGCTCAAGCCCAGTTCGCGCAACACCGCCAGACCTTGTGCGGCGAAGGCTTCGTTGAGCTCGATCACGTCCATGTCCGCCAGGCTCAGGTTGGCCAGTTCCAGCACCTTACGCGTCGCCGGCACCGGGCCGATGCCCATGATCCGGGGTTCGACGCCGGCAGTGGCCATGGCCACGACCCGGCCACGGGCGGTCAGGCCGTGGCGTTTGGCGACTTCCGGGCTGGCCAGCAACAGGGCGCAGGCACCGTCGTTGACCCCGGAGGCGTTACCGGCGGTGATGCTGCCGCCTTCGCGGAACGGCGTACCCAGTTTGGCGAGCTGTTCAAGGGTGGTGTCGCCGCGTGGGTGTTCGTCGTGCTCGACCACCTTGGCCGGGCCTTTGCGCTGGGGGATTTGCACCGCAACGATTTCCTTGGCCAGGCGTCCGCTGGCCTGGGCTGCGGCAGCGCGTTGCTGGCTGCGCAGGGCGAAGGCGTCCTGGTCGGCCCGGGAGATGTTGAACTGTTCGGCGACGTTCTCTGCCGTTTCCGGCATGGAGTCGATTCCGTAGGCCTTTTTCATCAACGGATTGACGAAGCGCCAGCCGATGGTGGTATCGAAGATTTCGGCCGCACGGGAAAACGCCTGCTCGGCCTTGCCCATCACCAGTGGCGCGCGGGACATGGATTCAACGCCGCCGACCAGCATCAACCCGGTTTCGCCGCTGCGAATCGCCCGGGCGGCGGTGCCGATGGCATCGAGCCCGGAGCCGCACAGGCGATTGAGGGTGGTGCCCGGCACGCTGACCGGCAAGCCGGCCAGCAACGCCGACATGCGCGCGACGTTGCGGTTGTCTTCGCCGGCCTGGTTGGCGCAGCCGTAGATCACGTCGTCGACCGTGCTCCAGTCGACTTGCGGGTGGCGGCGCAGCAGTTCGCGCAACGGCACCGCGCCGAGGTCGTCGGCGCGCACGCTGCTCAGGACGCCAGCGTAACGGCCGATGGGGGTGCGTACCGCGTCGATGATCAGGGCGTCATTCATTCGGGGTCTCCTGCGTCAGCACCGGGCCGCGCACTTTGTAGGATTTGCCATGGAACAGGGCGATCAACTGGCCCTGCTGGTTTTCGATACGTACGTCGTAGTTGCCGGTGCGGCCGGAGCGGCTTTGCTCGATGCAGTCGGCATTCAGCGTGTCGCCCAGGCGTGCCGGGGCGATGTAGTCGATGCTGCAACCGATGGCCACCGTGGCCTCGTTGTAGCTGTTGCAGGCAAAGGCAAACGCCGAGTCGGCGAGAGCGAACAGGTAGCCGCCGTGGCACGTGCCGTGGCCCTGGACCATGTCGGCCCGCACGGTCATGCCGACCCGGGCGCAACCGGGGCCGGCGGACAGCAAACGCATGCCCATGGCCTGGCTGGCGGTGTCGCGCTGGAACAACGCTTGCGCGCAGTCGCTGGCCAGGTTCATCGCTTCGTGGTTAGTCATGGAAGGTTCTCCCTTCGGCGACCCGGCGGCGCAACAACAGCGATGGCCGGTAGCGTTCTTCGCCGTAGGTGGCTTGCAGGTTGTCCAGCACGGTCAGGATGTGGGGAAGGCCGATGGTGTCGGCCCAGGCCAGCGGGCCCTGGGGATAATTGACCCCGGCGCGCATGGCCAGATCGATGTCGGCGGCCGAGGCCACGCCTTGCAGCAGGGCGTCGGCGGCTTCGTTGGCGAGCATGGCGACAGTGCGCAGGACGGCGAGGGCCGGGCTGTCGCTGAGCAGGCTGACCTTGAGGTCGGCGCGTTGCAGCAGGGCCACGCCCTGTTCGAGTGCCAGTGGATCAATGCCGTTCGAGTAGCTGATGGCGATGCGCTGGGCCTTGGCATAATCGTGGGCCAGATCCAGCAGAATCAGGTTACGCAGCCCGTCTTCCCGGGCGCGCTGGCAGGCCATGCGGCCGTCACTCAGGGCCAGCACCGCGTCGCCGACCCGCAGTAAGCCGCGACCATCGCGCCGGATAACTTTAATGCCTTGCTCGCTCAAGCGCGCCAGCAAACCCTGGGCGATGCCAAGGTCACCTTCGGCGATACAAGTTTCGACGCTCGCGCTGCCGCTGATTTCAGCGGCTTGCGGACGCTCGGCGCCTTGGGCGTAGCTGTAGAAACCCTGACCGCTTTTGCGCCCCAGACGTCCGCCGTCCACCAGTTCTTTCTGGATCAGCGATGGCAGGAAGCGGGTGTCCTGGTAATAGGCGTCGAACACCGAACAGGTCACGGCGTAGTTGACGTCGTGGCCGATCAGGTCAGTCAGTTCGAACGCGCCCATGGCAAACCCGCCGGCTTCGCGCATCAGTGCATCCAGCGTCGGGCAATCGGCAGCGCCTTCCTGAAGCATTCGCAGGCTCTCGGCGTAGAACGGCCGGGCCACGCGGTTGACGATGAAGCCCGGCGTGGAGCGGGTGTGCACCGGTTTCTTGCCCCAGGCCTTGGCGGTGTCGTACAGGCATTCGGCGAGTGCCGGATCGCTGGCCAGGCCGGAGACGATTTCCACCAGTGCCATGACTGGCGCCGGGTTGAAGAAGTGCAGGCCGAGCAGGCGTTCTGGACGCTCAAGCTGCGCGGCGATGCTGGTGATCGACAGCGATGAGGTGTTGCTGGCCAGGATGCAGTGCTCGCCGCAGATGCCTTCGAGCTGGCGAAACAGTGCGCGCTTGACCTCAAGGTTCTCGACGATGGCTTCGATGATCAGGTCGCAGTCGGCCAGGGCTTCGATGGCTTCCACCGCTTGCAGGCGGGTGAGGGTGGCGCTGCGCGCTTCGGCGGACAGCTTGCCGCTTTCGACCCGTTTGCCCAGTTGCCGGTCGATGTTTTCGATGGCCTGCGCCGCCGCGCCGGGGCGGTTGTCCAGCAGCAATACCGGATGACCGGCCTGGGCCGCGACCTGGGCGATACCGGCGCCCATGGCCCCGGCGCCGATCACCGCAACGCGTGCAGTCGTATTCAGTGCGGTCATGTCTCAGCGTCCCTTGAAGCTTGGGGTGCGTTTTTCCATGAAGGCGCCGACGCCTTCGCGGTAATCCTCGCTGCGCCCGGCCAGGCGCTGCAGGTCACGTTCCAGGTCCAACTGTTCGTCAAAGCTGTTGCTCAGGCTGGCGTTCAGGCTGCGTTTGATCAGCGCCAGACCGTAGGTCGGTTGCGTGGCGAGGTGGCGGGCCAGTTTCAGCGCTTCGTCGCGCAGCTCGGCATCTTCCACGCAGCGGTAGATCAGGCCCCATTGCTCGGCCTGTTCAGCGCTCAGGCGATTGCCGAGCAAGGCCAGGGCCTTGGCGCGGGCCATGCCGACCAGGCGCGGCAGGGTCCAGGTGCCACCGGAATCGGGGATCAGGCCGATCTTGCAGAACGCCTGGATGAAACTGGTCGAACGCGCGGCCAATACCAGGTCGCAGGCCAGCGGGATGTTGGCGCCGGCACCGGCCGCCACGCCGTTGACCGCGCAGATGACCGGCAGCGGCAGGTCGCGCAACTGGCGGATCAGCGGGTTGTAGAACTTCTCGATGGACTCGCCCAAGTCCGGCACGGCACTGCCCGGCGCGACATTACGGTCGCTCAGGTCTTGCCCTGCGCAGAAGCCGCGACCTTCGCCGGTCAGCAGCAGTACGCGCACGTCCGGGTTCTGCCGCACTTGCTTGAGTGCTTCCTTCACTTCGCCATGCATCTGGGTGTTGAAGCTGTTGAGCTGATCCGGCCGGTTGAGGCTGAGCAGGGCGACGCCGGCCTCGATGGAAAACAGGATGTGTTCGAAGTTCATGGTCTTGGCGCTCTCTTGGAGGTCATTCGAGTTCGGATTTTTGTGGCCGCTTTATTGCCCGATGAAAGTCGGGCTGCGCTTTTCCTGGAAGGCGGCAATGCCTTCATCACGGTCGCGGGTGCCGGCCAGCACGGTGAAGGCGTGGCGCTCGAAGCGCAGGCCGCTGGCCAGGTCGGTGTCCATGGCCTTGAGCAGCGCTTCCTTGGCCATGCGCACGGCCAGTGGTGCCTTGGCCGCAATGCTGCGGGCGATGTGCAGGGCGCGGTCGACGGTGAACTCCGGCTGGGTCACTTCACTGACCAGGCCGGCGCGCTGGGCCTGGCGGGCGTCAATCGGTTCGCCGGTCAGCACCATCTGCATGGCCATGGATTTGCCGACGGCACGCAGCAAGCGTTGGGTGCCACCGGCGCCGGGCATGATCCCGAGGTTGATTTCCGGTTGGCCGAAGCGGGCGTCTTCGCCGGCAATGATGATGTCGGCATGCATGGCCAGTTCGCAGCCACCGCCGAGGGCGAAGCCGTTGACTGCGGCGATCAGCGGTTTGCTGAAGCGGGTGATGGTTTGCCACGACGCCTGGCGCGGGTCGTCGAGGATGCCGACCAGGTTGCGCTCGGCCATTTCCTTGATGTCGGCACCGGCGGCGAAGGCCTTGCGGCTGCCGGTGAGGACCACGGCGCGGGTGTCGGGGTCGGCTTGCGCGGCATTCAGTTCATCGGCCAGTTCGCCCAGCAACTCGGTGGTCAAGGCGTTCAGGGCTTGCGGGCGCTGCAGGGTAATCAGGCGGACGCCAGGCTCGATCAGTTCGACGGCAAGGGTTAGAGGCATGGCGGATGCCCTCACGGTGCACGCTCGGCGTGGTGCCGGCTTGTTGTTGGATCGGCCGCGGGGGCCGGTTTTGCCCAAGTATAGCTATAACATGATACGTAAATGCAATACGAAAATATATTTAATGTGTCTTATTGGTGAGAGTTTCGATTGGTTTTCTTGCAGGGGCAGGGACGCTGGCGGCGGGTTTAGCCCTGAATATATTGGGGTTAAGGCCGATTTAAACGGCCTGCTCGCATTCGTCGGAAAGCGGTATTTCAAGTGATACGCTTTTTAGTCTTTGTGCTTGTAAAAGTGATGTGATACAAAATAAGCTATTATTTGCATCGCTTTGTGAAGGACGCTTTCATGACCTGCTACAGCCTTGATGGCCTGACCCCGGTGGTTGACCCGAGCGCTTATGTGCACCCGTCCGCCGTATTGATCGGTGACGTGATCATCGGCCCGCATTGCTATGTCGGTCCGCTGGCCAGCCTGCGCGGGGACTTCGGGCGGATCGTGCTGGAGGAGGGCGCCAACCTGCAGGACACCTGCGTGATGCACGGTTTCCCCGACAGCGACACCGTGGTCGAGCGCAACGGCCACATTGGCCACGGCGCGGTGCTGCACGGTTGCCGGATCGGCGCCGACGCCTTGGTGGGCATGAATGCGGTGGTGATGGACAACGCCCGGATCGGCCCGCGTTCATTCGTTTCGGCGGCGGCGTTCGTCAAGGCCGGCTTCGAATGCCCGGAGCAGTCGCTGGTCATGGGCGCACCGGCCAGCATCAAGCGCACCCTCAGCGATCAGGAAGTGGCGTGGAAACAGGCGGGCACACGCGAGTACCAGGAATTGGCCAAGCGCTGCCTCACGCAGATGCAGGTGTGCGAACCTCTGAGCGAGCCGGAGGCTGATCGCCCGCGCATCAGCGACAGGGGGTTGCGGCCGAAAGGCAGTACTTTGTGAACACGGTCCCCCCTGTAGGAGCGAGCTTGCTCGCGATGGACGTCAACGATGACGCGGGCTGTCTGAACACACGTATTGCCCGGGCGTTTTTCGCGAGCAAGCTCGCTCCTACAGGTGGGTGCGATTAACAGGCAGGTTTTCGGTATATTCCTTTTCTTTTTTTACACGGAACGCCCATGTCGTCCCTGACCCCCTTGAACCATCTGATTACACGCTTCCAGGAGCAGACGCCGATCCGCGCCAGTTCCTTGATCATCACGTTGTATGGGGATGCCATCGAACCCCATGGCGGCACCGTGTGGCTGGGCAGCCTGATTCAATTGCTCGAGCCCATCGGCATCAATGAGCGGCTGATCCGTACGTCGATTTTTCGCCTGACCAAGGAAGGCTGGCTGACCGCCGAGAAAGTCGGTCGTCGTAGCTATTACAGCCTGACCGGCACCGGTCGCCGGCGTTTCGACAAGGCCTTCAAGCGCGTCTACAGCACCACGATGCCGGCCTGGGATGGTTCCTGGTGCCTGGTGATGCTCTCGCAACTGACCCAGGACAAACGCAAACAGGTGCGCGAGGAGCTGGAGTGGCAAGGCTTCGGTGCGATTTCGCCGGTGGTGCTGGCCTGTCCGCGCAGTGACCGTTCCGACGTCAACGCGACCCTGCTCGACCTCGGCGTGCAGGAGGACACCATCGTCTTCGAAACCACCGCCCAGGATGTACTGGCCTCCAAGGCGCTGCGCCTGCAAGTGCGCGAGAGCTGGAACATCGAGGAGCTGGCCGCGCACTACAGCGAGTTCATCCAGTTGTTCCGACCGCTGTGGCAAGCGCTGCGCGAGCAGGAAAACCTGCAACCGGCCGACTGCTTCCTGGCGCGGGTCCTGTTGATCCACGAGTACCGCAAGCTGCTGCTGCGCGACCCGCAACTGCCGGACGAGTTGTTGCCCGGCGATTGGGAAGGCCGCGCCGCCCGGCAGTTGTGCCGCAACATTTACCGTTTGATCTACGCCAAGGCCGAAGAATGGCTGAACGCTGCACTGGAAACGGCCGACGGCCCGTTGCCGGATGTGGGTGAAAGCTTCTATCGGCGTTTTGGCGGACTGAAATAGCACGTCATTGTTCAGGGAGTGGTGCTGTTCAGGAGACTTGAAGCATCCGATGTCGTGTGGATTGACGTAGACAATAAAAATAAGCCTGCGTGAGGCCTGACATGATTTCTACAACAGCACAGCGCCATGATGGGTTCGACCAGTGGATCCATCAGATCAACCAGATCTGTGGCGCCTTCAACGCACAACCCCTGGGCAGCGAGTTTGCCGGGCGCATCCGTGAATACCAGAGCGATGCGCTCAAACTCAGTTTCGTCGACGTGTGCCAGGCGCGTTTGTACCGTACGCCCCAGGAGGTCGCGGCGGGCGAGGGCGGCAAGTATTTTGCGGTGTTCCAGCTCGACGGCACGGCGGGCATGGCCCAGGGCGAAGACAAGGTCCTGCTGTCCCCCGGTGACATCACGCTGATCGATGCCTCGCGGCCCAGCGACTTCACCTACAGCGAAAACTCCCGGCAGTTGTCATTGATCCTGCCGTATCAACTGGTCGAGCAAACCCTGCGCTTCAATCAGGTCAGGTGCGGCCACCGGATTGCCGCCACCTCGCCCATCGCGATGCTGTCGCACCGGTTGATCCTCGATGCGACCCGCCAGCAGCACCTGACCCGGCAGGAAAGCGAAGCGACCCTGGAGGCGATTGTCAGCCTGCTGCGCCCGGCGATCAGCCAGGCCGACGACTGCACCGATGCCCATGAACGGATCTTCCGCAAGACGCTCACCTGCATTGACGAAAACATTCGCTCCGAAGACCTGTGCCCGGAATGGCTGGCGCGGGAAGTCGGCATGTCCACCCGTGGCCTGTACCGGATGTTTGCCAAGAAAGGCCTGGTGGTGGCGCGCTACATCAAGAACCGTCGCCTGGACCTGTGCGCCGAATCCCTGCGCCAATCGGGCAAGGAACAGAAGTTGTCGGTGCTGGGGTACTCGTGGGGCTTTTCCGATTCGAGCTACTTCTCCACTGCGTTCAAATCGCGCTTCGGCATTGCGCCGGGGGAGTATCGCAAGCGGCATGCTTGATATTTTGTCTGTACCTGTAGGAGCGAGCTTGCTCGCGATGAACGTCAACGATGACGCGGGCTGTCTGATTACCCGCGTTGTCCTGACGTTTTTCGCGAGCAAGCTCGCTCCTACAGGGTTTTGTGTGTGCCTTACTTCGGTGAGTTGAGGTTCAGGGTCGGCGTTTCATCGAAGAAGTTCCACGGTTTCAACAGCACATGCACCCATTCGGTCGGCATGATCGGCCATTCTTCGGCGCGGGCGATGTGGGTGGTGCCGGTGGTCAGCCAGACCACATCATCGGTGTTCTCGATGGCGTGGTTGTCCTGGGTGAATTGCCCCAGGCCCGAATCCTTGTCCGAGCGGTTCGGGTACTTGCCTTCCGGGTATTTTTCCTCGGGGTTGTATTGCGTCACCCACAGCTGCTTGTCCATGAAGCTCAGGCGGTGGTACAGCCACTCGTCCTTGCCGAAGTTGGCACCCTTGGCCACCGGGTGTGTGCCGCCGGCGTACGGAATCAACTGATAGGAAACCGGGTTGCCGACCTTGTTTTCCTTGCTGAAGTTGGTCAGCAGGCGCACGGTCGACGGGTCGAATTTCTGCGCCGCCTGCTGCTCGTTGCCGACTACTCTGGTTTCGGTCTGCATGGTGCTGGTGCGTGGGCCGCCACGGTCGTTCGGCAGCACCACCGGGTTCACTTCCACCAGTGAGTTCTGCTCGCCGTCCACGTCCATGTCGAGGCGGAAGTTGTAGAGGTGCTGGTGCGTGGTGCCGACGATGTTGTGATCGAGCAGAGTGCCGTAGCGGGTGTCTTCCCTGGCGGTGTCTTCGTGCATGGTTTTCGATTTCACGCCCTTGACCGCTTCGATACCGGTGGCGCCGGCGTCGATGCCGAGGGTGCCGTTCTGCTGGAAGACCCAGTCGAAGATGTAGTCGTAGTTGCCCACGGTGCTGATCCAGCGCACCACCAGTTCACGACGCTCGGTACTGAGGTTGGGCTGGCCCATTTCCTGGTGTTTGTACTCCGGGCCGGCGTAGCGCTCGAACACCGCCATGGCGCGCGGGATCGCGGTCGGTGCGCCGGTGTAGTCGGCGATGGTGGCGTCCAGCAGCACGGCGTTTTCCGGGGCGTCTTTGCCACGGGCAATCGGTGAAGTCAGGGTGCCCATGCCGTAGTCGCCGGAGTCGAGGTAGGCCTTGAAGTACCAGCCGACATCCGGGTCGCCGTAAGGCACGATCATGCCGCCCAGCGAGCCCTCGTACATGATTTTGCGTTTCTTGCCCTTGTCGTCGTAGGTGACGGTGGACAGGATCGGGCCGACCCGCGAATCGAGACGAACGTGGAAGTCCCAGTTCTGCCAGTGAATGCTGTTGCCGCTGATGGTGTAGTTCTTGCCCTCGGGCTCGGTGATTTCCAGCGGTTTGACTTCAACGCCTTTGCGTCCGCGCCCGTCATAGGGCGTCGGCTTCATCGGCACCGGGATCAGCGCTTCGTCTTCGATCTTGATCAGCTTCTTCTGTTCCAGATCGACAATCGCCACCAGGCCTTCAATCGGGTGCGCCCAGTAGTTGCCGTCATCGGTGTTGAGGTAGCTGACGATTTTCAGCAGGCGCTTGTCCTGCGCCAGGCCGTCCTTGCCATCGAAGTAACCGACGGTCAGCGGCGTGGCCACGACCTTTTTCACATCGTTGATGCCGCGCTTGGCCAAGGCCTGGGCGTATTCCGGGCTGGTCTCGACGGCCGATTGCACCGTTGCGAAATCGTCCAGCAGCACCATGCCGTGGGCGCCTTCGATCGGCTTCCAGGACTTGAGTTCTTTAGTGTCGAGATCGACCAGCGCCTCGATCACGTGCTTGCCGTCGAGCACCACGATTGAGGCCTGGCGCGGCTGGGCGACGTTCTGCCCGGTCAGAGCGAAGTTCCACACCTGATCCTTGGGCGGCTCCTTGACCGAGACTTCGGTAAAGCGGAAACCGGGTTTGTAGTTTTCCGATTTCTTGAGGATGTCCACGGCCGTGGTGATTTCGGCTGCGCTCAGGGGATTGAGCGGGTTGGGGCGGGTCTCGACGACGAAGGTCTTGTCCAGTCCGGACTGGAACACCTGGTTGATGAAGTCCGTGGACATGAACGCCGTATGGTCCTTGAACACCACTGGCACTGTCAGTTCGATGCGCTTGCCGTTGAGCATGGCCACTTTGCTGTCGGGCTTGACCTTGAGATAGACCCCGTCCTTGGCAATGGTGAACAGGTTGGCGTAATCGTCCCATTTCACCGTGGCACCAAAGGCCTCCAGACCCGCTTGCAGCGGCACCATGTCGGCATGTCCGCCGTGAGCCTGGGCAGTGTTCGCCCAGAAAGGCAGGCCGAGGGTGCTCAGGGTGATGGCCAGGGCCAGGCGGGCAAGCGGTGTTCTTTTAGGCAATGCTTTGGGGCTGAACATGTGTGAATTCCTGGGGAAAAGCCGGGTACGGGCATTTCTGCACTGTGTTACAACCCGTCAACGGTTGCATTTGAATGCCTGCCAGATTTCTTTGGTTCCGTGCCGCCATCCAGCTTTCCTGACGAAATGCACCCTGGCAAGCGGACAAAGTGCCCGGTGTGGGGGCCGCAAAGCATTGCTTCGAGTTAATAGGAAGCATTACTATTCACGTCCCGTCTCCACAGCACACCGCAATGACCCTCAAGCTGCCCCGCAGACACGGCTTTTTCGAGCATTACGAAGAGTTGGTTGGCACCTGGACCCGTCGCCTGAGAAACCGTCAGCTGGCCGAGGACCTGGCCCACGATACCTTCGTGCGGGTGCTTGAGTCCGATTCGGCGGCGGTGGAACAGCCCCGGGCGTATTTGCACCAGACCGCGCGCAACATCGCCGTGGATGGTTATCGGCGTGAGGACCGGCGGGGGGCCATGGAGTCAGAGGCGATTGATCTCAGTGAGTCGCCGACCGGCGACCCGGAGCATTTCATGCACGCGATCCAGTTGGCGGATTCCATCGAGCGGGCGCTCACCGAGCTGCCGGTCAACTGCCGCAAGGTGTTTGTCTGGCAGAAAATCGAGGGCCTGACCCAGGCCGAAATCGCCGAACGCCTGGGCCTGTCCAGGAACATGGTGAAAAGTATATGATCCGCACGCTTCGGCACCTGCGTGATCGCCTGGACGGGTTGCAGTCATGATGTGCGGTGGCCATGAAAATACCTGTAGGAGTTGCCGCAGGCTGCGATCTTTTGGCGGCCTTGGAGTTGCAGAGGATCAAACGATCGCAGCCTTCGGCAGCTCCTGCATGAGGCAGATTTTCCGCACCTTTTTATCCCCGGCCAAACAGGAACTTCCATGATGGATACTCGTGATTGTGCGTGCGGGCAAACAACGGTTCGCGATGACGCGGCGCAGTGGTTTGTGCGTTTACAGGAGCCTGTCGTCGATGTCGAAGAGCGTCGCCGGTTTCAGGCCTGGCTGGACGAACACTCCCAACACCGCAACGAATTCGAAGTGCTCCAGGGTTTGTGGAGCGCCGCCGACCTGGTGCCGGCGGCGCGTTTGCGTGCCTTGTGTGAAACCCCGCCAACCCTGAAGAAACGTCGCCCCGTGCTGCGTTACGCGGTGGCCGCCAGCGTGCTGGCGGTAGCGCTCGGCCTGGGCCTGTTCAACGGCCTGAATCATCCGGCGGCTTACACCGCCGAGTTTTCAACGGCCCTGAATGAGCGACGCCATGTGGCGCTGCCGGATGGCTCGGTGGTCGATCTGGACAGCCGCAGCCGGATTCAAGTGCGCTTTGAAAAAGGGCAACGCAACATTGAGCTGACCGAAGGCGAAGCGATGTTCAGCGTCGAGCATGACACCCGCCGGCCTTTCGTGGTCGCGGCGGGCAGCGGCAAGGTCACGGTCACCGGCACCCGTTTCGATGTGCGTCGCGGCGCCAGCGAAACCCGGGTGGTGGTGGAGCAGGGCACTGTCAAGGTTCAAGGGCGCGACGCCGCCGACAGCGAGTTCATCAATCTGACGGCAGGGCTTGGTACCCACATCGATGCCCGGGGTAAGGTTGCCGCCGCCTATGCGGTCAACCCGGCGGAAATGACCGCCTGGCGCAGCGGCAAACTGGTGTTCAACAACGCCAGCCTGGCCGACGTCGCCGAGCAGGTCTCGCGTTATCGGGAGAAACCGCTGAAGGTCGGCAACGCGGCGGTGGGCAATCTGCGCCTGACCAGCGTGTTCAAGTCCGACAACACCGACGCGCTGCTCAAGGCCTTGCCGAGCATCCTGCCGGTGGCCGTGCGCACCCTTGGCGACGGCAGCCAGGAAATAATTTCAAAATAAAATTCAGGTTTTTTTCGAGTTCATCGTCTTCCTGTTCAACTGCAACTGGTTTGCATTAACAATGCGCACACTCTTGCGATCCACAGGACTACGTTCGACGTGAAAATCTCCACCGCTAAAAACAACAAACTCCCCTGGTTGCCGCTGGCCCTCGCGCTGGCGGTCAACGTTGCGCTGCCCCAGGCCTTTGCGGCCGACGGCATCCACATCCCGGCGCAACCTTTGGGACAAGCCCTGAGCCAGTTGGGCCAGCAAACCTCGCTTCAGGTGTTCTTCAGCCCTGAACTGGTCGCCGGCAAGCAGGCTCCGGCGGTGGATGGCAACCTTTCCCCGGAAGACGCGCTGCGCCAGTTGCTGCAAGGCAGCGGCCTGCAATACCAGATCGATGAAGGCTCGGTGACGCTGATGCCGGCGCCAGCGTCGGCGGCCAGCGGTCCACTGGAACTGGGCGTGACTGACATCAAGGTCGTCGGTGACTGGCTCGGCGATGCCGATGCCGCCGTGGTGCAGAACCACCCCGGCGCACGAACCGTGATCCGTCGCGAAGCCATGGTCGAGCAGGGCGCGATGAACGTCGGCGACGTGTTGAAGCGCGTTCCTGGTGTGCAAGTGCAGGATGCCAACGGCACCGGTGGCAGCGATATTTCCCTCAACGTCGGCGTGCGCGGCCTGACTTCGCGCCTGTCGCCACGCTCCACGGTGCTGATCGACGGCATCCCGGCGGCGTTCGCACCTTACGGTCAGCCGCAACTGTCCATGGCGCCGATTTCCTCTGGCAACCTCGACAGCATCGATGTGGTGCGCGGTGCTGGCTCCGTGCGCTACGGACCACAAAACGTGGGCGGTGTGATCAACTTCGTGACCCGCGCGATCCCGGAAAATGCCTCGGCTGAAATCGGCACCACCCTGGAAACCTCGCAGCACGGTGGCTGGAAGCACATCGACACCGCGTTCATGGGCGGCACCGCCGACAACGGCATGGGCGTGGCGCTGTTGTACTCCGGGGTGAACGGCAACGGTTACCGTGAAAGCAACAACGGCAACGACATCGACGACGTGATCCTCAAGACCCATTGGGCGCCGACCGATGTCGACGATTTCAGCCTCAACTTCCATTACTACGACGCCAAGGCCGACATGCCCGGCGGCCTGAACCAGGCGCAGTACGACGCCGACCCGTTCCAGTCCGTGCGCGACCACGACAACTTCAGCGGCCGCCGCAAGGATGTGTCGTTCAAGTGGGTGCGGCAGATCGACGATCGCACCCAGGCCGAAGTGCTGACCTACTACACCGACAGTTTTCGTGGCAGCACCATCGCCTCCCGTGACCTGAGCACACTCAACTCCTATCCGCGCAGCTACTACACCTTCGGTATCGAACCACGGGTGTCCCACGTCTTCGATGTCGGCCCGACCACCCAGGAAGTCAGCGTCGGTTATCGTTACCTGAAAGAAGCCATGCACGAAGAGGCCAGCCGCGTGGCGCTGGTCAACAACGAGCCGGTCGTACGTCCCGGGGCGGACGGCCATGTCTATCAGGACCGCACCGGTGGAACCGAGGCCAATTCGGTCTACGTCGACAACAAGATCGACGTTGGCAACTGGACCGTCACCCCCGGTATTCGCTTCGAGCACATCAGCACCGACTGGCACGACCGCCCGGTGCTCGATAACGCCGGTAAACGGGTGCCGGAGAAAAACCGCAGCATCGAAAGCAACGAGCCGCTGCCGGCCCTGAGCGTGATGTATCACGTGTCCGATGCCTGGAAACTGTTCGCCAACTATGAAACCTCGTTCGGCGCGCTGCAGTACCTCCAGCTGGGTCAGGGCGGTATCGGCGACAACACCGCCAACGGCCTGGAGCCGGAAAAGGCCAAGACCTACGAAATCGGTACGCGCTACAACGATGACGTGTGGGGCGGCGAGGTGACGCTGTTCTACATCGACTTCGACGACGAACTGCAATACATCAGCAACGATGTGGGCTGGACCAACCTCGGTGCGACCAGGCACCAGGGCATCGAAACGTCGGTGCATTACGATCTGGCCGCGCTGGACCCACGCCTCGACGGCCTGACCGCCAACGCCGGTTTCACCTACACCCGCGCCACCAGCGAAGGTGACATCCCGGGCTTCAAGGGCCGTGACTTGCCGTTCTACTCCCGTCAGGTGGCCACTGCCGGCCTGCGTTACGACATCAACCGCTGGACCTGGAACCTCGACGCGTTCGCCCAATCCAAACAACGCTCGCCGGGCACTGGCGTGAATGCCGACGGCAGCTTCAACGGCAACTACATCACCGAGGGCACCGCCGACGGCCAGTTCGGTGACATTCCGGGTTATGTGACCTGGAACATGCGTGGCGGCTATGACTTCGGGCCGCAGGTGTCGAACCTGAAACTGGGGGCAGGGGTGAAAAACATCTTCGACAAGCAGTACTTCACCCGCTCAAGCGACAACAACTCGGGCATGTACGTCGGCGCGCCGCGCACGTTCTTTGTGCAGGCCAGTGTCGGCTTCTGATAGACCGAGGTGTCCCAGGAACCCTGTGGGAGCGGGCTTGCTCGCGAAAGCGGTGTGTCATTCAGCATTGATGTTGGCTGACACTATGCCTTCGCGAGCAAGCCCGCTCCCACATTGGGTTCGGGGGCTTACCGATGGAATTTTTCAAACCCTCAACACCTTCCCGCCAACGGCCACCGCCACCAGCAACAACGCCATCAGGGCAAAGGCAAAACTCAGGCTGCTGCCATGGGCGATGAAGCCGATCACGGCCGGCCCCGCGAGGATGCCCGCGTAACCCAGGGTGGTAATGGCCGGCACGGCGATGCTTTCGGGCATGACCGTCTGTTTGCCCACGGCGGTGTACAACACCGGCACAATGTTTGAGCAACCGGCGCCCAGCATTGCGTAACCCACCAGTGCCGCTTCCCAACCCGGCGCGAATGTCGCCAGCAACAAGCCTGCGGCGGCTGTCAGCCCGCCGAACACAATCACCCGTGTCGCGCCCAGCCGCCGTACGATTTTGTCACCGGTCAGGCGTCCCACGGTCATGGTCAAGGCAAACGCCGCATACCCGAGGCCCGCATACGCCGTGTCAATGCCACGTTCCTGCGCCAGGAACACCGCGCTCCAGTCCAGCGCCGCGCCTTCGGCGAGGAACACGATGAAGCACATGCTGCCGATGAACAGGACGATGCCATGGGGAACGGCAAACGCCGGCCCCGTGCTTTCGCTTCCATAAGGCAGCATGTGCGGTACGGCCCTGGCCAAGGCGATCAGCAGCACCACGATCACTGCAAGCATCGCGCCCAGCGGTGAAAGTCCGAGACCCAGCAACGCACTGACGCCTGCCGCGCCGACAATCCCGCCGAGGCTGAACAACCCATGGAACCCCGACATCATGTGCTTGCCGCTGGCGCGCTCGACGATCACCGCCTGCAGGTTGACCGTCGAATCCACCGTGCCCAGACCCGCGCCGAACATGAACAAGGCAGCGATCAGGGCCGGAATCGACGTCACCGTCGCCAGCAGGGGCAAGGCCAGGCAGATCAGCAAGGTGCCGCCGGTCGCCACCTTGCGACAGCCAAAACGCGAGGCGAGCATCCCGGCCAGCGGCATCGCCAGAATCGAACCCACGCCCAGGCTCAGCAGCAACAGGCCCAGTGTGCCTTCATCCAGCCCGGCCCGGGCCTTGGCATAGGGCACCAGTGGCGCCCACGCGGCGATGCCGAACCCGGCGATGAAAAAAGCGATGCGCGTGGACATCTGTTCCAGGCGGCCGGGAACGAAGGTGGTTTGGTGGTTGAGGCTGGTCATATCAATCCCTGGCAAAAAACGTCACGTCCTCAACGGACAGTGATCGGCCGGCGAGGGTTCGATCAGTGCCCGGAAAGTTTGCGGTCAAACAGGGCGACATCGTTGCACAGCGCCGGTGTGTTTCGCGATATGTTGAGGCATTCCAATGACACACGGAGGGCGCCATGGCGCAGAGGTACGATGCACGGGGCAATATTTACATCGTGATAGCGCCCGAAGAACTGCGCCGCCAGGGTATCGACTTGCCCCATCACGCCGAGCACGCCGCACAAACCCGTCAGGCATGGGCCGGGGCGGCCATCGAGGCTTGCTGTAGCTGGGCACCCGGCACGCAGCCGGTCGGCGGCAAGGATCATCGCAGCGACGGATTGCTGGTCGGACCCTTTCAGTCGTCGTCTCCCTTCGATCTGCTGATCGTCAACACCGATGGCACGCTGGCCGAGCGCAGCGGCAACGGACTGACGATCTTTGCTCAGGCGCTGAGCGACCAGGGGCTTTTTGCCCAGGGCCAAACCTGTGAGCTCAGGGTGCATCACGATAAAACCGACACGCCTTCACCGGGGCAGACTTCGGTGAAAACCGCTCAAGTCGAGGGCGTGAAGGGTTTCTGGCTTGACCTTGGCCAGCCTGGATTCGGGCCGTCTGCGGTCAGTGCAGTGGGCGTTGAAAGGGCGCTGTTGAATGGCCGCGAACTCAGCCACGTCAGACAGCTGTCAGCACTCAATGATGCATGGTCGCGCAGCCAGTTTGTGCGGGTCGGTAATCCGCATTGCGTGACGTTGGTCGATAGCGCCGATGCCTTGCCGAGCAACGAGCAGATGCGCGAACCGGCGTTGGGCGAAGGGCTGACGCGAATCGCCTATGCCATGCCGAGCGGCGCGGGCAAGCCCTGCCCGGCGGGGATCAATCTGCAATGGGCGATGCGCTTGTCCGCAGGGCACATCGCTGCACGGGTGTTCGAGCGGGGAGAGGGGCCGACGGCGTCGTCGGGGACCAGCGCCAGTGCAGTGGCCTGTGCGGCGTGGCGCGTGGGTTGGGTCAGTGCCGGGGAGGTCAAGGTGACGATGCCGGGTGGCACGGCGCCGATCTTGCTGGAGGAAGAGCAGGGGGAGTTGAGTCGGGTCAGCCTGTTTGGTACGGCTCGAATGATCGATTGATTGTTAGATCGCCTTCGCGAACAAGCCCGCTCCCACAGTTGATCTTCAGTGAACACAGAGTCTGTGTACGACAAAGATCCACTGTGGGAGCGAGCTTGCTCGCGATGGGGCCAGCCCAGGCAATGCAAATTTCAGCTCAGCCCACTGAACTCCACCACCGGCATCGTCCGCTTCATCAACACCTTGCCCTCGCGCACCGAGTACAGTGGCAAGCCCTGGCTGCGGATCACCTCGTAGTCACTCTCCGCCGACAGGATCAGCAGATTCGCCGGTCGTCCGCGCTCCAGGCCATAGCGCTCGCCGAGGTTCATGGCTCTGGCGCTATTGTCCGTCACCAGGTCCAGCGCACTTTGCAGGTTGCGATAGCCGAGCATGTGGCAGATGTGCAGACCGGCTTCGAGCACCCGCAAAATGTTGCCATTGCCCAGCGGATACCACGGATCGACGATGGAGTCCTGGCCGAAGCACACGTTCATGCCCGCTTCCAGCAACTCGTTGACCCGGGTCACGCCCCGGCGTTTCGGGAAGTTATCGAAGCGGCCTTGCAGGTGGATGCTTTCAGTGGGGCAGGAGACAAAGCTGATCCCCGAATGCCCGAGCAAGCGAAACAGCTTGGCGCAGTAGGCGTTGTCGTAGGAGCCCATGGCCGTGGTGTGGCTGGCCGTGACCCGCGAGCCCATGTCGCGGCTGCGGGCTTCTTCGGCGAGCACTTCGAGAAAGCGTGAATGCGGGTCGTCGGTTTCGTCGCAGTGCACGTCCACCAGGCAACCCGTGCGCTCGGCCAGGTCCATGAGGAACTTCACCGAACTGACGCCCTGATCGCGGGTGTATTCGAAATGCGGAATGCCACCCACCACATCCGCACCCATGCGGATGGCTTCTTCCATCAGCTCGCGGCCATTGCGGTAGGACTCGATGCCTTCCTGGGGGAACGCGACGATTTGCAGGTCGACCAGGTGCCGGCTCTCCTCGCGCACTTCGAGCATCGCCTTGAGCGCAGTCAGTTGCGGGTCGGTGACGTCGACGTGGGTACGCACATGCTGGATGCCGTGGGCGGCGAGGGCCTGGATGGTTTTCCGGGCACGGGTCCTGGTGTCTTCCAGGGTGATGGTCGCTTTGCGCTCGCCCCAGCACTCGATGCCTTCGAACAGCGTGCCGCTCATGTTCCAGCGCGGCTCGCCGGCGGTCAGGGTCGCGTCGAGGTGGATGTGCGGCTCGACAAAGGGCGGCACCACCAGATTGCCGCCGGCATCCAGATCGTCAGGGCCCAGGGTCGGGGCTTCGGTCTGGCGGGAGATGCTGCTGATCCGGCCATTTTCCAGGTACAACTCATGCAGGCCTTCCTGGTTGCGCAGACGGGCATTGATGATGTGCATTGGGCGGATCCTTGTAGAAAACCGTGTAGACGATTTCCCTACGTTAGCTCGCCAGCGGCGGTCCCCGCCAGTGACATTGATCACTGTAGATCCAATGTGGGAGCGAGCCTGCTTGCGAAGGCGGTGTGCCAGCCCACTCGATGTCGGATGTGACGTCGTCTTCGCGAGCAGGCTCGCTCCCACAGGGGATTGGGTTTGTTCAGGAAGATGGTTGCAGAGACAAAAAACGCAGCAGCGCAGCGACAATGGCTTCAGGCGCGTCCTCCTGAACCAGGTGACCCGCATCGGGGACAGGATAAAACTGCGACCCTGAAATCATCTGGTGCAAGGCCCGCCCGCGTTCGACGGGAATCCACTGATCGTCCTCACCCCAGAGAATCTGCACCGGGCAGCGAATCGTCGGGTACAACCCCTGGGCCTCGAGGGTGTAACGCTCGTCCATCTGCGCGATCTGCCGATAAAACGCCGCTTGCCCCGGCTCTCCCAGCCATGGCTGTACGTAGGGGGCGAGTTCGGCGTCGGGAATGTCGCGCTGGATGGCCCCGCGAATATAGGCCGGCACGATGGCGCGCTGAATGTAATCGGGCAGTCCGCTGAATGCCGCTTCATGCTGTCGTACATGCTGCACGAACGGTGAACCCCAGGGCGTCAGCGCCACTGGATCGATGAGCGTCAGGCTGCGGTAATCCTTGCCGTTGAGCAGATGCGTGCGCAGGGCGGTGGCGCCGCCGAAGTCGTGGGCCACTACGTCGGGGCGATCCACGCCCCAATGCTCCAGCAGTTGCGCCAACAGCCGGTTTTGCACGCCGAGCGAGACATCGGCGTCGGGTTGCGCGGACTGGCCGTAACCCAACAGATCGAAGTAATGCACCCGGTGCGTGGTAATGAAATACGGTGCAATCCGGTGCCAGACATAAGAAGAAAAGGGTGTGCCATGCACGAACACCAGCGGCGGGCCGTCGCCCTGTATGGCGTAGCGCACCTGATGTCCTTCGAAGTCGAAGACCTGATCCAGCGGCCAGTCAGTCATGGGCTTGTCCTCTTGGCAGGGGGGGCGAGGCAAAAAGCATAGGCATAAAAAAACAGCCGATGAAGGCTAATGCCAGTCAGTTAAGCTGACTGGCATTTTTATTTTTGATCGGATACTTCGGGGATTTCAGCCTGATAGCTCGCGGATAAACCCGCTCTTCCCGGCGATGCGGCAGTACATAGTGCGGGGCCGAGGCATGCAATTCGGCGAGGTATTTGGGGATGTTCCCTGAGCGATCCGCAGAAACGCCATTGATAAAACCCAGGATCGCCCAAGTACACGCGGTGAAGCTTAGCTCGCACGGATGGATGCCCGGACAATGGCGGCTCATTTCCACCATCTGATAACGCAACAGGTTGTAGCCCAGCAACACGCCCCACAACTCTTGCTCGATCATCTCGGGCGTCTTGCTACGCAACGTGTAGCTGCTGTTGAGCAGTGTCTGTTTCATTTCCCTGAATCCTAATTCGATTTCCCAGCGATGGCTGTATAGGTCGACGATTTCATCGGATGGGAAACGCAGCGGATCGACCATCGACGTCAAAATCTGACAGACCTTGCCCTTTACGGTCTTGCTTAGGAGCCTTGCGGTTAGGCGCTCTGGCAAGCCTGGCCACTGCTTGCGGGCCTGCGGCGAAGTGCTGAGCGAGACCACCGCATCCTGACGCCCCAAGCGCTGAATCACTTCGTACTGCGCACCTTTACGCAGCGGCATCAGCCAATGCCGCTCAGTGCCGGCCTGCTGCCATTGGTGCAGCAACCCCAAGGAGTAGAAACCGCGATCAAACAGCGTCAGCGAGTGATCTGGCGTGGTGTCGATCAGTTGCTCTGCCAGTTTCATTTCGTTACTGCGATAGCCATCAAAAGCACTGCCGATCAGCAAATGGCTGGTCAACTCCATTTGGCAAACCATGCGCACCTGAGGAAAACCGGTATCGCCATGCTGGTTGCTGGCGGAGTCGTAACGCGCACGGTTTTCGGGTGTATCGGGCGTTCGCCAGACGACACCGTCGACCCCCAGTAAACGCAATCCGGCCCAGGTCGGATGGCCGGCCGCTTCATGCCAGCTTTTCTGCGTCAGATCGAAGACTTGTCGTACGGCCTCGCTACCCAATCGTTGACGGGCCTGGACTACGGCGCTGGGTGCGACCAGTGGGCGTTGCCCGGGCAGCATGATGTTCATGCGACTGACCACATCCCACGCCGACATGCGCCGGAAAAACGCCATGGAGATGACGCACCAGAGCATCATTTCCAAGGGCAGACGCCGCTTGCGAAGGGTGGCTACGCCGGCCTGTTCCAACGCTTGCTCGACCAGAGAGGGATCAAGCAACGAGTCCAATCCCTCAATGGAATTGGGAGTCGAGACGAAGTTGTGGGTTAGTTCCAGTGCCCGAGCCAGACGCATAAAAAAATCCGATGCCTATTCAGGCATCGGATTTTGATTTCTTGCGGCCAAAGGTCAAGCGACGAGGCTTAACTGATCGGCATTAGCCGATGAAGGCTGTTCTTTATTTCTCTGACTAACTGTAGGAGCGAGCTTGCTCGCGATGGGCGTCAACGATAACGCGGGGCATCTGGCAGCCCGCGGGGCTCAGGCGTCCATCGCGAGCGAGCTCGCTCCTACAGGGGGTTGTATTTTTATTCGCCGCGATAGATGCAACCGCTGGTGCAGGTTTCGTGGATGCGGATCGCGCTGAGTTCCGGCAGCAGAGGCTTCAATTCCTGCCAGATAAACTTGGCCAACACTTCGCTGGTCGGGTTTTCCAAGCCAGGAATATCGTTCAGGTAGTTGTGGTCCAGACGCTCGTACAGCGGCTTGAAGATCGCCTTGATTTCCGAGAAATCGCGGATCCAGCCGGTGTGCGGGTCCAGGTCGCCGCTCAGGTGGATTGCCACTTTGAACGAGTGACCGTGCAGGCGGCCGCACTTGTGGCCGTCCGGTACGTGGGGCAGGCGGTGGGCGGATTCGAAGGTAAATTCTTTGAAAATTTCCACAGTATCTTCAGCTCTGTTCAGGTGGCGTTCGCCGCAGCGATTCGGGCAGGTGGCGAGTTTACCAGTTTGTCCTGACTAAAGGGTCAGCAAGCGCTCGCCCAGGCGACCGTTGGCGGCCAGTTCGAGGAATTCGTCGCCCATGCGGCGGCTTTCATCCATGGTCGCGCGCCAGTATTTCTGCCGGCTCGAGGCGTCGCCCATGAAGCGCTTGAAGTCGTTACGGTCTGGCAGTTTGCCGTAGGGCAGTCGCGCCAGGTAGTCCTTCGACGGCGCCAGCAACAACACGTTTTGCAAACGAGCCGGGCAGGCGCGGCGCCACGGCAGGGTCTTGTCGAACCAGCCGGGAATCACCCGGTCGGTGAAATGCGGGTAGAGCACGATGTCGTTGCCGCTGTAAGGCAGGTCCAGGTGGTAGTCCAGCAAGCCGCCGTCGCGGAAGGTGCCGATGCCAGCGCCCGGCAGGTCGCGCACACCTTCCATCACCATCGGGATCGAGCCCGAAGCCAGCAGGGCCTGGCGCAAATTGCCGGAGTTGAGGGCGACGAAGCGCGACGGGAAGTCGTTCAAGGCGTCGACCGGCGGCGCCAGGCGCGGGTCATGGATGATCAGGCGCTCGAAGTGCCGGGCCAGCCGCGCCCGGCCGCGCAGGTTGTCGGCGATCACCGACGACAGGCCCAGCCCGAGGCGACCGCGATGATCGTCGGCGAGCAGGCCGTGGCTTTTGACCACCATGATGTTCAGGCGGTAATCGCTGTTGTTGAGGATCGAGGCATCGCGGCCGTCGAGCAGGTCATTGAGCATGCGCTGCGAGCTCTGGCTGATCTGCGCCATGGTCACGCCCTTGGCGAAATTCTGCTCGGTGTACAGCTGCCCGAGACGCCGGATGCCTTCGGCGGCGTCCGGCAGACAGGCGCTGGCGAAGCGCCAGGAACCCACCGATGCGCCAATCAGCGAGCGTTCCCGCGGTGCCGCCGGTAGCCACTGGCCGAACAGCGCCAGGTCCAGCCCCTGAATCCCCAGCGCCTTCGGACCGCCGGCCGCGCCGGGCAAGGTGCCGACGTCGGCCGCGTTCAGGCCGTTGGCGCGAATGTGCGCAAAAGCGCGCGGACCGGCCTTGAGGGTCAGGGAAGGGAACTTGATGTGGATGGCGGTCATTACGGTCTCGATGTGTGGCAAGCAGAAATTATAAACACGAACACTGTGGGAGTGGGCTTGCTCGCGAAGGCGGTGCATCAGTCAGCATCGATGTCGCCGGAGATACCGCCTTCGCGAGCAAGCCCGCTCCCACAGGATTTGAATTGCTGCATCCAATAGTGGCCATTCAGCTTCAATTAAGTTCATCCGGCTAAGGTGTCGCCCATGCCCGGGAACCTGGCCCGGATCAAGCGCTGAGATTGCGCGACGCTGGTACCATTGTGGCTTTCGAGAAGCTCACACCACTCGCGCCGGCCAGGTATCCCGGTGATCGGCTGCCGGGTATCGACCGGGATCTGGAATTAGACGCTGTCAGCGGGCAGGTTCTCAAGGATCATCAGGATTGGTAATGAAGCTGTTTTTCTTCAATCGATGCACCGGCAGCCGGATGGCGCTGCTGCTTCTGGCATTTTGCTCGGCGGTGATGGCCCGCGACCTGGATCAGGATGAAGCCCTGCGCCTGCGTCAACAGGGCGTGATCCTGCCGCTGGAGCAACTGCTGCAGCAGGCAATGGATCGCTACCCCGGCGCGAAACTGCTGGAAGCCGAGCTCGAAGAAAAACATGACGTCTACATTTATGAAGTCGAGCTGCTGACCCCTGCGGGCGTGGTCCGCGAACTGGGCATCGATGCCACCACTGGCCGCTTATTGAAAGACAAGGAAGACTGATCCATGCGTTTGCTTCTGGTGGAAGACCATGTGCCCCTGGCCGACGAACTGCTGGCCGGTCTCAACCGCCAGGGTTATGCGGTGGACTGGCTGGCCGATGGTCGCGACGCGGTGCATCAGGGCAGTACCGAACCTTACGACCTGATCATCCTCGACCTCGGTTTACCGGGCGTACCGGGGCTTGAGGTGCTGGCGCAATGGCGCAGGGCGGGGCTGACCACGCCGGTGCTGATCCTGACGGCCCGTGATTCCTGGGCCGAGCGCATCGAAGGCCTCAAGGCTGGCGCCGACGATTACCTGACCAAACCCTTTCATCCCGAAGAGCTATTCTTGCGCATCCAGGCGTTATTGCGCCGCTCCCATGGCCAGGTCAACCAGCCAGCGCTCCAGGCTGCCGGGCTGCATCTGGACGAAAGTCGCCAGTGCGTTGTCCGCGACGGTGCGGACATTCAACTGACGGCCGCGGAGTTTCGCCTGTTGCGCTATTTCATGCTGCACCCCGAGCAGATCCTCTCCAAAAGCCACCTCGCCGAACATCTCTACGACGGTGAAACCGAGCGCGATTCCAATGTGCTGGAGGTTCACGTCAACCATTTGCGCCGCAAGCTCGGCAAAAGCGTGATTGAAACCCGTCGCGGCCAGGGGTATCTGCTCGGCGGGCAAGCCCGGTGAGATCGATCCAGCGCCGCTTGAGCCTGGGCCTGATCAGCGTGATGGTGGTCGTTGGCCTGGTGCTGGCGCAAACCAGCCTGTGGCTGTTCGAAATGGGTTTGCAGCGCTATCTCGAAGCCGGGTTGCGCAATGACAGCGAGAACCTGCTGGCAGCCCTCGTGCGAGGGCCGCAAGGCTTGCAACTGGATGAACGACGTCTGTCACCGGCCTATCAGCGGCCGTTTTCCGGGCATTATTTCCGCATCGATTTCGCCGAGGGCCATTGGCGTTCCCGTTCTTTATGGGATCAGGAACTGCCGGGACTCGATCAACCCGGCCTGCACGACAACCTGCAACTGGGGCCGGAAGGACAGCAGTTGCTGGTGCTGCGTACGGACTATCGACGTTCGGGAGTGCCGATCTCCATCAGCGTCGCCGAGGATTACACGCCAATACGCGAAAGCTTCCGGCGCATGCAACAGCTCGGGCTGGGCCTCGGTTTGACAGGGCTGCTGCTGATTCTGCTGCTGCAACGGATGACCGTGCGCCGCGCCTTGCGACCGCTGGAGCAGGCGCGCGAGCAGATTGCGCAGTTGCAACAGGGTCAGCGCTCGCAACTCGATGATCAGGTGCCGGTGGAGCTGGAGCCGCTGGTGGCGCAGATCAACCACTTGCTGGCCCACACCGAGGACAGCCTCAAGCGCTCACGCAATGCCTTGGGCAACCTCGGTCACGCGCTGAAAACGCCGCTGGCGGTGTTGTTGAGCCTGGCCTCGAGCGAACAGCTCGATGCGCACCCGCAACTGCGCAAGACCCTCAAGGAACAACTGCAACAGGTCGAGCAACGGCTCAATCGGGAGCTCAATCGTGCGCGGTTGTCCGGCGATGCGTTGCCGGGCGCATTGTTTGATTGCGCTGCTGAACTCCCCGTATTGCTGGCAACCCTGAACAAGATCCATGGCGAACACCTGGCGCTGAGCTACCGCGCACTGCCCGACCTGCAATTGCCATGGGATCGTGAAGACCTGCTGGAGCTGTTGGGCAACCTGCTGGATAACGCCTGTAAATGGGCAGATGCAGAGGTTCGTGTGAGTGTGGCCGAGACGGCGGGCGGGTTTGAACTCAGTGTCGAAGATGACGGTCCGGGCATCCCCGAAGAACGTCGCGGTCATGTGTTTGGCCGAGGTACGCGGCTGGATGAGCAAACCCATGGACATGGCCTGGGGCTGGGCATCGTGCGCGACATTGTCGATAGCTGGGGCGGGAAACTGTCGTTACTGCAAAGCGAGTGGGGCGGGCTGAAGGTGCTGATCGAGTTGCCCGGACACGTCTGAACAGACCGGGAACCTGTGGGAGCGGGCTTGCTCGCGAATGCGGTGTGCCAGACAACATGTTCATTGACTGACCCACCGCATTCGCGAGCAAGCCCGCTCCCACAAGTGAGTGGCGCACCAGGTTCAGGTGTGACGAATCTCCCGATCCTTGGTTTCCGGCATGAAGAAAATACCCAGCACCGCCGTCATCACCGCGATGACGATCGGATACCACAGCCCGTAGTAGATATCCCCCGTGGCCGCCACCATGGCGAACGCCACCGTCGGCAGGAAGCCACCGAACCAGCCATTGCCGATGTGATAGGGCAGCGACATCGAGGTGTAGCGGATACGCGCCGGGAACAGTTCCACCAGCCAGGCGGCAATCGGCCCGTAGACCATGGTCACGTAGATCACCAGGATGGTCAGGAGCAGCAGCACCATTGGGTAATTGGTCTTGGCCGGGTCGGCTTTCTCGGGGTAACCGGCGTCCTTGAGGGCGGTGGCGAGGGTGGCGGTAAAGGCGTCGTTTTTGGCCTTGAAGTCGGCGCCCGGCATGCCGGTGCCCTCGAAGCTCTCGATCACTTTCTCGCCAATGCGCACCTGCGCAACGGCGCCCGGCTCGGCCTTCACGTTCGCATAGGGGATGGCCCGTTTTGCCAGTACGGTCTTGGCCAGGTCGCAGGAACTGGTGAATTTGGCCTTGCCCACCGGGTCGAACTGGAACGAGCACTGGTCGGGATTGGCGATGACCGTGACCGGATTCTTCTCCTGGGCGACGAACACGTCGGGGTTACCGTATTGGGTCAACGCATGGAAGATCGGGAAGTAAGTCAGTGCCGCGATGATGCAGCCGGCCATGATGATGCCCTTGCGGCCGATGCGGTCGGACAGGCTGCCGAATATGACGAAGAACGGTGTGCCGATCAGCAGCGAGCCGGCAATCAGCAAGTTGGCGGTCTGCGGGTCGATCTTCAGCGTCTGCAACAGGAAGAACAGCGCATAGAACTGCCCGGTGTACCAGACCACGGCCTGGCCGGCGGTGCCACCGAGCAGGGCCATGATCACGATCTTGAGGTTGTCCCAACGGGCGAAGGATTCGGTCAACGGTGCCTTGGAGGACTTGCCTTCAGCCTTCATTTTCATGAACACCGGTGACTCGCTGAGCTGCAGGCGGATGTACACCGAGACAATCAACAACAGGATCGACAGCAGGAACGGAATCCGCCAGCCCCAGGCCTCGAAGGCTTCCGTGCCCAGGACGGTGCGGCAGGCGAGGATCACCAGCAGCGAAAGAAACAGGCCGAGGGTGGCCGTGGTCTGAATCCACGAGGTGAAGTAGCCGCGTTTGCCCTTGGGGGCATGTTCGGCCACGTAGGTGGCTGCGCCGCCGTACTCTCCACCCAGCGCCAGGCCCTGCAGCAGGCGCAGGCTTATCAGGATGATCGGCGCGGCTACGCCGATGGTTGCGTAGCCAGGCAGTAGACCCACCACGGCCGTGGAGACACCCATGATCACGATGGTGATGAGAAAGGTGTGTTTGCGTCCGATCATGTCACCCAGTCGGCCGAACACGATGGCGCCGAAGGGCCGGACGGCGAAGCCGGCGGCGAAGGCGAGCAGGGCGAAGATGAAGGAAGTCGTTTCGTTGACACCGGCGAAGAAGTGCTTGGCGATGATCGCCGCGAGGGAGCCGTACAGGTAGAAGTCATACCATTCGAACACGGTGCCCAGGGACGACGCGAAGATGACCTTGCGCTCCTCCCGGGTGATTCCGTGATGGGGTGTATGGTCCGTGGATGTGCTGTCGATTACTGCCATGAGTATTCTCCGTCTTGCACTTGTTTAGGCCGGAGTTCCCACCAACATTTACCCTACCCAGGCCCTGGGGCTGATCTTTGGATTACGAGTCTTGCATTCAGGTTGATGCCTGAAAGTGCTGCAAGGATCCTTGAAGCATAATCACCTTGCGGCAGATATCCACTCGCCATCATTTGATTGAGCCGCGCGCAGAAACAAATGTGGGAGCGGGCTTGCTCGCGAATGCGGCGACACATTCAACATCAATGTGTCTGATATACCGCTTTCGCGAGCAAGCCCGCTCCCACAGGGGATGGTGCAAGGTTTAGACGCGGAACTGATCCATCAGGCTCTGCTGCTGGTTCGCCAGGCTGTTGAGCGACTGGCTGACCCTTGCCGATTCATTGGCCTGGCCCGACAGCGATTCGGTCACGTCGCGAATGGTCGCCACGTTATTGTTGATCTCCTCGGCCACCGCGCTTTGCTCTTCGGCGGCGCTGGCGATCTGCATGTTCATGTCGTTGATCACGGTCACCGCATCGCCGATCTGGCGCAGCGCCGTCACGGCCTGGCCAACCTGCTCGACGCTGCCCTGGGCCTGACGATGGCTGTTGTTCATCGAACTCACTACATCCTGGGTGCCGCTTTGCAGTTGTTCGATCACCAGGCGGGTTTCTTCCACAGACTCCTGGGTCCGTCGCGCCAGGTTGCGCACCTCATCGGCGACCACGGCAAAACCGCGTCCGGCCTCACCGGCACGGGCCGCTTCGATGGCGGCGTTGAGGGCCAGCAGGTTGGTCTGCTCGGCGATCGCACGGATCACTTCCAGTACCGTGCCGATCTTCTCGCTGTTGGCTGCCAGGCCTTCGACCTGAACCATGGCCGCGCTCATGTCGGCGGCGAGGTTGTCAATGCTGGCGGTGGTACGGTCGATCACGGTCAAGCCCTGACGGGTCGCCTGATCGGCATCGCGGGCGGCGTGTGCCGCTTGCGCGGCGCTGCGGGCGACATCCTGGGCGGTGGCGCTCATTTCATGGGACGCCGTCGCCACCTGATCCACCTGACGGTATTGCTGTTCCATACCGGCGCTGGTTTGGGTAGCGATGGCGGACGACTGGTCTGCGGTGCTGCGGGCGTCCTGCACCGAGCGTTTCACTTCGGCGATGATCGGTTGCAGCTTGTCGAGGAAACGGTTGAACCAGCCGGCCAGTTGGCCCAGCTCATCCTGCTTGTCGTAAGCCAGTCGACGGGTCAGGTCACCTTCGCCGCTGGCGATGTCTTCGAGCATGTGCGCCACGCCGAGGATCGGTTTGGTGACGCTGCGGGCCATCAGCCACACCAGCACCAGGCCCAGCAGCGCGGCGAGTACCCCCAGGCCGAGCTCGACCAGCGTACCGGCGGTGTTGCTGTCGTCCAGTTGCTTTTTCAGGGCTTCGGCGGGGCCGACCAGGACTTTCTCCGGCACGTCGAGCAGCACGCCCCAGGATTTACCGTCGGGAATCGGCTGGAACGGTGCCAGCACTTTCAGTTGCTGATTGCTGTGCAGGCTGCCGGTCTTGCTGCTGGCGGCAAGCATGCGCAGCAGTTCGGCACCGCTGGCCTTGTCCACGGCCTCCAGGCGCTGGCTGAGTTTGCTGGCGTCCGGGCTGTAGCCGGCGAGCAGGCCGGCCGGGCTGATGATGCTGACACTGGTCTGGCCGTCGTAGAGCTTCTTGCTTGCGCCCAGGCTGACCGCTTGCAGGCTGTTGAGGTTGATGTCCACTGACAGCGAGGCGATGACCTTGCCGTTGACCATCAGCGGGAAAACGATGCTGGTCATCAGCACGTTCTGGCCGTCGATCTCATAGAAGTAGGGTTCGATCACGCACGGCTTGAGCGTGGTGCGCGGGCAGGTGAACCAGGCGTTCGCCGCTTCGCCGCTGGGGCCGGTGCTGGTGTCGGCCATGTCCTTTTCCGGCAAGGCCATGGACGTCACCTTGCCCGGCGTCGGCTGCGACCAGTAGAGGGCGAAACGGCCCTTGTCGTTGCTGCCCAGTTCGGCTTGACCGGTGAACAGGTCGTCCTTGCCATCCAGCCCGTTGGGTTCGAACACCAGGGACAGGCCGAGCAGGTCCGGGTTGGCCTGCAGGGCCGACTTGACCTGGCGGGTCAGGTCTTCGCGCAGGTCGAAGGCATCGAGAAAGCGCTTTTCGGCCTGCTCCCGCAGGAACAGTACCTGCCGGGAGAAGCCGTGGCCGTATTGATAGGCGTCCATGAACTGCTGGCGAATCCCCAGCGCCTGGTTTTCGCCCTGGGACTCGATCCGGGCCTGGGCCGCTTCGGTCAGCATCTCCATGCTCGAGGCTTTCACCATCCCGGAGCTGTGCTCCATGCGGTACAGGGAAAGACCCACCAGCAGGGTCACGATGCCCGCCAGGCACAGCCCGGCCAGCAGGGTGATTTTCCATTGAATGGAAAGTTGTCTGAGCGACATGGAGACGTCCTTATTCGATAAATATCTGAGACTTTGCACTGTAGCGGCCGCGATCCGGCTTTCTTTATGCCGTAAGCCGGATTTTGGATGAATGGCTTTTGTGGCGAGGGAGCTTGCTCCCGCTGGGGAACGAAGCACCCCCAACCCTATGGATGCGGTCCGTCAGAATCAGCACGTAGGTTGGGTCTGCGATTGCTGCGCAATCAATCGGGAGCAAGCTCCCTCGCCACAGGTCATCACATGCCGTTACATATCGACAGCGCCGAGGTGCTTTGACAAGGAGGTGACGCTGCGGCAAAGTGCGCGCCCTCTAATAAAACCCATTCCTTCATCCGCTGGCGGCTCTTCGCAGACTGCCGGACGGAGTCTTTTCGTTTGTCTCGAGGTAAAGAAATGAATGCAGTCATTGCCGCGGTCGGCATCATGCTGGTACTCAGCCTGTCCCGCGTGCATGTGGTGATCGCCCTGATCGTCGGTGCGCTGGTCGGTGGCCTGACCGGTGGCCTGGGGATCGAGGCGACACTCAAGGCCTTCAACAGTGGCCTCGGCGGTGGGGCGACGGTGGCATTGTCCTACGCCTTGCTGGGTGCTTTCGCCGTGGCCATTGCCAAGTCCGGCATGGCCCATGCGCTGGCCGACAAGGCGCTGGCGCTGGTCGATCGCCAGCACGCCAGCGGCGGTGGCCAGGTCAAATGGCTGCTGATCGGCCTGCTCTGGGTCGTGGCCATCGCCTCGCAGAACATCCTGCCGATCCATATCGCGTTCATTCCGTTGCTGGTGCCGCCGCTTCTGTATGTGCTGACCAGGCTGCAACTGGACCGTCGACTGATCGCCTGTGTCATGACCTTCGGTTTGATCACACCCTACATGTTCCTGCCGGTGGGCTTCGGCAACATCTTCCTCAATGAAATCCTGCTGGCCAACGTCGCCCGCAGCGGTGTGGACATCAGTGGCATCAATGTCACCCACGCCATGGGCATTCCGGCCCTGGGCATGGTGGCGGGCCTGCTGATAGCGTTTGTCAGCTATCGCAGGAAGCGTGTCTACGACCTGGCAAAGATCGAGCAAGTCGAGCAAGTGGCGGTGCAATACAACCCGCTGAGCCTGATGGTGGCCGGCGTGGCGATCGCGGCGGCGTTCATCATTCAGTTGTTGCTCGATTCTATGATTATCGGGGCACTGGTCGGCTTCCTGATTTTCTCGGTGTCGGGCATCGTCAAATGGCGCGACACCGATGACCTGTTCACCGAAGGCATGAAAATGATGGCGATGATCGGTTTCATCATGATCGCCGCCTCGGGGTTTGCCGAAGTGATGAAGGCCACCGGTGAGGTGCAGACGCTGGTCGAGTCGTCGGCGTCGTACATCGATCACAGCAAGGGCATCGGTGCCTTGCTGATGCTGCTGGTGGGGCTGCTGGTGACCATGGGCATCGGCTCGTCGTTCTCCACCGTGCCGATTCTGGCGGCGATCTTCGTGCCACTGTGCGTGCAACTGGGCTTCAGCCCGCTGGCGATCGTGTGCATTGTCGGCACGGCCGGTGCCTTGGGCGACGCCGGTTCGCCGGCTTCGGACTCGACCCTCGGCCCGACCTCCGGCCTGAACATCGACGGCCAGCACCATCACATCTGGGACACCGTGGTCCCGACCTTCCTGCACTACAACCTGCCGCTGCTGGCGTTCGGCTGGGTGGCCGCGATGGTCCTTTAAACACCAATAACCCTGTGGGAGCGGGCTTGCCCGCGAAGACGGCGGCACATCCAGCATCGATGTGTCTGACACACCGCCTTCGCGAGCAAGCCCGCTCCCACATTGATCGCGTTCAACTTTTGACCGGGCGTGCCGTTAAAGCTGTTAACCACGCCAACAAAATCAAAAGAGTGAACGTCATGCGCATGAGCCTCAAGGCAAAAGTCCTGTCCCTTGCCGTCCTCCCGGTGTTGCTGTTTGCGCTGGTCATCAGCCTGACCACGCTGTTCATTCTTCAGGATCAGGCCCGCAAGGAAGTCGAGCAGACCCGCGAACGCCTGCTCAGCGATGCCAAGGCGACCTTGCAAAGCTACGTAGCCGTGGCCATGACCACGATCAAACCGCTTTACGACGCGGCCGCCCCCGGCGATCAGGCGGCGCGGGCCCAGGTGATCAAGCTGCTGTCGAGTATCACCTATGGCAAGGACGGCTACTTCTTCGGCTACGACTCCAACACCGTGCGCCTGTTCAAGGCCGGCAGCCCCGAAGGCGTGGGCCAGAGCTTCAAGGACAACCGCGATCCGAACGGTGTCTACGTCAACCGCGACCTGGTGAAAGTCGCCAGGGACGGTACGCACTACCTGCAATACAGCTCGCCATTACCCGGCAACACCCAGGTGCTGGTGCCCAAGCTCGGTTACACCGAATACCTGCCGAAGTGGGACATGGCGGTCGGTACCTCGGTCAACCTCGACGGCATAGAAGCGCAAGTGGCGGTGGTCGAAGCCAAGGTCCAGGAGCGCATGCAAGGCATGGTGCTGAGCATCGTCGGCGTGGCGGTCGTGGTGCTGCTGGTGATTGCCGTTGCCGGGATGTTGCTGGCCAACACCATTCTGCGTCCGCTGCATCTGATGAAAGCCAACCTCGACGACATCGCCGCAGGCGAGGGCGATCTGACCCGTCGCCTGACGCTCACCAGTCAGGATGAGCTCGGCGAGCTGGCCGGCTCGTTCAACCGTTTCGTCGACAAGATTCATGGGCTGGTACGGCAGATCACCGAAATGACCTCGCAACTGACCGGGCTGGTGAGTCAGGTGTCCGACCAGGCCCATCGCTCGGACCAGGCCATGGAGCGTCAGCGCCATGAGACCGATCAGGTGGCCACGGCGATCAATGAAATGTCGGCGGCGGCCCAGGAAGTGGCCAAGAGCGCGCAGAACGCCGCCGTGGCAGCCCAGCAGACCGACGAAGAAGGGCAGGCGGCCAAGCGGGTGGTGGCTGGCAGCATCGAGAAGATCCATGCGCTGGTGGACGACATCCGTACCAGCGGCGTGTCCCTCGACAGCCTGCAAAAAGACGTGTCGTCGATTGTCAGCGTGCTCGGGGTGATCCGCTCGATCGCCGAGCAGACCAACCTGCTGGCACTCAACGCGGCCATCGAAGCCGCCCGTGCCGGCGAGGCCGGGCGCGGTTTTGCGGTGGTGGCCGATGAAGTGCGGGCGCTGGCCAGCCGCACGCAAATCAGCACCCAGGAAATCCAGGGCATGATCGACCGCTTGCAGGCCGGCACCCGGTCGGCGGTGGAGGCGATGCGTCGCTCCAGCGAGGCTGGCGACGGCACCTCGGCCCAGGCCAACGAAGCGGGGGCTTCGCTGGACACCATGGCCCAGCTGATCGCGACCATCAATTCGATGAACGCGCAGATCGCCAGTGCCGCCGAAGAACAGACCGCCGTGGCAGAAGAGATCAATCGCAGCGTGCACCAGATTGCCGTGGCGGTGGATAACGTCGCCGACGAAACCCAGCTCGGCGCGCAAACCTCCCGTAGCCTGGCCGACCTGGGGCAGCGCCTGGGCACTCTGGTCGGGCAGTTCCGTATCTGACGGAACAGAGACAAGACCTGTGGGAGCGGGCTTGCCCGCGAAGACGGCGGCACATTCAACATTCATGTTGTCTGACACGCTGCTTTCGCGGGCAAGCCCGCTTGTATGGTAGGACTTGAAGGGAGGAGGAGGGACAAAGCCCGATTCTGACTGTTGACGCAGTACAGATCCGTGGGAGATTTCGCCCTCCTCCTTTCACCCAAGCGCCGATAAAGAATGCATCTGGCTAGACCGACGATAGGAACAAGCCTGCGCCTCTGGGTGAGCCCTTCAAGTGCTCAAAACCATATCCCGGAGGAAATTTAATGGCAATGCCGGTTTCTGTCTCAAAGCCGATCGCAGGCGTGGATGTCGCCAAGAATGAACTGGTGATTTATCACGCCGAACTTGACCTGCTTGAAACGATTCCCAACAACAAGGCAGCCATCAAGCAGTGGCTGAAGGACTTGCCGAGGACAGTGGCCATCGCCATTGAGTCGACCAATATCTATCACCTGGAGTTCGCCGATCTGGCCTACGAGGCCGGCTGCGTGATTTACATGGTGGGTGGCTATGAGCTGAGCCATTACCGCAAAGGGGTGAGTGTCCGCGCCAAAACCGACGCGCTGGATGCCAGGCTGCTCGCTCGCTACCTGAAGAACGAAGGTGACGATCTTCATCCCTGACCCCGCCATCACCGCTGTACCGTCAGCTCTTGAGCCTTTTTCGCCGCCGGGCGGCTCTGGTTCAGGCACGAGTGGGCCTGGTGCAAAGCTGGGCGAATGAACCGCTGTTGAAGACCGCTTTCGCCGAGCAAGTGAAATCCATGCAACAGCTTGAGGCGCTGGTCGAAAAGACGATTAAGGATTATCTGAAAGAAGCCGGTTTGCTCGGTCAGTTGAAGCGCTGTCTGAAAGTTGAAGGCATCGGATTTTTGACCGGAGCCCGCTTGATCGCAGCATTCCAGCGAGGCGATTTCAGAAACGCAGATGCCTTCATCGCCTTTCTGGGAATGGATTTGCGGGTGGCGAAGTCAGGACAAAAGACGGTCGCCGAAGCTTGACCAAACGAGGTGATCCGGAAGCTCGCCGACTTCTGCACAACGCAGCCATGTCGGCCAGTCGTACACCAGCCTGGAAAGATTTTTACGCGGCACAAAGAGCTCGAGGGTTCAGCACCACTCAGGCACTGGTGATACTGGCTCGCAAACTTGCTCGGGTCGTATTCGCCTTGCTCAAGGGGCAAAGCGAATACCAGTTAAAAGTCGGTTGAGGGCTTCCCTCAACCATAGAATCTCCCACAGGGATTGTGGCTGGAGTCGGCCAGGCGACCCGTCTGGCCGGATTTTCCGCACCTTTCAGGCCAACTCCTACACTGACAACACGGGTTGTACCTCAATCTCCCCGAAGATCAGCACCGAAGGAGTCAAATCCATGACCGACCGTAAATGCGATTGTCCGAAGTGTTCCTGCAAGCTCGGTGAACATCCGATCGTGCGTCACGGCAAGCACTATTGCTGCGAAGCCTGCGCCAAGCATCACGAGCATGGCGAGGAGTGCGCTTCCCAAGGCTGCAAGTGCGCCCACTGAAAACCACGGTACACGCAAAAGTGGAGCCTAGTCCGGCTCCACTTCCAGCCTGAGGCTGTCATCTTCGAGGCGTTCGCTGTGGCGGACGGTGCCCTGCAAGCGCCGCCCTTCGACTCGCAGCACCAGGGTCCTGGCTTGCTCCAGATCTTCCGGCAGTGGTGCCGGAATGCGTATGGCGAAGCAAAAGGCGTCATTTTCGACCTGTTCCAGTCCGATCCGGCACTCGGCGCTCCTGGTGATGCGGCCGAACGAGGTATCCAGACCGTAGTCCAGCTGTGCAGGGCTGTAGATGGGTGTTGCGCTCATGTCCCTTCCCCCGAACCTGATGGTTGCCGGAGATCAGTTCGCCGGCCGCCACTTGACGTTTTCCACGCCGAATTTTTCAGCCATCGGCTTGCTGGTCTTTTGCACCTTCTCGCGTCCAAACCGGGGGATTCGCCCCACCCCCGCGTCACAGCTCGCCCAATGCCAGGCTTCTGCGTTATCCATTTTTTCCAGTCGGATAATGAAAGATTTTGGAGCACCATGGAGGGTGTATTCGATGACGAATAATTTTGCACTGTTCATATAGCCCCGGTTCCTCCCTGTTGTACATAAAGGGATCGCGCTCCGTCAGGAAAATTCATTCGGATTGTCGGACGCCGGCGGTTGCTGGCGACACGTCCGGCGCCTCGTTACCATGGAGCTTTCCCGTACCCTAATGAACATAGACCATGGCCCTCGCCGCACCACCTGACCTGAGTGACACCGATGTGCCCGTGCAGCCGCTGGCTCGCACCTATCCGCGCGGTTTGTACATCGAGCCCCATGAGCACGTC
The DNA here is from genome assembly GCF_034541995.1 of Pseudomonas sp. BIC9C. Classification (NCBI taxonomy): domain Bacteria; kingdom Pseudomonadati; phylum Pseudomonadota; class Gammaproteobacteria; order Pseudomonadales; family Pseudomonadaceae; genus Pseudomonas; species Pseudomonas sp. BIC9C. The sequence continues at coordinate 182,816 of NZ_JAWDGM010000002.1, forward strand.
TGGGGCCAGTTGCTGTATGCGATGAGCGGGGTGATGTGGGTCGAGACGCCGCACGAGGCGCTGGTAGTGCCGCCGCAGCGGGCGGTGTGGTTGCCGCCCGGCGTGCCCCACGGGATTCGCGTGGTGTCCGACCTGCAAATGCGCAATATCTACTTGCGCCCGTCCCTGGCGGCGACCCTGGATGACAGCGTGCAGGTCATTGAAGTCGGCGGCTTGCTGCGCGAGCTGATCGTCGGCCTGGTGGAGCAGGGCAACGACGGGCCGCCCGAGTATTACGACGCGCTGGTGGGCCTGGCGTTGCTGGAACTCAAGCGCGCCAGGCGTTCGCTGCTGAAAATCCCGCTGCCGGACGATTCCGATCGACGGCTGATGAACCTGTGCCAGGCGGTCATGTCCGCGCCTTCGCTGGATATTCCGTTCGAACAGCATGCGGCAACCGCCGGTGCCAGCGTGCGAACCCTGGCGCGGCTGTTCAAGGACGGTTTGGGCATGGGCTTCGCCGAATGGCGGCGTCAGGTGCAACTGGCGACGGCGGTGGCCGGGTTGATCCAGGGCGTACCGGTCAGCGCGATTGCCCGGGAGCTGGGCTATTCGCCGAGCAGCTTCAGTGACATGTTTCGTCGTGAACTGGGTGTTGCCCCTTCACAGTTCCCGGCGGCGCAACACCAGGGCTGAATTCGCCGGGCCATGCTTTGGCCGAAATTCAGAAGCACTTGGCCGATGATCAAAGGCGTCGCCCTCTAGACTCAGCGCCTACCTCAATTGCCCCGGAGTCTGCCGTGAACTACCTCATGTCACTGGCCATCGGTCTGGGCGTCGGTCTGCTCTACGGCGCCCTGGATTTTCGTTCCCCCGCACCCCCGGCCATCGCGCTGGTAGGCCTGCTCGGCATGCTGGCCGGCGAAAAGCTTTGGCCGATTGGGCGAGAGCTGGTGGCTGGCTGGATTTCCTGAACCCTCTTTGACTTGATGGATACGCCCATGAAAGCCCTGCAATTCGATAAAACCGGTGATCTCTCGGCCCTGTGCTACGTCGAGGTGCCTACCCCCGTTCCCGGCCCCGACGAAGTGCTGGTCGAGATCAAGGCTGCGGGTCTCAACCCCAGCGATGTGAAGAACGTGCTGGGGCGTTTTCCCTACACCACCCTGCCGCGGATTCCCGGTCGTGATTTTGCCGGTGTGGTCGTGGCCGGCCCACAGGCGCTGATCGGTCAGGAAGTCTGGGGCACGGGCCGGGAACTGGGCTTTTTCGCTGACGGTTCCCACGCCCAGTTCGTCAAGCTGCCGGCCAATGGCGTGGCGCTCAAACCCACGCACCTGAGTTTCGCCCAGGCCGCCAGCCTCGGCGTGCCGTACACCACGGCGTGGGATGCGCTGGAGCGCAGCCTGGTGACCGCCGAAACCCGATTGCTGGTCATCGGTGGCGGGGCGGTCGGCAGTGCCGCGCTGGCCTTGGCCAAGGTGCGCGGTGCCCGGGTGCTGGCGGCCGCGCGGCGTCCCGAGCAGGTCAAGGACTTGCAGGACCAGGGCTACCAGACCCTGCAACTGGATAAACCCGAAGACCTCGGGGCCCAGGTCAACGCGGTCTATGTCGGTGGCGCCGACGTGATTTTCGACACCACCGGATTCTGGCTGCCGGCCTCGGTGCCAGCCCTGGCCGCGTTCGGCCGCATCGCGATCATTGCCGCACCCGTGGACGGTCACGTGCAGTTGCCGTCCCTGGCGTTGTATCGCAAGGGCGGTTCAGTGGTGGGAATCAACTCGTTGCTGTACGGGGTACAGGCGTGTGCGGCGATGCTCGACCAGTTTGGCAGGTTCTTCGATCAGGACCTGTTGCCGTTGCCACAGGGCCTGTTCGAGTCGCCATTGGCCGAAGGCCTGGAGCGTTATGCCGAAGTGAATCAGGGCAGCGGTGACAAGGTGATCCTGTTGCCATAACCGCGATCAATGTGGGAGCGGGCTTGCTCGCGAAGGCGGAGTGTCAGGCGGCAGGGGTGTTGGCTGTGACGGCCTCTTCGCGAGCAGGCTCGCTCCCACAGGGTGTGGAGGGGAGCCATTTCATTAGGGGCCGCGCAACGCCTTGCCCATGCCTCGCTCTGCTAGAATCGGCCTCATTGACCCAATGAGGTACCCCCATGAGCGAGCCGATTCGCCTGACCCAATACAGCCACGGCGCTGGATGCGGTTGCAAGATTTCCCCCCAGGTACTGGAAGTGATCCTGGCCGGCAGCGGGGCGCAGAACCTCGACCCGAAACTCTGGGTCGGTAACGCCTCACGCGACGATGCGGCGGTGTATGCCATCGACGAAGAGCGCGGAGTGGTCTCGACCACGGATTTTTTCATGCCGATCGTCGACGATCCCTTCGATTTCGGTCGAATTGCCGCCACTAATGCCATCAGCGACATCTATGCGATGGGCGGCGATCCGTTGATGGCGATTGCGATTCTGGGCTGGCCGGTGAACGTGCTGGCCCCGGAAATTGCCCGGGAAGTGATACGCGGCGGCCGTTCGGTGTGTGACGAGGCGGGCATACCGCTGGCAGGTGGGCACTCCATCGACGCGCCAGAACCGATCTTTGGCCTGGCCGTCACCGGTCTGGTGGAAAAGCGCCACATGAAGCGCAACGACACCGCCACGGCCGGTTGCCTGCTCTATCTCACCAAGCCCCTGGGCATCGGCATCCTTACGACGGCCGAGAAAAAGGGCAAGTTGCGCCATGCCGACATCGGCCTGGCCCGGGACTGGATGTGCACCCTGAACAAACCCGGCAGCCGTTTCGGCAAGCTCGACGGTGTAACCGCGATGAGCGATGTCACCGGTTTCGGCCTGCTCGGGCACCTGGTGGAAATGGCCGACGGCAGCCAGCTCACGGCGCGTATCGAATATGACCGCGTACCGCGCTTGCCGGGTGTCGAGTATTACCTCGAACAGGGCTGCGTACCGGGCGGTACGCTGCGCAATTTCGACAGCTACGCCAACAAGCTCGGGCGGCTCCAGGAACTGCACAAGCGTGTGCTCTGCGATCCGCAGACCAGCGGTGGCCTGCTGATTGCCGTAACGCCGCAAGGCAACGAGCAGTTTCTCTCGGTGGCCGCCGAACTGGGCCTGAGCCTGGAGCCGATCGGTGAACTGGTCGAGCGACAGAGCAACTCGGTCGAGGTGATTTGATGTCTGTCGACTGCACCGATTACCGCGACATTTTCCTCAACGACCGGCCCATGATGGACACCCGCGCGCCGGTCGAATTCAACAAGGGCGCATTTCCCGGTGTGATCAACCTGCCGTTGATGAATGACCTTGAACGCCAGCGGGTCGGCACGTGCTACAAGCAGCATGGCCAGCAAGCGGCCATCGTGCTGGGGCATCAACTGGTGTCGGGCGCGGTCAAGGCCGAACGCATCCAGGCCTGGGCCGATTTTGCCCGGGCGCATCCCGATGGCCTGCTGTACTGCTTTCGCGGTGGCCTGCGCTCGCAGATAGTCCAGCAATGGCTCAAGGACGAAGCGGGCATCGACTACCCACGGGTGGGCGGTGGCTACAAGGCCATGCGTACCTTCTTGCTGGACACCCTCGATCAAGCCGTGACCCAGTGCGATTTCGTCCTGTTGGGCGGCATGACCGGCACTGGCAAGACCGAGGTGCTCAAGCAATTGGGCAACAGCGTGGACCTTGAAGGTCATGCCAACCATCGCGGCTCCAGTTTCGGCAAGCGCGCCACGGGTCAGCCATCGAATATCGACTTCGAAAACCGTTTGGCCGTGGATGTGCTGAAAAAACGCGCCAAAGGCATCGAGCAGTTCGTATTGGAAGACGAAAGCCGCGCAGTCGGCAGTTGTGCGTTGCCATTGCCGCTGTACCAGGGCATGCAGCAGTTTCCGATGGTGTGGCTGGAAGACAGCCTGGAAGGTCGGGTCGAGCGGATCCTGCGCGATTACGTGGTGGATTTATGCGCAGAATTCATCGACGTGCATGGCGAGGAGGGCTTTGCGCTGTTTTCCGAACGGTTGTTGGCGAGCCTGAACAATGTGCAGAAACGCCTGGGCGGCGAACGTCATTGGCGCATGCTGGTTTTGATGGAGGAGGCGCTGGCGGAGCAGGCTCGTAGTGGCGCGGTGGATCTGCACCGCGGCTGGATCGAAGGGTTGCTGCGCGAGTATTACGATCCGATGTATGCGTTTCAGCGGGAGAAGAAAGACGCGCGGATCGAGTTTGCCGGGGAGCGGGGGGTGGTGCTCGAGTATCTGCGCGAGCGAGTGAATCAACGAAAGTGATGTCGGTTTTACTGGCCCCTTCGCGAGCAAGCCCGCTCCCACATTTAATCAGCAGCGGTCACAAAGTTTGTATTCGCTGGAGATCGAGTGTGGGAGCGGGCTTGCTCGCGAAGAGGCCCGACCAAGCAATGAGTAACCTCAGGTCGGGCAAGTCTCCGAGCCATTGTTCAGGCCTTGCTTGTAGACATTACTCTGCACACTGGCCTTGCCGTTGTGCCAGGTCAGGGTGAGCACATACAGCGAGTCATAATCGCTGGATTCCCAGTCTTGCGTGAGGGTCATTTTCTTGCCGGTGGCTTCGCCGGCCACCGTGTTGATCAGCTCCGGCAGATAGCCGTGTGACCAGGCGGTGTAGATGACCGAGTTGTGATACTTGTCGTGGAGCAGTTCTTCGGCCAGGTCACTGGTGTCATTCGCGGAAAAATTGATGTTCACCGGCAGGCCGAGCTTGATGGCGCTGGGGCTGATGGTCATCAGGGGACGGATGTAACTGTAGGAATTGTCGAACTCGCCTTCCTCGACGTTACGGGTCGGGTTCGCCGCAAACACATAGTTGGCCTTGCCAAACTTTTCCGGCAGCAGCGTGGCCAGGTCGATGGCGCGGTTCAGCCCTTGGCAATTGAGTTGGCCCAGGCCTGCGGCGGGTTTTTCCCCGTGGCGCAGGAAAACCAGCGTCTGGGTGCCATCCATCGGTTGGGCGCGGCTTTGGCTGGCCTCCAGCGACAGAAACACCGCGCCGACCGCCAACAAAATGGGCAGCAGCAGGTAGGCGCGATGTTTGAAGCGGTTGGCAATATTGAACAGGTTCATGAATAAAGGGATCTTCAGCGCAATTCGGTTAAGGCTGACAAACCTTTACACAATGATTTTCCTGCGTCGAGTGTTTTCCATGTCATTGAAACCGGTCCGTTTTCAAAGGGGTGGTGCTCAGAGTCCCCTGAACCCGTTTGGTTCGATTCCGGCCGAGCGCGCAGCGATGTACCGGTCACCTTCAACGGTTTGCAGTGATGGTTATCGACAGGATGTTGCAGAGTTACGGACACGCTACACCTGATGGCGTTGAAACAGTCGTGATCTCTTTTGATCTCTTCTATCAGCGAGATTAATGGCTGTAAGGGCTCACTGAGCCGCTATCTCCATTATGATCGTCGCTCTCAATGTCTTCGTGGATCCCGCCCATGACCGATTTGTCCGCATTCCCCATCACCCGCAAATGGCCTGCCCAATACCCGGAGTGGATTCAGCTGTACTCCTTGCCGACCCCCAACGGCGTCAAGGTCTCGATCATGCTCGAAGAGATCGGCCTGCCGTATGAACCTCACCGGGTAGGCTTCGACACCAACGACCAGATGTCCCCGGAATTTCTTTCCCTCAATCCCAACAACAAGATCCCGGCGATCCTCGACCCCCACGGTCCGGACGACAAACCACTGGCGCTGTTCGAGTCGGGAGCGATCCTGATCTACCTGGCCGACAAGAGCGGACAACTGCTGGCCCAGGAATCGGCAGCGCGCTACGAGACGATTCAGTGGCTGATGTTCCAGATGGGCGGCATTGGTCCGATGTTCGGCCAACTCGGGTTTTTCAACAAATTCGCCGGCAAGGACTACGAAGACAAGCGTCCCCGTGACCGCTACGTCGAGGAAAGCAAACGCCTGCTCAGTGTGCTCAATGGCCGCCTTGAAGGGCGCGACTGGATCATGGGCGAACGCTACACCATTGCTGACATCGCGACCTTTCCGTGGGTGCGCAACCTCATCGGTTTCTATGAGGCTGGCGACCTGGTGGGCATCCAGAACTTCCCTAACGTCACGCGGGTGCTGGAACGCTTCCTGGCGCGGCCGGCGGTGGTGCGCGGGTTGGAAATCCCGAAACCCGTCTCGATTTAAACCTCTTGCCTGTAGGAGCGAGCTTGCTCGCGAAAATCGTAGGGGCAACGCGATCATTCAGACAATGCGCGTTATCGTTTACGACCATCGCAAGCAAGCTTGCTCCTACATCTCGTCCTCTGAAATTCAGGAATACCCATGTCCAGTCAGTTCCCCGAAGCACGCCCACGCCGTCTGCGCCGCAATGCGAGCCTGCGCAGTCTGTTCCAGGAAACCGAGTTCAGCCTGAACGATCTGGTGTTGCCGATTTTCGTCGAAGAAGAAATCGACGACTTCGTGCCGATCAAGAGCATGCCCGGCGTGATGCGCATTCCCGAGTCGAAACTGGCCGGCGAGATCGAGCGCTACGCCCGTGCCGGGATCAAGTCGGTGATGACCTTCGGCGTGTCCCATCACTTGGACAGCAGCGGCAGCGACACCTGGCGCGATGACGGCCTGGTCTCGCGCATGTCGCGCATTGCCAAGGACGCGGTGCCGGAAATGATCGTGATGTCCGACACCTGTTTTTGCGAATACACCGACCATGGCCATTGTGGCGTGTTGCACAACCATGAGGTCGACAATGACCAGACCCTGATCAACCTCGGCAGGCAAGCGGTGGCGGCGGCCCGTGCCGGTGCCGATGTGATCGCCCCCTCGGCGGCGATGGACGGGCAGGTCCAGGCGATTCGCCGGGCCCTCGATGACGCCGGTTTTACCCAGACGGCAATCATGGCCTATTCGACCAAATTCGCCTCGGCACTCTATGGTCCGTTCCGCGAGGCGGGTGGCAGTGCGCTCAAGGGCGACCGTAAAAGCTACCAGATGAACCCCATGAACCGCCGCGAAGCGGTGCGCGAATCGTTGCTCGACGAACAGGAAGGCGCCGATGCATTGATGGTCAAGCCGGCCGGTGCGTACCTGGACATCATCCGCGACATTCGCGAAGCCTCGCGCCTGCCGCTGTCGGCGTATCAGGTGAGTGGTGAGTACGCGATGATCAAGTTTGCCGCCCAGGCCGGGGCCATCGATGAAGACCGCGTGGTGCGCGAGAGCCTGGGGGCGATCAAGCGTGCCGGGGCCGACCTGATCTTTACTTACTTTGCGATGGATCTGGCGCTGGCCGGGATCTAGGCACCAGCGCATATCCTCCCTGTACCTGTAGGAGCGAGCTTGCTCGCGATGGACTCAAGAGCGCCGCGTTTAGTCAGTAAACACGCGTCACCGTTAACGACCATCGCGAGCAAGCTCGCTCCTACAAGGGGTGGTGTGGTGTTCTCAGGGCGCGCCAAAAAACGGCCGGATCCCGTGATCCCGGAAGTACCGTTCGATCACTTTCGGGTCCGAGCACGTTTCGGCGATCGCCACGTAGGTATCGGGCCGTAACAGATAAAACCCGTTGCGCCCCAGTCCCGCCGCTTCGAACGCCGGTCGCCAGTCGAACACGTGCAGCGGCAGATGGTGCTCGTGACACCAGGCAATCATTTCGTCGCTGGTGTCGCCATAGACATGCACCTGCCAGGTCAGGCACTTGAGCGACTCGAAATTATCCCCCTCACCGTCATGGGCCCAGGGCAGGCGATCACCGCCATGCACGTGCCCGGCAACGCCTGCACTCAATGGCATGCCCCGATAACTCAGGGTGATCTGCGACACCGTGCGGAACAGGAACTCGCGGGAGGTTTCGAACGAGGTTATTTTCGGTATCAAAAGCGGTGCCAGGCGTGTGCGCAGCAAATCGGCCATCCGCCCCTCGGCGGTGATGAAGTTGAATACCCGGTCAGTGGTGGCCACCAGTCTGCGGGCGAAGGCGATACGCTCTGTTTCATAGGTGTCGAGCAATCTGGCCTCGGCACCACCGCTCAACACGGCCGCCAGTTTCCAGGCCAGGTTGATGGCATCACCAATCCCGGTGTTCATGCCCTGGCCGCCCGCCGGACTGTGCACATGGGCGGCATCCCCCAGCAAAAACGCCCGGTCTTTGCGGAAGTGATCCGCCACCCGATGATGCACACGGTAGGTCGAAAACCAGTTCAGTTGCTCGATCTTCACCTTCATATTCTCGATGGCCCGGCTGCTGACATCCTCGAAGCGCAGGGTCTCGGCGTGTTCGGCGCGCTCGTCGCGCACCGTGCCGATCAGACGGGCACGACCACTGTCTCCCAGTGGGAACACGGCGAGGAAGTCCGCCTCGTCGAGGTCCACATGCAGTTCGCCGTTGAATGTCGGGCCGCTGGCCTGCACGTCGGCGACGTAGAAAATCTGCTGGTAAGTGCCGCCGGGAAACCCGGTGTCCAGGGTCTTGCGCACAATCGACCGCGCCCCGTCGCATCCGGCCAGGTAACAGGCCTGGCAGATTTCCTGCTGACCGTCGGGCAGGTGCAGCGTGGCCGTGATGCCGTCTGCGGTTTGCTCGAAGCCTGCCAGTTCGGTGTTGCGTTCCACCACGATGCCGAAGACTTCCAGGCGCTCGATCAGCATCCGTTCGTGTTCGTCCTGCGGGAAAATCTCGAGAAACGAGTAGGGGGTCAGGCCCTCACCAATCTGAGACAGGGGCAGGCGCGCCACGGGCTCACCCTTGACCCAGAAGTTGCCTGCCGTTACTTGATGGCCGTTTTGCACCACGGCGTCGTCCAGTCCGAGCTGGCGGTACAACTCCAGCGTCCGTGCCTGGACGGCCAGCGCCCGGGACGTGGTGCCGGGGGCGGAGGTTTTGTCGACAATCCGCACGCGCACGCCCAGTTTGCTCAGCCACAACGCCAGGACCAGCCCGGTCGGGCCGGCGCCAATGATCAACACGTCGCTGCGGTGCATGAGCCTGTCCTCCTCGCTACGTGGATAAAGTATGGTCCAGTCGGGGAGGGCGGCAACCATCGGACTACCGCGGCCGTAGCCGCTGGCATGCCATTGGTCGTATGGTTGGCCCCGACCAACGGATTAGATGGAACGACATGCAAGCCAATCGATTGATCTCAAGCATCGCCGCCTTGCTGGTACTGGCCGGTTGCGGCAGCCAGCGAACCCAGGAGCCGGCGACGCGCAGTCCGGCCGAAGTGAAGGCTGAGATTGTGCGTTTGCTGCCGGCGAAAGCTGCCGATCCCCAGGGGTGGGCCACGGATATCCAGGTGGCGTTTACCGCGCAAGACATCTCGCCGACCACGCAAAACCTGTGCTCGGTACTGGCCGTGACCGAACAGGAGTCGACTTTTCAGGTCGATCCGAGCGTACCGGGGCTGGGCAAGATCGCCCGCGACGAGATCGACCGCCGCGCCGCCAAGGCGCACATTCCAGGCCTGCTGGTGAGCGGAGCGTTAAAGCTCGATTCGCCCACTGGCAAAAGCTACAGCGACCGCCTGAATGCCGCGCGCAGCGAAAAGGAGCTGAGCGCCATTTTTGACGACTTCATCGGCATGGTACCGATGGGCAAAAAACTGTTCGGTGGCTTCAACCCAGTGCATACCGGCGGGCCGATGCAGGTCGCGATTGATTTTGCCGAGCAGCAGGCCAAGGGCTATCCGTACCCGGTGAAGGGCTCGATTCGCCATGAAGTGTTTACCCGGCGCGGCGGCATGTATTTCGGCATCGCGCATCTGCTTGGCTATCCGGTGAGCTATCCACAGCCACTGTACCGTTTTGCGGACTTCAACGCGGGTTGGTACGCCAGCCGCAACGCCGCGTTTCAGAACGCAGTGAGCCGGGCGTCCGGTATCCCGTTGGCGCTGGATGGCGATCTGGTGAACTACGGTTCGATCATGCCCGGCACCACGGAACTGGCCGTGCGTACCCTTGGCAAGCAATTGGACATACGCAATCCGACGATCCGGGAGCAACTGGAAGAGGGGAAAACCCTGGCGTTCGAAGACAGCAAACTCTATCGGCGGGTTTTCGAGCTGGCGGAACGGGCCGAGGGGCGGCCGTTACCCCGTGAAGTGTTGCCCGGGATCGTGCTGCAAAGCCCGAAAATCACCCGCAAACTCACCACCGCGTGGTTCGCCAAGCGGGTCGATGAGCGTTACCAGCGCTGCATGGCGCGGGCAGGGAAGTAATCGCGGCGTAAAAAACATAAAAAACCCGGCGGGTGAGGCCGGGTTTTCTTTGAGTCCTGCGGTAAAGCACTGCATTCAGACAGCGCGGCTTTCGATCAGACGATCCGAACCGCCTTCGGCGACGCGGTTCTGCAGCAGCTTGTCGGAACCGCCTTCGGCGACACGGTTCTGCAGCAGTTTGTCGGATCCGCCTTCAGCGACGCGGTTTTGCAGCAGCTTGTCGGAACCGCCTTCGGCGACGCGGTTTTGCAGCAGTTTGTCGGAGCCGCCTTCAACGACACGGTTTTGCAGGAGCTTGTCGGAACCGCCTTCGGCAACACGTTTTTCCAGCAGACGATCCGAACCACCTTCAGCCACACGATTCTCGATCAGGCGATCGGAACCACCCTCGGCCACTCGGCTTTCAATCAGACGATCCGAACCGCCTTCAGCGACCACAGGTTGAGCAGGGTTTGCGGCGAAAGCGTTAACTGCGAAAACCGAGAAAGCGATGCTGAGAAGGGTTTGGCGTTTCATGATGGTGTGCTCCGGGGTGCTGATGGGTTGGTATGGAGCAGATGTTACGCCGTGGATTATTTATGAGAACTTCATTGAGGTGATGGTGAACATCGACGGCAATGATAGGTGCGACGCCATACCTCTTGTGAGCGTGATGGTGCGATCGTCGGACGGTCGCTGTGTGGCGGGTGGTGGCTTCTACACTGGATAGCTGGCGTGTTCGTTTGCCGGGACGGTTGATGTGGCGCCACAGAGATCGCGGTGTACAAGGAGACGTTCATGTACCAGCTCTACGGTTATCGGAACTCCGGGGCGGCGGCCATCGAGGCCGCCCTTGAACTCTGTGATGTACCTTATCGCTTCATCGATGTCGAGACGTCCGCAGAGGCGGCCCAAGCGCTGGAGAAACTCAATCCGCTCAAACAGATTCCGACCTTGCTGCTACCCGATGGCTGTGTCCTGACCGAGAGCGCGGCGATCCTGATCCACCTCGGGCTGACTTTCCCCGCGTCGGGATTATTGCCGCAAGACCCGGCCGAGCGGGACCAGGCCATTCGTGGCCTGACCTACATCGTCAGCAATTGCTACGCGGCCATCGGCATCATTGATTACCCCGAACGCTGGCTGGCCGAGGCGGATGAGTCGTCCAGGCAGAACCTCATAGAGGGGGCTCGCCGGCGCCTGCACTGGAGTTGGGAGGTGTTTGCCGATCAGTTCTCGGGCGAGTTGTATCTGGGCAGCGAGAAGCCAGGGGCCCTGGATGTGCTGGCGGCGGTGATCTCGCGATGGGCGGGCACTCGGGAGCATTTGCGCAATGCCCGACCGGGTTTTTTCGCCTGGCTGGAACGCATCGACCGCCACCCGGCACTGGCACCGGTGTTCGCCCGGCATTGGCCGGCCTGAGAACACCACTTACCCTGTGGGAGCGAGCAAGCTCGCTCCCACAGGTTTTTTGGGTGAATGTTGTGTCTGGGTCTCACTCCCCGCGAATGTACTGTTCCAGCTGGCGAATCAGTTCAGCCTGTTCGGCAATGGCTTCCTTCACCAGGTCACCAATCGACAGCAGGCCGATCAATTTGCCATTTTCCACCACCGGCAAGTGACGCAGGCGCCTATCGGACATGATGCCCAGGCAGGTATCCACGGTTTGATGGGTGTCGACGGTAATCACCGGCGACACCATGATGTCGCGTACCGGCGTGCCCACCGAAGAGCGGCCGTGCAGTACCAGTTTGCGCGCATAGTCCCGTTCGCTGATGATGCCCAGCACTTCATCATTGTCCACCACCAGCAAGGCGCCGACGTTTTTCTCGGCCATCTTCATCAGCGCTTCAAGCACCATGTGATCGGGTTTGATCTGGTGCACTTCCTGATTCTTCTGATCTTTGAGCTTGAGCAGTTGGGCGACGGTTTTCATGGTGGTTACTCGGGTGTTGTCGTTGTTCTTGAAGAATCGTAGACGCAAGCGTTCAGGGCAAGGGCGAAAGCGGCAGATAACACGCAAAAAACGTCATTTGGCGGTTTTTCTTTCGTAAACCTCCCGATCCGTCGAGAGAGAGCGTCTGTTGGCCGGATAGACTGAGGCCTGGAGGGCGTTCAGTTTTATCGCGTGTCGATCCGGGAGCCCAGGTAATGGGGGATGATGGATTTTTTGGTCAATACCCTGAAATAGAGAGAGGGGAATCGAATAAAGAAGCTCGGGTAGGCTCGCACCTCCAATAAGTCACGGATGACTCGTCATTATGTTTGATGCTCTAACGGCTGCTAAATCTACGCAGCGTTCACTTCCTGAGTCTATGACTCAGAGTCCGCACACACCTTTTATTGCCAAGTCTATTCCAGACGGGCTATTGAACACCCGTGCAGAAAATCGCTCCGCTTTAAAACAGATTGTCGGGCCTGCCATGCCCTGGCTCGGCGCAATTACGTGGTGAGATGAATAGGGCGTTTGAGGACAGTTGGGTATCACAAAACGACACATCGACGAAGTGGAAGTGTATCTGGCGTTTCAGGCCGGTTTGGCGGATCGGCTTGTTCTGCCATGGCAATCGCGGGGGATGTTGTTCCGGGAGATGGCCGAGGTCAGTGATGCGTGGATAGACCAGGCGTATGAATCGGTTTTGACGCTCGAGGCGGGTGAGAGGGGGCTGAACCGGATCATTGAACAGCGGTTCTGGCGCAAGTACCTGAAGGGGCGTCATGCCCAGGCGTTCGCGCAGAATTCGACGGTGTTTAATACTCGCTCGGAAGAGCTGCTCAATCGGCATTTGGTGGGTGCTGTTTCACAGCGGGTGTATGAGCGCGAACTTCTTGAGTTGGCCGAGGGGCGTAAGGTGTTGTTGAAGGCCTTGACGCTGGAGGCGTTGAAAAAGGTGCAATAGCTTGCGCTGAAACAAGTGGCCGGCCTGTTCTTGCGAACAGGCCAGTTTTCAGGTTTTCAATGCTGCTTATTGCTGGCGAGGTATGAATGGCTGAAGCATTTCCCTCCAGTGTTCATGAGTCACGTTCGTAGAGCCCGTCAAGACCCCGAAAGGCTTAACGGCGTTATCGTAAGTTGCAACCAAATGACCGGTGCAGCTGAAACAGGCTTCAAATGCTTGCGCAGATTCGATGTTTTGAAGTCGTTGCGTCACGAGCTCAATTGTATTCGGGGCGGTTGATCCTGTTAATGCTTGCTGAATGTAAAGTGCAGCACTGGCCGCTTGAACTTCTGCATGCGCGGCAGGAAGGCCACGGCTTTGAGGCAAGTAATTGCCGCTTTCATTTATATGAAGAAACATACGTTCCTGTATCTGCTCGTGCATAGCTGGTACTTCGTACTGCATTCCGGACAGGTCTTTAACTTCTGACGATGACCCTTGGTAGATTTTTACAGCAAGACTTTTATCTGCTAACCGCGAAATGTATCGTTCCTTCATATATTCTCGCAGTTTACCAAAGTCGGTGACCCTGTAGACTCCACCTGAGGCCAGATGGTCCTTGCCGAGACTGTCATCAGCTGCTCTAAACTGTTCTATACCATGTTTGGTTGCTGTAAGCGTTAAATTTTCTTCCAGGGGGATGTTGAAAAAGTCGGTGAGATAAAGGGTTTTTTCGGATGTTTCACCTGGAATCGAAGCGCCCGCGTGCGCGACAACAACCTTGTTTCTGAATGCTTTTGAAAACCGCGAATCCGGTTCTTCTTGGAGTCGTTTTTTTTGTTTTGCAGTTGAACCTGTTGGCGGATTCTTGCCCGCCGTCATCATTTTGGTAGTTCGATCACCTACCAACTGATTGAGTCTTTCTCCATTAAGCCCAAACCTATCGACAATACTCATCGGATTATTACCCACCATCGCATACAGATTCCACCCGTCCACAGCCCCCGCCGGGTCGGCACTGATCCAGCGTTGCAACCAGGGGGCGTAATAACGCCGTCCATAGTAGTAAAGTCCGCTGTCATCCATCTCCTTGCCCGAATAACGGATGGTTTTATAACTGACTTCCCGCACCGAATCCGCTGTCAGCGAGGCCGTGCCGCCGAAGGGATAATAGACCTCGTGACTGATCAGACGGGCCCTTTGATCGAGTTCGATAAGGCTGGAACCCAGGCTGTCGTCGAGGCAGTAGCGCACCTGGTCGGCATCGATGTCACCCGGCTGACCGCTGAGCCAATGCAGGCAACGTACGTTGCCGATCACGCCCGGCAAGGTGATGACATGCAACTCCTCACCCGTTTCACGGGTGCGTATTTCAAGGCCGGGAAGGTAGCGCACTTCGTGAAAATGGCTGGTCGATGACGTATGGGTTTCGTGGCGTTTATAGACACGTTCGCCTTTGCCTTAGTGATAGCTTTCTTTATCGTCGAGACCTGTCTCGCGCTTGATCAGTGTGACGGAGGCCAGCTCATCACGGCTGTTCCATTGCAACGCCTGGCCCGGTTGCAAGGCCTGGAGATTGCCATGACGGTCAAACAGCTTGGGAAAATCGGGTACAGGGTCTCCCTCTTTCCAGCGCACGCCACGGTTACTGGATGGGTCAATGTACATGTTATGGGTGTAGCCGCCCACCGCACGGCCATGAGTCAACTTGATCAGATTGCCACCCGTGTCGTACTCGTAGGTTTGTGTGTAGTTCAGGACATTGTTGGGGTCGTTCGGCAACGGACGCCCCGGCATGCTGGAGGGCGGAGTGGTGTCATGGCCGGTGGCGCTGACCAACCGGTACAGCGAGTCATAGGTGAATAGACGGGTTCCATCAATGTACTGGTTGGCGAAGAACACCGGATTGAAGGTGTGATCTTCAATGCACAGCACATTACCGACGTTGTCATAGCCATATTCCAGATCTTGCCGCAGGACCTGGCCAGGCACACCGGCATTCATGCGTGTCAACCGACCATCCGCCTGGTCGTAGATCCAGATTTTGCTCACGCCGTTGCCGAGTCGTTGTTCGATGACCTGGCCGTCGGCGTTGTACTGAGCGTCCTTGAGGATGTCCTGAGTGGTATTGCTGGCATTGATTTGCAGCGTTACCTGCCGGAGTTGCCCGGCAATATCATGGCGTGAGTGTTGCTGATGGTTGCCGGCATCCGTCTGGCTCAGCGCCTTGCCGTCTGCACCGTAGCGCCATCCTGTGGTGTAGGCGTGGCCATCGAATAAGGTGCGGGTTTCTTCAAAAGGCAAGGCATGCAGGCTAAAGGAACCGAATGCCATCGAGCCCGAAGGATCGACTTTCCTGATCAACTGACCACGCAGGTTTCGCCCTGGATCCGCATCGGCCTGCCCATAGGTCAAGACCTCGACGTTCGGTTGAGCATTGACGTCAATCGCCAACATGCGCAATTGATTGTCGTAGGTATTTCGCCATTGATTACCGCGTTCATCCCAGCGACAGAGGGCTTCGCCGGCCACTCCGAACAGGCTCAGACGCCAGCCGGAATCGACGCTGTCGACCTTCAGCGCTTGACCGGCCAGCCCATGGACCGTCGTCAGGTTAGGCCTCGAGCCGTACAGGCGTGGATCCCAGTGCTCCACTGCTCTGCCTGCGACGTCATGACGCTGTCGGGTGATGACTGTTTCCAGGGGCGCGCCAGTGCTCTTGCGCAGGCAGGCTACCTGGCGAACCGTCAGGCCGCGGCCTTCATAGGCAGTCACTGATGGGGTGTTCCGGTGTACGGTGAGATCCATATCTCAACCTCCTTCGATGCATTGCATGGGTCATGGCAAAGGTGTTTCTCCAGGCATCGAAGCTATCTACGTACGAGAGGCATGTAACCTGTCATATATGAGTGGTGAGGCGTGGTGGGGCAGTACCTGTCACAGCGCATCCAAACGGTTGCAAAATGGTGTGTAGAATTACGCCTATGTATCAATTTTGAGCTTCTCTAAGTCTCAAAGTTATCTAGATGCGGGAGGCGGGTTACCTGTCATATATTAGAGGTTTGGCGGGGTGGGGCCGTACCTGTCTCAGCGCATCCGCACGGTTGCCCAATGGCGCGTAGAATTGCGCCTCTGTATCAATTTTGAGGTTGCAGTGGTGGATCTACAGCAGGGCTTTGTCCTGACCCGGCATTGGCGCGATACCCCGGCCGGTACGGAAGTCGAGTTCTGGCTGGCGACCGATAGCGGTCCCCGGCGTATCCGCCTGCCGCATCAACCGTCGGTGGCGTTCATCCCTGCCGAGCAGCGTCAGCCAGCCGAAAGCGTTTTGCATGACGAGAAGAACGTCGAACTCAGGCCCCTGGCCCTGCAGGATTTCGAACATCGCCCGGTCCTCGGACTTTACTGCCAGCAACATGGCCAGTTGATCCGCCTGGAAACCGCGCTGCGCCGGGCCGGTGTCGAGGTGTTCGAAGCCGACGTGCGCCCGCCCGAGCGCTACATGATGGAGCGCTTCATCACCGCGCCGGTGCTCTTCAGTGGCACACCGGATGCCGAGGGCCTGCTGCTCGACGCACAGATGAAACCTGATCCCGGCTACCGGCCGAGCCTCAAACTGGTGTCCCTGGATATCGAGACCACGGCCCAGGGCGAGTTGTATTCCATCGCCCTGGAAGGTTGCGGCGAGCGTCAGGTGTACATGCTCGGTCCGCCCAATGGCGACGATAGTCAGGTGGACTTCCAGCTCGAATACTGCGATTCGCGGACCCTGTTGCTGAAAAAACTCAACGAATGGTTTGCCCGGTTCGACCCCGACGCGATCATCGGCTGGAACGTCGTGCAGTTCGACCTGCGGGTGCTTCACGAACACGCCCGGCGCCTGGCGGTGCCGTTGAAACTGGGGCGTGGCGGCGAGGAAATGCAGTGGCGCGAACACGGCAGCGGCAATCACTACTTCGCCTCTGCGGCTGGCCGCCTGATCATCGACGGTATCGAGGCCCTGCGTTCGGCGACCTGGAGTTTCCCCTCGTTCAGCCTGGAAAACGTCGCGCAAACCTTGCTCGGCGAGGGCAAGTCCATCGACAACCCGTACCAGCGCATGGACGAAATCAATCGCATGTTCGCCGAGGACAAACCGGCGCTGGCCAAATACAACCTCAAGGATTGCGAACTGGTCACGCGGATTTTCGCCAGGACCGAGTTGCTGACCTTCCTGCTGGAGCGGGCCAGCGTCACCGGTTTGCCGGCCGATCGCATGGGCGGTTCGGTGGCGGCGTTCACTCACCTGTATATGCCCTTGATGCACCGTCAGGGGTTCGTTGCGCCGAACCTCGGTGGCAAGCCTCCCGAAGCCAGCCCTGGCGGTTTTGTCATGGATTCGCAACCGGGGCTGTACGAATCGGTGTTGGTGCTCGACTACAAAAGCCTTTATCCGTCGATCATCCGAACCTTCCTGATTGACCCCGTGGGGCTGATTGATGGGCTCAAACACCCGGACGATAGCGAGTCGGTGCCGGGTTTTCGTGGTGCACGCTTTTCTCGCACCCGGCATTGCCTGCCATCCATCGTCGCCCGGGTGGCCGAAGGTCGGGAAACCGCCAAGCGCGAACACAACGCACCGCTGTCCCAGGCGCTGAAAATCATCATGAACGCCTTCTACGGCGTGCTCGGCTCCAGCGGTTGTCGCTTCTTCGACACGCGCCTGGCTTCGTCCATCACCTTGCGCGGGCACGAGATCATGCTGCGCACCCGCCAGTTGATCGAGGCCCAGGGGCATGCTGTGATTTACGGCGACACCGATTCGACGTTCGTCTGGCTGCGTCGCGCCCATGGCCAGCAGGAGGCGGCGCAGATCGGCCAGGCGCTGGTGACGCACGTCAATCAGTGGTGGCGCGAGCATGTGCAGCAGGAGTACGGCTTGCAAAGCGTTCTCGAACTGCAGTTCGAAACCCACTACAAGCGTTTCCTGATGCCGACCATCCGCGGCGCCGAAGAAGGCAGTAAAAAGCGCTACGCCGGACTGGTGACCCGTGCCGATGGCAGCGACGAAATGGTCTACAAAGGCCTGGAAACCGTGCGCACCGACTGGTCGCTGCTGGCCCGGCAGTTCCAGCAAGAGCTCTATTCGCTGATCTTCCTGCGCAAGCCCTATCAGGATTATGTGCGTGACTACGTGCGCAAGACCTTGGCCGGTGATTTCGATGACCGGCTGATCTACCGCAAACGCCTGCGCCGCAGCCTCGACGACTATCAGCGTAACGTACCGCCCCATGTGCGCGCGGCGCGCCTGGCCGACGAGTACAACGACCGGCAGGGTCGCCCGCGGCAATACCAGAACGGCGGCTGGATCAGCTACGTGATCACCGTCGCCGGCCCTGAACCGCTGGAAGTGCGCAGCGCGCCCATCGATTACGATCACTACATCACCCGGCAACTGCAACCGGTGGCGGATGCGATACTGCCGTTTGTCGATGACGACTTCTCAACCCTGGTGGGGGGGCAACTGGGCCTGTTTTGAGTCCATCAGCGACAAGGTCCAGTCATCCAGGATGCCGTGGAAGTACTGATTCAAGGCTTGCTGGAAAAGGCTGTCGTCGGCGGCGACCTGGGCAAACAGGGTCATCGAGGAATGAAACTTCAGGTCGTCGGGATGACCGAAAATCCCGGCCACCGAACGCTCCCGGATGTTCAGCACTTCCTGGGTGCAGGTGCGTAGCCGGGCGCCCAGCAACGGATGCTCAAGGTAGGCCAGTGCTTCCTCCTGCGAGCGGATGGCATAGCGGCGCGACATCTCGCTGTCGCCGAGCCCGGCAAACTGCGGAAAGATGAACCACATCCAGTGACTGCGCTTGTGCCCGTTGTTCAGCTCGGTTTGAACCCGGTCGAATACCGGGTCCTGAGCCTGGAGAAAGCGTTGCAGATTGAACGGGTCCAGGTGGTCGGTGCTTCTCATGGTGAAGCTCTCTGACTGACTGCGGTGGTTCAGACCATGGCCAGCCGCTGTTTGCGTTGTGGCGCGTGAAACGCTTGGTCCAGCGCCTCCAGATCCCCGGGTTCAAGCTGCAATCGGGCGGCTTGGGCATTGAGCTGCACATGCTCGGGGCGGACCGCTTTGGGGATGGCGATCACGTCGTCCTGACGCAGAATCCATGCCAGCGCCACTTGTGCTGGCGTCATTTCGTGTCGGGCTGCCACCTGTTTGAGGGTGGCGTTGGCGAGCATTTTTCCACCCTGACCGATCGGGCAATAAGCCATGACCGGCAGCCGCTGCTGCTGGCTCCAGGGTAACAAGTCAAATTCTATGCCACGCTGTTCCAGATTGTAGAGCACCTGATTGGTGGCACAGGCTGGGGCGTCCAGTTCCCGCATGTCATCGAGGTCGAAATTGGACACGCCCCAACGACCGATCTTGCCAGCTTTGCGCAGGCGCTCGAAGGCTTCGACCGTTTCCTCCAGCGGATACTGACCGCGCCAATGCAACAAATACAGATCGATGCAGTCGGTGCCGAGCCTGCGCAGGCTTCGCTCGCACGCTTGGGGAATGCCCTGGCGGCTGGCGTTGTGCGGGTACACCTTGCTGACCAGAAAGACGCTATCGCGCCGGCCGGCGATGGCATCGCGGACCACTTCCTCGGCGCCGCCTTCGGCGTACATTTCAGCGGTGTCGATCAGGGTCATGCCCAGTTCGATGCCCAGGCGCAGTGCCGCTACCTCTTCCTTGTGCCGTGAGCGATCTTCGCCCAACTGCCAGGTCCCCTGGCCGATAACCGGGACCCTGGCGCCAGCCAGTTCAAGCGTGCGCATGCAAACCTCCTGTGTGTGTTCGGTGAATATTGTAGGAGCTGCCGCAGGCTGCGATCTTTGATTTTGATTGTTCAAGATCAAAGATCGCAGCCTGCGGCAGCTCCTACGGGAAATTGAGTTCAGGGCATAAAGATAGATCGCATCGATATAACTGGTTATAAGAAATATCGCTATGCTGCGGACCAGATTTCCCTTGCGATCTTTGTGGAAGTATTCATGGATTTAGTGAACATCGGGTTGGTCGTCGCCGGGCTGGTCGTCGGCTTCATCGTCGGCATGACGGGCGTGGGTGGCGGGTCGCTCATGACGCCGATCCTGCTATGGTTCGGCATCAATCCGGCGACTGCGGTCGGTACCGATCTGCTGTACGCCGCCATCACCAAATCCAGCGGTGTGCTGGTTCACCGAAAGAACAACAACATCGACTGGGCGATTACCGGCTGGCTGACCCTGGGCAGCGTGCCTGCGGTGGCGTTGACCCTGTGGTTTCTCAGCACCCTGCACAGCGCCCCCGAGGCGATGAACGCGATCATCAAGCAGGCCCTCGGTTTTGTGTTGTTCGCCACGGCACTGGCGATCCTGTTCAAGAAGCGCCTGCTCGACTTCGCCCACAAACGTGCGGGCGGCAACTACAACCCCAGCGGATTGCGCCTCAATGTGATGACGGTCATCACCGGGCTGGTCCTCGGCACCATGGTCGCGCTGACGTCCATCGGCGCCGGTGCGCTGGGCACCGTGGCGCTGTTCATTCTCTATCCGATGCTACCAACCCGCCGCCTGGTGGGGACTGAAATCGCTCACGCCGTGCCGCTGACCCTGGTCGCGGGCCTTGGCCACGCCAGCATGGGCAACATGGATTGGCACGTCCTGGGTTACTTGCTGGTGGGGTCGTTGCCGGGGATTTACCTGGGCAGCCACCTGACCGGGCGCATCTCCGACGAACTGCTGCGCCCTTGCCTGGCGACCATGCTGTTGTTGATCGGTTACAAACTGGCGTTCTGATTCAAGCCGCCACGCCAGTTTCATTCGCGGGTGAATATTTCCAGCAGATGCCCGTCCGGGTCATCGAAATACACCCGCCGCCCTCCCGCGTAATCATTGATCTCCCTCAGTCGCTGCTTGCACGGGTCGGCCCACCATGGCTGACCCTTGGCTTGCAGGCGTGCGAAGGCCGCATCGAAATCCTCGTCGCCAATCAGGAATGCGTAGTGCTGTGACGTTATCGGCGGGTCGTTGTCGTAGAAGTCCAGTGACACGCCGTTATCGAATTTGACGATCAGCATCGGCCCGAAGGGCTGCGGGGCGGGCAGGCCAAGGAGGCCAGTCAGGAAATTCGCCGAAACCTGCTTGTCCCGGCACCAGACGATGGTGTGGTTCAACTGGGCGCTCATGGGCAGGTCCTCACGACGGATCAGGCGGGTTGTCATGAGTCTTCAGATTAGCTCAGCCTGTTGCGCTATGACCGCCCTGACCTAAGCTTGGGACATGGCGAAAAACATTTGCGGTACGTCGATCGCCGCAATGCGCAATCATTAGAGCGTGGATATCAAAAAGGAGATGCGCATGCTCATCAGGTCACTGACCCTGGCTACTTTGCTGGCGATTGCCGGCCCCTTGTTCGCCACCGATGGCGACTCACCGCTGGACATGGACAAGGGCAGGGCCCGGCCACTGATTGTCATTGCTCCGAGCACTGTTGATCCGACCTGGGTCAGCCTGAAAAAGTCGCTGGATGAGCCGGCCAATCGCAAGGGATTCACCGACCGCAACCTGGTGCTCTACACCGTGCTCAACCTGATGGGCCAGCGCGACGGCAAAGACCTCGGGTCACAAGACACGGCGGCGCTGATTCGCTCGCTCAAGCTGGGTGTCGGCGCCAGGACCAGGGTCATTCTGGTCGGCAAGGACGGCGAAAAGAAACTTGAACAATCGGACGCCATCAAGCTGGATGAAATCTTCAGCGCCGTCGATCAGTTGCCGGCGGCCGAGAAAGAATTTACCGCGACCGTGGCCGCTCCCGTCGCTGAAGCCGAGCCGCCGGCCAAAGGCACCAAGGCCGGGAAAAACAGCAAACCGGCGAAGCCCGCCAAACCGCCTGAAATGCCGGATGATTGATCCGGCACTGAATGCTGGTGGTGAGCAGACGGATCAGGACCTATTGGGGAAGGGCGCTCAATATCCGATGCGCGATCCTGACCCGCTCTGCATTGGGATAATTCTTGTTGGCCAGAATCACAATGCCGATGTCCTTCGATGGCACGAACGCCACATAAGCCCCGAAGCCGCCGGTTGAACCTGTCTTGTTGATCAGCACGTTCTCCGGCTGCGTTTGTGGCGGATTCAGCCACTGGACTGTATGCGCCTCCATGGCCATCGGTGTGGAGTTGCCTTTCAGCAAACCATCCAGTGTGATCGGGTAGCGATACATCTCCCAAGCCAGTCCCTGGGTCATATTGCCTACGGTGTAGTAACCGCTGTGAGTCAAGGCGATGGCTTGCTGCAATGGCTTTTCCAGAGACGCCGGTTTCATGTTGGCGCCAACATAGGCCAGCAAGTCTGCGGCGCTGGTTTTGACCCCATACGCCTCGGAATCCAGCGCGCCCGGACTGACCCGCACAGGCTTGCCGTCCTTGTTGTAGCCCTGGGCGTATAGCGCCATCTGATCCTGCGGCACATGCACATAGGTGTGCTGCAAGCCGAGTTTCGGCAGCAGGGTTTTCTCCATCAGCTCATCAAACGGCTGGCCCATGCTGTGGGCGGCGAGGTAGCCGAACAGGCCCAGGCTGGGGTTCGAATACAGTCGGTGGCTGCCGGGGGCGTAGAGCGGTTTCCATTGTTTGTAGTAGTCGAGCATCTTGTCGGCCGAATCAGATTCAGCAGGAAATTGCAGCGGCAAGCCACCAGCGCTGTAGGTACCCAGTTGCAGCACGCTGATGTGGTCGAACGCACTGCCGCGCAGGGCTGGCAGGATCTGGCTGGCCTTGTCCGACAGCGACAGCTTGCCCGTGGCCTGGGCGTAAGCGGCGAGGGTGGCGGTGAAGGTTTTGCTGACGGAGCCGATTTCGAACAGGGTGTCTCGCGTGACGGGGGTGCCGGTTTCTTTCGAGGCGACGCCATAGTTGAAGTAATGCGCCTGGCCGTTGACGGTGACCGCCACGGCCATGCCCTGAATACCCTCGGTTTGCATCACCGGTTGTACAGCCGCGTTCACCACCGTCTCGATTTGATCCTGTGCAGCGCACTGGCCCGAGGCGAGCAGTACCATGCAAGCCGCGATCGTTTTCAGCCTGTCCATGTTGGTTTCATCCGTCGTTGATTCAGTTGCGCGCCATTTTAGGGGGTTAAGCGCTATGCTCCGAGCGCTTTTTTAAACCAACCGCCAACAGGCGGCCACGCGCAACTGCCGTTTCAACGCACCAGGCACGGCCGCTTGTTGTCGAACTTCCAGCCGGGAATCAGGAACTGCATCGCCACGCTGTCATCCCGGGCGCCCAGGCCCATGCCTTTGTACAGCTCGTGAGCCTTGGCGACCTGATCCATGTCCAGTTCGACCCCCAGCCCCGGTTTCTGCGGTACCTGCACGCAGCCGTCGACGATTTGCAGCGGGGCCTTGGTCAGACGCTGACCGTCTTGCCAGATCCAGTGAGTGTCAATGGCGGTGATCTCGCCCGGCGCGGCCGCCGCGACATGAGTGAACATCGCCAAGGAAATGTCGAAGTGGTTGTTAGAGTGCGAACCCCAGGTCAGGCCCCATTCGTGGCACATCTGCGCCACGCGCACCGAACCTTGCATGGTCCAGAAGTGCGGGTCGGCCAGGGGAATGTCGACTGACTGCAACTGGATCGCGTGGCCCATCTCCCGCCAGTCGGTGGCGATCATGTTGGTCGCGGTTTTCAGGCCGGTGGCCCGGCGGAATTCCGCCATGACTTCGCGTCCCGAGTAACCGTTTTCCGTCCCGCACGGGTCTTCGGCATAGGCCAGAACGCGATGCTGATCGCGGCACAGGCGGATGGCTTCTTTCAGTGACCAGGCACCATTTGGATCAAGGGTGATACGCGCCTCGGGGAAGCGTTCAGCGAGGGCCGTGACCGCTTCGATTTCGGCATCGCCGCCGAGTACGCCGCCCTTGAGTTTGAAATCCTTGAAGCCGTAACGGGCATGGGCCGCTTCGGCCAGCCGCACCACGGCATCGGCGGTCATGGCTTTTTCGTGACGCACGCGGAACCAGTCGTTGTCGGCGTCTGGCTCGCTGCGGTAGGCGAGGTCCGTTTCGTTACGATCACCGACATAAAACAGATAGCCCAGCATCTTCACTTCATCGCGCTGTTGACCTTCGCCAAGCAGGGCGGCCACCGGCACGTCAAGGTGCTGACCGAGCAGATCGAGCAGTGCGGCTTCCAGGCCGGTGACCGCATGGATGGTGATGCGCAGGTCGAAGGTCTGTAGACCACGGCCACCGGCATCGCGGTCGGCGAAAGTCTGGCGTACCTGATTGAGAATCTTCTGCCAGGTGCCGATCGGGCTGCCGACCACCAGGCTGCGCGCGTCTTCGAGGGTCTGGCGAATGCGCTCGCCCCCCGGCACTTCGCCGACGCCGGTGTGGCCGGCATTGTCCTTGAGGATCACGATATTGCGGGTGAAAAACGGGCCGTGGGCGCCGCTCAGGTTGAGCAGCATGCCATCATGGCCGGCCACCGGAACCACTTGCATGCTGGTGATGACCGGGGCTTTTGCGGTGTCTTGTGCGTTCATTTTGCAGTCCTTGAAAAGCAGAATTCAGGCGTGGTTGGGCGTGGGTTTGCTCAGCGTCACGGCAGGTGCGGATTTCGGTGTGTTACGGGCAGCAAACACGATGATGGCGGCGATGATCGAGGTCGCGGCCAGGCCGTACAGCCCGCCCTGGATGGAGCCGGTGTGCTCTTCGAGCAGGCCGAAGGTGGTCGGCGCAACGAAGCCACCGAGGTTGCCCACCGAGTTGATCAGCGCGATGACGCCAGCGGCGATACGCGCATCCAGGTAGGCCTGGGGAATCGGCCAGAAACACGATGACGCCGATTTGAAACCCAGGGCGGCAAAGCAGATTGCCACGAAAGCGAAGATCGGCCCGCCGGTGGTGGACATGAACATCCCGGCAGCGGCGATCAGCAGGGCAACGGCGACCCAGGCTTGCTGGTGTTTCCATTTGGCCGACAGCGAAGCGAAGGCGTACATGCCGACAATCGACAGCAGCCACGGAATCGAGTTGAACAGTCCGACCTGGATGTCGCTCAGGTCGCCCATTTTCTTGATGATGCTCGGCAGCCAGAAGGTCGCGGCGTAGATGGTCAGCTGGATAAAGAAGTAGATCAGGCAGAACAGGATGATCTGGCGATCTTTGAGTAATTTGCCCAGTGACGGCTTGATCGGCGTAGCGGCTTCGCGGGCCAGCTGTTCGTCGTCGATGGCCTTGACCAGCGCGTCCTGCTCCTCACGGCTCAGCCATTTGGCATCGTGAGGTTTGGAGTCCAGCCAGAACCAGACGAATACGCACAACCCCACCGAGAACATGCCTTCGATGAAATACATCCATTGCCAACCGTGCAGGCCCAGTCCTTCGATTTGCAGGAGCAAACCGGACAGCGGGCCGGAGATCAGCGAGGCGACCGCCGAGCCACTGAGGAAAATGGCAATCGCCTTGCCACGCTCCGCGCCGGGCAACCAGCGGGTGAAGTAGTAGATCACCCCGGGAAAGAACCCGGCTTCGGCCACGCCCAGCAGAAAACGCAGGATGTAGAAGTGGGTTTCGTTCTGGATGAACGCCATGCCCGCGGCGACCAGGCCCCAGGTCAGCATGATGCGGGTCAGCCAGATACGCGCGCCGACTTTTTGCAGAAGGATGTTGGAGGGCACTTCGAACAGCGCATAACCGATGAAGAACAGGCCGGCACCGAGGCCATAGGCGGCAGCGCCAATGCCCAGGTCGTGTTCCATGTGGGCGCGGACGAAGCCGATGTTCACGCGGTCAATGTAATTGACGATGAACATGATGACGAACAGCGGCAAGACGTGACGTTTGACTTTGGCGATGGCGGACTTCAGCACTGAATTGGCGTCGTCGTGCATCCCGGAGATGGATGTATTCACTGCGTTTTCTCCCACTCGTTATTTTTATGCGGGGTAGGGCTGGGTGCTGCGATGTTGCTAGACATCATACAACTAGATTTTTTCTTCGTGCAACCCTGTTTATTCAATGAAATAGCGCCGCGTTGGAGGGTTGTTATTCCATTGGCGGTGCTGGTTTGCCTTTGAAGTCTCTCAATACGGGCTTTGTGTTGAGTGTTGTCATACAAGTTGAGCGAGATTTCTCAGGATTCCCGCCCGGCGCGGTGCTACGATTCGATAGCCCTGATTTCCGGACGCCCTCATGCAAGAAGACCTCGAAGTACCCGCCCGCAAACGCAGCCACAACCTGGCCCATGACCTGGTGGAGAAACTGACCCAGCGCATCCTGCTCGGCCAGATGTTGCCCGGCGACAAGTTGCCATCGGAGAACACCATCGTTCAGGAACACGGGGTCAGTCGTACGGTGGTGCGTGAGGCGATCTCCAAGTTGCAGGCCTCGGGGCTGGTGGAAACCCGGCACGGCATTGGCACCTTTGTGATCGAGCGCGCACCGGAGCAGGGGCTGCGGCTGAATGTCGATACGGCGTTGGGGGTGCGCAGCATCCTGGAGTTGCGCATGGGCCTGGAAACCCAGGCGGCCGCACTGGCGGCGACTCGCCGTACCGATCTGCAACTGGCGCAGATGCGTGAAGCGCTGGATGACTATCAAAACCTGCTGGCCAACAACGACAGTTGTGTCGAAGCGGACCGGCGTTTTCATCTACTGATCGCCGAAGCCACCGGCAACCTGTGCTTCACCGAAATCATGCAGCACCTGGGCAGTGCCATGATCCCGCGCACCCGGGTCAATGCCGCCGAGCGTGGTGCGGTGGACTTGAGCAAGCTCGGCGAGTTGGCCAACCTTGAGCACGAGGCGATCCTCAATGCCATCAAACGCCAGGACCCGGACGCGGCGCGGGCGGCCATGTGGCTGCACCTGACCAACAGTCGCGACCGGTTTTCGCCCAGCTGACTGCTATTTGGGTGTTTTTTTCAGTGACACCCAGTCATCGTTCTTCGCGAGCAAGCCCGCTCCCACAGGGTTTTAGTTTTGCCGCAGTTCTTGAGTACACCTCAGAACCTGTGGGAGCGGGCTTGCTCGCGAAGGCGCCGGCCCAGACAGCAAAAAGCATGATCAGACCCGAGCAACCTGAACAGCGACAGGCCGCCGCTCCAGATTCAACGCCAGCACACTCGCCAACACCACCAACCCGCCAACCACGATCATCAGCGTCGGTCGTTCTCCAAGCGCATAGGACGCAATCACCATTGCCGTCGGCGGCGTCAGATACAGCGTCATCGTCGCCCGACTCAAATCGACATGCGCCAGTACATAGGCCCAGGCCAGGTACGCCAGGGCACTGGGGAAAATCCCCAGGGTGAACACGGCGAACTGCACGTGCAGCGGCGCCGAGGCGATCTGATCCACAAGACCGGGCAGATAGATCAACAACAGCACCGTCCCGGACCACACCGTGTAACACACCAGCGTCAGCCCGTCGTAACGCCCGGTGTGATGTTTTTGCAGGGCAAAGTAGAGGCTCCAGGACACCGCCGCCAGCAGGATCAGCAAGCCGTGGGCATCGAGGCTGCCCAGGCCATGATCGCCCGTCACCACAATCACCACGCCCAACAACCCGAGCAGCACACAGCCCCAGCGCCACAGGCTTACCTGATCCTTGAACACGAAGCGCGCGATCAGCGTGCTGAACAGCGGCGTGGTCTGGGCCAGGACGCTCGAAGCGCCAGCGCTGACACCCTGTTGCCCGAAGTTGATCGCCACGTGGTGCAGGCTCACGGCAAAGAATCCCAGGCCGAACATCAGCGGCAGGTCTCGCAGGCTGGGCAGGCGGATGCCCTTGAAGATCGCGACCACGGCCATGAATACGGAGGCCAGCAGGAAACGCAGGAGCGCCAGGTGCACGGGGTCGTAGGCTTGCAAGCCGATATGAATGCCGGTCGGGGAGTAGCCCCAGCACGCCACGACAAACGCCATGGCCAGGATGATTTTCCAGGGTGAAACGGGGGAGGGTTTGAGCGGCGTCATGGTCGTGCACCTGTTGGCGGATGCACCGAGTATCAGAAAGCGCATCGTTCGCCACAACTGACTTATACTGCGCAAACCGTTCACTTTTGGTGATGTATGGAGCTGGCACAGATTCGCATGTTCAAGACCGTGGCCGAGGTCGGCAGCATCGCCCGTGCAGCCGAGCTGTTGCATTGCGTGCCGTCGAACATCACGGCACGGATCAAGGCCCTTGAGGCCGAACTGGGTGTCGCGCTGTTTCTGCGCGAGGGGCGAGGGCTGCGCATCAGCCCATCGGGGCAGACCTTCCTGGCCTACGCCCTGAAAATTCTCGCCCTCACCGCCGAGGCCAAACGCGCGGTCGACCCTTCGGCCGAACCCTCTGGACCGTTGCGCATCGGGGCCATCGAGTCGTCGGCCACCGGGCGTCTGCCGCGTCTGCTGGCGAAATTTCACAAGCGTTTCCCGCAGGTAGCGCTGGAGCTGACCACCGGCACTTGGGCCCAGTTGCTCGACGACACGCTCAATCACAAGCTCGACGGCGCAATCGTGGCGGTGGATGTCGAGCGTTCGCACCTCAAACGCACACCGATGTACCGCGAAGATTTGCTGCTGATCGCCTCGACATCCCTGGGGCCGCTGCGCGACGTGACGGACCTGCATGACAAGACCATGTTCCTTTGGCCCCAGGGTTGTCCGTACCGGGCGGCGATGGAGCATTGGTTATTGCGCAACGGGTTGTCGTTGCCGATTGTCAGCCTGGCCAGCTATGGCGCGATTGTCGGTTGTGTCAGCGCCGGTGCTGGTGTGGCGCTGGTGACAAAGGGGGTATTCGATCAATACGCCAAGGGCGCCGGGTGCGTGGCGTTTGAGTTTCCCGAATTGACGGCAATCGAGAGCCTGTTTTACTGGCATGAAAACGCCGGGGTTCACCCGGCGCGTGAGGCGTTTGTGGCGATGCTCCGCGAGGAGTTCGCGTAACGCGGTACCTGTGGGAGCGGGCTTGGTCGCGAAGGGGGGCGGCACATTCAAAGTCAATGTTGCCTGACACACCGCCTTCGCGAGCAAGCACGCTCCCACAGGGATTACGGCATGCTGATATCTCTCATTAGCAGGCCAAAATTCAAATCCACCGCATCCGGTATCGGCAAATACACCGTGTGCCCGTCGCCCGGTGCAACGTCGATCGCTTCACCCCTGGCGTTTTGCAACTGATGCAGATCGAAGTGGAAGTTGCCTTTGGGCGTCATCAGTTCCATGTGGTCGCCCAGGCCGAAGCGGTTCTTCACCTTGACCTCGGCCAGTCGATCCTGCCGTCGCCCGGTCAATTCACCGACAAACTGCTGCCGCTCCGACACTGAACTGCCGTTCTGGTAGTTCTGGTACTCGTCATGCACGTGTCGGCGCAGAAAACCTTCGGTGTAGCCGCGCTGGGCGAGGGATTCCAGGTCGGTCATCAGGCCTCGGTCGAAGACCCGGCCTGCCACCGCATCGTCGATGGCCCGGCGATAAACCTGGGTGGTGCGCGCGCAGTAAAAGTGGGATTTGGTCCGGCCTTCGATTTTCAGGGAATGCACGCCCATGTGCGTCAGGCGTTCGACGTGCTGCACGGCGCGCAGGTCCTTGGCGTTCATGATGTAAGTGCCGTGCTCGTCCTCGAAGGCGGGCATCTGTTCGCCGGGACGATTGGCTTCCTGCAGCAGGAACACCTGATCGGTGGGCGCGCCGATGCCCAGGGTCGGTGCGGGTTCGAATGTCTGGACGATCTCGCCGAGCTGGTTTTCCGTGGCCGGCTGCGCCGAGTATTTCCAGCGACAGGCGTTGGTGCAGGTGCCCTGATTGGCATCGCGCCGGTTCATGTAGCCCGACAGCAGGCAACGCCCGGAATAGGCCATGCACAATGCACCGTGCACGAACACTTCCAGTTCCATGGCAGGTACTTGCTGGCGAATCTCGGCGATTTCCTCCAGCGACAGCTCCCGCGACAGGATGATCCGGCTCAAGCCTTGCTGCTGCCAGAACTCGACACTGGCCCAGTTCACCGTATTGGCCTGCACCGAAAGGTGGATCGGCATCAGCGGATAGTGCCGGCGCACCAGCATGATCAGGCCGGGGTCGGACATGATCAGCGCATCCGGGGCCATGGCGATCACCGGTTCAAGGTCCTTGAGGAAGGTCTTGAGCTTGGCGTTGTGCGGCGCGATGTTCACCACCACGTAGAAGCGCTTGCCCTGAGCCTGTGCTTCGCGAATGCCAAGGGCCAGGTTGGCGTGGTCGAATTCGTTGTTACGCACCCGCAGGCTGTAGCGCGGTTGGCCGGCGTACACGGCATCGGCGCCGTAAGCGAAGGCGTAACGCATGTTTTTCAGGGTGCCGGCGGGGGCGAGCAGTTCTGGCGCAGTGAGGTTCATGGCGGTGTCGGTCGCAAAGCCGGCTAGGGTAAATGCACCGTGCCAGGGGTTTATTGACCTGGATCTATGCTTGCTCAACAAAACGACGGCACTCGCGCGAGCCGCAGCGGACTAAACATCAGGGCGGAAGTTTTTCGTCCTGGCTGGCACGGAACGGACATGAACGAAACAACCCCGCAAGACAAATCGCTGACGGTTTTGCTGGTGCTGGTGAGCGCTGCCTTCATCTGGATCCTGCTGCCGTTTTACGGGGCGGTGTTCTGGGCGGTGATCCTCGGCATCGTCTTTGCTCCTCTGCAGCGGCGGCTGCAACTGAAGTTCGGCTGGCAACGCAACCTCACGGCGCTGTGCACATTGAGCATTTGCCTGGTGATTGCGATTCTGCCGGTGATCATCACCAGCGCCTTGCTGGTTCAGGAGGGGGCGTCACTCTACAAAAGCGTCGAGAGCGGCGAACTCGACATTGCCGGGCACGTATTGCAGTTCAAGCACAGCCTGCCGCCGTATTTCCAGCATCTGCTGGATCGTTTCGGCGTGGGCGAGTTGAACGGGCTGCGAGAGAAAATCGTCAAGAGCGCGATGACCGGCGGGCAGGTGCTGGCCTCTCAGGTGTTCAATTTCGGCCAGGGCACGTTCGAGTTCGTCGTCAGTTTTTTCATCATGCTGTATCTACTGTTCTTCTTCCTGCGCGACGGTGCGGAACTGGCGCGCAAAGTGCGTGCGGCGGTGCCATTGCAGGAACAGCAGAAACGCCGTTTGCAGCTCAAGTTCAATCGTGTGGTGCGGGCCACGGTGAAGGGCAACCTGTTGGTGGCCATCACGCAAGGCGCACTGGGCGGTCTGATTTTCTGGTTTCTGGATATTCCCAGCGTATTGCTCTGGGCAGTGTTGATGGCGTTTCTGTCACTGCTGCCGGCGGTGGGGGCGGGAATAGTCTGGGCGCCGGTGGCGGCGTTTTTCCTGCTCACCGGGGCGATCTGGCAGGGCGTGGTGCTGGGGCTGTTCGGGATCTTCGTGATCGGGCTGGTGGATAACGTGCTTCGACCGATTCTGGTGGGCAAGGACACCAGGATGCCGGATTACATGGTCCTGATCTCGACCCTCGGCGGCCTGGCGATTTTCGGGCTGAACGGCTTTGTCATCGGCCCGTTGATTGCGGCCCTGTTCATGTCGAGCTGGGACATTTTCATCGAGACCAAACCGCGGGTGCAGTTGCCTTAGGCGCTGAGCCTGCCGGACTGGCCGCTGCCGATGCGTTGTGACAGCTCCTGGGCGGCGGGCAGCGAAGTGAGCGGGCCGCTGATCTGCACGCCGTCCTGCACCAGATACCAGCAGGCGAGCATGCCCAGCTCTCTGAGCTGTGCGGGGACGGCGCTGCCGATAACGGACATGATCTGAACCTTGGACATGATAAGTACCTCCATCAATCTGTGGAGTTACTTTAAGGTCCGGGTGCCTCGAGGGGTAATCAACGCTTTCGATAGTGGTCATTGATGCCAGCGGGGGCAAACGACCGTCGGTCGGTCAGTTGACCACCTGATCGAGCATATGAACCACTTCCTGCTCGTTGAGCAGGCCCTTGCGCACCAGGTTTTGCGTCAGCAGCGAGAGAAACTTGGCGCTGCGATGACCTTCCAGGTGCTTGAGTTCGGTCAGTGCGTTGTAGACCTTGCTGGAGGTGCACAGACCGACGATGCGGTGCGGGTTTTGCGTTGGCATGTGGTCGTCCTTGTTGTTATCAACCTGTTATCGACGGACAGCCCCGAGCTTGCGGAACTGTCATGATAAAAATATGACCGTTTTTCGCCGCACGGCAGAAAACGGGTCGGTCCATCTTGCCAATTTCCACCACGCGCACTGTCCCGATAGCGACCTTGGCGAGATTTTTCCAGACTTGCACCGACAAACGGGCATAAAAAAGCCCCGCTGTTTCAGCGGGGCTTGACGAGTCCGTTACCAGCGGCCGTAGTGATGGCCGTAGTAGCCACGAGGAGGGCCGTAGTAGCCACGGGGTGGGCCGTAATAAACCGGAGCAGGGCCGTAGTAGATCGGTTGCTGCACGTAGACCGGAGCCGGCTGGTAGTAAACCGGAGGCGGTGGTGCGTAATAAGCCGGCGCGGGCTGGTAGTAGACCGGTTGCGGTGCGACATAGACCGGTCGGTTCGCGTTGATCAGGGCCGAACCGACAATGGCAGTACCGACAATCGCGCCAAACACCGCCGGGCCTTGCCAGTAATTACCACCACCATGGGCTTGCGCCTGTCCTGCGATAGCAAGGGCGCCGATCAGCAAGGCTACTGTGGGGACTTTACGGATCATGATAGCTCCTCGGTTCTTCAGCCCGGCGCTTGTGTCTGCAATAGACCCAAGGATTGTCGCGGGGATACTTCTAAGACAGCGTTTTTCTGAAAAACAGCACGGCCGTTGGGTAAATTTTGTGTAAGGTCTGTACCGACTTTTTTACCGACCTGTTCAAGCCCTTGCGCACAGGCTTATATGATCGATCAGAACCCGATGGGGGCTAATCCCGTCCATCCGAAAAGTGCATTTGAAGGAGCTTCCCCATGCAGATGAACCCCAACAAAGACACCCAGCTATGCATGTCCCTTTCAGGACGTCCCGGGAACTTTGGTCTGCGTTTTCATAATCATCTGTATGAGCAGCTGGACCTGAATTTTTACTACAAGGCCTTTGCCAGCCAGGACCTTTCGGGTGCCGTTGCCGGCATTCGCGCCCTGCGGATTCGTGGCTGTGGTGTGTCGATGCCGTTCAAGGAAGCTTGCATTGCCCTGGTGGATGAACTCGACGCATCTGCCGCCGCCATTCAATCGATCAACACCATCGTCAACACCGACGGTCATCTCAAGGCTTACAACACCGATTACATCGCCGTTGCCCAGTTGCTGGAAAAACACCAGGTGCCCAAGGACTCGACCTTTGCCTTGCGCGGCAGCGGCGGTATGGCCAAGGCCGTGGCGAGCGCCTTGCGCGATGGCGGGTATGAACACGGCCTGATCGTGGCCCGCAACGAGCGCGCCGGGCAGGCGCTGGCGCAGTCGTTGGGGTATGAGTGGCAAGCCGAGCTGGGCAATCGTCGCCCGCAGATGCTGGTCAACGTCACCCCGATCGGCATGGCGGGAGGACCGGAGGCCGATCAACTGGCCTTTGAACCTGACGTGATCGAAAAAGCGGAAACTGTGTTCGATGTGGTGGCGATTCCCTCGGAAACACCGTTGATCGTGCGTGCGCGTGCCGAAGGCAAGCGGGTCATCACCGGTCTGGAAGTGATCGCGATCCAGGCACTGGAGCAATTTGTGCTCTATACCGGCGTACGGCCGACAGACGAGCAATTCCACAAGGCAGTAGCGTTTGCCCGCAGCTAGGAGGTTCCATGCATCCCCCCATTCTCAATCTGGATTCGGTCGAGCTTGAACCGCTGCCCGAAGCGTTTGCGCCGACGGGTGAAACCGCCGGTCGCTATCAACAGCGCCTGGCCCGTGTCGGTCAGCAACTGGGGGCGCAAAAGCTGGGTTACCGTTTGTATGTGCTGGAGCCGGGCATGCGCGGCAGCCCGTTTCACAGTCATCGGGTCAATGAGGAAATGTTCTACGTCGTCGCCGGGCAAGGGGAAGTCCGCCTGGGAGCCGAACGCTTTCCAATCCGCGCCGGTGATGTGATCGCCTGCCCACCGGGCGGGCCTGAAAAGGCGCACCAGATCATCAATACCAGCAACGGCGAGTTGCGCTACCTGGCTGTCAGCACCCAGCAATCGCCGGAGATCTGTGAATACCCCGATTCCGGCAAATATGCCGTGATGGATGACTTCAAGGTGGATGCCGAGGGTAATGCCTCGGGATTTGTTGCGGTGGCCCGGCAGATCGATGGGGTGGATTACTGGGACGGCGAGTAGGCTCAGGCACCGTCATATCCCTGTAGGAGCGAGCTTGCTCCGGGCGGCGTTCCGACGATGGACGTCAACGATAACGCGTGCTGTCTGAATGAGCGCGTCGTCTGGACGTTTTTCGCGAGCAAGCTCGCTCCCACAGGTTTCGTGCCAATCACAAATGCCAGTCAGTCCACGACCCACTGTGGGAGCGGGCTTGCCCGCGAAAGCGTCGGCACATCCAGAGTTGGTGTGACTGGCAGTCCGCCTTCGTCGGAATGCCGCCCGGAGCAAGCCCGCTCCCACAGGTTTTGTGTCAATCACAAATGCCGATCAGTTCACGACCCACTGTGGGAGCGAGCTTGCTCGCGATGGACTTCAACGATAACGCGTGCTGTCTGAATGAGCGCGTCGTCTGGACGTCCATCGCGAGCAGTCGAGCGTCGACCGGCTGCTCCTACAGGTTTTGTACAGGCAATCATCCCGGCTATTCGAGCCGCGCCAAACGCTCTTCCAGCTCCGCAATCCGCGCTTCCAGTTCTTCGATCCGTTCAACCGAAACCCCGCCACTGCCACGCTCGGCCGGGTTGTTCCGTGCCGCCAGGATCGCCTCGATATCCGCCGGGTCGCCCAAGGCGTGGGTATAGCGGTCTTCGCGCTGGCCGGCCTGACGCGGAATCAGCACGGCCAGGCCCCGGGCAATCAGGCGTTCGAGTTGATGCAGAACCTGTTCGGCATCTTCGAATTCATGCATGCGGCCGCTGCGGGTCAGCAGTTCATTGACGGTCTGCGGGCCGCGCAGGAACATCAGCCCGGTCAGGATGACCTGCGCCGGCACCAGTTCCAGAGCCTTGTCGACCTTGTGCTCCCAGCGGTCGGCGCGGCTGCCCATCACTAGTCTGGCGAAGCCGCGTCCTTCGAGGACGCGCAGGCTCTGGCCGACCTGGCCTTGTGTGAGGTTCATCACCGGCTCGCGGCTGGTTTTCTGGTTGCAGGCAATCACCAGGGCATTGAGGGTCAGGGGATAGGTTTCCGGGCTGGTGGCCTGTTTCTCGATCAACGAGCCCAGGATGCGGATTTCCGTGGTATTGAGCCGTGGCTCATCGAAAGTCGTCTCTTGCTCAGCGCTCATGGTTCTGCGTCCTTACCCGATTCATGTTTTTCACTTGCGTGGGTGCACTTTAGATGGGCAGGCGCCAAGCGCAACAGAATTCATTGCGTCATCAGAGCAAAGATGACAAAAAGTGTATGAAATATTAACGCCATTTTTACAATTGGCCGGGCACCGTATGCGGGGTCGCGCGCGAGCGCGTCCATAGGGCGGGGTATTGTTGGCGTCATCGCCCTGAATAGCTGAATCCTGCATCGAGTCGGCCGGTGTACTACACCTTCATTCGCCTCTGATAAAAGAAATTCAATAAAGGCGAGAGTGACTCCATGAGCCAAGACATTTTTGTATCCGTACTGATTCCCGCCAAAAACGAAGCGAACAACCTCAAGCCATTGCTTGAGGAAATCCGCGTGGCACTGGCCGATGAGGCTTATGAAATCATCGTGGTCGACGATGGCAGCACCGACTCGACCCTGCAGGAGTTGCGGCAAATGCGCCACGACGGCCTGGACACCTTGCGCATCCTCCATCACGAGCGGTCGCTGGGGCAGAGCACCTCGCTGTACCACGCGGCACGGGAGGCGCGCGGGCAGTGGCTGGCGACCCTCGATGGCGACGGCCAGAACGACCCGGCGGACATTCCCGGCATGCTGGCGCTGGTGCGCGGCGAACCGGGCCAGGTCGATGTGCAGCTGGTTGCCGGGCACCGGGTCAATCGCCGCGACACCGCGAGCAAACGCTACGCCTCGCGTTTCGCCAACAACCTGCGTCGGCGCCTGCTCAAGGATGCCACCCCGGACACCGGTTGCGGCCTGAAGCTGATCGAGCGCGCGGCGTTCCTGCGCCTGCCGTACTTCGACCACATGCATCGCTATATTCCGGCGCTGATCCAGCGCCATAACGGACGTATGATCGTGCACCCGGTCAACCACCGGCGCGCACGGCCGGGGTGTCGAAATACGGCAACATCGACCGCGCGTTGGTCGGCATTCTCGATTTGTTCGGGGTCTGGTGGCTGATCAAGCGCACACGGCTGAACACCGTTGCCCAGGAGATAGAAGGATGAATCTCTCCCGCGAAGCCTTGTGGCTGATCGTCGGTTTTGTCGGCCAGATCGCCTTTACCGGGCGCTTTGTCCTACAGTGGCTGTACAGCGAGTGCAAGAAGCGCAGCGTGATCCCGGTGAGCTTCTGGTACCTGAGCATCGTCGGCAGCACCCTGCTGCTCGCCTATGCCATTTACCGTGAGGATCCGGTGTTCATCGCCGGGCAAGCCTTTGGCTCCCTCGTCTATTTTCGCAACCTGCAATTGATTGCCAAAAGCAGAAGCCTGAAGGAGTAGGTCATGCGCGGATCGTTATCGACCCGAAATATTACGTTGCTCGTGGCTATCGCGATGGCGTTGCTGTTTTTCTGGGGGCTGGGCAGCGTGCCGTTCCTTAGTGTCAACGAGGCCCGCCGCGCCGTTACCGTGCGCGAAATGCGCGAGGCAGGCAGCTGGCTGCTGCCTTATATGAACGGCGACTTGTACTTGTCCAAGCCGCCGTTTTTCTATTGGGCCGGCCTGGTTTCAACGGCGGTGCTGGGCAGTTTGTCCGAGTGGAGCGTGCGTCTGCCTTCGGCGCTGGCCGCTGCCTTGTGCTGTGTTGGCACCTATCTGTACGGCGTTCGGCAGGCGGGGCGGCAGGTCGGTTTGTTCGCCGTGGTGTTCCTGGCCGCAAACGGTGCCTTCAGCCTGTTCGCACGGCGTTCGGAAATCGAGATGCTGTTGACCCTGCTGTGCTTCGGCGCACTGCTGGCGGCCTGGCAGCTCATCTTCCAGCAAGGTCGGGTTTTCTGGAGTCGGTTGAGTTACGTGCTGCTGGGTTGCGCGCTGCTGACCAAAGGGCCGGTGTGCCTGTTGTGGGTGACGGCTCCGATCCTGGCCTATGCCTTGATCTACCGCGATGCCCGGGCCAAGGCTTATCTGTGCGACGGCTGGGGCTGGCTGATTGCCGTTGTGCTGGGCGGTTCCTGGTACGTGGCAGTGTCGGTGAATCAGGGCTGGGGGATCTGGGCGTCGATCATCAGCGAAGACATCGTGAGAAAGATCGACGGGCAGGGCGCCGAAGCCTGGTACGCGTACCTGTTGTACCTTGCCGGTGATTTCTTTCCGTTCTGGCTGATCGTGTTCGTACAGCCGCGCAAGTTCTGGGCAATGATCCGCGCGCGCCGCGAGGCCGGCATGCTGCTGTGCTGCAGCCTGTTGCCACTGGTGGTGTTCTCCCTGTTCACCGAAAAGCATGGCAAGTACCTGTTGCCGGTTTATCCGTCGATGGCGCTGCTGCTGGCGATGCACTGGACGGCGATGCTCGATGAGCTGAAGGGGCGCTGGCGTACGGTCCTGGCCGTTGTGCCCTACGTGATGCTGGCCGGGTTTGTGGTGTTCTACATGTTCGTCGAGGCGCGGGTGTTGTCGCACCGGGTCGACGGTCTTGAGCAGGTTGCCACCCTGGCCGGCGGGCAGCCGGGTCAGAAGGCCTATACCCTCGGTGAGCCGGATATCCGCCTGGTCTATTACATGGGCCGGCCGGTGGCACCGCTGACGGTGGCGCAGTTGCAGTCCGAGTCCCGTCCGGCGGGGCTGCTGTTTGTGCAGGCACCCCTCGCACCGGAATTGCAGAACCTGGCGTCATGCCAGGTCGGAGAAATCAGCCCGTACCTGAACCCGCGCCGTTCGGCTCTGCTCCTGCGTATGGGGGGCGACTGCCGCTGATCGGCTTCCCGGCCGAACACACACGCCAGCACATCACCCGTTCGGACTAGGCAGGGCTAACGATTCTGCCGCGTCCGGCCGGCGCCAAACTTCAGGCTCAAAGGGGTGTTGCGCAACGCGCGCCCCGCCAAACGAGCAGAAGGCGCCGCGATGGAGTTTGCATTCAGCGACGAACAGGAAATGATCCGCGCATCGGCCGAGGGCTTCCTCGCCGATGTCTCGGATTCTGCCGCCGTGCGCGTGGCAATGGCCAGCGAACGGGGTTTTGACGAGACCCTCTGGCAGCGTCTGTGCCAGGACATGTACTGGCCAGCCATTCATATCCCCGAAACCTATGGTGGCCTCGGCCTCGGCTTTGTCGAACTGGCGATCCTGCTGGAACAGATGGGCCGGCGTTTGCTGTGCTCACCGTTTTTCGCCACCGCCTGCATGGCCACGCCTGCGCTGTTGCTGGCCGCCAATGATGAACAGAAGCAGCGCTGGTTGCCGTCGATTGCCGACGGCAGCGTGACCGCGACCCTGGCGTTCAGCAGTGCCAACGGCTGGTCGGCCGACGATGTCCAGGCCACGGTAGTGGCCGAAGGCGATGGGTTCGTTCTCGACGGCACCCTCAAGCATGTGCTCGACGGGCACGGCGCTGACCTTCTGGTCATTGCCGCACGACAACCCGGTTCGACCGGCGAGGCGGGCATCAGCCTGTTTGCCGTGAACGCCGAGCGGGCCGGCATCGAGCGGCAAATGCTGCCGACCATGGACCAGACCCGGCGCCAGGCGCGGGTCCAGCTCAAGGGCCTGTACCTTGAGGCTGATGCGCTGCTGGGTGAATTCGGTAACGGCTGGTCGCACCTTGAGCGAGTCCTGCAACTGGCCTGCATCGGCTTGGCTGCCGAGCAGACCGGCGGCGCGCAGCAGGTGCTCGATCTCAGCGTGGCCTACATGCAGGAACGCCAGCAGTTCGGTCGCCCGATCGCCAGTTTCCAGGCCCTCAAACACCGTGCCGCCGACATGATGCTGCAAGTCGAATGCGCCCGTTCGGCCAGTTATTACGCCGCGTGCGTGGCCCAGGAAGTTCTCGATCCCCAGGGTGATCCCCAAGTCGCGGCAGAATTGCCGCTGGCAGCAGCGCTGGCCAAGGCGCAGTGCTCTGAAACCTATTTCTCCTGCGCATCGGAGTCGATCCAGTTGCACGGCGGCGTTGGTTTCACCTGGGAATACGACCCGCACCTCTACTTCAAGCGCGCCCGCGCCAGCGAGAGTTTCCTCGGGCTACCGGCCTGGCATCGCGAGCGCATTGCTTCGGTGATTCTGGGAGAGCAGCCATGAAAATCAGTTTCAGCGAGCAGGACGAACGCTTCCGCCGGGAAGTCGCCGACTGGATGAACGCCAACCTTTGCGGTGAGTTCGAGGCCCTGCGTTTTCGCGGTGGTCCGGGCGA
The DNA here is from genome assembly GCF_034541995.1 of Pseudomonas sp. BIC9C. Taxonomy (NCBI): domain Bacteria; kingdom Pseudomonadati; phylum Pseudomonadota; class Gammaproteobacteria; order Pseudomonadales; family Pseudomonadaceae; genus Pseudomonas; species Pseudomonas sp. BIC9C. Next base: position 222,425 of record NZ_JAWDGM010000002.1, read on the forward strand.
CGAGCACATGTTTCCCGAGGAGCGCAAAGCTTGGGAACGCAAACTCGCCGAGGGTGGCTGGACCTGCGTCGGCTGGGCGCCGGAGCATGGTGGGCGTGGCCTTTCGATCACCCAGCAAGTGATTTTCCACGAGGAATATGCCCGCGCCGGCGGCCCCGGCCGCATGGGCCATATCGGCGAAGGGCTAGCGGGGCCGACCATTGCCGCGTTCGGCACGCTCGACCAGCAACAGCGCTTTTTGCCGGGGATCGTCAGCGGTACGTCGTTCTGGTGTCAGGGCTATTCAGAGCCGGGTGCCGGTTCCGACCTGGCCAACGTCAAGACCCGCGCAACGCTGGATGAGGCGACCGGCCAATGGCTGATCAACGGGCAAAAAGTCTGGACCTCCCTGGCCCACGAATCGGATTGGTGCTTTGTCATCGCCCGCACCGAACCGGGCAGCGTCGGCCATCGTGGCCTGTCGTTCCTGCTAGTACCGATGGCCCAGGCGGAAATCACCGTACGGCCCATCGAACAACTGACCGGCACCTCGGAATTCAACGAAGTGTTCTTCGACGATGCCCGCACTGACGCCGCCAACATCATCGGCGCGCCGGGCGAAGGCTGGAAGATCGCCATGGCGCTGCTCGGCTTCGAGCGGGGTGTCTCGACCCTCGGCCAGCAGATGCAGTTTCAGAACGAACTCAACGAGATCATCGCCATCGCCAAGTCCAATGGCGCAGACCGCGATCCGATCCTGCGTCAGCGCCTGGCCGAGGCCTGGAGCGGGCTGCGGATCATGCGCTACAACTCGCTGCGCATGCTCTCGGGCAGCCAGGACGGCTCGCTGCGCAAAGAGGCGACCATCTACAAGCTGTTCTGGTCGACCTGGCACGCCAGCCTCGGCAAGTTGGCGATGGACGTCCTCGGCGCCGAGGCGGAATTGCTCGAAGCCGCGCCTTACCAACTGACCCGTTTGCAGTCGCTGTACCTGTTCAGCCGCGCCGACACCCTCTACGGCGGCAGCAACGAAATCCAGCGCAACATCATCGCCGAGCGTGCCCTGGGCATGCCTAAAGAGCCGCGTCCGCGCGCCTGAAAGGAGAGAGTTCATGTCTGTACCTCAATATGTTGAAGGTCGCGGCCTGCTGCGCGGCAAGTCGGTGCTGATCACCGCGGCGGCGGGTGCCGGGATCGGTTTTTCCGCCGCTGTGCGTGCTGCCGAAGAAGGTTGCCGCGCGCTGATGATCAGCGATATCCATGAAGGCCGGTTGGCCGAGGCGGTGCTGAAAATCCGTGAAACCACCGGGTTGCAACAGGTCTTCGGCCAGGTCTGCAACGTCGCCGACGAAGCCCAGGTGCAACAACTGATTGCCTGCGCCGAACGTGACCTGCAAGGCGTCGACGTGTTGATCAACAATGCCGGTCTTGGCGGCTCGCGCTTGCTGGTAGAGATGGGCGACGAGGAGTGGAACCGGGTGCTGGATGTGACGCTCACCGGCACCATGCGCATGACCCGTGCCATGCTGCCGAAAATGATGGAGCGGCGTGCCGGGGTCATCGTCAACAACGCCTCGGTGCTGGGCTGGCGCGCGCAGAAAGAACAGTCGCACTACGCCGCCGCCAAGGCCGGCGTCATGGCATTGACCCGCTGCGCAGCCGTCGAGGCGGCTGACTACGGCATCCGCATCAACGCGGTCAGCCCGAGCATTGCCCTGCACGATTTCCTGCGCAGATCCGCGCCTCAGGCGGTGCTCGATCAACTCGCTGCCAACGAAGCCTTCGGCCGCGCTGCCGAAGTCTGGGAAGTGGCCAACGTGATGATGTTCCTGGCCAGCGACTACAGCTCCTACATGACCGGCGAAGTGTTGTCGGTGTCCAGCCAGAGGGCGTGACCATGCCACGTATTTTCGACACGCCGATGGCCTTGTTCGACGCCGTGGGCGAATCGCTTGGCGCCAGCGACTGGCTGTTGCTGGAACAGGACCGCATCGACCGGTTCGCCGATGCCACCGGCGATCATCAGTGGATTCACGTCGATCCGGTCAAGGCCGCCAGCGGCCCGTTTGGCGCCTGTATTGCCCATGGCTACCTGAGCCTGTCACTGGTCAATCTGTTCTTGCCGCAGATCGTCGAAGTCCGTGGCCTGGCCATGGGCGTCAATTACGGCTGTGAGCGGGTGCGTTTCCCCTCGGTGGTGCGCGTCGGCTCGCGGGTGCGCGGCAGTGCGCAACTGATCGCGGTCGAGGAAGTGAAGGGCGGCGTACAGGCGACCATCCGCGTCAGCGTCGAGATCGACGGCGAGGAGCGTCCCGGCTGCGTGGTCGACACCATCAGCCGCTATTACCCGGCGTAAACCGGCCAGCAGAATTTCGAGGAAATGAACATGAAAGAAGCCGTCATCGTTTCGACCGCCCGTACTCCGATCGGCAAAGCCTTTCGCGGTGCGTTCAATGACACCGAAGCGCCGCATCTGGGCGGCCACGTGGTGCGCGAAGCCGTGCGCCGTGCCGGCATAGAGCCGGGTGAAGTGGACGACGTGATCATCGGCTCCGCGGCGCAGCAGGGTACGCAGTCCTATAACCTGGGGCGCCTGTGCGCGATTGCCGGCGGCTTGCCGGCATCGGTTGCCGGGATGGCCGTCGAGCGCCAGTGCTCGTCGGGCCTGATGAGTATCGCCATGGCCGCCAAAGGCATCATGTGCGACGAAATCGACATCGCCGTGGCCGGCGGCCTGGAGTCGATTTCCCTGGTGCAGAACAAGCACAAGAACCTGTATCGCAACCAGTCGGGTTCGGTGATCGAGCTGGATCCGCACGCCTACATCCCGATGATCGAAACCGCCGAGATCGTCTCCGCACGCTATGGCATCTCCCGCGACGAGCAGGACGAATACAGCTACCAGAGCCAGCTGCGTACCGCCCAGGCGCAGAGCGCCGGGCGATTCGACCGCGAACTGGCGCCGCTGACCAGCCGCCAGATGATCGTCGACAAGGCCACGGGCGAAACCCGCCATGAATCCGTCACCTTGCTGCGCGACGAGTGCAACCGCATCGACACCACCCTGCAAAGCCTGAAAGCGCTGGAGCCGGTGTGGCCGGGTGGTCAGTGGAGTGAAAAGGGTCGTTTCATTACCGCTGGCAATGCCTCGCAGCTGTCCGACGGCGCATCGGCTTCGGTACTGATGAGCGCAAAAATGGCCGAGAAGCGCGGTCTGGAACCGCTGGGGATCTATCGCGGCATGGCCGTCGCCGGCTGCAATTCCGACGAGATGGGCATTGGCCCGATCTACGCCATTCCCAAGCTGCTCAAGCGCCACGGCCTGACCATGGACCACATCGGCCTCTGGGAGTTGAACGAAGCGTTCGCCTGTCAGGTGCTGTACTGCCGCGACACCCTGGGCATTCCCGCCGAGCGGTTGAATGTCAACGGTGGGGCGATTTCCATCGGCCACCCGTTCGGCATGTCCGGGGCGCGGATGGTTGGCCACGCGTTGGTCGAAGGCCAGCGTCGCGGTTTGCGTTATGTGGTGGTGAGCATGTGCATCGGTGGCGGCATGGGCGCCGCAGCCTTGTTCGAGGTGGTCTGAATGATCAGCGCACAACAAATCCAAGTGACAATGGCGCGTTATGTGGAGCTGGTGGATGTCGGCGATATCGATGGCATCCTCGCGCTCTACGCCAAAGACGCCAGCGTTGAAGACCCGGTAGGCCAGGCGCCGTTGCAGGGCATCGACGCCATCGCGCGTTTTTACCGTGAAGGACTGGGGGCGATGAAAGTCTCGGCCACGTTGACCGGCCCGGTCCGGGCGACCCTCAATGGCTGCGGAGCGATGCCGTTCCGGGTTGATATGGTATGGGGCGGGCAACCGTGCTCGCTGCATGTGATCGACGTGATGGAGTTCGATGCCGACGGCAAGATTCGCTCGATGAAAGCCTTCTGGAGTGAGGCCAACGTGACCCCGCGAGGTGCCGCGTGAGCCTGGAGCAGCGGATCGCCCGCCTGGAAGCGCTGGAGGACATCCACCAGCTCAAGCATCGCTACCTCAATGCCTGCGATCTCAAGCAGGTGGGGGTGATTGCCGACTGTTTTGCCGAAGGTGAAGTGCTGATCGATTACGGTCCTTTGGGGATCTTTCGCGAGCGCGACAGTTTTGTCGCGCTGTACCGCGAACTGGCCTGCCACGATCGGGTGATCGACCTGCATCACGGCGCCAACCCGGAAATCGAGGTGCTAAGCGAAGATGAAGCCCAGGGCCGTTGGGCCCTGTGGTATTTCAATCTGGATGGCGAGAGCGGGGCGACGCGGCAGTTGGGCGGTTTTTATCAGGACCGATACCAGCGAATCGCCGGACAATGGAAGATCGTCGCCACCTGTTTTACCGCCCACTCGGAGGTAGCGCGTTCCTGAAGGCAGCTCACTCCAGAGGTGGCCCCAGTGGGAGCGAGCCTGCTCGCGATGGCGGCATGTCAGGCAACATCAATGTTGAATGTGCCGGCCTCATCGCGAGCAAGCTCGCTCCCACAGTTTTTGTGGTGACGCCGACATCGCGAGCAAGCCCGCTCCCACAGTTTTTTGTGGTGACGCCGACATCGCGAGTATCCCCAATCTCCGTGGGAGCGGGCTTGCTCGCGAAAGCGGCATGTCAGACGACATTGATGCGGGATGTGCAGCCGTCATCGTGGGCCAACCAGAGCCTGCAAAAAGGATGGGTTACTTGCCTGGAACCATATCGGTATTCTGCGTCCGGCCGGTTTCGTAGTAGGCCTTGAGATTCTCGGCAATCTGTTTCACCACCTTGTTGAAAGCCTTGGCCAGCAACCCATCAAACAGCCTGCCACCGCGCAGGCTGTAACGCATTTGCAGGGTGATGCGGGTCGCGTCGCCTTCGGCTTGCAAGGCATAGCTGAAACTCGCCTCGCGAAACGGAAAGGGCGAGTCATTGCCGCCCTTGTGCAACCGCAGCACGAACCCCGTGCCTTCCTGCCACTGCACCACGCTTTCATCCAGATACTGACAGCCCTTGCGTAATACCCGGCGACTGGCGCCTAGGCCTTCCCGTGGGCCGGGATGAAACTGGCAACCGGTGAGCCCCGGCACATAGTGCGGAGCGAGGCTCAGGTCACGCAGTTTGGCCCATGCGGCTTGTGGCGTGAGGTCGAGCGGGACGCTGTGGCTGGCGATTGCAGGCATCTCGAATTTCTCTTGTTCAATGGAATGGTTAAAAGATCGCAGCCTTCGGCAGCTCCTACAGGTACGGCGTTTACCTTGTGTAGGAGCTGCCGCAGGCTGCGATCTTTCAGGATTGTGCCGCATCGAGAAACGCCGGACGTTCCCCCGCGCCATGCACCGCTATGTCCGCGCCGCTGACATAGCGGGCCAGCTTTGATGCCAGGTACAAACAGGCATCGCCAATATCTTCAGGGTTTGCCAGGCGTTGCAGCGGAATGGTCGCCGCCACCCGGGCAATGCCCGCGTCGTCACCATAATGCATGGCCGCCTGCTCGGTGAGAATCAGCCCGGCGGTCACGGCATTGACCCGCACCTTCGGCGCCCATTCCACCGCCAGCGAGGTGGTCAGGTTCAGCAGGCCGGCCTTGGCCGCGCCATACGCCGCGGTGCCGGGGGAAGGGCGGGTGGCGCTGACGCTGCAAATATTGATGATCGCACCGCCGTCGGCCTGGGCCTGCATCACCTGGTTGGCTTGCTGGCACAGGTTCAGTGGCGCGATCAGATTCAGGCGGATGATCGCTTCGCTGAAACGCGGCGAGGCCGTTGCGGCATCGGCATTCGGCGAGCCGCCGGCGTTGTTGACCAGCACATCGAGGCGGCCGAAGCGCTCGACGATCTGCGCGATCAGGTCTGCGGATTGCTCGACGTCGCGCAGGTCACAGGTCACGAACAACGCCTCGCGCCCGGCGCTGGTGGGCAAGGATTGCGGGGCTTCGCGACCGCAGATCACCACATCGGCGCCACAGTCGAGGAAGCGCTGGCTGATGCCGCGCCCGACGCCTTTGCCGCCGCCGGTGACCAGTACCACTTTGCCGCGAAAGTCCATTGGATCAAGCATGGGGGCCTCGTTTTGTGGGTCGGTAATACTGTCGATGCTAGGTCTGCCGTCCCCGTTGGCCAACGTCCAATGAGACTAGAGATTGTCTGTAGGAGCGAGCCTGCTCGCGATGGACCTGAGAACACCGCGGGGTGTCAGGCATCCAGCGTCATCGTTGGCGTCCATCGCGAGCGAGCTCGCTCCTACAGTACAGGCGCGTAGTCCTGTCGGACGATGTTGATCGCCCGGGCCCTCGGAATAATCCGGCGACAACAACAGGCCGGGAGGACACCTTATGGGCGCTTCAGCGCAAGGGCACTTCGTTACGCTGCCGGATGGTTTGCAGCTGCACTATCTAGACATGAGCGGGCAAGACACCGGCAACGGCGAACCCGTGATTTTCATTCATGGCAGCGGGCCGGGCGCCAGCGGTCACAGCAACTTCAAGCAGAACTACCCTGTGTTCGCCGAAGCAGGCTATCGGGTGATCGTCCCGGATTTGCCGGGCTACGGCGCTTCGGACAAACCTGACGCCCTCTACACCCTGGACTTCTTCGTTGCCGCGCTGAGCGGTCTGCTCGACGCCCTGGATATCCAGCGTTGCATGCTGGTCGGCAACTCCCTGGGCGGCGCGATCTCGATCAAACTGGCCCTCGACCAACCGCAGCGTGTCAGCCGTCTGGTGCTGATGGCCCCCGGTGGCCTGATGGAAAAGGAACAGTATTACCTGCAAATGGAAGGCATCCAGAAAATGGGCGCGGCCTTCGCCAAGGGTGAGCTCAACGATGCGGCGGGCATGCGTCGCCTGTTGGCCCTGCAACTGTTCGATGAAACCCTGATCAGCGACGAGACGGTCAACGAGCGGGTGGCAGTGGTGCAACAGCAACCGGTGTGTGTGCTGTCGACCATGCAGGTGCCGAACATGACCGCGCGCCTGGGCGAGTTGCAGTGCCCGATCCTCGGTTTCTGGGGCATGAACGATAAGTTCTGCCCATCCTCCGGTGCCCGGACCATGCTTGAACACTGCAGCAAAATCCGTTTCGTGATGCTCAGCGAGTGCGGGCATTGGGTCCAGGTCGAGCATCGTGATCTGTTCAACCGCCAGTGCCTGGCATTTCTTCAGGAGGCCCGCGGATGAGCGTGCAATTGCGCCGTGAGTTCGGCGAAGAGCTTTATCAGGCGCTGCTCAGCGGCTCCACCCTGGCGCCGCTGACCGAGCGCTGGCCGTCGATCAGCATTGAAGACGCCTATCACATTTCCCTGTACGCCATTGAGCGTCGGGTGGCGGCCGGTGACCAGATCGTCGGCAAGAAGATCGGCGTGACCTCGGCGGCAGTGCAGCAGATGCTTAACGTGCATCAGCCGGATTTCGGCTTCATCACACGGCAGATGGCGTTCGATGATGACGCGCAGATTTCCCTGGCCGCCAACAAGCTGATCCAGCCCCGCGCCGAGGGCGAGATCGCCTTCAGGCTCAAACATGATCTGGTCGGCCCCGGCATCACCGAAGCCGACGTGCTGGCCGCCACCGAATACGTGATGCCGTGCTTCGAGATCGTCGACTCGCGGATTCACGACTGGCGCATCCGCATACAGGACACCGTGGCCGACAACGCCTCCTGCGGCGTTTTTGTGCTGGGCGACAGCAAGGTCGATCCGCGTGAGCTGGACATGCCCAACTTGCGCATGCGCGTGTTCAAGAATGGCCAACCCCTGAGCGAAGGCCTGGGTTCGGCGGTGCAGGGCAATCCGCTGACCGCCGTGGCCTGGCTGGCCAACACCCTGGGCGCCTTCGGCATTCCGTTCAAGGCCGGGGAAATCATCCTGTCCGGCTCCCTGGTACCGCTGGAACCGGCCCGTGCCGGCGACCGTTTTGAATTGACCATCGACGGCCTGGGCAGTGCCCGGGTGTCTTTCTGCGCCTGACTTTTGGAGTTTGACCGAATGAGCAAAACTCAGAGCGGCCATTATCGGCCCGGGCAATATTGGCACTGATCTGCTGATGAAAATGTGCCGGTCGGAATGGATCGAGCCCGTATGGATGGTCGGCGTCGACCCGCAATCGGAGGGCCTCAAGCGCGCTCGCGAAATGGGCGTGAAGACCACCGCTGATGGCGTCGACGGGCTGCTGCCCCACGTCCTCGACGACGACATTCGTATTGCCTTCGATGCCACTTCGGCTTATGTGCACGCGGAAAACAGCCGCAAGCTCAACGCGCTCGGGGTGATCATGATCGACCTCACGCCGGCGGCCATCGGCCCGTTCTGCGTGCCGCCGGTCAACCTCAAGGAGCACGCGTCGAGCCTGGCGATGAACGTCAACATGGTCACTTGCGGTGGCCAGGCGACCATCCCGATGGTGGCGGCGGTGTCGCGGGTGCAGCCGGTGAGCTACGGCGAAATCGTGGCCACGGTGTCCTCCGGTTCGGTCGGCCCGGGCACGCGGCAGAACATCGACGAGTTCACCCGCACCACGGCCGGTGCGGTGGAGAGGATCGGCGGTGCCCGACGCGGCAAGGCGATCATCGTGATCAACCCGGCCGAGCCGCCGCTGATGATGCGCGACACCATCCACTGCCTGACCGATGACGAGCCGAACCAGGATGCGATCCGCACCTCGGTGCAGGAGATGGTCCGCGAAGTGCAGCGCTATGTGCCCGGCTACAAACTGATCAACGGGCCGGTGTTCGACGGGCGCAAGGTATCGATTTTCATCGAGGTCGAAGGCCTCGGCGATTTCCTGCCCAAGTCCGCCGGCAACCTCGACATCATGACCGCCGCCGGTTTGCGCACGGCCGAGATGTTCGCCGAAGAAGCCCACAAGGGCACCCTGCAACTGCCCGTCCGTTGAGTGGAGTATTGCCATGAATTTGCAAGGTAAGAGCGTCCGTCTGCATGACATGAGCCTGCGTGACGGCATGCACGCCAAACAGCATCAGATCAGCCTGGAACAGATGGTGTCGGTGGCCACCGGCCTCGATGCCGCGGGTGTGCCGCTGATCGAAATCACCCACGGCGATGGCCTGGGCGGTGCGTCGCTGAACTACGGTTTCCCGGCCCACAGCGACGAGGAGTATTTCGCCGCGGTGATCCCGCAGATGAAACAGGCCAGGGTCTCGGCCCTGTTGTTGCCGGGGATCGGCACCCTCGACCATCTGAAGATGGCCCACGAACACGGCGTGTCGACCATTCGCGTGGCCACCCACTGCACCGAAGCGGACGTGTCCGGCCAGCACATCGGCATGTCGGCGAAGATGGGGCTGGACACCGTCGGCTTCCTGATGATGGCGCACATGGTCAGCCCGGAGAAACTGCTGGAGCAGGCGCGGTTGATGGAAAGCTACGGCGCCAATTGCATCTATTGCACCGACTCGGCCGGCTACATGCTGCCCGATGAAGTGACGCAAAAAATCGGTGCCCTGCGTGCCGGGCTGAATGCCGGGACTGAAGTCGGTTTCCACGGCCACCACAACATGGGCATGGCCATCGCCAACTCCCTGGCCGCCATCGAGGCGGGTGCTGCACGGATCGACGGATCGGTTGCGGGGCTTGGCGCGGGAGCGGGCAATACGCCGCTGGAAGTGTTCGTCGCGGTGCTCGAGCGCATGGGCGTCAACAGCGGCGTCGACCTGTACAGGATCATAGACGTGGCCGAAGACCTGGTGGTGCCGATGATGGACCAGCCGATCCGCCTCGATCGCGATGCGCTGACCCTGGGTTACGCCGGGGTCTACAGCTCGTTCCTGCTGTTCGCCAAACGCGCCGAGCAGAAGTACGGCATCGCCGCTCGCGAACTGCTGGTGGAACTGGGGCGACGTGGCACCGTGGGCGGGCAGGAAGACATGATCGAAGACCTGGCGCTGACCTTGTCGCGGGCGCGGGGCGTGTTGCCGACCTGATCCCGGAGAAACACAAAAACCACCGATGATTCGGTGGTTTTTTTATGGCTGTTGCGAACCGCGCTCAAGGCAGCAGATTGCGCACCACTGGGGGATAACAGTTGATGGCCGCACTCGAACATCTGAAGTAGGCCGATTCTGTTGAAAAAGTCGGCCATGGTTTGCGCATCAGAAAAGGACGCGCCCGAGATTGAAATCCTTACTTTTGGCAGAGGCTTCCGGACTCGGATTTCACGTAGCAGCGTGCAAAAAAGGCATTTTCACTAGTCAATGATCAGGCAATTTGGGCAGACCGACTTTTTCAACAGAATCGGCCGTGCCCGGTCGGTAGGCTTCATTCTTGAACAGTTGGCACAGGCTGGCGGAGCTGCCGGCACAGACGAGGATGAACAGGGCGCAGGTAGCTTTTCGCATGGCGAGCCTCGGTACGGATTTTTGTAGTTGTAGCGATACGGTATGACGGCGGGTGGCGCGTGGCTTCGTCCGAATGGACTAGTTGATGACTGGAGAACCCGGCAGACACTTTGTGGGAGCGTCCCCGGGATCTGTGCCTGGCCGAGATCCCCTGTGGGAGCGAGCATGCTCGCGATGGCGGCGGGCCAGGCGATGTAGATGTTGGCTGTGCCGGCCTCTTCGCGGGCAAGCCCGCTCCCTCAGGCTTGTTGGGTGTTCCCGGGATCTGTGCCTGGCCGAGATCCCCTGTGGGAGCGAGCTTGCTCGCGATGGCGGAGTGTCAGGCGATGTGGATGTTGGATGTGCTGGCCTCATCGCGAGCAAGCTCGCTCCCACAGGTACTGATGGATGTCAGGTTCGTCGGGCGAGGGCGGCCATGGCCATGAACAACGCTGCAATGGCCCGGGCTTCATGCAGTTCGCCGCGGGCCACCAGTTCGGGGATATGGGCCAGGGGCACTCGCAGGCATTCCAGGGGTTCGGGTTCGTCGCCTTGCAGTTGGCAGGGGCTCAGTTGTTCGGCCAGTACCACCTTGTAGCGATGGCACAGGTGTCCAGGTGCCAGTGTCAGCTCGCCCAGTTCGGTGAGGCGCTCGGCGCGCATGCCGACTTCTTCACTCAGCTCGCGCTGCGCTGCCTGCAAATAGTCTTCATCAGGCTCAGCGCCGCCCTTGGGCAGGCCGAGTATGGTTTTTTCCACACCGACCGCGTATTCGCGCACCAGCAACACATGTTGCGGATCGGGCATCGCCACCAGCATCACCGAGCGATAACCGGTGCCGCGCAGGCGTTCGTAGACCCGCTGCTGGCCGTTGCTGAATTGCAGGTGCAGGGCTTCGATCTGAAAGTGGCCGCTTTGCGCCAGCAGTTCAGTCTTGAGGATGGTTGGGCAGTTGCGCATGGGGCAGTCCCCTGTTTGGGATAAAGACACTGTGCGCTGTACAACGCAGGCCGCCACCGTCCGAGCGGACGAGGTGGCAAGGGCCCCTAGCCGAGGGTCGCCACGCTACGCAGGATCAGGCGCACCAGCATGGTCTGGCGGGTCACGCCGGTCTTGGAGAAGGTCGAGCGCAAGTGTGCTCGCGAGGTGTTGCGGCTGATGCCCAGCTCTTCCGACGCTTCGTCGAGGGTCAGGCCGTTGGCCAACAGCATCGCCAGTTGGGTTTCCGCCGGGGTGAAGTCGAACAGCGCGCGAACGATTTCCTGCGGTGCCGTGGACTGTTGCTCCGGGTCGCTGATGAAAATCACCACGGTCGGGCACTGTTTGCCCTCGCTCCAGTCGGTCAATGGCACCGAACGCACGATGATCCCCAGGTCGGCTTTCCCGGACGGCCGCTGCACGCGCAGGGCTTCGACCACCGACGGGTTGCTGCTCTTTTGCGACAGCAGTGACTGCTTGACCAGTCGCCGGAACTCCTGGGTGTCCCGGGCCGTACCGACCTGCAGGCCATCGTTGACCAGTTTGATGCCATCCTTTTCCTGGATCAGCCGGTCGGCGACCTGGTTGGTCTGCAACACCTTGCCGGACTCGTCGAGGATGATCGTGCCGACCGCCATCTGGTTCACTGCGCCGGCGTAAAGATTGCGCTCGGCTTCGATGCGGTTGAGCTGCATATGGATCTTGATCGAGCGCTCCAGGTGCGGAATGAAATGCGTGAGCATGGCCTTTTCTTCATTGCCGAAGGGCTTGTCGTCACGTCCGCGACTGATGCGAATGCGGCACTGGGCGCCGTCGATCGTGTTGATGTCGGCACCGAGGATGTGGAACACGTCCACAGGCTCAAGGAAATTCTTGTAGAACTCGGAGTTCTGCCAGTCGTCGTTGGAGACGAATTCGGCCAAGGTCACGACCGGCGGTTGGGCAGGTCGACAAACGGGTCGAGGCTGAAAAAGTGCTTGTTATAGGACGCGGTCGCCTCGGTCGAGGTGCCGGTGGTGTTGACCATCAAGCCGTCCACGTGGGCGCTGGGCGGACGCAGGATGAAGGTCACGTACTTGCTGTGCAGGTGTACGTTGAGTTGATTGAGAAAGGTGGCCCACGGAATGTTTTCCAGCGGACCCTGATAGAGGTTGCCGATCAAATCACTGAACGTATCGAGGCTGAGGCTCTGCTGCATGGGGAAAAACCGTTTTTATTATTAGCGTTGGCGGTGGCCGAGAATAAGCGCCGGTATCGACTCCTTGCAACGCTCGGGCTCAGGGCCTGACGGGCGGCTGCCGGTCAGGCCCGGGGCGGGCGAAAAGTCGCTGACGTCAGACCGTTTCGCCGGCGCGCACGACAAACTTCTTGTGGTCCTTTACGTCCGCCGATAGCGCCTGGACGTCGGTGTAGAACTGTTCGTACCAACGGCGCAGCTGATAGACCGGACCGTCACCGTCGCACAGCAGCGGGTTGTCGACGCGAGTCTTGCTGTGCCAGATGGCCACGTCTTCGTAGAAGGCTGCCTGAGCCTGCGCCACGTAGGCCTTGGCCATCGCCTGGTTCTGCTCTTCGCTGAGCCCCGGGATCTTTTTCACCAGCACGCCATAGCGCAGGGTGAAGCTGTCGAGGTCGATCGGCACGTGGCAGTTGAGCAGGATCGAGTGGATCGGCTGGCCGTTCATGGCACCGTTCATTTCGGTGATCTGATAGGCCGGGCCGAAATAGGTGGCTTCTGTAGTCAACACGCTGTCGCCGGACAGGCGCTCACTGCGCGCGCGCATGATCTGGGTCGCCAGGTGGCCTTCGAAAATGTTGATGAACTCTTCGACCGGTGCGCCATGCACGGTGCCGAAGTGCGCCATGTCGGCGATGTTGTCGATCAGTTCGCGGCAGTTGGTACCAATCTGCAATTCGGCGACTTCCCAGGCGGCCCACTCGTCGCTGAAGCAAGCGTCGATGCGCGGAATGCGTTGTTCGTGCAGCGGTGGGTTGCCTTCGGGGTCATTCCAGACGAACAGCAGCTGGTTCTCTTCCATGATCGGCCAGCTTTTGATTTTGGCCCGTGGCGGAATGCGCTTGGCATAGGGGATGTCATCGCACACGCCATCGGCGCCCCAGCGCCAGGCGTGGAACGGGCAGCGGATCGAGTTGCCTTCAACGCAACCGGTGCTCAGGTCAGCACCCATGTGCGGGCAGTAGCCATCGAGGATATGCAGCTCGCCGTCTTCACCCTGAAACGCCACCAGACGGGTGCCGAACACCTCCAGGCGATGGGCCTTGCCGTCGCGGTATTGCGCGGCCAGGCCCAGGCAATGCCAGCCACGGGCGTAGCGGTCTTCCAGCAGTTTGGCTTCGATGCGGTGCAGGGTACTCATCTTGTTGTTCTCCCAAGGGCTCACGGGTTTGGCGCATGTAACGGATTCTGCCGCCCCTGTAAAAGCGGGCATCGTCTGAATGGACGATGGCTGCTTCAAGCAGGCCCGCTCTACTGGCGCCATTGGACCCATGGCAGGAGTTGGCGATGAGTGATGAACAAGGGCCGGTAGCGGTGATTACCGGGGCCGCCAGTGGTATTGGCCGTGGCCTGGCCGAACACGCGGCGACGCTTGGCATGCGCCTGGTGCTGGCGGATCGGGATGCAGCGGGCCTGCAAGCCCTGTGCGACGAATTGACGGCCGGCGGTGCGCAAGCGATTGCCTGCGTCACCGATGTCGGTGATGTGCAGCAGGTCGAGCGCTTGCGTGACCGGGCTGTCGAGCACTTTGGCGGGGTCAATCTGCTGTTCAACAATGCCGGCGTGATGCAGACCGGCTTCAGTTGGGAAATCACCGAGGCGCAATGGCAGCGCATGCTGAACGTCAACCTCAACGGTGTGATCAACGGCATTCGCTGCTTTGTGCCGCTGCTGCTCAGTCAGGGCCGGGCAGCCCATGTGATCAACACCGCGTCCCTTGCTGGGCTGGTCAGCAGTCCGTTGATGGCGCCATACAACGTGACCAAGCAGGCCGTGGTCGCGCTCTCGGAAACCCTGCATTACGAACTCGCGATGATCGGCGCACCGGTGTCGGTGTCGGTACTGTGCCCGGGGCCGGTGGCCAGTGAAATCATGGCGTCGAACCAGGTGGTGGACACCGCCGGATCCGATTTCAGTCAATTGCTCGACAGCAGCATTCGCCTGGGCATGACCCCGGCTGAACTGGCCACGCAGGTGTTCGCCGCCGTCGCGCAAAAACGTTTCTGGATTCTGCCCCACAAGGGGTTCAAAGCAGCCCTTGAACGGCGGGTACAAAGCATTCTGGGCGAGACCAATCCGCAATTTCAGATGGCCGACGTAGAGGACGATGCCCATGCCGCTCGATAAGCAGATCGCTGGCGTACTCCAGCAGTTTCGCGACATCCCGGAACCCGATTTCAGCCAGGTCGATGCCGCTCAGTACCGGCAGTTTTCCGACAACCTGCTGCCGGCCATCCCCGGCGATCCGATGAGCGAGGTGCGCGACTTGCGGGTGGCCGGCGCGGACGGCGAACTGGATGCACGGCTGTATCGGCCCTCGGATGAGCCCGATCTGCCATTGCTGGTGTTTTTCCATGGCGGCGGTTTCCTCATGGGCAATCTTGATACCCACGACAATCTTTGTCGCTCACTGGCCCGCCAGACCGGGGCGGTGGTGGTGTCTGTCGCCTACCGATTGGCCCCGGAACACCCTTTCCCGGCGGCGCCCCTCGATTGTTATGCCGCCACCTGCTGGCTGGTCGAACAGGCCGCCGAACTCGGCATTGATGGCCGCCGACTGGCCTTGGCCGGCGACAGTGCCGGGGGCAATCTGGCGCTGGCGGTCAGCCGCTTGGCAGTGCAACGGCAGTGGCCGAAAGTCCGTCATCAGTGCCTGTTTTATCCGGTGACCGATGCGGCGTGCGACAGTCCTTCGTTCGACGACTTCGCCGACGGTTATCTGCTGTCCGCCGGGATGATGCGCTGGTTCTGGCAGCAGTATTTGCAAGAGGGCGGGCAGGCGGATGATCCGCTGGCTTCGCCATTGCGCGCCGAGAGCCTGGACGGTTTCCCACCAACCACCCTGATTACCGCCGAGTTCGACCCGCTGCGTGACGAAGGCGAGGCGTTTGCCCAGGCATTGCGCGAAGCCGGAGTGTCGGTGCGGGTGCAGCGCTGCGAAGGCATGATCCATGGTTTTGTCAGCATGGCGCCGTTTGTCGAGCGTGCGGCACAGGTGTTGTCCGAGGCCGCGATCGAACTGCGCGGGGCACTCAAATGAGCAGTGTGGCCTTTAACACGATACCGCAATTGATCGAGGCCATCGGCGCCGGCCGGATGGTGGTGATCACCGACGACGAAAACAATGGTGAAGGCTCCTTGCTGATGGCCGCCGAACAGGCCGGGGCGGAGGCTGTCACGTTCATGGCGGTACAGGCCCGCGGGCTGATTTGCCTGGCCCTGACCGAACAGCGCTGCCGTGCGCTGGGCCTGGACCTGATGGTGCCCAATTCCCGGGCGCAACACGGCGTGGGGTTTACCCGCTCGATCGAGGCGGCCACCGGGGTGTCTACCGGCATCTCGGCGGCGGACCGGGCGCGGTCGATCCAGGTGGCGGTCGACCCGGCCAGCGGTCCGGCGGACCTGGTGCAACCGGGGCATATCTTCCCGGTGCAGGCCTTGCCCGGTGGCGTGATGCAGCGGGCCGGGCATGTCGAGGCCGCCTGCGACCTGACACGTCTGGCGGGCCTGCAACCGGCGGCAACCCTGGTGGGGATTCTCAACGAGGACGGCGAGCTGGCCCGAGGTCCCGAGTTGCACGAGTTCGCCCAACGGCATGGCTTGCGGATCGGCACCATTGCCGACCTGATTCACTACCGCATCCTGCATGAAGGCACGATCGAGCGCGGCGGCGAATACCCCTTGCACACCCGCCACGGCGAGTTCCAGGTGACGACCTATCAGGATACCTACCAGGGTTCGTTGCACCTGGCGCTGGTCAAAGGCCGGATCGACAGCACCCAGCCAGTGCTGGTACGGGTGCAAAGCATCGAGACGTTGCGTGACGTTCTGGGCTGTGAAAGTGAAGGCGGGTCACAACAGTGGACCCTGGAACGTTCGCTGGCGAGCATCGCCGCCGCCGGTAACGGCGTACTGGTGTTGCTGGCACAAAAGGAAACCGCTGACAGCGTGCTCGAGCAGTTGCGCCAGCGCAGCGGCGGCAAACTGCGTACACCGCAGTTTCCGCAACGGACCCTGGGCATCGGCGCACAGATCCTGCGGGACCAGAACGTGCGCAAAATGCGCCTGATGAGCTCACCGGTGCCCTACAAGGCGGTGTCCGGGTTCGATCTGGAAGTGACCGAGTTTGTGCCGTTCCAACCGGCAGTCTGAAGTAAACACAAAACCTGTGGGAGCGAGCTTGCTCGCGATAGCGGTCGGTCGGTCAACATCAATGTTGAATGTGCCGGCCTCATCGCGAGCAAGCTCGCTCCCACAGGTTTGATGGGTGTACGCAATATCTGCGAGCAACCGAAATCATTGTGGGAGCGAGCTTGCTCCGGGCGGCGTTCCGACGATAGCTATAGATTGGTCACATCCAGTTAACAGTCGATCCCATGCCCAAGCATCCACCGGTCTAGCCTTCCTCCTGAATTCACCATGGAGAGGGCAAAGGAATGCCTGAGTTACCCGCCTCACATCGCCTGCGCACAGGCCGCTATCCTGAACCCAACAGGATTTACCTGCTGACGAGCAACACGCTGGACCGAGAACCGGTGTTCAAGGATTTCGGTCTGGGCAGGCTGCTCGTCAAGCAATTTCAATATGCACAGGAACAATACTGGGCGAACTCTTTAGCCTGGGTCGTCATGCCCGATCATTTTCATTGGTTGATCGAGCTGCAGCAGTGCTCACTCAGTCAGCTGATGCAAAAAACCAAATCATTGAGTACGCGGGCCGTGAACATGTCCGTCGGACGTAAAGGCAGTCTTTGGCAGCAGGGCTATCACGATCGGGCGTTGAGGCGGGATGAGGACCTTGTAAAGCTCGCTCGATATGTCGTCGCCAACCCGTTGCGCGCGGGGTTGGTGGAGAAGCTGGGCGATTATCCGCTGTGGGATGCGATATGGGTTTGATCCGTAACCACGTTGCCTCCATCGCGAGCAAGCTCGCTCCCACAATGTTTTTTGGATACCCGTAGATGTTGGGTACACCTGATAGCCCTGTGGGAGCGAGCTTGCTCGCGATGGCGGAGTGTCAGTCGACATCCATTTTGAATGTGCCGGTCTCATCGTCGGATCGCCGCCCGGAGCAAGCTCGCTCCCACAAAGATTTCGGTTGTTCGCAGATGTTGCGTATACCGGCGAGGGTCGCATTGGCTTAAGGTTTGATGCCGCGCAACATCTTCTTTGCCCGATCCTGCACCGCCTCCGGTGCGGTCATGTTGCCGTCGATCACGGTGATCACCGCATGGCCTTGCCACAGTTGATAGGCATCAGCCTGTTGCTGGACTTCGGTCGGTGTCGACGGCGCGGCCAGATTGACGTGGACCACGCCGTCGGCGCCGCGCTGTGAGGTGAAGCTCACGCGATCCCAATTGCCGATCGGGGCAAAGCTTACGCCTTTGACTTCGCCTGGCGGCAGCGGCGGGTAGTTGAGGTTCAAGCCGTTCACCCCCGGCAGACCCAGTACATTGAGCTCGCACGAGTGTTTGTTTTTGGCGCAAGCCTGTCTGGCTTCTGCGCCGGCCAGGCTCGCCTGTTCTATGACGTTCACCGCAAACCGCGCCGTATCGTCCATCGCGCCAAGGGTCTTGCGATAGCCGGCCTGCTGGTCGCGGATGATCAGGTCCATGTCGATGGCCGTGGACACCGCCACCGCTGGTATCCCCTTGAACATCGCGCGTACTGCGGCGTTCAGGGTGCCGGACATTTGCGTCAGCGGGCCGACGTTTTCGCCGAAGTTGCTGCCGGATACCACCAGATCTGGCGGCGAATCCTTGAGGATCACGTCAAGGCCGACATTGACCGCATCCACTGGCGTACCGATGGCAGAGGTCTTGCCGGCAGGCGGGGTGTAGCCTTGCGGTGGTCCGACGCAGAATTTACCCGGCGCCAATTCGGTTACCGCCAGGGCCTGGCCGGGCACGACCACGCTGGCGGCGCTGATGCCGCTGCTGTCGTTCAACGGGCCGACCAGCGTGACCTTGTGCCCGGCTGCGGTCAGGGCGCGGTACATCGCATCGATGCCGGGTGCACGGCAGCCATCGTCGTTGGTCAGCAGGATGTTCAGGGCGTTGGCTTGCATCGACAGGCCAACGCTGGCCATGGCGATGACGCCGGTAAGGCGTTTGTTCATGGGCAGTCTTCCGTGGGAGGCGCGGATTTTACAAAGATAACGCCCCGACCGAATGAATCGGCCGGGGCGTTCAGGTTTCAGCGGGTGCCGAGTTTGCGCAGGTTGCCAGGGGTGAATTCGTCTTCGGTGAAGGCGGTGGCGTTGAGCTTGGCCGGTTTCTGATCGACCAGCATGCGGTCAACCAGGTAGGAGCCGGCGATCAGGTCGTGGTAGATCCCGAGGCGGGCGTGGTAGCGCTGCATCTCGTAGGCGTAGATCGAGGTCTGCATGTTGGTGCGCCACAACTGGCCGCGGCTGTCGTAGTTGTCGGCCATGGTCGCGGACCAGGTGTCCTCGTCCAGGTACAGCACGCGCTTGGCGTACACGTGGCGGGCACCTTCCTTGAGGTTGGCCTGCAACACCCAGACGCGGTGTTTCTCGTAGCGCATGTACTGCGGATCGACGTGACCGGTGGTGTCCAGGATCTGGTCGGCCGTTACGCTCGGGTCGTCGATCTTGTAGTTGTGGTACGGAATGTAGATTTCCTTTTTGCCGACGATGGTCCAGTTGTAGCGGTCCGGCGCACCGTTGAACAAACGGTCTTCGTCGTACACGCGAAAACCTCCCGCGCCGGTCGGCGAGTCATAACCCACGGTCGGTGCGCGACGAACCCGGCGTTGCCCCGGGCTGTATTGCCAGGCCTGGCGCGGCGAAGCGGTCGGATTGATGAACTCGTGACCGACCACGATCTCGCCTTTCTTGCGCACCGGTTCCAGGGTGGTGAGCAGGAAGTGTGTGAATACACCGTTCGCGGCCTCCGGGGTTTTGTCCGGGCTCGACCAGATCGAGAAGATCTTGTAGTTGACCTCTTCCAGCACCTTTTCCTTGTTGGAGTACACCACCGCCTGGCCGTAGTTGGCCTCTTCAGTGCTGGCGCGCCCCTGCAAGGTATGGTTGAACATCAACTCGCTGCCGTTCTTCGGGATCGGGAACGGCGAGGCACCCCAGGCGTTTTTCGTGTCGTTGTTGTCATTGTCGAGTTCGGCAGTGACGGCGTTTTTCTTGATCTGGTCTTCCAGGCGCTGATCGAGGCGGAAGTCGCGGTGGCTCGGGTACACCGGGATCTTGAACGTATCCGGGTATCGCTTGAACAGCGCTTTCTGGCCATCGGTCAGGTTGTCGGCGTACTTGTCCATGTTCTTCGAATCGATCACGAACAGCGGTTTTTCCGCGGCGTACGGGTCCGGGTACGGCGTGCCGGGACCGGCGTACTTGAGTCCCGGTGGCAGGCCGCGCCATTTGCCGGACCAGGCGGGGATGCTGCGGTCGGCATTGCCGGCTTTTTCTGCACCCATCGGGGTCAGGTCCTGGCCCAGGCGGGCGGCTTCTTCGGGGCTGACCTTGGCGTAGGCCAGGCCACTGCCGAGCAGGCCGACGGTCAACGCGGTGCTCAATAATGTTTGGGTGAATCTGGACATGCTGTGCTCCTCCGATTGGGGAATCAGAACCGGTACTTGAAGTTGAGCGCGACGTTGTCGCGGTCGGCCAACGGGCTGTTGTTGGCGTTGCCGAGGTAGGCGTTGTAGCGGGCCTCGACGGTGAAGTTGCCGAGGTATCGCCACGAGCTGCCGATACTGGCGCGGTTATCGTTCTGGCCGGCGTTGATCGAGCCGACCATCGAACTGTCACCGTGGGCGGCGGCGCTGAAGGTGACCGGCACCGACATGTCCCATCCGCTGAACACGTCGTTGTAGTCAAAGTTCGCCTGCACCGTGTAGCCCCAGGCATCGCGGTCATAGACCAGGCTGTCGGTGCCCGGCAGCGAGAAGCCCGGTGCCAGGGTTACCGGCTGCGACTTGTCGTTGCTGATCACGGTGTTGTAGACCACCTCGCCGGTCAGGGTGGTGTTGTCGGCGAAGGACGTCGGGCCGACCACGTAGATCAGTGACGTCTGCGCCTGCATGGTTTTGCCACGCACGGGGCTGGAGAAACCGTTGTTGACCATCACCGGCGTACCGTCGCGGTAGCTGACTTCGCCGGCCCAGCTGACGTCGCCCAGCACGGTGGCGAAGCTCGCACCGAACAGGTCGATGTTGTCGAAATAGCGCACCTGGTAGCGCCCCAGGGTCGAGGCGAAGTCCAGCGATGGGGTCTTGTCGTGGTAACGCGAGTAGTAGATGCCGAACTCGGTGTTGTTCAGCGACTCGGCGGCGTAGGTGAAGGCCAGGCCGTACTGGCCGCTGTCACTCGGTTTGTCGTCCTTGAGGCGGGTGACGAAACCGGAGGCGTCGTTGAAGCCACCCTCATCGATGAAGTCGGTAGTGGAGAAGTAGCTGCCCACGCCGAACAGCTCGGTCTTTTCCCACTTGTATTGGTAGTAGGCCTGGATACCCAGGCTTTCGGTCAGTGCAAACTGGGTGAACAGCTGGCCGACTGGCAGCAGGATTTCCTTGACCTCGACACCCGGGGTGGTCGCCTTGGTCGCGTCCACCGGGCTCTGGGCCGCGGAAATGCCCGGGTAGAACAGGCTCTCGCCCCAGCTCACCACCTGGTTACCCAGGCGCGCGTTGAAGGCGTGGCCGCTCAGGTCCCAGGTGCCATAGGCGTAGTAGTCGAGCATGCGCAACTCATTGCGGTGCTGGTCGATGGTGTCCTGGGAGAAGCGGTCGGGTTGGCTGCAATGGCCACCGGCGAAGCAGTTGGACGTGCCGGTGGTGTTGTCGTTGTCCTGATCGTAGACGTTGTCGTAGAAACCGGTCGCCCGGACAAACACGCCGTAGTCATCCTGCCACTTGATGTTGGCTTCGGTGAGAAAGCCGCTGCGGTTGTTGATCAGGCTGCCTTTGTCGAACGCGTTGTCGCCGTCGTTGGCGTTGGCATTGGCGGTCAGTTTGTGATCGCGCGACTCGGTCCGCCAGGCGAGGCTGTACGTCAGTGTGGTGTCCCAGTCGATGCTCAAGTCTTCGCTTGGCTGAAAACTCATGGCATTCACGTGAGCGCTTAGTCCGCTAGCCAGCAACAGCAAAGCCAGCTGTACGCGAGGGTGCTGTGTTGGTGGGGCGATTATTGTTTTTATCATGTCGTCCTCATGGCCCAGGTCAGACCTGCCCGACCTGCATTTCAGGGGGGTGATTGGTGCTGTGGGCGACTATGGAGTCACGACTTACGCGCAACATCGTCCAAGCGGACTACGCGATTTGCAGGGGGCAGTTGCGGTGCTCGCCTTAGTCCCATCGGACGATGAACACCCGGCGCGCGCGGCGAACAATCCCGAGACCGACTGCACCGGGCGAAGATCCGGCGGTGGCGGTTTCTGCCTGATGGGCGCTGAACAAGGGTGATCGCATGAACGCTGCCGGGATCAAATGGGACGAGTGCTGTGATGTGTTGGTGGTTGGCTCGGGAGCCGGGGGCATGACCGCTGCGCTGCGCGCCCATGACCTGGGCCTGAATGCGCTGCTGATCGAAAAGAGCGGCGAGTACGGCGGCACGTCGGCGGTATCCGGTGGCGGCATCTGGATCCCGGACAACCATCGGATCAAGGCCCTGGGCGGCAGTGATTCGGCGGCCGAAGCGATTGCCTATATCCGTGCGGTGACCCACGGCGAGATCGACGACGGGCGCATCGAAGCCTATGTCGAGCACGGTCGGGAGATGGTCGAGTACCTGGAAAAACACACCCGCGTGCGCTTCGAGGCGCAACCTCGTTACGCCGATTACTACCCCGAAGTCGAAGGCGGCAAACCGGGTTATCGCTCGATGGATCCGCAACCGTTTGACGCCGCCGAACTGGGCGAAGAATTTTTGCGCATGCGCGCGCCGTCCCCCGGCACCCTGATGATGGGGCGCATGGCGATGACCATGAAAGAGGCGCAAGTGCTGCTGTGCCGTGGCCCCGGCTGGTTGCGCCTGACCCTGCGGGTGATGTGGCGCTACTGGCGTGACCGCGAGGGGCGGCGCTTGTCCCGCCGCGACCGCTACCTGACCCTGGGCAATGCCTTGATCGGGGCCTTGCGCTGTTCGTTGCAGGATCGCGGCAAATCGCTGTGGCTCAACTGTGCACTCGAAGAACTGCTGTTGGTCGGCGACCGGGTCGGTGGGGCTCGGGTCAATCGCAACGGCCAGTTGCTCAACGTCAAGGCGCGCTACGGCGTGATCATCGCCGCCGGTGGTTTCGAGCGTAATCAGGCGATGCGCGAGCAGTACCTGCCACAGCCATCCCGGGCCAACTGGAGTGCCACGCCGCCCAACAATACCGGCGACGGCATTCGCGCCGGCCAGGCCATCGGCGCGCGCACCGCGTTGATGGAACACAGCTGGTGGGCACCGACCACTTACGTCAAGGGCGAAGAAAAGCAGCGTGCGCTGTTCGTTGAACGAACCTTGCCCGGGTGCGTGATGGTCAACGCGGCGGGGGAGCGTTTCGTCAATGAAGCGGCGCCCTACACCGATATCGTTTATGCGATGTACGCCAACAACCGCGAAGGCGCCGCGAGCGTACCGTGCTGGATGGTGTTCGACGCCGAGTTTCGGCGCAAGTACCCGTGCGGCGCCTTGCTGCCGGGTTATGCCCAGCGTGATTGGCAATTGCCCGAGCATCTGCGCGACTACTTCCACAAGGCGTCGAGCCTGGAAGAACTGGCGACGAAAATCGGCGTCGACGGCGCCGGACTGGTGCGCACGGTGCAGCGTTTCAACGGCATGGCCGTGCAGGGCCTCGACGAGGATTTCCACAAGGGCCAATCACTGTTCGACCGCTATTACGGCGACCCGAACGTGCAACCCAATCCGTGCCTGGCACCCTTGCTCAAGGGGCCGTTCTACGCCGTGCGCATCGACGCCGGTGACATCGGCACCAAGGGTGGCCTGCTGACCGACGTGCACGCCCGCGTGTTGCACGAGGACGGGCAAGCGATCAACGGCCTGTATGCCATCGGCAACAGCGCTGCTTCGATGATGGGTCGCACCTATCCGGGGGCCGGTTCGACCATCGGCCCGGCCATGACCTTCGGTTACCTGGCGGCCAATCACATCAAGCGCCAGAGCGAAACCGCTTCAGCGAAAACCTTGTTCGGGAGTGTTGAATGAACAGCCAGCGTTCACAGATAGCCGTAGTCACCGGCGCCAGTCGCGGCGTGGGGCAGGGCATTGCCCTGGCCCTTGGGGCGGCGGGCATGACGGTGTATGTCACCGGTCGTGCGCCGGCGCAGGGCGGGTCGAACTTGTACGGGCACGCCTTGCGTGGCTCGCTGGAGGACACCGCCGCCGCGATCACCGCCGCCGGTGGACGCGGGATCGCGGTGGTCTGTGACCACGCCGATGACACGCAGGTTCGGGCGCTGTTTACCCGTGTGGAGGATGAGTGCGGGCATCTGGATTTGCTGGTGAACAACGCCGCGTTCATCCATGACCAGTTGATCGAGCCAGGGCCGTTCTGGGCCAAGCCGCTGGAGCTGGTGCGCATTCTCGACGTCGGTCTGCGCTCGGCCTACATCGCCAGCTACTACGCCGCGCCGCTGTTGCTGAAAAGTGCTCAAGGCCTGATTTGCTTCACTTCGTCATTCGGCGCCGGCTGCTACATGCACGGCCCGGCGTACGGCGCGCAAAAGGCCGGCGTCGACAAGCTGGCGGCCGACATGGCGATCGATTTCGAAGGGCAGGAGGTGGCGGCGCTGTCGCTGTGGCTCGGCCCGCAACTGACCGAACGCACGAAGATTGCCGGCGAGCAGCATGGCGAGCAGTACCAGGCGTTTCTGGCCCATGCTGAAACCCCGCAATTCAACGGGCGGGTGATTCATGCCTTGCTCAATGATCCGCAGTTGATGGCGTTATCCGGGCAGACCCTGATCACCGCCGAAATCGCCCCCGGGTACGGCATCAGCGAAGCCGAAGGCCGCCAGCCACCGTCCCACCGCGCCATGCTCGGCGACCCGCGCCAGCAGCATCCGGCGCGGGTGATTTGATCCGTCGAGGCATATACAAAAACCTGTAGGAGCGAGCTTGCTCGCGATGGTCTATCAGTTGCATTGATGTCGACTGACACTCCGCTATCGCGAGCAAGCTCGCTCCCACAGTTGATTTGTGTCGGACGCGAAGCCTGTGTACACCCCCGAACACTGTGGGAGCGAGCTTGCTCGCGATGAGGCCGGCAAATCCAGCATTGATGTCGGCTGACACACCATCGCGAGCAGGCTCGCTCCTACAGGGGTTGCGTTTAGTCGGCTGGCTGCAGTGCCCACTCGCGCAACACATTCTTGGTCACTTTCCCCGCCGCATTGATCGGCATGCTCTGCAACACCTGCACCCGGCGCGGAACCTTGTAGTTGGCCATCTGCTCGCGGCACCAGGCGAGGAATCGCGCCTGCTCGATCTCGATGCCCGGAGCGGGCAGCAGGAACGCCATCGCCACCTCACCCATGCGTTCGTCGGGAATACCGATCACGGCTGCCTGGGCCACGCCCGGATAGGTCAGCAGGCACTGTTCGATTTCCGCCGGGTACACGTTGAAGCCACCGGTGATGAACATGTCTTTGAGGCGGTCGGTGATGCGCAGGTAACCCTGTTCGTCGAGCATGCCGATGTCGCCGGTGTGCAGCCAGCCGTCGGCGTCGAGTATTTCCTGGCTGGCTTCGGGGTTGTTGAGATAACCCTGCATCAGGTTGTAACCGCGGATCTGCACTTCACCGGGGATGTTGGCCGGCTGGCTGCGACCGTTGCTGCCGACACAGCGCACTTCCACCCCCGGCATCGCCCGGCCACTGGTGTTGGCGACGAGTTCTGCCGAGTCGCCGGAGCGGCAGATCGTGGCGAAACCGCAGACTTCCGTCAGGCCATAGGCGGTGACGATGGTGGCGAATCCGAGTTCGTCGCGCATGCGGTGGATCATCTCCACCGGGATCGCCGCCGCCCCGGTCACCGCCACGCGCAAGGAGCTCAGGTCGAACTCGTTGCGTTGCGGATGGGCAAGCAACGATTGATACAGCGTCGGTGGCCCGGGCAACACGCTGATGCGTTCACGCTGCACGCATTCGAGCACGGCCTGCACATCGAACACCTGCTGCGGCAGGAGGGTGCAGCCGCGCATCAGTGCTGCCAGCCAGCCGGCCTTGTAGCCGAAGGAATGGAAGAACGGATTGACGATCAGGTAGCGATCGCTCTCGCGCAAACCGACAATATCGCTCCAGTCGCGCACGATGTGCAGGTTCTGGCCGTGGCTGGTCATCACGCCTTTGGGTTTGCCGGTAGTGCCGGAGGTGAACAGCACGTCGGACAAGGCCTGCGGGCCAACGCTCTGTTCGCGGGTGCGCAAGGCCAGTTGCGGCACGTCGGTCGCCAGGTCCATAAAGCGCTGCCACGCCAGGGTGCCCGAATTGGCGCCGCGCAGGCTGACGATGTGGCGCAGCTCAGGCAGGTCTTCCGACGCCAGCATGCCGGGGTAGTCCGTGCCGAGGAATTGGCCGATGGCAAACAGTACGCAGGTGCCGCTTTCGCGCAGGATGTAGCCGGCCTCGCTGCCCTTCATCCGGGTGTTGAGCGGCACCAGGGCAGCGCCGACACTTTGCAGGGCGCCAGCGGCAACGATCCACTCCCACACGTTGGGTGCCCAGATCGCCACGCGGTCCCCGACCTGTACGTCGAGGGCCAGCAGCGCGCGGGCCGCCTGGCGGCGCAGTTGGTCGAGTTGTCGGTAGCTGATGGCGTGGCCCGCGTCCTCGATGGCCGGGCGGTCGCCGTAGGCCTGGGCAGCGTTGGCGAACAGTTGAGCGATGGTCAGTGCGGTGGCGACAGGCGGCATGGGGCCTCCCCGGTTAGAAGACATGTGCGAAAAAGGGAGTTGGCCGGGCAGGGCGCCCGGCCGGATTGCGAATTACTGGGCGGGCGGGGCGAAACGGCGGCCGGCGGAGAAGCCACCGTCCACGGCAATCATCTGGCCGCTGACAAAGGAGGCTTCGTCGGACGCCAGGAACAGCGCGACGTTGGCCACTTCTTCCGGTTGCCCGGAGCGGCTGAGCATGTGCTGCGAGGCGAAGAAGGCGTGGAACGCGTCGTTGTCACGGACCATGCTGGTCATCGGCGTCTCGATCAGGCCCGGGCACAGACCGTTGACCCGAATGTTGGCGTAGCCGTAGTCGATGGCCATCGAGCGGGTCAGCTGGTTGATGCCGCCCTTGGACACGTTGTAGGCGACGTTGCCGTCGCAGCCTTGCAGGCCGAAGATCGAACCGACGTTGATGATCGAGCCGCCGCGTTGCGACACCATCGACTCCAGCGCGTACTTGCTGGTGAGCATGCTGCCGGTCAGGTTGATGTCCATCACCCGTTGCCAGTTGGCGGTGGTGGTCTGGGTCACGCTGCCCTGGTCGGCGACGCCGGCGGCGTTGACCAGTACATCGATGCGCCCGAAGCGGCTGATGACTTCTTGCATGACCTGCTGCACCTGCGCTTCGTCGCGCACGTCCAGGGTCATGAACAGGCCGGGAAAGTCTGCCGGTGCGCTGCCGATGTCCAGCCCGACCACTTGCGCGCCTTCGGCCGCGAAACGGCGCACGCAGGCCAGGCCGATCCCCGAAGCGCCGCCGGTGACCACCGCGACCTTATTCTGCAAACGAGCCATAACTGCACCTCTTTATTGTTGTGGGCTAATGCTGTGGCCGAGTCTAACCGCAGACCCGGTCCGAGTGATCGTCCATTGGGACTAAGCAGGTCTGTGGGAGCGGGCTTGCTCGCGAAGGGGCGGCAACCTTGACATCATCGTTGTCTGACACCCCGCCTTCGCGAGCAAGCCCGCTCCCACAATTGACCGCATTCCCCCGTAGGAGCGTACCCTCAATCGGGGAATTTGAGGCGTACACGGGCTCCGGTCGGGCGGCTCTGGCAGGCCAGGGTCCAGCCTTCGGCCAACTCCTTTGGGGTCAAGACGTCGTTGCGCGCCAACTGGACTTCACCTTCCTTGACCACGCACATGCAGGCCCCGCAAAAGCCTTCTTCACAGGACGATGGCACGTCCAGGCCCGCCGTCTTGCAGCTTTGCAGCAGGGTATCGCCGGGTTGGCAGGCAATTTCGTGTTGCTGACCGTCGAGTTCGACGATTAGCACTTCGCACTGCGAACCCATCGCTGCCTCGCGGGCGAGGGCTTCTTCGGCCAGCAGTTCATCCGGGTCCGGCGGTGAGACGAAGCGCTCGACATGGATGCTGTCGGCGGCCTCGCCCAATGCCAGCAGGGTACGCTCCACGGTGTCCATGAACGGTCCCGGCCCGCAGATAAAGTAGTCGCCGCCGGCCGATCCGCGCAGCAGATGACGGACCTGATGGTCCGTCAGAAATCCCTGCACCGAATCGAGGACGTGCACCACGTGCAGTTGATCAGGATGCGCCTTGATCAACCGGCACAGCTCGTCCTTGAAAATCACCGACGCTTCATCGCGGTTGGCGTAGATCAATCTGATCGGCCGCCGGCTGCTGTGCAGCACCGATTTGAGAATGGAAAACACCGGGGTGATGCCCGAACCACCACCGAACAATACCAAGGGCTTTTCGGTGTCCGCCGACTGCTGCGGATCCAGGCAGAAATGCCCGGCCGGTGGCAACACCTCCAGCCAGTCGCCGACCTGCACTTCGTTCATCCTGTTCGACACCCGGCCACCGTCGACCCGTTTCACCGTGACCTTGGGCAGCGCATCCGCCAGGGGCGAACTGGCCATGGAGTAGCAGCGGGTCAACAGTTTGCCGGCGAAGGGCACGCGAAAACTCAGGAACTGGCCCGGTTTGTAGCGAAAGCGCTCACGCAGGTTTGGCGGAATGTCCAGCACCAGCGAGCGCGCATCGGCGGTCTCGTCGATCACCGCGCACACTTGCAATGAGACGCTCGCCGTCGTGTGTTCGGCCGGGGTCAAGTTCTGTTGCGTGCCCATGTTCACCTCGGCCTCAGAGCCCGCTGATCAGTTGGGCGTTGTCGACGCGGATCTCGGCACCGTTGACGAACCGCGATTCGTCGGTGGCGAGGAACAGCACCACGTTGGCAATGTCCCGTGGCGCGGCCATGCGGTTCATCGGGTCCTGGTCCAGCGCTTCCTGCGGGATCGCCTGACCACCGGCCAACGCCTGGGTCATCGGCGTGTTCACGCCGTCCGGGTGCACGCTGTTGCAACGGATACGGTAGCCCTGTTGCTTGCAGTGCAGGGCAATGGAACGAGTCATCGCCGCCACCGCGCCCTTGGACGCCGAGTAGGCGCAGAACATCGGCATCGCGCCCAAGGCCGCAACCGACGACATGTTGATGATTGAACCGCCACCGTTTTCCTTCATGGCCTGGATCGCGTATTTGCAGCCGAGGAAGTAGCCGTCGCCGTTGATCTTCTGCACCTTCTGCCACAGCTCCAGCGTGGTGTCTTCGATGCTGCCCAGGGCCAGGATCGCGGCGTTGTTGATCAGTACGTCGAGACGGCCGAAGTGTTCGACGGTGGTCTTGACCACGTGTTGCCAGTCGCTTTCGCTGGCGATGTCGTGGCGGATAAACAGCGCATTGGCGCCGATTTCCGCGGCGACCTGGCGACCGGCTTCTTCGTTGAGGTCGGTCAGTACCACCTTGGCGCCTTCGCGGGCCAGCAGCAGGGCGTCTTCGCGACCGATGCCGCTGGCGGCGCCGGTGATGATGCAGACTTTGCCTTCTACACGTTGCATTGTTGTTCTCCTGATCGTGCGGTTTGAAGTGCGAATTGGTCGGCCACATGGGCGGCAGCCCGGCGACCGGAATAGATACAATCGGCCAGGGACAGGCCGGAGACATACAGGTTGGAGGCGACGCCGACCGCGTTGCGGCCGGCGCTGTACAGGCCATGGATCGGCTGGCCGGCGTGGTCCAGCACCCGACCGCTGGCCTCGCAGACTTTCAACCCGCCCAGGGTGATGACCGGGCAGGGGAACAGTTTGCTGTCGAATGAAAGATCGAGGGCGTACCACGGGCCCTGGTCGAGGTTGGCGAGCATCGCCGCGGATTTGCCGAACTCGTCAGCAACTTCGCCGCGTGCTGCACGGGAATAGCGCTCGACACTCTGGCGCAGCAGCTCGGGCGGCAGGTTGCAGCGTTTGGCTAATCCGGTGAGGCTGTTACTGCGTTTAGCGTTGAACAGCAAGTTGAGCAGCACCGGCAGGCGCTGGAAATTCCAGACTTTGCCCGGGCCGACCTGACTGAGTGCTTCCCGAACCAGCGCCCGATTGAGAATGAGAATGGCCCGGCCGTCCTGTTCTTCGACCATGGCGTGGCCGAGGGTCGCTCCATAGATTTCTTCGTTGGCGTAGCGCTGTCCGCGGGCATTGACGATCAGCCCGCGGGCCCAGGCCAGTGGCGGGTTGATGAAACGCCAGGCACTGACCTTGTCCATCCGCGCCACGCTGCCACCGGCACTCTGGCCCAGGGCGATGCCGCTGCCATTGCACCCGGTGGCGCCCAGCGGCAAACCGGCCAGGTATTGCGGTGCGTGTTGGCGCACCAGATCGCGATTGAAGATAAAACCGCCGCTGCTCAGCAGCACTGCCTGTTCGGCGCGAATCAATTGGCGAATGGCGCTGGTCTGTTCGATGCGCCGCTGACGGGCGCGCAAGCGGTCGGCCAACGCTGGAGCGTACATATGAATGGCCGCGGCCCAACGCGACAGACGCGCATGCTGCCGGGCCGCGCGGCTGCCGGAAGGCAACTGCCAGGCTTCGACACCGAGGACTTTGTCGTCGAGGTCGAGCACCAGCCGCCGCACTTCGCACTGGCTGCGCAGGCGTGCACCGTGACGCAAGGCGCTGGCCTTGAGCGGGACGAACAGGCTGGCGCCGGACATGCCCGGACCTTTGGTGCGGTGGCCACGGGGCGCCGGTTTGGCGCTCACGGCATAGGCCGGCACGGCTTCGTTGCCGGAGTAATAGAGGTAGTACTGGTCACTCGGGTACGAGGTTTTGTGCGGCGGCACGCTGGCTTCGAAGGCTGCGCCCTGACGTTCCAGCCAGGCCAGTTGCTCGCGGCTGCCGTCGCAGAAGTCCTTCAGGGTTTCACCACTGACGGCCTCGCCCACTTCCTGACGCAGGTAATTGAACATGGCTTCGCTGGTGTCTTCATAGCCGGCCTGGCACTGATACGGCGTGCCACCTCCGGCATAAACAACGCCGCCGCTGAGCGCTGTGGCGCCGCCTCCTTCGAAACGGTCCAGGGCCAGTACCGAGAGGCCTCGACTGGCCGCTTCGATGGCGGCACAGGCGCCGGCACCGCCGAAACCGACCACCAGCAAGTCGCAGCGATCATCCCATGGCAACTGGTCGGCGCTGTTCACTCGCAACGCCGTCAACCCGTTCACGCCGTCCATGCCCAGGCCTCAGCCGGTGACAGCGAAGGAGGGGGTGGGTTTGGCGGTGGTGGTGTAGCTGCCGTCGAGGTAGACCAGCGGGGTGATGGCGTCGCTGGTGTGGATCTGCAAAATGCGCCCGATGA
Source organism: Pseudomonas sp. BIC9C (assembly GCF_034541995.1). NCBI lineage: Bacteria > Pseudomonadati > Pseudomonadota > Gammaproteobacteria > Pseudomonadales > Pseudomonadaceae > Pseudomonas > Pseudomonas sp. BIC9C. Next base: position 253,529 of record NZ_JAWDGM010000002.1, read on the forward strand.
ACACGGTGTGGGTGCCGTAGCTGAAGTGGCCGTCCTGACGGCAGAGGATCGCCGATTGCGCGTCACTCAGGTAAGGAATGCCGCCGGGGCTGGTCAGCCAGTTGCCACGGTCGAAACGCGCTTCGCCCTTGATCGCGCCGCTGCATAGGTGTGCGAGGTCTTGTTGTTCGACGCCGAGGATGTTGACGCAGAAGTCGGCGCCGGTCGCCAGTGCGGCGTGGGGCGAGGCGGTCTTGTTGACGCAGATCAGCAGTGATGGCGGCTCGGTGCTCAGTGAGTCGACCGCGGTGGCGGCCATGGCGAAGCGTTCGGAGCCGTTGCTGGTGCTGATAATGGTGACTGACTTGGCCAGGCGGCGCATGGCCTGGAGCATGTCGGCTTTGAGGTTGGCGTCGTTCATCGCACTGGGCCTTTTTTTGTTGGGGATTGGGTGCGATGGATTCTTGCTCTGACGTCTAGCTGTAACATCGTCCGAGGGGACTAGGCCTTGGTGACCTTGGCGGCCTCCGGGCCGACCAGGTTGTTGGTTGACTGTGTACATATCCGTTTCTTCGGTAACGGCCACTTATGGTTTCGCCCTTACGGCGACTCACTTTTTTTGACAAACGCCTCAAAAAAAGTAAGCAAAAAAAACGCTCGCCCCGAACGTACGGCCTCTCGCCAAGGCTCGGGGTTCCTTCGCTCCGGCATTCATCCGGGGGCATTGCCCTACGGTTTGCTTCGCTGCACCTCCCTGCAATGTGTTCGACTGCGTCGAACGGCGCTGCGCGCCCGTCCCCGGATGAACACCTCCGCTCAGCCTGCCGAGGGGGCGGGTGGATCAAGATCAAGAGCGGCAGGCGAGCTAACGCTCGGCCTGTTGAGTGGTGAAGAGCGGAGCGGGTGTTCGCCGATCTGCTTTGCTCTGCCCTTCTGTGGGAGCGAGCTTGCTCGCGATGGACGTCAACGATAACGCGGGCTGTCTGAATCCCCGCGGTGTCCTGGCGTTTTTCGTCGGAACGCCGCCCGGAGCAGGCTCGCTCCTACAGGGAAACGCGTGCAATTGCGATCAGGCCGGCCGGTAGGCCGCCTCGCTTTGGCTTTTGCTTATGATCTTCTTGCCCCCTCGAGAGGCCGAGTGGAGGTTCTGCGCAGTGGGCAACCCGGCATGGATGCCGGGTTAGCCGCGTACGGCCATGGATGGCCGATCGCGGCGGGCCCACGGAGCTGGACCGGAGCGAGGGGATGCCGAGCCTGGGCGAGGCACCGAACGTCAGGGGCAAGAGCCCTTGGTTACTTGGGGCTTTTCCAAGTAACCCGCTGTAAGAGCGGAACCATAAGCCGCCGTTGCCGCAGAACCGGATATGTACACCCTCAAAAATCCACATCGCCTGCCATAAAGCCATCGCGAGCAAGCTCGCTCCCACAGGGATCGTCAGTGGCCACAAGTCTCGAGTAAAAACCGGGGGCTCAACTGTGGGAGCGAGCCTGCTCGCGAAGACGGCCTGTCATCCCACACATCCCTTTCAGATGCCCCCCGATACCTGTTCCCCAAAACCACATGGTCCGTTTGAGGGATGTCCCCTGCGTTGCGCATTGCTTGAATGCCAGTGTAGGGGCGCTACACCCGCCCCGTTGCACGCGCGCCCCGGCGGATGGGGTGAACAAAGGAGAACAATAAAAATGCTCAACCAAGACCTGATTCGCCAGCGTCTGAGCCAACGTGCCCGCGAGCTGGTGCCGATCCTGCGTGAGCGCGCCCTGAATGCCGCGCAAGCCGGCCAGTTGCCTGAAGAAACCCTGAAGGATTTCCAGGACGCCGGGTTCTTTCGCATCCTGCAGCCGGCCCGTTGGGAAGGCTACGAGTTGGAGCCCAAGGATTTCTTCGACGTGCAGATGACCCTTGCCGAGGGCTGCATGTCGTCGGCCTGGGTGCTGGGGGTGGTGGCGATCCACAACTGGCAGCTGGCACTGTTCAACGACCGCGCGGCCCAGGATGTCTGGGGTAACGATTCCAGCGTGTTGATCTCGTCCTCTTATATGCCGGTGGGCAAGGTCGAGCGGGTTGAAGGGGGCTTCAAGTTGAGCGGGCGCTGGGGCTTTTCTTCCGGCAGCAAGCATTGCGACTGGGTGTTCCTCGGTGCGCTGGTGCCACCGGCAGAGGCGGGCGGGGCGCCGGATTACCGGACGTTCCTGGTGCCGCGCAGCGATTACCGGATTTTCGACAACTGGAACGTCATGGGCCTGGAAGCCACTGGGTCCCACGACATCCTCGTGGAAAACGCCTTCGTTCCCGAGTACCGCACCCATCGTGCGTTCGACGGTTTCATGCAGAACAGTCCGGGCAACGCGGTGAATACCGCACCGTTGTTCCGCCTGCCATTCGGGCAGATTTTCGTGCGTGCGGTTTCGTCGTCCGCTATCGGTGCCTTGCAAGGCGCGGTGGATCAGTTTGTCGAGCACAACCGCGCCCGGGTCGGGGTCAACGACGGTCGCAAAATGGTTCAGGACCCGGCCGCGCAATCGTCGCTGGCCAACGCCATGGTCTGTGTCGACGAGTGCAAGACCGTGCTGCATCGCAACTTCGCCCTGATGCTGGAGCGCGCGCAGAAGGGCGAGCCGTTGAGCATGCCCGAGCGGGTGAAGATGCGTTACGACTCGGCGCTGGTGGCCGACAAGTGCGCCAAGGCCGTTGGCGATCTGATGTTCAACAGCGGTGCTTCGACGATCTTCCGCAGCCACCCGATCAACCGTGCCTTCCGCGATATTCACACCGGTCGCGCCCACGTCGCCAACAGTCCGGCCAAGTATGCGTGGAACCTCGGTGGCGTGAGCATGGGGCAGGACAGTAATGACTTTTTCCTCTGATGGTTTCTGCTGAATCAGCTAGTCCGTTTGCGTGATTCGAGCGCCCTGCCAATACCCGAGCATGGGCGCAAGGCACAGGTCTCTGGCGCCGACTGCGCATCCAAATAAGCACAAGGATCAACCATGAAATTTTCCCTGATTTACGAAGCCCAGACGGTGGACTCCAGCCGCGAAGGCGACCGCAAGATTTTCCAGGACACCGTTGAGCAGGCGGTGCTGGCCGACAAGCTTGGCTTCGACACGTTCTGGTGCGTGGAGCACACCGCACTGAGCAACTACTCGCACATGTCCGCGCCGGAAACCATGCTGGCCTTCGTGGCGGGTAAAACCGAGCGTATCGGTATCGGTCACGGCGTGGTCTGCCTGCCACCGGCGATGAACCACCCGGTGAAAGTCGCCGAACGCATCGCCACCCTCGACCTGCTGTCCAAGGGGCGTGTGCACTTTGGCGTGGGCAAGGGCGGCACGCAGCAGGAAGCCGGTACCTTCGGCTACGACCTGGCGACCTTGCAGCCGCAGATCGACGAGATGATGTACCTGATCCCGAAAATGTTCGTGCAGGACGAAATCGAGCACAACGGCGACTTCGTGCAGATCCCCAAGCGCCCGATCCATCCAAAGCCGTATCAGGATCCGCACCCGCCCATGTATCTGGCGTGCACCAACACCGAGTCGCTGAAAAATGCCGGCGGTCGCGGCATGGGCGCGCTGGTGTTGGGCTTCGGTGGCCCGGAAGAAATCGCCAAGAAGGTCGAGGTCTATCACGAGGCTTTTGACCATCGCGATGAGAAGAAGCAAGTGGGCTTCCGTCCCAACCGCCACATCGCCGCGCTGTGCCCGGCCATCGTGCTGGAGGACAACGCAGAAGCGCGCCGCATCGGTATCCGTGGCCAGCGCTACTTCATGGAGTCCTTGGGCTACTGGTACGGCGGTGGCGAGCGTCCGGACCCTGAGAAGTGGAAGGACGACACCTTCGTCGATGGCAACGGCCAGAGCGTGATCAAGTCGCGCTTCGCCTCGGAAGAAGTCAGCGTCGACTTCTCCGACCCGACCATGGCGATGATGAACCCGAACCACGCCTACGGCACCGTCGAGGACTGCATCGGCTACGTGCAGCGCCTGATCGATGCCGGCGCCGACGAAATCCTGTTCATCTGCCAGATGGGCACCGTGCCACAGTGGGCACAGCTGGAAACCCTGAAGAACATTGGCGAGAAGGTGATTCCGCACTTCCGTAAAGCTTGAAAGTTGACGCTAATGGTGTGAACACCGCATACCCCTTGTAGGAGCGAGCCTGCTCGCGATGAACCGGAGAACGCCACGGGGTGTCAGGTTTTCAGCGTTATCGTTGGCGACCATCGCGAGCAGGCTCGCTCCTACAGTTTGATCGCCTTTCAGGCCAGGCATGGACGTCAGGCCAACTTTGCAACGGGTCCCCAAGGCCCGTTTTTTTATGCCTGCACCAATCCTCTGTGGGAGCGGGCTTGCTCGCGAAGAGGCCGGCACATTCAACAGGTATGTTGCCTGACACACCGCCTTCGCGAGCAAGCCCGCTCCCACAGTTTTTTTTACGTGAGCCCCAGCAAATCCGCTAGTCCCATTGGACGATGTTGCCCCTCCCCGAACCCGTTTGAATAGGCCCTACATAAAGTCTCCCCCGGCAGTCGCCGAAGGGCGGCACCGCTTGAGAAAAACGAGGAGTGCATCCATGGATATCCGCGGTCTGGGTTACGTCACCCTGTTATCCAGCGACCTGGCGCAATGGCGCCACTACGCAAGTCAGGTGCTGGGCATGATGGTCATCGGTTCTGATGACGCCGGGCACCTGTTCCTGAAAATGGACGAGCGCCACTACCGCATCCTGGTGCAGAAGAGCGCCGAGAACGGCTTCGGTGCCTGCGGCTGGGAAGTGGCCGGCAAGGCGGCGCTGGAACAGGCGGTCAGCGAGCTGCAGCAAGCCGACGTGCAAGTGACCCGTGGTACTGCGGCCGAGGCCGAGTTGCGCAAGGTCCAGGAGCTGGTGCACTTCAGCGATCCGGATGGCAATCGCCACGAGCTGTTCTGGGGCCCGTTGCAGGACTTCGCCCGTTTCGTCTCGCCGGTGGGCGTCAAGGGTTTCGTCACCAACGACCTCGGCATGGGCCACGTGGTGTTGCCGGCACCGGCCTTCGAGCGCTGCCGCGACTTCTACGAACAGGTGATGGGTTTTGGCCTGTCGGACCTGATGAAAGTCCGCTTCACCCCGGACCCGGCCGAGCCGCAAAAGCGCATTCACTTCCTGCACTGCAATAACGGCCGCCACCACTCGCTGGCGATTTTCGAATGCCCGATGCCCCACGGTTGCGTGCACATGATGGTCGAGGTCAATGCACTGGACGAAGTCGGTCGCGCCCTGGACCGCGTCCACGCCAACGGCGTGAAGCTGTCGGCCACCCTCGGCCAGCACACCAACGACCAGATGATTTCTTTCTATATCAAGACCCCGTCCGGGTTTGACCTGGAGTATGGCTGCGACGGCCTGGTGGTCGACTGGGACCGCCACACACCGTTCGAAAGCACTGTGGTCAGCCACTGGGGCCACGACTTCAGTGTCGGTCGCCAATGAGGAACAAGACGATGGACAAGCAAATGACCACCGCCGAGATCGTCGGCCAACTGCGTGACGGCATGACCATCGGCATCGGTGGCTGGGGCCCGCGTCGCAAGCCGATGGCGCTGGTGCGCGAGATTCTGCGCTCGGATCTCAAGGACCTGACCGTGGTTGCCTACGGCGGTGCCGATGTCGGCATGCTCTGTGCTGCCGGCAAGATCAGGAAACTGGTGTTCGCCTTTGTCTCCCTGGATTTCATTCCGCTCGAGCCGTACTTCCGCAAGGCGCGCCAGGAAGCGGCGCTGGAAGTGATGGAGATCGACGAAGGCATGCTGTTGCTGGGACTGCGGGCGGCGGCGATGAACGTGCCATTCATTCCGACCGCCGTGGGCCTGGGCACCGATGTGCTGCGCCACAACCGCCAGATCAAGTTGATCGCCTCGCCGTACGCCGACGGTAAGGACTGGGTCGCCATGCCGGCGCTCAAGCTCGACGCGGCGCTGGTGCATGTCGATCGTGCCGACGTGCGCGGCGTGTGCCAGATCAGCGGTCCGGATCATTACATGGACGACCTGTTCGTGCGGGCCGCGAGCCACAGCTACGTGACCTGCGATGAGCTGGTCGACAGCGATTACTTCCATCAGGACAGCGCCCGTGCCCATCAAGTGTTCTGGGAGCGCAACCTGACTACCGCCGTGGCCCACGTGCCGGGCGGGGCGCATCCGTCGTCCTGCGCGCCGCTGTACGGTTTCGACGTCGCGCACTTCAAGGCTTACAACGCCACGGTCCAGGCGGCCGATGGCTGGCAGGGCTACGTGCGCGACTACGTCGACTGCACCCACGAACAGTATCTGGACAAGGTCGGTGGCCTGGCTGCCATCCGTGAACTGCCGTTGCCGATTTTCTAAGGGAACCTTCCGATGAGCACTACTACCTACAGCCTCGCTGAACTGATGATCTGCGCGGCCTCCGAAGCCTGGCGCGAAGACGGCGAAGTGCTGGCCTCCGGCATCGGCGTGATCCCGCGACTGGCCGCCTCGCTGGCCATGCTGACCAGCAATCCGCAATTGCTGATGACAGACTCCGAAGCCTACATGGTCGCCGAACCGGTGCCGCTGGGCGCACGCAACGGCTACGAGCCCAAGCGCGACAGCTGGATGGGCTTCTCGCGAATTTTCGACAACGTCTGGGGTGGCAAGCGCCATGCACTGGTCGGCCCGACCCAGATCGACCGCTTTGGCCAGGCGAACATTTCCTGCATCGGCGACTACGCCAGACCCAAGGCGCAGATGCTCGGTGTACGCGGTTTCCCCGGCAACTCGATCAGCCACGCCAACTCGTTTTGCGTGCCGAGCCACAACCGTCGGGTGTTCGTCGAAGGCGAGGTCGATATGGTCGCCTCGGTCGGCTACAACCCGGCCCGCCTGGCCCGGGGCTGGTCGTTGGACGACATCGACATCCGCCTGATCATAACCGACCTCTGCGTCTTGGATTTCCAGGGCCCGCAGCGGCAGATGCGCATCCGTTCGCTGCACCCCGGCGTGACGGCGGCGCAGGTCCAGGACAACACCGGGTTTGAGTTGCACGTGCCGGATGACTGCCCGACCACCGTGGGCCCGACCGTCGAGCAGTTGCAGCTGATCCAGCGTCTGGACCCGCACAACCTGCGCGCACTGCAACTTAAAGACAACCCGCCAGGCCAACGCTGAGCAACGCGTTGCGGAGACAAGTGATGGCTGAAGAAAACGACAACAACCAGGCCGACGTGGTGCTCTACGAAGTGCAAGGCGCGGTGGCCCTGGTCACCATGAACCGCCCCGAGTACCACAACGCGCAGAACTCGCAGATGACTTATGCGCTGGACGCGGCGTTTCGTCGGGCCTGCGATGACGATGAAGTGAAAGTCATCGTGTTGCGCGGCGCCGGCAAGCATTTCTCCGCCGGGCACGACATCGGCACCCCGGGCCGCGACGTCGACAAGACCTTCGACCGCGCCAGCCTGTGGTACGACCATGTGAACAAGCCGGGTGGCGAGTTTCTCTATGCCCGCGAGCAGGAAGTCTATCTGGGCATGTGCCGGCGCTGGCGCGAGATGCCCAAGCCGACCATTGCCATGGTCCAGGGCGCGTGCATTGCCGGTGGATTGATGCTGGCCTGGGTCTGCGACCTGATCGTCGCCAGCGAGGATGCCTACTTCGCCGATCCGGTGGTGCGCATGGGCATTCCCGGGGTCGAGTATTTCGCCCACGTGCATGAATTGAATCCGCGCATCGCCAAGGAATTCCTCTTTCTCGGCGAGCGCATGCCGGCACCGCGCGCCTATCAGATGGGCATGCTCAATCGGGTGGTGGCTCGCGACGAGCTGGAGCAACAGACCCTCGACATCGCCGGGCGCATCGCACAGATGCCGCGCCTGGGCCTGCAATTGAGCAAGCAGGCGGTGAACAACGCCGAAGACTTGATGGGCAAGCGCGCGACCATGGACATGGTGTTCGGCCTGCATCACTTCGCCCACGCCCACAATGAACTGGTGTCTGGTGACCGCCTTGGCGGCTACGACGCCAAGGCCATGGCCAGTTCGCAACGCAAAGCGGGCGGGGCGTGAGCATGGCGATCTCGTTGAATACCCGATTGACCGAACTCCTCGGTTGCCGTTATCCGATCATCCAGACCGCCATGGGCTGGGTCGCCGACCCGAAACTGGTGGCGGCCACGGGCAATGCCGGTGGCTTCGGTTTTCTCGCAGGGGCGACCATCGAGCCGCAGCGGATGGAGGCGGCGATTATCGAGACCCGGCGCCTGACCGATCAGCCGTTCGGTGTGAATTTCCATATGTACCAGGCCAATGCCGGCGAGATCGTCGAGCTGGTGTTGCGCCACAAGGTCCGGGCGGTCAGCTACAGCCGTTCGCCAGGCAAGCAAATGATCAGCCGCCTGAAGGACGCCGGCGTGGTGTGCATTCCCACGGTGGGCGCGCTCAAGCATGCACAGAAAGCCGTGGAAATGGGCGCCGATGCGGTGACCGTGCAAGGCGGCGAGGGCGGTGGGCACACCGGTTCCGTGCCGACCTCGATGCTGCTCGATCAGGTGGTCAACGCTGTGTCGGTGCCCGTGGTGGCAGCCGGCGGTTTCAAGGACGGCAAGGGGCTGGTCTCGGCCCTGGCCTATGGTGCCGAGGGCATTGCCATGGGCACGCGCTTCCTGATGTGCGCCGACAGCCCGGTGCCGCAGGCGACCCTGGCGCGTTACCTGGCGGTAAAAGACCCGGCAGCGATCATCATCAGCCGTGCCATCGACGGCATGCCGCAGCGAATGATCCGCAACGAATTGCTCAACCAGCTGGAAAACAGCGGCGGCCTCAAGCGCTTGCTGTTGGCGTTGCAGAGTGGCCTGGCCTACCGCCGCCACACCGGCATGAGCCTGACGCAACTGCTGACCAGCGCCTTGAAGATGCGCGGCGCCGGGGAGCTGACGGCCGCACAAAGCATCATGGCCGCCAACGCGCCGATGGTGATCCAGAAAGCCATGGTCGACGGGCAGCCGGCCGCGGGCGTATTGCCCGCCGGGCAGATCGCCGCATCGATCGACAGCTTGCCCAGCTGCGCCCAATTGATTGAACAGATCGTCCGCGATGCCGAAGCGCGCCTGGGCGAGCTGTGCCGCCGTGTGTCGTGAAGGGGCCATGTATTGTGAAGGAAGGAAACCATGAAACCATTTAGCGTCAGCATCGATAACGGCATTGCCGAACTGGTGTTCAACCGGCCACCGGTCAACGCCTTCAATTGCCAGGGCTGGGCCGATATCGCCAGCGAGATCGAGGGCCTGGGCCGCCACAGCGATGTGCGGGTGATCGTGATCCGTGCCGAAGGCCGAGGCTTCTGTGCCGGGGTCGATATCAAGGAACTGGCCGCCGACGGCAACCTGATCGTCGCGGTGAACAAGGGCAACTACGACAGCTTCAAGGCGATCCACCGCAACCCGAAACCGGTGATCGTGGCCGTGCACGGCTTCGTGCTGGGCGGCGGCATCGGCATCTGCGGCGCGGCCGACATCATTGTCGCTGCCGAGTGCGCCACCTTCGGCGTGCCGGAAGTGGATCGCGGGGCCATGGGCGGCGGCGCGCATTTGCAGCGGCTGTTCCCGGTGCAGAAGGTCCGCCACATGTATTTCACCGGCGAAGCCATCGACGCCGCCGAAGCGTACCGCCTGGGCGCAGTGGAGCGGGTGGTCAAGCGCGAAGACCTGCGTGAAACCGCGTTGCAGATTGCCCGCACCATCGCCGCCAAGAGCCCCGGCATGATCAGCCTGGCCAAGGAAGCGCTGACCGGCATCGAAGACGGCAATCTGGAAGACAAATACCGCTGGGAGCAGGGCTTCACCCTCGAAGCCTACCGCTCACTGGACTCTCAGGAAGCACGCGACTCGTTCGTCGAGAAACGCGATGCCCGATTCAACGGCTGAAGGCATATCCATGGACCTGACCTATACCCCGGCCCAGCAGGCCTTTCGCGCCGAGGCGCGAACCTGGCTGGCGGCCAATGTACCGAGTGAACCACTGCAATCGTTCGACACCGAGCAAGGCTTCGCCGAGCACCGCGCCTGGGAAGCCAGGCTCAACGAAGGCCGATGGGGCATGGTCACCTGGCCGACCGAACTCGGCGGGCGCGGCTGCGACCTGATCGAGTGGCTGATTTTCGAAGAGGAGTACTACCGTTCCGGGGCGCCGGCACGGGTCAACCAGAACGGCATCTTCCTGCTCGGCCCGACCCTGATGGAGTACGGCAGCGAAGAGCAGAAGGCACGGTTTCTGCCGCGCATGGCCACCGGTGAAGATATCTGGGCCCAGGCCTGGTCCGAGCCGGGTGCCGGCTCGGACATGGCGGCGATCCGCTCCAAGGCTGAACGGGTTGGCGACCACTACGTGATCAACGGCCAGAAAACCTGGTCGACCCGCGCGGTCTGGGCCGATTGGGCGTTCGGTATTTTTCGCACCGATTCGCAGTCCCAGCGCCATAACGGGCTGACCTTCATCCTGCTGCCGCTGAATACGCCAGGCATCACCGTGCGACCGATTCCACAACTCAACGGCCTGCCGGGCTTCGCCGAGATCTTCTTCGACGACGTCAAGGTACCGGTGGAAAACGCCCTCGGTGGCGAAGGTATGGGCTGGCACGTGGCAATGTCCACCGCCGGTTTCGAGCGCGGCTTGCTGTTGCGCTCACCGGCGCGCTTTCAGGAAACCGCCAGGCGTCTGGTGCAGTTGTACCTGGCCAACCGCGAGCAGGCCGACCGCGACCCGGTTATCGGTGAGGCGGTGATGCGCGCCTGGCTCGATGCCGAGGCCTACACCCTGGGCACCTACATGACCGCTTCGCAACTGGTGCAGGGCGGCAAGATCGGCCCGGAGTCGTCGACCAACAAAATCTTCTGGTCCGAACTCGACCAACGCATGCACGACACTGCCATGAGCATTCTCGGATTGCGCGGCGAGCTGCTGCCCCAAGCCCCGGCCGCCGGTGACGTCGGCCATTGGCTGGAAGGTTTCCTGTTTGCCCAGGCCGGGCCGATCTACGCCGGCACCAACGAGATCCAGCGCAACATCATTGCCGAACGCATGCTCGGCATGCCGCGTGCCTGAGGAATAGACCATGGACTTTAGTTTCAGCCGCGACCAACTGCTGTTTCAGGACAACGTCCGCAGCTTCCTGATCAACGAAGTCACCCCGGAACGCATTCGTGAACTGTGGCAGAGCGACAGCGGGCGCAGTGAACAACTCTGGGCGCAACTGGTGGAGCTGGGCCTGACCGCGCTGACGGTGCCCGAGGCGCAGGACGGCATGGGCATGAATGAGCTGGATTTCGTGCTGATTGCCCAGGAATGCGGTTACGCCGGTCTGCCTGAGCCGCTGGTGGACACCATGCTGGTCGGCGTGCCGTTGCTTGCCGCCCTCGATGAGCAACAGGCAGCGCTCAAGCAATACTGGTTGTCGCGGGTCGCCGAGGGCCGTGCGCGACTGGCGGTCGGCGAGCCGGGTAATCCGCTGGTCAGCGATGCCCATGTTGCCGATCTGCTGTTGTTGGCCAATGGCGATGAGGTGCATGCGCTGGAGCGCGATGCCGTGCGCCTGACCCGCAATGAGTCGGTCGACCCGAGCCGTCAGTTGTTCCAGGTCGAGTGGGTACCAACACCCACCACTTGTGTCGCCAGCGGTGAGCAAGGCCGGCGTTTGTGGGCGGCCACCTTCAACCGTGGCGCCCTCGCCAGTGCCGCGCAATTGCTCGGGCTGGCCAAACGCATGGTCGACCTGGCGGTGGACTACACCTTCGAGCGCAAACAGTTCGGCAAACCGGTCGGCTCGTTCCAGGCAGTCAAGCACTTGATGGCCAATGTCGCGGTGCAGATCGAGTTCGCCAAAGGCCCGCTCTACCGCGCCGCTTATGCGCTGGCCGAGCAGCAACCGGGGCAGGACGTTCTGGTGTCCCACGCCAAACTGGCAACGGCGGAAGCGGCCATGCTCGCTGCGAAGAACACTATCCAGGCCCACGGTGCCATGGGTTACACCTGGGAAGTCGACTTGCATCTGTTCATGAAGCGCGCCTGGGCCCTGGACAAGGTCTGGGGTGATCGCGGCCTGCACAAAGGGCGGATTCGTGCGGCCCTGTTCGATGGCGCTCCCGTGCTGGGTGCCGGCAGTACTTTCTGACGGCAACTGTGGCTGATGCCGGTCGGTAAAGGTGCCGTGAAACCTGTGGGAGCGGGCTTGCTCGCGAAGGCGGTATGGCAGGCAACATCATTTTTGAATGTGCCGGTGTCTTCGCGAGCAAGCCCGCTCCCACAGGTAATGCGACGCTCCTACTGACGGGCATTGGCGAATTTGCCTGACTTCAACTGATTCTGAGGTACACCATGCCTGAAGCCTACATAGTCGACGCCCTGCGTACGCCCACCGGGCGGCGCAAGGGGGGGCTGAGCCAGATCCACGCCGCTGATCTGGGCGCCCATGTATTGCGCGCGCTGGTCGAGCGCAATGACATTCCTGACGAGGATTACGACGACGTGATCTTCGGCTGTGTCGACACCATCGGCCCGCTGGCCGGTGACATTGCCCGTACCAGCTGGCTGGCGGCTGGCCTGTCGCAATCGGTGCCGGGTACCACCATTGATCGCCAGTGCGGTTCGTCCCAGCAAGCGGTGCACTTCGCCGCCCAGGCGGTGATGAGCGGCACTCAGGATGTGGTGGTTGCCGGTGGAGTGCAGACCATGACCCAGATCCCGATTTCCTCGGCCATGATCGCTGCCGAGCCCTTGGGCTTCACCGATCCGTTCAGCGGTTCCGAGGGCTGGGTGCGGCGTTACAGCGCGCAACCACCGACCCAGTTCCGTTCGGCGCAGATGATCGCCGAAAAATGGGAGTTGTCCCGGGCGCAGCTTGAAGCCTATTCGCTTGAGTCCCATCGACGTGCCTTGCAGGCCATCGAGCAAGGCCGCTTCAATCGCGAGATCGTGCCGCTGGCCGGTGTGTTGCATGACGAAACCCCACGCCAGACCAGCCTGGAAAAAATGGCTGAGCTGGAATTTCTGTTCGGCTGTGACCGGGTGACCGCCGCAGTATCCAGCCAGACCTGCGACGCGGCCAGCGCGATGCTGATCGTCTCGCAGGCGGCGCTCAAACGCTACGGCCTGACGCCCCGTGCGCGTATCCATCACCTGAGCGTGCGCGCCGAAGATCCGATCTGGATGCTCACCGCGCCGATCCCGGCCACAGCCTACGCGCTCAAGCGCGCCGGCATGAAGCTCGAAGACATCGACCGCGTCGAGATCAACGAGGCCTTCGCTTCGGTGGCCATGGCCTGGTTGAAAGAGACCGGCTATCCCCACGAACAGACCAACGTCAACGGCGGCGCGATTGCCCTCGGCCATCCGCTGGGCGCCACCGGCACCCGCTTGATGTGCAGCCTGCTGCATGAGCTGGAGCGCAGCGGCGGTCGCTTCGGCCTGCAGACCATGTGCGAAGGCGGCGGACAGGCCAACGTGACGATCATCGAACGCTTGTAAACCAGAATGCCACCGATCTGTAGGAGCGAGCCTGCTCGCGATGGACGTTAACGAATACGCGGGGTATCTGGATAACCGCGTCGTTCTTGAGTCCATCGCGAGCAGGCTCGCTCCTACAGGGGATTGTGTCGACCCGTGATGAATTTGAAGGAAGTAGAGCATGAATATCTGTGAAAACCGCGTGGTGATCATCACCGGTGCCGGCGGTGGTCTGGGCCGGGCCTACGCACTGGCCTTCGCCGCTGAAGGCGCGAAAGTGGTGGTCAACGACATCAATCGCGAAGCGGCGCTCGCCGTGGTCGGCGAAATCCTCGGGCAGGGCGGCAGTGCCGTGGCCAACAGCGACGACATCACCCGTTATGACTCGGCGGGGCTGATCGTGCGTCAGGCCATCGAAACCTTTGGCGACCTGAATGTGGTGGTCAACAACGCCGGTATCTGCCGCGACCGCATGTTCGCCAGCCTCAGTGAATCCGACTGGGACGCTGTGGTGGCCGTGCACCTGAAGGGCCACTTCTGCATTTCCAGCCACGCCGTGAAGTACTGGCGTGAGCAGGCCAAGGGCGGCGCCAGGGTCGATGCGCGGATCATCAACACCAGTTCCGGCGCCGGTTTGCAGGGCTCCATAGGCCAGTCCAACTACGCGGCAGCCAAGGGCGGCATTGCTTCGCTGACGCTGGTGCAGGCGGCTGAACTGCGCCGCTACGGGATCACCGCCAACGCCCTGGCGCCGGCCGCGCGGACCGGGATGACCGAGCAAGTGTTCGCCGACACCATGAAAAAGCCTGAAGAGGGCTTCGATTACTTCGCCCCGGAGAACGTTGCGCCGCTGGTGGTGTGGCTCGGCTCCGTGGCATCCGCCGAGGTGACCGGGCAGATGTTCGAAGTCGAGGGCGGCAAGTTGTCGATCGCCGATGGCTGGCGCCGTGGTCCGCAGCTGGATCGCCAGGGCCGCTGGGCAGTCGGCGAGATGGGCGAAGCCGTCGCACAACTTGTGGCTCAGGCCGTTCCGGCGGCCAAAGTGTACGGCAGCTGAAAAAGACCGGTTTCGGGAGGGGCGTGCATGGCTATAATCGGCCCCTGAAACTGATCACCTGTAGGAGCGAGCTTGCTCGCGATGGGCGTCAACGATAACGCGTTCATTCTGGATAAACGCGTTGCGCTTGAGTCCATCGCGAGCAAGCTCGCTCCTACACAAGACCCACGTTCCCTCCAGACGAGACCTGCCATGACCATTTCCCTGTACGACGCTTCCGTGCCTGTTTTCCAGCAAATGCTCAACGCCCTGAGCGATGTACTGAAAAAGGCCGAAGCCCACGCCACCGAAAAAACATCGACCCTAACGCCTTCCTGCAAGCGCGCCTGTTCCCTGACATGTTCCCGCTGGTGCGTCAGGTGCAGATCGCCGTTGATTTCAGCAAGGGTGTTACCGGTCGCCTGGCCGAAGTCGAATTGCCGAAGTACGACGACAGCGAAACCACCTTCGCCGAACTGCAAGCATTGATCGCCAAGGCTCTGGCCTTCATCGGCTCGATCAAGCCGGAGCAGATCAACGGCAAGGAAGGCATCGAGATCGTCACCCGTCCGGGCACGCCTAAAGAGAAACGCTTCAGCGGCCAGTCCTACCTGTTGACCTACGGCCTGCCGCAGTTCTTCTTCCACGTCACCACCACTTACGCATTGCTGCGCCATAACGGCGTGGAAGTGGGCAAGCGCGATTACATGGGCGCGTTCTAAACCGTCCAGGTACAAAGAAGCCCGCCAAGGTTCGCGCCTTGGCGGGCTTTTTGTAGGAGCGAGCTTGCTCCGGGCGACGTTCCGACGATGAACCCGAGTACAACGCATTTATCCAGAAAGTACGCGTTATCGTTGACGTCCATCGCGAGCAAGCTCGCTCCTACAGGGGAGGGGGTTAGGCCAGGCGCTCGGCTTTTTGCTCTTCACCCAGGCAAGCCGCCGCGGTGAACAGCACATCGGTAGACGAGTTCAGTGCAGTCTCGGCCGAATCCTGTAACACGCCGATGATGAAACCGACTGCCACCACCTGCATGGCGATTTCGCTCGGAATGCCGAACAGGCTGCACGCCAGTGGAATCAGCAACAGTGAACCACCGGCCACACCCGAAGCACCGCAGGCGCAGATCGCTGCAACGACGCTCAGCAGGATCGCGGTCGGGATGTCCACGGCGATGCCCAGGGTATGCACGGCTGCCAGGCTCAGCACGGTAATGGTGATCGCCGCACCGGCCATGTTGATGGTCGCGCCCAGCGGGATCGACACCGAATAGGTGTCTTCATGCAGGCCCAGTCGCTTGCTCAGTTCCAGGTTGACCGGAATGTTCGCCGCCGAGCTGCGGGTGAAGAACGCGGTGATGCCGCTCTCGCGCAGGCAGGTCAGGACCAGCGGGTACGGGTTGCGGCGCAGTTTCCAGTAGACAATGATCGGGTTCATCACCAGCGCCACGAACAACATGCAGCCCAGCAGCACGGCCAGCAGGTGCGCGTAGCCGATCAGGGCACCGAAGCCGGAGGTGGCGAGCGTCGAGGCCACCAGGCCGAAGATGCCCAGCGGGGCGAAGCTGATCACCAGACGCACGATCACCGTTACGCCGTTGGACAAGTCGCCCAGCACTTCACGGGTAGTGTCGCCGGCATGGCGGATGGCAATGCCCATACCGATGGCCCACGCCAGAATGCCGATGAAATTGGCGTTCATCAGCGCGCTGACCGGATTATCCACCACGCTCAGCAACAGACTTTGCAGGACTTCGCCAATCCCACCCGGTGCAGTCACTGCAACGTCCTGGGTCGACAGCACCAGGCTCGACGGGAACATCATGCTGGCAACCACCGCGACCACGGCGGCGGCGAAAGTACCCAGCAGATACAAAAACAGAATCGGCCGGATGTGGGTTTCCTGACCATGTTTATGGTTGGCAATCGACGCCATGACCAGCACAAACACCAGGATCGGTGCGACGGCTTTCAGCGCAGAGACAAACACTTTGCCGATGAATGCCGTGGACTTGGCCACGTCAGGGGCGAACAGGGCCAGGGCAATACCGGCGATCAGGCCGATCACGATCTGCGTGACCAGGCTCAAGCGTTTCAGGTGTTGCAATAGGGAAGGGGATGAAGCAGTCATAAAACGGCATCTCTGATTTTTTTAGGTGCAGGGTTTCGCGGGTGTGCAGCAACAAACAGAGTAGGCCGCAGGCAGGAAACCGAAAGGGAAACACAGGGTGTACGTTTTTCAGGGCGCGGACTTTATCACGGGCAGGGACGATCTTTCAGACCTGTGACGAACTGCCACCATGGCATTCAACGAGATAGGCAGGTTCGTGCAACCGCGTTTGGAAACACTCTGTTAAGATTCGCCATCCTCATTTTCATGTCTGCCAGTGGGCCTTCGGGTCTTCGCTGGTGTCGTCGTTTTTTCTGGAGTTCTGCATGCTGTTGCCCATTCTTCTGTTGTCTGCCGCCGGTTTCACGGTGCTGACCACGGAATTCATCATCGTTGGCCTGTTACCGGCCATCGCCCGGGACCTGGACGTCAGCATCCCGCAAGCGGGTTTGCTGGTGACACTGTTCGCCTTCACCGTGGCCGCGTTCGGGCCGTTCCTGACGGCGTACTTCGCCCGCTTCGAGCGTCGCAAGCTGTTCATTTCGGTGCTGATCATGTTTGGCCTGGCCAACACACTGGCGGCGCTGGCGCCGAACATCTGGGTGATGGCGTTTGCCCGGTTGATCCCGGCGCTGGGGCTGCCGGTGTTCTGGGCGCTGGCCAGTGAAACGGCGGTGGACATCGTCGGGCCGGATTACGCCGGTCGCGCCATCGCCAAGATCGGCTTCGGCATCGTTTGCGCCACGGTGTTCGGCATTCCGGTGGGCACGCTGATTTCCGATGCGTTTGGCTGGCGCAGTGCCTTTGCCATTCTGGCGGTCATCGCCTTTGCCAAGGCCGTGCTGCTGTTTATCTACCTGCCGAAGACTGATTTGCATCAGCATCAGGTGAGCTTGCTGTCGCAGTTCAAGATCCTGCGCAGCCCGCTGATGCTCGGTCACGTGCTGCTGTCGGTGGTGGTGTTCAGCGGTATGTTCACCGCCTACACCTATCTGGCCGACATCCTCGAACGCCTGGCCGGTTTCAACGGCACGGTGGTCGGCTGGTGCCTGATGGGCTTCGGCGCGGTCGGACTGATCGGTAACTCCCTGGGCGGCCGGGCGGTAGATCGTCATCCGCTGATGGCGTCGATGATGTTCTGCGCGTTTATGATTGCCGGTCTGGTGGCGCTGGTGCCGAACATTCATTCACCGGTCGGTCTGGCGGCGGCGATGGGCATCTGGGGTGTGACCCAGGCGGCGTTGTTCCTGGTCAGCCATGTGCGCCTGATGAAAGCTGCGCCCGAGGCGCCGGCGTTTGCCGCGTCGCTGAACATCGCCGGGGCCAACCTCGGTATCGGCCTGGGCGCGATGATCGGCGGCCGGGTGATCGACAGCGTCGGCCTGCAAGGCCTGGGTTTCGCCGCGGCGGCTTTTATCCTCGCCTCGATCCTGCTGGCCATTGCGCTGATGACGTTCAAGCCCCGGGAAGTTTGCGCCTGAATGTTTTAACACGCGGTAAACAACTCGCGTCGGGCACCTTCGGTAATGGCAACAATGCCGGGGTGCCTGACCTTGCGTTCCACTGAGATGGCATAGAACGACTCGCTCACGGCGTCGGTCTGGCGATCACTTCCACGCCATATTGGCGTTGCACTTCATCGGCAATCACGCTCGGGCCGATGAAGATCCCGCTACCGGATTGGCCGAAGGCCTGCATCAGGGCGCTGTCGTCGAACTCGCCGACAATCTGCGGCTGGACCTGTTGCTCGGCGAACCAGCGCTGCAAACGGCTGCGCACCACGGTTTCCGGGCCGGGAATCAGCAGCGGCGCACCGTGCAGGTTGCGCGGGAAGTCGTGACCGTAATGTGCCGCCAGCTCAGGGGTGGCAAAGAAGCTGATCCCGCACTCGCCGAGTTTCTGGCTGTAGCCCTTGATGTCCAGATGCGAAGGCATCGGGCTGTCGGAAATCACCAGGTCCAGGCGCTGGATCGCCAGATCGGCCAACAAACGTTCAAGCTTGTCTTCGCGGCAGGTGATGCGCAGCGGTTCGCTCAACTCCATGGTCGGTGCGATCAGACGATAGACGATGGATTTTGGCACCACGTCGGCCACGCCGACGCGAAACAGAATCTGCTGCTCATTGGGTTGTGCCCGCAGCATCAGTTCCAGTTCGCCACCCAGCTGAAACATTTGCTCGGCGTAGGGCAGTGCCTGGCGTCCGGCCTCGGTCAGTTCGAGTTGCCGCCCGACGCGGCGAAACAACTCGATGCCAAAGGTCTGTTCCAGCAATGAAATCTGCCCGCTGATGGTTTGTGGCGTGAGGTTCAGTTGCTCGCAGGCGCGCACGATGCTGCCGGTCTTGGCCACCACCCAGAAGTAATGCAATTGCCGATAGTTGAGCATGGCGATCTACAGTTCGTAAAAACCGAAGTATAACAGCTGAAAATACGAATTTTCCTGAAGTATTCACTTCCCTAGAATGCATCGCTATCAACGGGCCATCGTTCAGGTCCCGTTTGTTCTATCGAGGAAAGCATCATGAAGCTGAAAACCACGGCACTGTTGATCACGTCTTTACTGGTACTGGCCGGTTGCGACCAGGCCGAGAAAAGCGCGCAGCAGTTGATGGGCAAGGCCGCCGAAAGCGCCAAACAGGCGATTGACGATACCCACAAGGCCGCCGAGCAGGCGCTCAGCGATGCCACCGGCGGGTTGAGTGGCAAAAAAGAATCATCGGAAAAAGAATCGGAAAAATCCGAATCTTCCTCCCAGGAAATCTAAACCGTATTACAACGAGTCAGGACTGACCCATGGATTACCTTTTACAACTTGCCGCCAGCCCCACCGCCTGGGTCGCCCTGGCCACCCTGGTGGTGATGGAAATCGTGCTCGGCATCGATAACCTGATCTTCATTTCGATCCTGACCAACAAACTGCCCGAGCAGCACCGGCAGAAAGCGCGGCGCATTGGTATCGGCATGGCGCTGATCCTGCGACTGGGCTTGTTGAGCACCATCGCGTTCATCGTCCAGTTGACCGCTCCGGTGATCGAGATTCTCGGCCACGCGTTCTCCTGGAAAGACATGATCCTGATCGCCGGTGGCCTGTTCCTGTTGTGGAAGGCGACCACCGAGATCCATCACAGCATGGACCCGGCCCCGGAAGACCCGATGTCGAAGACATCCACCGTGACCCTGGGCTTTGCTGCGGCGATCGGTCAGATCCTGATGCTGGACATGGTGTTTTCCATCGACAGCATCATCACCGCTGTCGGCATGACCGAGCACTTGCCGATCATGATCATCGCGGTGGTGGTGTCGGTACTGGTGATGTTGTTTGCGGCTGATCCGCTGGCCAGGTTCATCAACGACAACCCGACGGTGGTGATGCTGGCCCTGGGCTTCCTGATCATGATCGGCATGACGCTGATCGCCGAAGGCTTCGGCGCCCATGTACCGAAAGGCTACGTCTATGCGGCCATGGCATTCTCGGCTTCGATCGAGGTGTTGAACATGATGTCCCGCCGGGCCAGAGCGAAGCGGTTAGCCGCTGAAGCCTGACCGTCGTCAATAGAAACGGCCGCCTGAACTCCATGGAGTGCAGGCGGCCGTTTTTGTTGGTGTCGGGTAAAGGTGTTTGTCAGTGAGCGTTGGCGTGTTTGCGTGGCGTCTCGTGCGCTTTCGGCGCAGGTGCGGGTTGAACCGGGTGATGGTGGCGGCGAGTAATGCGCAGCACGCCCCACAGCATGGCGGCGGCTACCGCCAGCCAGCTGCCAATCAGTATCGCAATGATCATGGTCAGGCTCATCTGTGCCTCCTCTTTGCCATGCTGCGGGCACACGCGCTTGGCTGTCGTCCGTTTAGAAAACAGTCTAGCCGCTGCTGCATTTCAGACTATTGACCGAAAGTCGGCAGTCACCAACCAGTTCGCTCTATCGAATGCACCCGACTACCGTTTAAGGCTATACCGAAGCGGCGCGGCGACCTATGATCGACCACCAAGCCGGGAATGGGATTGCCTGGCGTCTGAACCTGAACAAGAGAGAGCTGATGGTGCGGGTATTTTCTCGAATTTTGTCGGCCATGCTGATAGCCGGTTGCGTGGCCGGTCTGGCGGGCTGTGCCGGGAGCGTTGCGCCCGAGATCAAGCGATTGCCGGAGCGAGTCGAACTCAGCGGCCGATTCTACCGGGGCGATGCGTATCAAAGCGGGCCGCAGGTGTTGGCCAGCATGCTGTCCCAGCAGGGCATCGT
This sequence comes from Pseudomonas sp. BIC9C, assembly GCF_034541995.1. Classification (NCBI taxonomy): domain Bacteria; kingdom Pseudomonadati; phylum Pseudomonadota; class Gammaproteobacteria; order Pseudomonadales; family Pseudomonadaceae; genus Pseudomonas; species Pseudomonas sp. BIC9C. The sequence goes on from NZ_JAWDGM010000002.1 coordinate 274,380, forward strand.
GATCACCCCGGGGTTGCTCGAAAAGCCCTTGCATTTGCCGGGGGGCGAAGCTCAGTTGCAACAGAACATGCAGAACCTGGCGCGCGAGTACGGGATGGTCGTGTATCCCCTCGACAGCAACCTTGCGGCCTTGTTGACGCAAGTCGCCGCCGGTTATCCGGTGATGGTGCGCTTTACTGAAGGCTCGGCCATGTGGGCCGAACCGCGTTACGCCATTCTGACCGGCTACAACCGCCAGAAGCAGACGGTCCTGTTGCGGGCCGGGATGGATCGCCGGGAATCGATGAGCTTCAGCGCCTTCGAGTCGGCGTTCAGGGATGCCGGTGGTTGGGCCGTGCTGATCCAGAATCCGACGCAGATCCCGGCTCAGGTCGATCAGCAACGCTGGCTCAAGGCCGCCAACGATCTGGCTCAGGTCGGTCAGGAGCAGGCCGCCACCAGGGCGAAAAAAGCCTTGGCTGCCCACTAACTCCGTTTGTCACCCGGCGGGCACCTTCGCCCGCCGCCAGCCTCTTATCCTTATGGGCCTGCAACATTATCCGGGCCGAGATCAGGAGGCGCCCATGGCTCATTCCACAACGCCCGTCGGTCCGCACTCGTCCGAACACTCGTCTGGCAATGAGCTGGGTTTCGACCCCGATTCCCCGGACCTTGCCGATCCACAGGTCGACCCCATCGGGCCTGCCAAGGCACCGAGGGACGTGAAACCGGGTGACAACCCCAAGGCTCCGGCAAAGCCCTATGATCCACTGGGTAATCTGAAGCCTTAGGTCCAATGGAGGTGCGTATGTCTACTGATTCCAGTTTCGACGACAAACGTCCGGAAACGGTCCCCACAACCCCCGAACAAAGCACTGATCCGGTGATGGATCCCGACAGCCCGTTGAGGGATCCCTTGGCGCGGCCTACGGTGGTGCCCACTGGGCAGCCGAAGGGTTGGCGAGATCCAAGTACCGGTGACGGCATTCCGGATGACGATCAGATGCCGTTGCCCAACGACTAAACGACTGACGAAAAAAAGCCCCGTTCGATCGGGGCTTTTCGTGTGTTGCCGTTTCGTTACTTCGAGGCTTCAATCACGCCGCTCTGGCGATGCTTGAGGTTCTTGTCCGATTTGTATTGCAGGGCGACCGAAGGCACATCCGCGCTGTGGCCGGTTTCAACCCAGTTACGCATGCGCGTGGCATCGGCAAAGTGGGTGTACTTACCGTAGGCATCGAGGATCACCAGGGCAACCGGGCGGTTAGCCATCCGGGTCACCAGCACCAGGCAGTGACCGGCTTCGTTGGTGAAACCGGTTTTCGTCAGTTGAATGTCCCAGTCCGGCTTGCGGACCAAATGGTCGGTGTTGCGAAAGCCCAGGCTGTAGTTCGGTTTACGGAACGAGACGGTTTTTTCCTTGGTCGTGCTCAGCTCGGTCAGCAGCGGGTACTTGTGCGCGGCGATCAACAGCTTGCTCAGGTCGCGAGCGGTCGACACGTTGCGCGGGGAGAGACCGGTCGGCTCGACGAAATGCGTGTTGGTCATGCCCAGTGCCCGGGCCTTGGCGTTCATTGCAGCAATGAACGCGGCATAGCCGCCCGGATAGTGGTGCGCCAGAGTCGCGGCAGCGCGGTTTTCCGAGGACATCAGGGCAATCAGCAGCATTTCCCGGCGCGGCAGTTCGCTGCGGAGCTTGACCCGGGAGAACACGCCTTTCATTTCCGGTGTGTCGCTGATGTTGACGTCGATGTATTCGTCCATGTTCTGCCGGGATTCAACCACGACCAGGCCAGTCATCAACTTGCTGACGGAAGCGATCGGCACCACCACGTCAGGATTGCTGGCATAGATGACTTTGTTGGTCTGCATGTCCAGCAGCAAGGAGCTGCCAGAAGCGAGCTTGAGTGTCTTCGTATCTCGGGGCGCTGCGGTGGTCTCGTCAGCACTGGCAATTGGCGTGAGGAAAGTCCCTGTAACTGCAAATAATAGGCTCAGGATGGAAAGACGAATTTTCACGCTGGCAGACTCATAAAGGGTGTTGATAAGCCGTTTTGTAACGGACTGTTTCCTGAAAAGCGCGACATTCTGGAGTATGGCTGAATAACTGTCGATGGTTGTTCAAATAACAGGCGAAAGTCCTGAGAAACATGAAAAAAAAGTCATTTTCCGGCGGGCGGTCGAGGGTTTTTCACAGACAAAAAAACCCCGCCAGGGGCGGGGTTCCTTGACTCGCTGTCAGTGCGCGCGTTGAAGCTTAGCCGTGCAGGGTTTCAGCGGCGTACAGGGTGTTTTCCAGCAGGCAGGCACGGGTCATCGGGCCAACGCCACCGGGTACCGGAGTGATCCAGCCGGCGCGGGGCAGGGCGGTTTCATAGATCACGTCACCGACCAGCTTGCCGTCGTCCTGGCGGTTGATGCCAACGTCGATCACGATCGCGCCTTCCTTGATCCACTCGCCCTTGACCAGGCCCGGCTTGCCGGCAGCGACGACAACCAGGTCCGCACGGCCGACATGACCGGCCAGGTCCTTGGTAAAGCGGTGGGTGACCGTCACGGTGCAACCGGCCAGCAGCAATTCCATCGCCATCGGGCGGCCCACGATATTGGACGCGCCGACAACCACGGCATTCATCCCGTAGAGATCGGCGCCGGTGCTTTCCAGCAGGGTCATGATGCCTTTTGGGGTGCATGGGCGCAGCAGCGGGATGCGCTGGGCCAGACGACCGACGTTATAAGGGTGGAACCCGTCGACGTCCTTATCCGGACGAATGCGCTCCAGCAGTCTGGAGGCGTCCAGGTGTTCGGGAAGCGGAAGCTGAAGCAGTACGCCGTCGATTGCAGGATCGTCGTTCAGGCGATCGATCAGCTCGGTCAGCGCTTCTTGAGTGGTTTCGGAAGGCAGGTCATAAGCTTGGGATAGAAAGCCGACCTCTTCACAGTCTTTACGCTTGTGCGAGACATAAACCTGAGAGGCAGGATCGCTGCCGACCAGGATCACCGCAAGGCCGGGCGTGCGCAGGCCTTGCTGGCGACGCTCGGTGACACGTTGGGCGATCTGCTGGCGCAGGCTGGCGGCGATCGATTTGCCGTCGATTAGTTGTGCAGTCATTGCGCGTGATTAACCATCGAGAGGGGAAAAAAAGAGAACGCATTCTCGCATGTCATGCGGTGAGGGCAAAGGCGCTTGGTCTGCAAATTCCCCTAACTCCTTTAATTAAATGAATTTTTTTTAAAAAGGATTTGACGACCTTCGGGGGGCTCTATACTATTCGTCGCACTTGTCGGGCACAGCCTAGCACTGGTTAAGAAGGTTGAGCAGGATTACGGTTCTGCGAGACTGGAAAGCACTTAGTTTGTAGTCCTCCAAGGTTACAGCTAACAAGGCGCCCGTAGCTCAGCTGGATAGAGCATCCGCCTTCTAAGCGGATGGTCGCAGGTTCGAGTCCTGCCGGGTGCGCCATTAGGCAGCATTGGCACAAGTAGCGCGATATGGTGGGCGTAGCTCAGTTGGTAGAGCACGGGATTGTGACTCCCGTTGTCGTGGGTTCGATCCCCATCGTCCACCCCATATTTCGAAAGGCGCCAGATTAACAGTCTGGCGCCTTTGCTTTAAAAGGCTTCACCCGCGGATGTGGTGGAATTGGTAGACACACTGGATTTAGGTTCCAGCGCCGCGAGGCGTAAGAGTTCGAGTCTCTTCATCCGCACCAATTAAAGCTTCACTCAGGCTGCAGGCCTGGCTGGAGCTTGATAAAGAAGTTGTTTGGCTTCTTTAACAGGCAATATGGTGGGCGTAGCTCAGTTGGTAGAGCACGGGATTGTGACTCCCGTTGTCGTGGGTTCGATCCCCATCGTCCACCCCATATTTCGAAAGGCGCCAGATTGAAAAGTCTGGCGCCTTTTTTGTTTCAGTGGCCGCAGGTTCCGGGTCGCAGGGGCGGGGCGTTTCGTCGTATTTATGTTTCTCGATGATGCAGTCCTGCCCGCCGGCCTTGCTTGCGAGATCGGCTGTCAGGGCGATGATCGGCTGCCTTCTCTATATATGGAAAGGTTGGCGCAGAGCCCTGGCGTGATTGGTTGTATTTGCCATTGGGGCGAGGTGCATTCGTGCATTCGCACCTATAAATTGCCTGCTGCTTTTTTACCCGTTTTCAGTAGGGTGACTTCTTGAGTTTGACCCACTAGAATGCATGCCCTTGATTCTGGGGTCGGAAACGGCCGGCTAACGTCTGTGCAACGAGGAATATCCATGCAAGTTTCTGTTGAAAATACTACTGCTCTTGAGCGCCGCATGAGCGTCACCGTGCCGGCTGAGCGCATCGAGAGCCAGGTCAACAAGCGTCTGCAGCAGACCGCCCAAAAGGCCAAGATTGCTGGCTTCCGTCCAGGCAAGGTGCCAATGAGCGAAATCAAGCGCCGTTTCGGTGCCGATGCTCGTCAGGAAGCGGTAGGCGACGTGATCCAGTCTTCCTTCTACGAAGCTGTGGTTGAGCAGAAGCTGAACCCGGCTGGCCAGCCTTCGATCGAGCCAAAATCCCTGGAAGCGGGCAGGACCTGGAATACGTAGCCGTATTCGAAGTGTTCCCTGAGTTCACCGTTGCCGGTTTCGAAGAGGTATCACCGTTGAGCGCCTGAGCGCTGACGTGGCTGATGCCGATCTGGACAAGATGCTGGAAATCCTGCGCAAGCAGAACACCCGTTTCGAAGTGGCCGATCGCGCTGCCCAGAACGAAGATCAGTTGAACATCGATTTCGTCGGCAAGGTCGACGGTGAAGTGTTCGCTGGCGGTTCCGCCAAGGGTACTCAGCTGGTTCTGGGTTCCGGCCGCATGATCCCTGGTTTCGAAGATGGCCTGGTTGGCGCTAAAGCCGGTGAAGAACGCGTTCTGAACCTGACTTTCCCAGAGGACTATCAGAACCTGGACCTGGCTGGCAAAACCGCTGAGTTCACCGTGACTGTAAACACCGTTTCCGAGCCAAAGCTGCCAGAACTGACCGAAGAATTCTTCGCTCAATTCGGCATCAAGGAAACCGGCCTGGAAGGTTTCCGTGCCGAAGTTCGCAAGAACATGGAGCGTGAACTGCGTCAGGCGATCAAATCCAAGGTCAAGAATCAGGTAATGGATGGTCTGCTGGCCACCAACCCGATTGAAGTGCCAAAGGCTCTGCTGTCCAACGAAGTTGACCGTCTGCGCGTGCAGGCTGTTCAGCAGTTCGGCGGCAACATCAAGCCTGACCAACTGCCGGCCGAGCTGTTCGAAGAGCAAGCCAAGCGTCGCGTAGTGCTGGGCCTGATCGTGGCTGAAGTGGTCAAGCAATTCGACCTCAAACCAGACGAAGCCCGCGTTCGCGAGATGATTCAGGAAATGGCTTCGGCCTACCAGGAGCCTGAGCAAGTTGTGTCCTGGTACTACAAAAACGACCAGCAACTGAACGAAGTTCGTTCGGTTGTGCTGGAAGAGCAAGTTGTGGATACTGTTCTGCAGAAAGCTAGCGTGACCGACAAATCGGTCTCTTACGAAGAAGCAGTCAAGCCGGTAGAAGCACCACAAGCCGACTGATCACTTTTGCGGTAAGAAGCAAACACCATAAGCCAGCCTTCGTGCTGGCTTATGCGTATTCAAGACATAACTATTTGGGAGTGACTGCAGAGCATGTTCCGTAATTCGTATATTCAGCAGAACTCTGATATCCAGGCCGCAGGCGGCCTGGTCCCGATGGTTGTCGAGCAGTCCGCTCGCGGCGAGCGCGCCTACGACATCTACTCGCGCCTCCTCAAGGAGCGAGTGATCTTTCTGGTTGGCCCGGTAGAGGACTACATGGCCAACCTGATCTGTGCGCAGCTGCTGTTCCTTGAAGCGGAAAACCCGGACAAGGACATCCATCTCTATATCAACTCCCCGGGCGGTTCGGTGACGGCGGGTATGTCGATCTACGACACCATGCAGTTCATCAAACCCAACGTGTCGACCACTTGTATCGGTCAGGCATGCAGCATGGGCGCGTTTCTGCTGACGGCCGGTGCCCCTGGCAAGCGTTACTGCCTGCCGAACTCGCGTGTGATGATTCACCAGCCGCTGGGCGGTTTCCAGGGGCAGGCGTCGGATATCGAAATCCATGCCAAGGAAATCCTGTTTATCCGCGAGCGTCTCAACACGCTGATGGCCAAGCATAGCGGGCGCACTCTTGAAGAAATCGAGCGCGATACCAACCGCGATAATTTCATGAGTGCAGATGCTGCACGTGAGTACGGCTTGATCGACGAAGTGATCAGCCAGCGTCCTGTTTAAAATAAGCAGCTCAAAACAGGCTTGGTCGGCGGGTCCGACACCAGCGGGCTTGAAAAAGCCCGCAATAGCCTTCATCTTGTGTTGCAAGCCTATCGGATTTGGATCGAACGAATGACTGACACCCGCAACGGCGAGGACAACGGCAAGCTGCTCTATTGCTCCTTCTGTGGCAAAAGCCAGCATGAAGTGCGCAAATTGATTGCCGGCCCCTCGGTCTTTATCTGCGACGAGTGCGTCGACCTGTGCAATGACATCATCCGCGAGGAGGTGCAGGAAGCACAGGCCGAAAGCAGCGCGCATAAATTGCCTTCGCCTAAAGAAATCAGCGGCATCCTCGATCAGTATGTGATTGGTCAGGAGCGTGCGAAAAAGGTTCTGGCTGTAGCGGTGTACAACCACTACAAGCGCCTGAACCAGCGTGACAAAAAGAATGATGACGTCGAACTCGGCAAGAGCAACATCCTGCTGATCGGCCCGACAGGCTCGGGTAAAACCCTGCTTGCCGAAACACTGGCCCGTTTGCTGAACGTTCCGTTCACCATCGCCGACGCAACCACCCTCACCGAGGCGGGTTACGTGGGTGAAGATGTCGAGAACATCATTCAGAAGCTGCTGCAGAAATGCGATTACGACGTAGAAAAAGCCCAGATGGGCATTGTCTACATCGATGAAATCGACAAGATTTCGCGCAAGTCTGACAACCCGTCGATCACCCGGGACGTTTCCGGTGAAGGCGTGCAGCAGGCCCTGCTCAAGTTGATCGAAGGCACGGTCGCTTCCGTTCCGCCTCAAGGTGGGCGCAAGCATCCGCAGCAGGAGTTCCTGCAGGTTGACACCCGTAACATCCTGTTCATCTGCGGTGGTGCGTTCTCCGGTCTGGAAAAGGTTATTCAAAACCGTTCCACCAAGGGCGGCATCGGTTTCAACGCAGAAGTGCGCAGCAAGGAAGAAGGCAAGAAAGTCGGTGAGTCCCTGCGTGAAGTCGAGCCTGACGATCTGGTCAAGTTCGGTCTGATCCCGGAATTCGTCGGTCGTCTGCCGGTGCTTGCCACGCTGGACGAGCTTGACGAGGCTGCGTTGATGCAGATCCTCACCGAGCCGAAAAATGCCCTGACCAAGCAGTATGCCAAGCTGTTCGAGATGGAAGGCGTTGATCTGGAATTCCGTTCCGACGCTCTGAAATCGGTCGCCAAGCGTGCCCTGGAGCGTAAAACCGGCGCTCGTGGCCTGCGTTCGATTCTCGAAGGTGTATTGCTCGACACTATGTATGAAATCCCCTCGCAATCCGAGGTGAGTAAAGTAGTGATCGATGAAAGCGTGATAGAAGGCAAGTCCAAGCCACTGTATATCTATGAAAACAGTGAGCCGACCGCCAAGGCCGCGCCAGACGCTTAAGCGTCACGCAGCTTGAATAAAGAAGGGGCCTTCGGGCCCCTTTGCTTTTTGCGGGTTTTAACACTGTCTTTGTGCTTGTTTTTTTTCAAGACAGCCCCCATCTTGGTTTCAAGCTTACTTCCATCTGTTTACGGCCTTATGGCCGCCGTAGAGGCGAAATCATGAAGACAACCATCGAATTGCCTCTCCTGCCATTGCGTGATGTCGTGGTTTATCCGCACATGGTTATCCCGCTGTTCGTGGGGCGCGAGAAATCCATCGAAGCCCTCGAGGCTGCGATGACGGGTGACAAGCAGATTCTGCTGCTGGCCCAGAGAAACCCGGCTGACGACGATCCCGGTGAAGATGCCCTGTATCGCGTTGGTACAATTGCTACCGTGCTGCAGTTGCTGAAGCTGCCTGACGGCACGGTCAAGGTTCTGGTCGAAGGCGAGCAGCGGGGCGCCGTTGAGCGCTTCAGCGAAGTGGACGGTCATTGTCGGGCCGAAGTCTCCCTGATCGACGAAGTCGACGCGCCAGAGCGCGAGTCGGAAGTGTTCGTTCGCAGCCTGTTGTCTCAGTTCGAGCAATATGTGCAGTTGGGCAAGAAAGTCCCGGCTGAAGTCCTGTCGTCGCTCAACAGCATCGACGAGCCGGGCCGCCTGGTAGACACCATGGCTGCGCACATGGCCCTGAAGATCGAACAGAAGCAGGAAATCCTCGAGATCATCGATTTGTCGGCCCGGGTCGAGCACGTTCTGGCGTTGCTGGATGCCGAGATCGATCTGCTGCAAGTTGAAAAACGCATTCGCGGTCGTGTCAAAAAACAAATGGAGCGCAGTCAGCGCGAGTACTACCTGAATGAGCAGATGAAGGCCATTCAGAAAGAGCTCGGCGACAGCGACGAAGGTCACAACGAAGTCGAAGAGCTGAAAAAGCGTATCGATGCCGCCGGTCTGCCGAAAGACGCGCTGGCCAAGGCGACGGCCGAACTGAACAAGCTCAAGCAGATGTCGCCAATGTCCGCGGAAGCGACCGTGGTGCGTTCGTACATCGACTGGCTGGTTCAAGTGCCGTGGAAGGCCCAGAGCAAGGTGCGCCTGGACCTGGCGCGCGCCGAAGACATTCTGGATGCCGACCACTATGGCCTGGAAGAGGTCAAGGAGCGCATCCTCGAATACCTCGCCGTGCAAAAGCGCGTGAAGAAGATTCGTGGTCCGGTACTGTGCCTGGTCGGTCCTCCGGGGGTGGGTAAAACGTCCCTGGCGGAATCGATTGCTCATGCCACCAACCGCAAATTCGTGCGCATGGCCCTCGGCGGTGTGCGTGATGAAGCGGAAATTCGTGGTCATCGCCGTACTTACATCGGTTCGATGCCAGGAAGATTGATTCAAAAGATGACAAAAGTGGGTGTCCGCAATCCGCTGTTCCTGCTCGATGAAATCGACAAGATGGGCAGCGACATGCGTGGCGATCCGGCATCGGCGTTGCTGGAAGTGCTCGATCCCGAGCAGAACCACAACTTCAACGATCACTATCTGGAAGTCGATTACGACCTGTCCGATGTGATGTTCCTGTGCACCTCGAACTCGATGAACATCCCGCCGGCGTTGCTGGACCGGATGGAAGTGATCCGTCTGCCGGGCTACACCGAAGACGAGAAGATCAACATCGCCGTCAAATACCTTTCGCCAAAGCAGATTGCCGCCAACGGCCTGAAGAAAGGCGAGCTGGAGTTTGACGAAGAAGCGATCCGCGACATCATCCGCTACTACACCCGTGAAGCCGGTGTGCGTGGGCTTGAACGTCAGATTGCCAAGGTTTGCCGCAAGGCCGTCAAGGAGCATGCGCTGGAAAAACGCTTCTCGGTGAAGGTCACCGCAGACACGCTGGAACACTTCCTGGGTGTGCGCAAATTCCGCTACGGCCTGGCCGAGCAACAGGATCAGATTGGCCAGGTAACCGGGCTGGCGTGGACTCAGGTGGGTGGCGAACTGCTGACTATCGAAGCCGCTGTGGTGCCGGGCAAGGGCCAGTTGATCAAGACCGGTTCCTTGGGTGACGTGATGGTCGAGTCAATCACCGCTGCCTTGACTGTCGTTCGCAGCCGGGCGAAAAGCCTGGGCATTCCCCTGGACTTCCATGAGAAGCGCGACACGCACATCCATATGCCGGAGGGGGCAACTCCCAAGGACGGTCCTAGCGCCGGTGTAGGCATGTGTACGGCCCTGGTGTCGGCATTGACCGGCATTCCGGTACGTGCGGATGTCGCCATGACCGGCGAAATCACTTTGCGTGGCCAGGTCCTGGCAATTGGCGGCTTGAAAGAAAAACTGCTGGCTGCCCATCGTGGCGGAATCAAGACCGTGATCATTCCTGAAGAGAATGTGCGCGATCTCAAAGAGATTCCGGACAATATCAAGCAGGATCTACAGATTAAACCGGTTAAATGGATTGACGAGGTCCTGCAAATTGCGTTGCAATACGCGCCGGAGCCCTTGCCGGACGTGGCTCCGGAGATAGTCGCGAAGGATGAGAAACGCGACGCAGATTCTAAGGAAAGAATTAGCACGCATTAGTACGTATTTGCCTGGGGGGCTTCCTTGACAGCTTTTTAGAGCCCTTGTTATAAAGCGGCTCTTAAGTGTCTGTAGGCCATTCAGCACTCGTTTTTGCTTTCACCAAAAAAACTTAGAATCATACTCAAATAGATATAAGGGGACTTAGAGTGAACAAGTCGGAACTGATTGATGCTATCGCTGCATCCGCTGATATCCCGAAAGCTGCTGCTGGCCGTGCGCTGGACGCTGTAATCGAATCCGTCACTGGCGCTCTGAAGGCTGGCGACTCTGTTGTTCTGGTTGGTTTCGGTACTTTCTCCGTAACTGATCGTCCAGCTCGCATTGGTCGTAACCCACAGACCGGTAAGACGCTGGAAATCGCCGCAGCCAAAAACCAGGTTTCAAAGCCGGTAAAGCACTGAAAGAAGCTGTCAACTAAGTTCGATTCAGGTTTTTACCCATCCGGGTCGGGGTCATGCCTGACTTGGCAGCGGAGCGGCAGTCCTGACTGCAGGTCGCCGGTTCAAGACACCGAGGGTCGCCCGTTCGAGCCCTCGATCCGCTCCGCCAGTTACGAGAAGGCGCATCCTCGGATGCGCCTTTCTTCTATCCGGATTCTACCCACGCTCCACGGTTGCCTAATTTTGAAGTTCAACCGTTTCTGGGGGACGCATGCTGCAGAATATCAGGGACAATTCACAAGGCTGGATTGCCAAGACTATTATCGGGGTCATCGTTGTTCTGATGGCTTTGACCGGTTTCGACGCCATTTTCAAGGCCACGTCGCACAGCAATGATGCGGCCAAGGTCAACGGCGATGAAATCAGCCAGAACGAATTGAGCCAGGCGGTCGATATGCAACGCCGCCAGCTCATGCAACAGCTGGGCAAGGATTTCGATGCTTCCTTGCTGGATGAAAAAATGTTGCGCGAATCGGCTCTGAAGGGCCTGATCGATCGCAAGCTGCTGCTGCAAGGCGCAGAAAAATCGAAGTTCGCCTTTTCCGAAGCGGCGCTTGATCAGGTCATCCTGCAAACACCGGAGTTTCAGGTTGATGGCAAGTTCAGCTCCGAGCGTTTCGACCAGGTTATTCGCCAACTCGGCTATAGCCGCATGCAATTCCGCCAGATGCTGGCTCAGGAAATGCTGATTGGTCAGCTGCGTGCCGGCCTGGCAGGTAGCGGTTTCGTCACCGATGCACAGGTGCTGGCGTTTGCCCGTCTGGAAAAACAGACCCGCGACTTCGCCTCCCTGAACATCAAGGCCGATCCGGCGGCTGTGAAGCTGACCGACGAAGAGGTCAAGGCCTACTACGACGAACATGCCAAGGAATTCATGACGCCGGACCAGGTAGTCATCGATTACCTCGAGCTGAAGAAGGCTTCCTTCTTCGACCAGGTCAGCGTCAAGGACGAAGATCTGCAAGCGGCCTATCAGAAAGAAATCGCGAACCTGTCCGAGCAACGCCGGGCTGCGCACATTCTGATTGAAGTGAACGACAAGACCACCGAGGCGCAAGCCAAGGCGAAGATCGAAGAGATTCAGGCCCGTCTGGCCAAGGGCGAGACATTCGAGGCGCTGGCCAAGGAGTTCTCCCAGGATCCGGGTTCGGCGAACAACGGCGGTGACCTGGGTTATGCCGGTCCTGGCGTCTACGACCCGGCGTTCGAAAAGGCCCTGTATTCGTTGGCCAAGGACCAGGTCTCGGAACCGGTTCGCACCGACTTCGGTTTCCACCTGATCAAGCTGTTGGGTGTGGAAGCCCCGGAAGTGCCAACATTCGCCAGTCTTAAGGACAAGCTGACCCGTGGTCTGAAAACCCAGCAGGTCGAGCAGCGTTTCGTTGAGGCGAGCAAGCAACTGGAAGACGCCTCGTTCGAAGCGTCCGATCTGGCGCAGCCAGCGCAGGACCTGAAACTGACCGTCCAGACGTCCAAGCCGTTCGGCCGTGAAGGCGGTGAGGGTATTGCGGCCAACCGTGCCGTAATCACTGCCGCATTCAGCCCGGAAGTCCTGGATGAGGGGGCGAACAGCACCGCCATCGAGCTCGACCCGGAAACCGTGGTCGTGTTGCGTGCCAAGGAGCACCTGAAGCCTTCGCAATTGCCGCTGGAGAGCGTCTCTGCCGCGATCCGTGTGCAGTTGGCCAAGGAGCACGCCAGCGCCGATGCCAAGACCAGAGCTGAAGCCCTGATTGCCAGCCTGCGCGATGGCAAGACCCCGCTGGATCAAGCGGTCGACGGCCAGGCCTGGAAGATCACTGAAGCGGCGACTCGCGCTCAGGAAGGGGTCGACCCTGCTGTGCTGCAAGCGCTCTTCCGCATGGCGAAGCCAGCGGCCAGGGACAAGCCGACCTTCACCAGCGTGACGCTGGCGGATGGCAGCCTGATGATCGTGCGTCTCAATGGCGTGAACGAGGCAGCGGCGCCGACCGAAGAAGAGAAAGCACAGTATCGTCGCTACCTCGCTTCGCGCATCGGCCAGCAAGACTTTGCGGCGTATCGCAAGCAGCTGGAAAGCCAGGCGGACATCCAGCGTTACTGATGCCTGACACGGTTTAGCGCTGTACAGGAGACCCCGGCCGAAAGGCCGGGGTCTTTTTGTTTGGCCGTACGTCATTTGCCGCGGTGACTTTTGCGTAAAGCCGGGGTCAATCAACCTGTAACCGCTTTAAGACACAATCGATGCTCCGCTAAGCATCGATCTGTTGCACAATATGCCCCGAACCGTTTTCCTCAGGATGTTCAATGTTTAAATCACTTCCCATGCGGATTGTCGGGCTGGCAGCCGTGCTTGCCGCTGCGGCCGGTTGTTCATCGAACAAAAGCGCCATCTACGAGCATGAGAACTTCGACGATTCCGGCACCTTTTCCCGAAACTATCCGGTCACCGATACCCAGAGCTGTGAAGCCGCCCGTCGCGCCTTGCTCAGCCAGGGCTACATCATCACCAGCAACGATTCGAAGCTGGTCAGCGGTCACAAGAGCTTCCAGCAGACTGGCGAGAGCCACATGGAGATCAGCTTCAGTGTGGTGTGTGCCGATGATGGCAGCGAAGGGCATCACGCGACCGTGTTCGCTAACGCCCTGCAGGATCGTTATGCGCTGAAGAAAACCAACAACTCCGCCAGTCTGGGTGTGGGTGTGCTGGGCTCGGTGTCGATGCCGATCGGTTCCTCTGATGACTCGATGGTCAAGGTCGCCAGCGAAACCGTATCGTCTGCCAAGTTCTACGAGCGTTTCTTCGCACTGGTCGAACTGTTCCTGCCGCCGGAAGCGAAAAAGGCTGCGCACATCACCGAAAAGCCGAAAACAGACCTGGGCGTGCCTGAAGCCAAGGCCGCACCGGCACCTCTCGCGCCTGCTCCGGCAGCGACACCCGCTGCAGAGCCTGCTGCAGCTGCTCCTGGGCCAGTAGCAACGCCTACGGCTTCCGAGCCGGTTGCGCCGCCTCCTGAAGCGGCACCGATCACACCGGCCAGTGTACAGCCTGCACTGTCCCCGGAAATCGTCACGCCACCATCGAACCCGAGTGACTTGCCACCGCCGAGCGAGCCCATTCCGGCGATGCCTGTCTCCGGCCAGTGACGGTGACGCCACAGGATCGAATCAGATGAACCGGTCCTGTGGCCACCTCAATGATTGACCCGCATCAAGCAAGTTCGCTGTTCTGCGGCCTTCCGCAAAAAAACCAATGATAAATTCCTGACCAGCTGCTACGTTTTATTCAGTAGCGACAGAGTGTCGTGTCCGCGTCATTTTTCTTTCACGCGGGCACTTTATGCTCAAGGAATGGGTCATTTATTCAGACGTTTTTCAATACGGGTTGGGGGATTCAAAAATGGACGATTATCAAGAAGAGCTGCTCGAGTACCAGGCTTTCGAACTGGACCCTCTGGAACCGGCGGAAGACGCTACCGAGTTGTAGGCATCAGGCGGATTGGCGATGGCTGCGGCGAAATTCGCCGGGGGGCTGCCCGTTCCAGCGTTTGAATGCGCGTTGAAACGCTTCGGCTGAGGCAAAGCCCAGCAGGTAGGCGATTTCTCCGAACGCCAGTTCGGTGTCGCGTATGTAAGTCATGGCCAGATCGCGACGGGTTTCATTGAGGATTGCGCGAAATTGCGTGCCTTCCTCGGCAAGTTTGCGGCGCAAGGTCCAGGTGGGCAGCTTCAGGCGTGCCGCCACTTCTTCCAGGTCGGGTTCCCGGCCACCATTGAGCAACGGTCCCAGCAGCGCGATGATGCGTTCACGCAGGCTGCGGGTGCGTGTCAATTGTTCCAGCTCCCGCTCGCACAGTTGCAGCAAATGCCGCCAGGTGCTCGGGCAATGCTCGGGGTTGCGCTGGGCGAGACTTGCCAGGCTCAGGCGCAGTTGATTGCGTTCGCCGCCAAACTGAATCGGACAGTCCCCCAAAACGTCATAGGCCGCGCGGTAACCGGGTTCCTCGAATTCGATCTCGATACGTTCGGCGCGCAGCGGGGCGGGGCTGACACTGGATAATTGCTGCAACCAGCCTGCAATGATCGAATCCACCACGAAACGGTTGTAGGCGTTATAGGGGCTGATCGAATAGAAACGCAGCCAGGCGCCCTGGGCGTCTTCGTGAAAGCTTGATTGCCCCCGATAATTGGAACCATACAAGGCTTCGAATCGAATCAGGCAGCGGGCGGCTTCACGTACTGTCGGCGCCTGGGCGGCGGTGACGCCTGCGAGGCCGATCTGGCTCAGGCGACTGAGCTGTCCCATGCGCAAGCCAAGGGCCGGATTGTCAGTCAGTTGAATGGCGCTGTGGCCCAGGCGCATGTAGCGCGGTATCGACAGCCGGGCACCGGCTTCGCTCAGGCGTGCGGCATCGAGGCCGTATTGATCGAGCAGTGGCTGCGGATCGACGCCGTGACTGCGCACGGCATCGGCCAGGCTATGAACAAAGCCCACCGACAGATCGCCGAGGCGCATCGGCTGCGGTTTCATGGCTTACAACCAGAGGTTCAGCAAACGCGCACCCTGGGCGTTGCCATCGGCAAAGTGCTGGCCGTTGCTGCTGAGAAAGCTGTGCCCGGCGCTACCCTGATCCCAGAACTGGCCCCGCAGGAACACACTCATGCCAGCGACAGCCTGACTGGCCGGTATCTGGGTCGTGAGGGTCAGGCGCTGCCAGGCCTGGCCCTCACTGACTTCTCCAGGCTTGAGGTTGACCGACGCAGGCGCAGGCGACCCCCTGTAACCGCGCCACGGCTGATCCCAGGTGCCACGGCCGGTGACAAAGGCCGGTACCGCAACCAGCTGTACGCTTTGTTCGTTGAGCTTGAGGTAGTTTTCCGGGTACCAGCTGTCGCGGCCGATCAATACGCCCAGCCTTCCTGCGGGGGTATCAACGACGTTGAGCGAGTGCTCGCCGTTCGCCTTGATCCCGTTCTGTTCTGCGAAGAAGGGGTGCATCTGGCGCTGGGGCTGGCCGATCGGCAGGCCTTCGTTGTTGAACACGACACTGCTGTTGTACAGCGCGCCACGGCCGATTTTCAAGGTGCCGTCGATGATGCTCGGTTCGGGCAGCACAATGGAGCCCGCTACCAGCGTCACGTGGAATTCCCTGGCCAGCCCTCCGAACAAGGCCTGGTAGTCTCTGGCCATCGCCTTGGCTTTCATGCGCAGGTGGGCATCGTCCAGACGGTTGCCACCCTCGGCGTTGATCAACGCCTTCGCGAACTTCAGGGGGTTGCTCACCGCCAGCCAGTTCATGGCCTCCTTGAGGGTGCTGGCCTGATACAGCTCATCCTTCTCGCCGCTGACCATCAGCCAGGTGCCAACATGTTCCGGCAACACGACAACAGTCTTGCCGTTCAACAAACCCTGGTCCCGGGCTGCTTGCAGATAGGCTGCGAGCTTGCGGTGCAAACGCTCGGGACTTTGATAATCGGTAGGAAACAGTTCGGGCTGAATGCCCAACAGATTGCCACGGTCCGCAGGCGTACCCCGGTCGACAGCCAGGTTGATCCGCAGGTCCGAAAGGTAATGCCCCACCGGCCGGTCCGCGGCCCACATCGCGTAGGTCGTGAGGGCGGCGAGCAACGCCATGGAGAATGTCAGGTACAAAAGTTTGCGCATGGGGAAACAGTTTACAGTCTGGAGCCGGGCTTGGCTTAGCATTAGGGGCTGGATCGAGCATAAAGGGAATCAAGGGCTTAGTGGGCAAATTTCAACGTTGACGGTTTTTCGCTGGCGTCTGCCTTTCTGCGCCGGGATGCAGCCATGAACCAATGGGTTAAACGAGAAGTGCATTGACAGGGTGGGGATCATGGGAGGGGAGTGCCGGTCAGCCATCACTTTGCTTGACCGGCCGGCTATTGAGCGTCATTTGGTGACCAGCAGTTCCGGTCCGAGGTAGTCGTTGATCTGGTTGATATCGTCGTCGCCCAGGCTGCCCACCGAGGAGGCCAGACGCAGGCGCGACAACAAATAGCGTATCTTGGCTTCGAACAGATCGTGGCGCGCAACGAAGAGCAGCTCTTCGGCATTGAGGACGTCCGAGTTGGTGCTGGTGCCGCCCTCTTTGAAGCCCTTGCGTGACGATGCCAGTGAGCGTTCGTTGGACTCCACTGCCTTCTCCAGCGCGCGAATGCGTTTGGCGCCGCTCAGGATGCCTTGATACTCACGGGTGGTTTCGGTGATGACTTCCTGTCGCGCGGCGTCGAGTTCGTCCATGGCCTTATCGCTATTGGCACTGGCCTGGCGTGTCAGCGCGCTGACGCCGCCACCGCTGTACAGTGGGATATTGACTTCCAGCCCGATTGAGCCGTAGTGGTTGCGTTGATTCAACTCGGAGAGCGACTGGCTCTCACCCGCGGTGTAGCCGGCAATGAAATCCAGTGTTGGCCAGTGGCCAGCCCTGGCGCGGTTCACTTCTTCTGCTGCGAGGTCGCTGCTATAACGGCGCGCATGGATCAGCGGGCTATCGGTCTGGGCTTTGACCAACCAGTCCTGCAGGTTACTCGGTAGCAGCGGTGGTGTATCGAAGCTCGGGCGCAAGGTGGTCAGTGACTCGGGGGTTTCACCGATATACTCCTCAAGCTTGCGGCGCGCGTTGATCAGGTTGTCTTGCGCTTCTATCAGCTCGGCGTCAGCGAGGTCGCGGCGAGCGGTCGACTCGTCGATGTCGGTGACGGTGCCCGCCCCCAGCTCCATGCGTCGCTTCGCCGAAGCGAGTTGCTCTTCGAAGGCGGTCAGCTTGGACTTGGCCAGGACGATGGTTTCGCTGGCCAGGAGCACATCGAAATAGCTTTCGGACAAGCGCACCGCGGCGTCCTGGGTCTTGGCATCGAACACCGCGTTGCTGTAGTCGGCACGCTGCTGACCCTGGCGGTATTCGGCCATCTTTTGTTTGTTGAACAGCGGTTGGCGCAGGCGCACGTTAGCGCCCTTGGAGTCGTAATGGAGATCTCTGTCGATGCCGCTCTGGCTTTGGGAGCCATTGACCTTGTTGTGGTAGCCCGAGGCATTGATCTGCGGTAGCAGGCCAGCCTTGCCAATGGCGCGGTTTTCCTGGCCGGCCTCTTTTTCATGCACGGAGGCCTGGTAGATAGGGCCCTGGAATTGCAACAGATCCCAGGCTTGCTTGAGGTCCATTGCGTCGGCCGGCAGGGCCAACCCCAGCAGGCAGAAGAGCAGGCAACGACGTTCCATCTCATTGTTCCTTGAATGAGCTGTCCACACGATCGAGCATTGGTTTGAGAAGATAGCTGATCATGTTGCGTTCGCCAGTCTTGATGGTGACGCTGGCGGGCATGCCGGGGCGAATGTGGTTGCTGCCAAGCAGGCCCATGCCATCGGGCGTGACCTCCACCTGAGCCAGATAGAACGGTTGCTTGTTTTCCTCGTCCATCAGGCGGTCGGCGGAGATGGTCTTCACGCGGCCGGGGATGTTTGGCGTCCTGGCATGGTTGAAGGCCGGGAAGGAGATGTCCACGGGCAGGCCTGGGACCATCTTGTCGATGGCCTGCACGGGAATCATCGCGTCGACCTGCAGCGGTTCGTTGAGCGGAACGATTTCCATGATCTTGAAGCCGGGCTGAATGATCCCGCCGACGGTGGCAATGCTCAGGGCCTGGACCATGCCGTCGATTGGCGCACGAATCACCGTGTGGGTCACTTCATAGTCGAGCGAGCGCAAGCGGTCGGCCAGAGTGGTGTTTTCCTTGGCGGTTTCAGTCAGCTGTGACTCGACTTCCTTCAGGTAATCGTGCTGGCGCTGCAGGATGCGCAGCTTGATTTCGGTGGTCTGGCTGCGCACGCGGGCGATGTTGTTGAGGTTCTCGGCCTGGCCGGCGGAGAGCTCGGCATTGCTGCGTTCCAGCTCAAGCAGGCGGTTGCGCGGCACATAGCCTTCGGCCGTCAGCACGCGGGTGCCTTGCAGTTCCTGGTTGAGGAAGCTGATCTGCGAGGCGCGGGCGCTATAGACCTGCTGCAGGCCCTTGAGCTGCACTGCTGACGCCGCCAGGTTCTCTTGCAGGATGCTGATTTCGCCAGCGAGACCGGCGCGCCGGGTATCCAGCAGGCGCTGTTGCAGGTCCATGGCGGCCTCCAGGCGGTGGTCGCCTTTGAAGCGCTGGAGCAAATCGGGGTCGAAGTTCACCACGTCGCGGCCGTCACGCTCCGCTTCCAGGCGGTTTTCCACGGTCTTGCTGACGATGTACTGGGCGCTGACGGCACCCTCTTCGGCAACGGCACGCAACGAGTCGAGGCGGACCACCTCCTGACCTTTTGTCACCAGATCGCCTTCGCGAACGAGAATGGCCTCCACGGTACCGCCGCTGAGGTGCTGCACGGCTTTGCGATTGTTGGTGACTTTGACCGTGCCTGTCGCTACTACGCCGGCATCCAGCGGCGCCAGCCAGGACCACAGGAGGAAGCCGCCGAAGCCGGCGAGCACCAGCCACACGCCCCACCGCGCGGGTTTACCGACGTCCAGATCTACCACGCTCTTGGTATCGGCTTTGATCATCTCGGTGTGTTGGCTCATTTGCATGATCGGTCACTCCCGTGCTTTGACGGACGCTAGCGGAGTCGACGCGCCTGCAGGCATCACACTGGCCTTGCGCAGCGCTGCGAATACTTCATCGCGCGTGCCGAGCATCTGCACGCCGCCGTCACGCAGCATCAGCACCTTATCGACGGCGCAGAGTACGTTGGGACGGTGGGAAATCAGAATGACGGTGGCGCCACGGCCCTTGAGTTCGGCCAGAGCATCGACCAAGGCCTTTTCGCCGACGTCGTCGAGGTTGGCGTTCGGCTCATCCAGCACGATCAGGTTGGGCTCGCCATACAGCGCGCGGGCCAAGGCGATGCGCTGCTTCTGGCCACCGGAAAGCGGGCTGCCATCGGTACCCAGACGAGTGTCATAACCTTGCGGAAAACGCAGGATCATCTCGTGCACGCCAGTGATCTTGGCTGCGCGGATGACCGCTTCGCTGTCCACTTCGCCAAAGCGCGCAATATTGTCGGCGATGTTGCCCTCGAACAGCTCCACGTCCTGTGGCAGGTAGCCGAGCCACGGGCCAAGTTCGCCCTTGTTCCAGGTGAATATGTCCGCGCCGTCCAGGCGCACCTTGCCGGCCTGCGCCGGCCAGACGCCAACCAGCAGGCGGGCGAGGGTGGATTTGCCCGAGGCGGACGGACCGATAATGCCAAGGCTTTCGCCAGGGACAAGGCTGAAGCCCACGCCGCGCAGAATCGTGTTGTTGGTACCGGGGGCACCGGCATACACATTCTCCACCGCCAGCATGCCCTGAGGCCGCTGCAGCGACATGCTCGGTGGCCGGCGCGGAAAGTCGTGCAGCATCTCGTTGAGCCGGCCCCAGGCCGAGCGGCAGCCGAGCAGTTGCTTCCACGACGCGATGACCTGTTCCACCGGGCCCAGTGCGCGGCCGGTGAGGATCGAGCAGGCAATCATCATCCCCGGGGTGATCTTGCCTTCGATCGCCAGCAGCGCGCCGGCGCCGAGGATCAGTGACTGCAACGTGATACGTACGAAGCGCCCGGTGCTGCTGATCAAGGCGGCGCGGTCGGAGGCCAGGGTCTGCATTTCCAGAATGCGCAAATGGCTCATATACCAGCGCTTGCTGATCGACGGCAGCATGCCCATGGCCTCGATGACCTCGGCATTGCGCAGGTTGTTGTTGGCGTATTGGGCGGAGGAGAGGGCGGCCTGATTGGCGTCGGCCAGCGGCTTCTGCGTCGCCTTCTCGGTGAGCCAGGCCAGGGTCACCAGAATCAGCGAGCCGATGAGCGTGAGCAGTCCGAGCAGTGGGTGGATCAGATAGGCGACCAGCAGGTAGATCGGCGTCCAGGGTGCATCGAAGAAAGCGAACAGGGAATTGCCGGTGACGAACTGACGAACCTGGGCGAGATCTTGCAGGGCCTGGGCCGGGTTACCTCCGGCGCGGCTCAGGTTGCGCTCGAATGCCGCGGTGAAAATGCGCCGGTTGAGGTCCATGTCGAGGCAGTTGCCGACCCGGATCAGCACACGGGTGCGGACCATTTCCAGCGTGGACATCAGCAGGAACAGTCCAACCACCAGAACAGTCAGCATCGTCAGCGTCGTGACGTTGCGACTGACCAGGGCTCGATCATAGACCTGCAGCATATAAACGGCTGGCGTCAACATCATGACGTTTATGACGCCGCTGAACCCTGCCAGTAAGTAGAAACTGCGACGCATACGAAAGAGCGCGTCGGCCAGTTCGGAACGGATGCTCGACTGCTTGGGCATGTTGGTCCTCCCACTTCGAAAAGCCGGTTGCCCTTGTGGCGCAACAGCTAACGGTAAATGTAGTTCCTTAAACAGCTTATGGACACGCAGGCTGATCGCTCTATGGATGGCGAGTCTTCCGAAATCGCTGCGTTGCTCCCTTATGCAGCAGCGTAGGTGGCGGAGTAACAATTCGAAATAACATTTCGCTCTATACCTGCGCTCAACTGCCTATATGTCTTTTAAAAACAGCTAGTTGTAGGACTAAAGCACCAGTCGTCTGTTTTAGCGACGTAATATTGACAAGGATCTGCTATGGAACTTTAGTCTTAGTTATCGGGGGGACTCGCCCGCCTGAAGCTTGCCATCGCTTTGGCAACGCAAGGCGCGGTGGTTCTCCTGAGAGGAGCAGAATCATGTCGCTCATTTCGTGCTTTTTCAGAGGGATGGGGCTGTCCAGGACGTTCGCCTTCACTTCCAGATTCCATGGCCCGCCCAGGGCTCGCATCCGCTCTGCCTGATCGACCGGCGAGCAATTCACTACGCGAATTCCAGGCGCGTATCCCGGGTCTCGGGTAACGCCAGAGCTCTCGCAAAAAAACATGACCAACAAACTGCGCAAGCCAGCACTTGACTTGGCGCGGGAGGATTTTCTCGTCCCGCGCCTTCACCCAGACAGATCGAGGGCAATCCAAAATGGCCAATTTCAACAAGTCGGACCTGGAGTTCATTCTCCAGCAGATTTTCATCGCGGAAGCGGATACTGCCGGCCAGTCGCTCGCCAGCCTGATACCGAACCCGGAATTTGCTTTCGGTCTGCGCACGGTCGACGGGACGTTTAACAACCTGAGACTGGGCCAGAGCGAGTTCGGCGCAGCCGACAACTTTTTCCCGCGCTTGACCACTCCAGTCTTCCGCCCGGCTGAGGCGGGCACCTCTTACACCCAGACCAGCGGCCTGGTGATCGACTCGCAGCCACGCACCATCAGCAACCTGATCGTCGACAATACCGCCAATAACCCGGCGGCGGTCGCGGCCACGTTCGATCCCGGTCTGGATGGCATCCTCGGCACGGTTGACGATGTCTTGAAGGCCGGTGCGCAGGTCGTTACTGGAACCCGTACCGACGGCACGACTTTCCAGACCTTTTTCATGCCTAACCAGTCGCCGGACGTGGGTCTGTCCGCGCCGTTCAACTCGTGGATGACCTTCTTCGGTCAGTTCTTCGACCATGGCCTCGACCTGGTGACCAAGGGCGGCAGCGGCACGGTGTTCATCCCGTTGCAGCCGGACGATCCGCTGTTCGTCCCGGGCAGCCCGACCAACTTCATGGTGTTGACACGGGCCACCAACCTGCCCGGGCCCGATGGCATCCTCGGCACCGCCGACGACATCCACGAGGCTTCAAACACCACCACGCCATTCGTCGATCAGAACCAGACCTACAGCTCGCATCCCTCGCACCAGGTGTTCCTGCGCGCCTATGAACTCGATGCCGCCGGCAAGCCGGTGGCGACCGGCAAGCTGATCACCAATCGTGACCTGGGCGCCGATGGCCTGTTCGGCACTGCCGACGACGTCGAAATCGGCGGCATGGCCACCTGGAAAGTGGTGAAGGCGCAGGCGCGGGACATGCTTGGTATCGATCTCGACGATCTCGACGTCCTCGACCTGCCGCTGTTGGCGACCGACGCGTACGGCAACTTCATTCGGGGGGCGAACGGCTTTGCGCAGATCGTGACCGCGACCGGCTTGGTCGAGGGCAATCCGCTGGCGCCGATCGACGCATCGCTGGCGATCCGCACCGGTCACCAGTTCCTCATCGACATCGCGCACAATGCCAGCCCGGTGGACAGCCAGACCGGTGCGCCACTGACGGCCGATGCCGACCTCGTTGCCGGCGGCCCGGTGGCCGCAGGCTTCTACGACAACGAACTGCTCGACGCGCACTACATCGCCGGCGACGGCCGGGTCAACGAGAACATCGGCCTGACCACCGTCCACTCCATCTTCCACTCGGAGCACAACCGGCTGGTCCAGCAGACCAAGGACACGGTCCTCGCCTCAGCGGCTGCCGGCGACCTGACGTTCCTGAACCAGTGGCTGCTGACGCCCGTCACGGCTGTTCCTGCTGATCTGTCGACCTTGAACTGGAACGGTGAGCGCCTGTTCCAGGCGGCGAAATTCGGCACCGAGATGCAGTATCAGCACCTGGTGTTCGAAGAGTTCGCGCGCACCATTCAACCGCAGGTCGATGCCTTCCTTGACTTCGATGACACAATCAATCCGTCGATCGTCGCCGAGTTCGCGCACACGGTCTTTCGCTTCGGCCACTCGATGCTGACCGAGACCATTGACCGGCTGGACCCCAACTTCGTCTCCAGCGAGATCGGCCTGATTCAGGCCTTCCTCAACCCGCTGGCGTTTGCGACCAGCGGCCCGACCCCGGAGCAGGCGGCCGGCGCCATCGTCCGCGGCTTGACGCGCCAGGTCGGCAACGAGATCGATGAGTTCGTCACCGAAGCGGTGCGCAACAACTTGCTGGGCCTGCCGCTCGACCTGCCCGCCCTCAACATCGCGCGCGGCCGCGATACCGGCATCCCGTCCTTGAACGCGGCGCGCCGTGAATTCTACGCCGGCACCGGCGACAGCCAACTGAAGCCCTACACCAGCTGGGTCGATTTGGTGCAACACCTGAAGCACCCGGAATCGCTGATCAACTTCATCGCCGCCTACGGCACGCACGCCTCCATTACCAGCGCCACCACGCTCGACGCGAAACGCGCAGCGGCCACGCTCCTGGTGTTGGGCGGTGTCGGTGAGCCGGCGGATCGCCTGGACTTCCTCAACAGCACCGGCGTCTATGCCAACCTGGCAAATGGGGCAACCATTACCGGCGTTGATGCCATCGACTTCTGGATCGGCGGCCTGGCCGAGGAAAAATGCCGTTCGGCGGCATGCTCGGCTCGACCTTCAACTTCGTCTTCGAGGACCAGCTCGAGAAGCTGCAAAACGGCGACCGGCTCTACTACCTGCACCGCACCCAGGGACTCAACTTCCTGAGCGAGCTCGAGAACAACTCGTTCGCCAAGATGGTGATGCTCAACACCGACGCGACCCATCTCCCGGCCCTCATCTTCTCGACCCCGACCTTTACTCTCGAGGTCGACCCCACCAGGCAGTTCAACCGGAGCGTGATTGCCGGTCGGACGGCATTGTGGGTACCGTGGACGACCTGCCCGGCAACACCGATCCCACTGGCGGCACCCTGATCAACGGGGTCGAGATCACACCGCTTGTCATTCGCGACAACCCCGCGACGGTCGGTCCCGATACCAACTACCTGCAGTACACCGGCGAAGACCATGTCGTGCTCGGCGGCACCGCCGGCAATGACATTCTCGTTTCTGGCGACGGCGACGACACGCTCTGGGGCGACGCCGGTAATGATCGCCTCGAAGGCGGCTACGGCAATGACGAGATCGAGGGTGGCGATGGCGACGACATCATCACTGACATGGGCGGCGACGACGTCATCCACGGCGAGGCCGGCAACGACGTCATCCACAGCGGCAACGGCACCAATATCATCCTCGGCGGTGACGGCAACGATTTCATCGTCACCGGCGACGACTTTACGGAGGTCTTCGGCGGCGCCGGCAATGACTTCATGCTCGGCAGCCGGCTGAACGCACAAATGATGGGCGGCGATGGCGACGACTGGATCGAGGTCGGGACCCAGGACGGCGCCCCCGGCGACAATTTCGCCGGTAACCTGCCACTGGCTTTGCTGGCAGAGTTGGTCAGCGGCAACGACGTCTTCAGCGGTGACGGCGGCTTCGATGAAATGATCGGTGAAGGCGGCGATGACATCTTCATCGGCAGTGAGGGCCCGGACAAGATGTTGGGCATGTCCGGTTTCGACTGGACCACCTACAAGGATGATCATTACGGCGTGACCGTGGACATGAGCCGCATCGCCTTCGAACAATCGGCCCTGTCGCCTTCGGTTGCAAGCGTGCATACCAAGTTCGCCCAGGTGGAAGGTCTGTCGGGGTCGGCGTTCAGCGACATGCTGACCGGCGATGATGCTGACGCGCTCGCGATCGCCGCTGCCGGTGTCCCTGGCAGCGTGCTCACCAATATTGACCTCATCAACGGTCTGCGGGCGTTTCTTGGCGCGGCTGCAGCCGGCCCGGACGGTATTTTGGGCACGGCAGACGATCAGTTCGGCGCGGGCAACATCCTCCTCGGCGGTGGTGGCAGCGACATCATCGAAGGCCGCGGCGGTGACGACCTGGTCGACGGCGACATGTGGCTGAATGTGCGCATCAGCGTGCGCCAGAGCCTTGACGGAACCGGGCCGGAGATTGCCACCTTCGACAGCATGGAGCCCATGATCCCGTTCATGCTCGATGGCACCTTCAACCCCGGTCAGTTGGTCATCGTCCGCGAGATCCTGACGGCGGCCCCCGCCTTTGACACGGCCTTGTTCACTGGCAACCGGCTCGACTATACCGTCACCACTGTGGGCGACGTGACCACCGTGACCGACAGCGTCGTCGGGCGCGACGGCACCGACCGCCTGACCAGTATCGAGCGGCTGCAGTTCAACGATCAGTCGCTCACACTGCCCGCCGGGGTCGGGCTCAACAACGACCCGCTGGGCTTGCTGACCATACTCGATGCTGCCAGCAACACCCCGGACGCTACGCCGACCACGGGTCAGTTGCTGAGGGTGTCGGCTGCCGGCGTGACCGATGCCGACAACGCCGGCGGTGCCATCACCGGACCGATCGCCTTCTACTGGCAGTTCGAAGCCGTCCCGGGTACGGGCGTCTTTCAGGACATCACCCGTCTTGCGGACGGGGGCGCAGCATTGGCGCACATAACCGGGCCGACCTTCAGGGTGACCCCGGATCTCGCCGGGCTGGAATTGCGCGTCAGGGCCGTCTACAAAGATCAAAATGGTGTGCTTGAGACTGCGTTCTCTGCTCCAACCGCAGCGGTCGTAGCCGGCGTTGCTCCGCCAGCGGCAGCCCCGCTGCCGATCGAGACTCCGGTCGCCAGCACGGGTGTGCACTATATCCGGGCCGATCTGCAGTTCATTCTCGACCAGATTCTGATCTCGGAAAGGAATGCAGCCGGTGAGGACCTCCTCAGCATGTTGCCGAATGCACGGTTGCCTTTGGGCCTGCGCACGGTCGACGGGTCGTTCAACAACCTGGTGGCGGGTCAGAACGAGTTCGGTGCAGCCGACACGGTCTTCCCGCGACTGGTTCCGGCGCAGTTCGATACGGCGGAAGCGGGCACCTCTTACGCCCAGACCAGCGGCCTGGTGATTGACTCGCAGCCACGCACCATCAGCAATCTGATCGCCGACAACACCGCCAACAACCCGGCAGCGGTTGCGGCCACGTTCGATCCCGGTCCGGATGGCATCCTCGGCACGGTTGACGATGTCTTGAAGGACGGTGCGCAGGTCGTTACTGGAACCCGTACCGACGGCACGACTTTCCAGACCTTTTTCATGCCTAACCAGTCGCCGGACGTGGGTCTGTCCGCACCGTTCAATCCCTGGATGACCTTCTTCGGTCAGTTCTTCGACCATGGCCTCGACCTGGTGACCAAGGGCGGCAGCGGCACGGTGTTCATCCCGCTGCAGCCGGACGATCCGCTGTTCGTTCCGGGCAGCCCGACCAACTTCATGGTGATGACGCGGGCCACCAACCTGCCAGGGCCTGATGGCATCCTCGGCACCGCCGACGACATCCACGAGGCTGCAAACACCACCACGCCGTTCGTCGACCAGAACCAGACCTATACCTCGCACCCTTCGCACCAGGTGTTCCTGCGCGCCTACGAGTTCAATGCCGCCGGCGATCCGGTGGCGACCGGCAAGCTGATCACCAATCGTGACCTGGGCGCCGATGGCCTGTTCGGCACTGCGGACGACGTCGAAATCGGTGGGATGGCCACCTGGAAAGTGGTGAAGGCACAGGCGCGCGATCTGCTTGGCATTAATCTTACCGATGCCGACTTCGACAACGTGCCGCTGCTCGCCACCGACGCCTACGGCAATTTCATCAAGGGCCCGAACGGCTTCCCGATGGTCATGATGAGGGGCGCGGATGGTATTGCTGATACCGCCGATGATGTGCTCGTCGAGGGTAATCCTGCTGCGCCGATCAGCTTGGTCAATGCCGTGCGCACCGGCCACCAGTTCCTCATCGATATTGCCCACAACGCCGTTCCGGTGGACAGCCAGACTGGTGCAGCACTCCTGCCCGATGCGGACACTATCGTTGGCGGTACACCTGCACCAGGCTTCTACGACAACGAACTGCTTGACGCGCACTACATCGCCGGCGACGGCCGGGTCAACGAGAACATCGGCCTGACCACCGTCCACGCGATTTTCCACTCGGAGCACAACCGTCTGGTCCAGCACACGAAGGATGTGGCCATCGCCTCCAACGATGTCAACTTCCTGAACCAGTGGCTGATGCCTGATGCCCAATTGTTGGTGTTGCCAACAACCGCGGCTGAGATCGCTGCCCTGCACTGGAACGGAGAGCGCCTGTTCCAGGCGGCGAAATTCGGTACCGAGATGCAGTACCAGCACCTGGTGTTCGAAGAGTTCGCGCGTACCATTCAGCCGAACATCGATCCCTTCCTTGGCGAACACCAGAATTATCAAACCGAGATCGACCCGGCGATCGTCGCCGAGTTCGCGCACGCGGTCTACCGCCTCGGCCACTCGATGCTGACCGAGACCATCGACCGGCTGGACCCCAACTTTGTCTCGAGCGAGATCGGCCTGATTCAGGCCTTCCTCAATCCGCTGGCGTTTGCGGCCAGCGGCCCGACCCCGGAACAGGCGGCCGGTGCCATCGTCCGCGGCTTGACGCGCCAGGTCGGCAACGAGATCGATGAGTTCGTCACCGAAGCGGTGCGCAACAACTTGCTGGGCCTGCCGCTCGACCTGCCTGCCATCAACATCGCGCGCGGCCGTGATACCGGGCTTCCGACCCTGAACGAGGCGCGTCGTGAGTTCTACACCGCGTCCGGCGACAGCAACCTGAAGCCCTACATCAGCTGGGCCGATTTGGTGCAACACCTCAAGCACCCGGAATCGCTGATCAACTTCATCGCCGCCTATGGCACGCACGCCTCCATTACCAGCGCCACCACGCTCGACGGGAAGCGCGCAGCGGCCACGCTCCTGGTGTTGGGCGGCGCCGGCGAGCCGGCGGACCGGCTGGACTTCCTCAATAGCACCGGCGCCTGGGCGAGTGGCCCGACCGGCGTCACCATTACCGGTCTGGACAACATCGACCTCTGGATCGGCGGCCTGGCCGAGGAAAAAATGCCGTTTGGCGGCATGCTCGGCTCGACCTTCAACTTCGTGTTCGAGAACCAGATGGAGAAGCTGCAGAACGCCGACCGCTTCTACTACCTGGAACGCAACGCGGGGCTGAACTTCGTCACCGAGTTGGAGAACAACTCGTTCGCGAGACTGGTGATGGCCAACACCGATGCGACCCACCTCCCGTCCGTCATGTTCCTGACTCCGGCCTTTACCCTGGAGGTCGACCCGGCCAGGCAGTTCAACGCAAGTGTGATTGCCGGTCCGGACGGCATCGTGGGCACCGTCGACGACCTGCCCGGTAATGCCGATCCTGTCGGCGGCATCCTCCTCACGCCGCTGGTCATTCGGGACAACCCTGCGACGGTCGGCCCTGATACCAACTACCTGCAGTACACCGGCGAAGACCATGTGGTGCTCGGTGGTTCGGCCGCCAATGACATTCTCGTTTCTGGCGACGGCGACGACACGCTCTATGGCGACGGTGCCAATGACCGCCTCGAAGGTGGCTACGGCAACGACTTCATCATCGGGGGCGACGGCGACGACATCATCACCGACATGGGCGGCGACGACACCATTCATGGCGGCGACGGTAACGACGTCATCCACAGTGGCAACGGCCTGAACCTGATCCTCGGCGGCTTCGGCAAGGACTTCGTCGTCACCGGCGAGGACTCCTCGGAGGTCTTCGGCGGCGCGGGCGACGACTTCATCACGGGCAGTGTCGCCGACGAACAACTGATGGGTAACGAAGGCGACGACTGGATCGAGAGGGGAACCGCCGATGGTGCTCCCGGCGACAATTTCGACCCGAACGGGCTCGACCTGATACGCGGCAACGACATCTTCATCGGCACTGGCGGGCCCGACAGGTTCATGGCCGAAGGTGGCGACGACATCATGTTCGGCAACGGCGGCGCGGGGGACCGCTACCTGGGTGGCTCCGGTTACGACTGGGCCGGCTTCAAGGACGACCCGTTCGGCGTGTCCGTCGACCTGGGTCTCGCCGAAATCGCTCTCGCGCCGCCACTGCCGGAGTTGGCTGCAACCGTGGCTCGGTTCCAGCTGGTGGAAGGTCTGTCGGGATCGCACTTCAGCGACATCCTGCGTGGCGATGATGCCGACGCCACCGTGATCGCGGCTGCCGGTGCTCAGGGCAGCGTGCTCACCAACTTCGACCTGGTCAACGGCCTGCGCTCGTTCGTCGGCACCGCGGCAGCCGGCCCGGACGGCATTGTGGGCACGGCAGACGATCAGTTCGGCGCCGGCAACATCGTCCTCGGCGGCGGCGGCAGCGACATCATCGAAGGTGGTGGTGGCGATGACCTGGTCGACGGTGACAAGTGGCTCAACGTACGTATCAGCGTGCGGCAGAACATTGATGGCACAGGTCCGGAGATCGCAACGTTCGACAGCATGCTCCCGTTGGTGCCGCTCATGCTCAACGGCACTTACAACCCCGGCCAACTCGTTGCCGTCCGTGAGATCCTGACGGATGCGCCTGACCCCCTTAACCCTGGCCATTCCTTCGACACGGCCCTGTACACCGGCCTTATGGCCGACTACACCGTCATCGAGAACGTCGACGGCACGATCACCGTGGCCGACAGCGTCGTCGGTCGGGACGGTACTGACAGGCTCAGCAGTATCGAGCGGCTGCAGTTCGCCGATCAGTCGCGGGTCCTGGTGGCGGGCTTGAACGCCGAGCCGGTGGGCTTGCTGAGGGTCGACGATCCCACGCCAGCCGTCGGCCAGACGCTGACCGTCTTGGCGGCCGGCATCACCGATGCTGACAATATCGCGAGCGGCGGCGCGATCACCGGTCCCATCGCCTTCGTATGGCAGGTTGAAACGAACCCGGGCACCGGTATCTTCGACGACATTGGTATTGCGCTCGGAGGTGGGCTAGCAACCGCGACCGGCTCGACCTTCACGGTGACCGCGGCTGAGGAGGGACTGCTGCTGCGCGTCAGGGCCGTCTATCAGGACGCCCACGGCGTGCTGGAAAGCGTGTTCTCGGCGCCGACCGCGCCAACTGCGCCGCTCGGCGGCAGCCCCGTCAACGTCCTGCCGGTTGGCACTGTGCTGATCAGCGATACGACCCCGACGGAAGGCTCGGCCTTGACCGCCACGGATGCGTTCACCGACGCCAACGGGACCACCACCTCGGTGATTACCCATCAGTGGCAGGCGGGTAGCGGTGCGATCTTTACCGACATCGCCGGCGCGACGGGCACGACCTTCACGCCCGGCCAGGCGCAAGTCGGTCAGCAACTGCGTGTCGTCGCGAGCTACACCGATGACCTCGGCACACTTGAGCGAGTCACCTCTGCCGCAACGACAGTGGTCGGTGATCTGTTTGTCGGTACCGCCGGTGTCGACTTGTGGACCGGCACGGCAGGCGACGACGTGGCCAGCGGAGGTGCTGGCAACGACACCCTGAACGCCTTGGGCGGCAACGACATCCTCAATGGCGACGCGGGCAACGACTTCCTCATTGGCGGTGCGGGTAATGACCAGATGACCGGCGGAACCGGCAACGATACCTACCGCGTCGACTCAGTCGGGGACGTGGTGGTCGAGTTGACGGGCGAGGGTCAGGATTCCGTACAGACCACGCTGGCCAGCTACACGCTGGGCGCCAATGTCGAGCATCTGCTCTACCTCGGAGTCGCCAACTTCGTCGGCACCGGCAACGCGTCGAACAACGTCATCACCGGTGGAGTGGGTAATGACACCCTCAACGGCGGTGACGGCAACGACACCTTGATGGGTGGCGCCGGCAACGACGTCCTCACTGGCGGTGCGGGTAATGACGCGATGGTCGGCGGCGCCGGCAACGATACCTTCCGCGTCGACTCAGCCGGGGACCTGGTGGTCGAGGCGTCGGGTGAGGGGCAGGATTCCGTACAGACCACGCTGGCCAGTTACACACTGGGCGCCAATGTCGAGCATCTGCTCTACCTCGGAGCCGGCAACTTCGTCGGCAACGGCAACGCGCGTTGAACAACGTCATCACCGGTGGGGTGGGTAATGACACCCTCAACGGCGGTGACGGCAACGACACCTTGATGGGTGGCGCCGGCAACGACGTCCTCACTGGCGGTGCGGGTAATGACGCGATGGTCGGCGGAGCCGGCAACGATACCTTCCGCGTCGACTCAGCCGGAGACCTGGTGGTCGAGGCGTCGGGTGAGGGTGCGGATTCGGTACAGACGTCGCTGACCAGCTACACACTGGGTGCCAATGTCGAGCACATGCTCTACACCGGAGCCGGCAACTTCGTCGGCACCGGCAACGCGTTGAACAACATCATCACCGGTGGGGAATGACACGCTCAACGGCGGTGACGGCAACGATACGTTGCTGGCCGGCCTCGGCAACGACGTCCTCAATGGCGATGCGGGTGCCGACCGGATGGAAGGCGGAGCCGGCAACGACACCTACCGCGTCGATTCATTCGCGGACGGGGTGGTCGAGGTGGGGAATAACGGTGAGGACTCTGTACAGACCTCGCTGGCCAGCTACACACTGGGCGCCAACGTCGAGCATCTGCTCTTCACCGGGGTTGGCAACTTCGTCGGCAACGGCAACGCGTCGAACAACGTCATCACCGGTGGGGTGGGTGATGACTCCCTCTTCGGCGGCGCCGGCAACGACACATTGCTGGGTGGCGCCGGCAACGACTTCCTCGATGGCGGTGCCGGCAGCGATAGTGTTACCGGTGGTGCCGGCAACGACACGATGCTTGCCAGCAATGGCGACAATGTCTTCATGTTCGCTACGGGCTTCGGCAACGATGTGATCACCGGCTTCGATGCCAACGCGGCGGGAGGCCAGGACCTGCTCAATATCGCCGCGCTCAACATCACGGCGGCGACCTTTGGCAGCAGCGTCACCATCACCGATGTCGGTGCCAATACGTTGCTCAGCTTCGGAGGTGGCACCATCACCCTGGTAGGTGTGGCCGATGCAACAACCGTCACTGCCTCGGACTTCATTCTGGCCAGTTGAGGTCCTGGTCAGTACCGTCGCAGGAGGGCGGAACAGAAGAAGGGAGGGCAATGGATGCCCTCCCTTTCTCCTTCCACTCAATTGCCTCATGAATGCATTCGGTGTGGGAATTCAGGGAGGGCTGAATCGACCAGGGTTTTGCAGCGATAGCGATAATCATGACGTTGCGAGCTGCTCTCGCATAATCGGAGACGTTCTTCTATTTTTCCGGCATGAAATAGCTCTTTTCAATAGCTTTGCGGGTCGAGGCAATGATTTCCTTGCGAGTTCGTTCTTTCTCGACTGCTCGGGACAGGACTAGCGCTCCCACACATTGAGCGATGACGGCACATGCCGCATCAGGGCTACCGAGACGATCAGCCCAGGCTTTCTGTATTTGCTTCAGGCCTTTTTCGACGGCCACCCGTACCTCCGGTTCGGCGCGCGCAATCTCCACCCAAGGCTGGAAGGACACAACCTTCTTCTGGATGAAGGACATGAAAGGTACTTGGGTAGTTGCGTAAACATTGCTCCAGCTGGTCGCCTGATGCGTTTTGTCCACCAGCCAGCATTTCGCTGCTGTTTCTGATCTCATCCTCAATCACTGCCTGAAACAGCGCCTGCTTTGAGGGATTGTCACGGAAAACCCTGAGCAAACTCTGGAGTCTTGGCTCGTCGCTTATCACGATGAGGGTAAGCGCGGCCTGGGTCTGCATTTCCAGAATGCGCAAATGGCTCAGGTATCAGCGCTTGCTGATCGACGGCAGCATGCCCATGGCCTCGATGACCTCGGCATTGCGCAGGTTGTTGTTGGCGTATTGGGCGGAGGAGAGGGCGGCCTGATTGGCTTCGGCCAGCGGCTTCTGCGTCGCCTTCTCGGTGAGCCAGGCCAGGGTCACCAGAATCAGCGAGCCGATCAGCGTGAGCAGTCCAAGCAGTGGGTGGATCAGATAGGCGACCAGCAGGTGGATCGGCGTCCAGGGTGCATCGAAGAAAGCGAACAGGGAGTTGCCGGTGACGAACTGACGAACCTGGACGAGATCTTGCAGGGCCTGGGCCGGATTACCACCGGCGCGGCTCAGGTTGCGCTCGAATGCCGCGGTGAAAATGCGCCGGTTGAGGTCCATGTCGAGGCAGTTGCCGACCCGGATCAGCACGCGGGTGCGGACCATTTCCAGCGTGGACATCAGCAGGAACAGACCTGACACCAGGACAGTCAACATCGCCAGCGTCGTGACGTTGCGACGGACCGGGCTCGATCATGGACCTGCAGCCTATAAACGGTTGGCGTCAACATCATGACGTTTATGACGCCGCTGAACCCTGCCAGCGAGTAAAAACTGCGGCGCATGCGAAAGAGCGCGTCATCCAGTTCGGAACGGATGCTCGACTGCTTGGGCATGTTGGTCCTCCCACTTCGAAAAGCCGGTTGCCCTTTTGGCGCAACAGCTAACGGTAAATGTAGTTCCTTCAACAGCTTATGGTTATGGAGACGCAGGCTGGTCGCTCTATGGATGGCGGATCTTCCGAAATCGCTGCGTTGCTCCCTTATGCAGCAGCGTAGGTGGCGGAGAAACAAATCAAAATAACATTTCGCTCTATACCTGCACTCAACCGCATATATGTCTTTTAAAAACAGCTAGTTGTAAAGCCAAAGCACCAGTCGTCTGTTTTAGCGACGTAATATTGACAAAGATTTGCTATGGAACTTTAGTCTTAGTTATCGGGGGGCCCGCCTGCCTGAAGCTTGCCATCGCTTTGGCAACGCAAGGCGCGGTGATTTCCCGGAGAGGAGCAGAATCATGTCGATCATTTCGTGCTTTTGCAGAGGGAAGGGGGTGTCCAGGGCGTTCGCCTTCACTTCCAGATTCCATGACCCGCCCAGGGTTCGAATCCGCTCTGCCTGATCGACCGGCGAGCAATTCGCTACGCGAATTCCAGGCGCGTATCCCGGGTCCCGGGTAACGCCAGATCTCTCGCAAAAAAACATAACCAACAAACTGCGCAAGCCAGCACTTGACTTGGCGCGGGCGGATTCTCTCGTCCCGTGCCTTTACCTAAATAGATCGAGGGCAATCCAAAATGGCCAATTTCAACAAGTCGGATCTGGAGTTCATCCTCAAGCAAATCTTTATTGCAGAAGCGAATGCCGACGGCGCAAGCCTCATTGATTTGCTTCCCAACGCTCAGGTGCCATTCGGCCTGCGTACCGTCGATGGCAGCTTCAACAACCTGGTCACCAGCCAGAGCGAGTTTGGCGCCGCGGACAATGCCTTCCCGCGCCTGCTTGATCCCTCGTTTCTTGCCCCATACGCCGGGACGGGGAATGTGTTCGATCCGCAACCACGGATTATCAGCAACCTGATCGTCGACCAGACCGCCAACAATCCGGCGGCGGTCGCGGCCGCAGCGGCCAATCCGGGTTCACAGACTGTCACCAGCCCCGGGCTGGATGGCGTGTTCGGCACGGCCGATGACAAGCCAGTGTTCTTCATGCCCAACGTGTCGCCGGACGTCGGCCTGACCGCCAGCTTCAACTCGTGGATGACCTTCTTCGGCCAGTTCTTCGACCACGGTCTCGACCTGGTCACCAAGAGCGCTACCGACTTTGTGTTTATTCCGCTGCAGGCGGACGATCCGTTGTTCGTACCGGGCAGCCCGACCAACTTCATGGTGCTGCCACGTGCGGTGCATACCGCCGGCGCGGATGGAATACTTGGCACTGCCGATGATGGCCAGGCCAACACCACCTCGCCGTTCGTCGACCAGAGCCAGACCTACAGCTCGCACCCGTCGCATCAAGTGTTCCTGCGTGAGTACACCCTCAACGCGGCAGGCGATCCCGTTGCAACGGGACGCTTGATCACCAACCGCGATCTCGGCGCCGATGGCCTGTTCGGCACTGCCGATGATGGCAGCGGCGAAAATGGCGGCATGGCGACCTGGAAGGTGGTCAAGGCCCAGGCCCGTGACATTCTCGGCATCAACCTGACCGATGCCGATGTACACAACGTACCGCTGCTGGCAACCGACGCGTACGGCAACTTCATCCGTGGGCCGAACGGCATGCCACAGGTGGTGATTCGCATCAGCAACGGTGCCGACGGCATCGCCGGGACAGCTGATGACGTCACTCAACTGGTCGAAGGCAACCGGGCTGCTCCGATCAGCCTGGCCAACGCCGTGAGCACCGGGCATGGTTTCCTCGACGACATCGCCCACAATGCTGCGCCGGTAGTCGTCGGCGGGGTTCTGCAGGCGGATGTCGACATCGCTGTCGGCAATGCGCAGCCCGTTGGCCCGGGCGGTAACAACCTGACCTATGACAACGAACTGCTCGACGCCCACTACATTGCCGGCGACGGCCGGGTCAACGAGAATATCGGCCTGACCACCGTGCACCATGTGTTCCACTCCGAGCACAACCGCCTGGTCCAGCAATCCAAGGACACCATCCTGGCCTCCGGTGACCTGGCCTTCCTCAATGAGTGGCTGGTGGACGACGTGGCCGCTATTCCGACTACCCCCGCCGGGATCGCGGCGCTGGTGTGGGACGGCGAACGCCTGTTCCAGGCTGCCAAGTTCGGCACCGAGATGCAGTACCAGCACCTGGTGTTCGAGGAGTTCGCACGGACCATTCAACCGCAGGTCGACGGATTCCTTGCGCCCAATGGGTATGACACCTCGATCAACCCGGCAATCCTCGCCGAGTTCGCCCACGTGGTGTACCGCTTCGGTCACTCGATGTTGACCGAGACCGTCGATCGTTTCGATCCCGCGTTCAATCCGCTCCTCACCAACCCGGCCAACCCGGACTCGCAACTGGGCCTGATCGCGGCCTTCCTCAATCCGTTGGCGTTCGCCGGCAGCGGGGTGACTGCGGACCAGGCGGCAGGGGCGATCGTTCGCGGTGTGACCCGCCAGGTCGGCAACGAGATCGATGAGTTCGTCACCGAAGCGTTGCGCAACAATCTGCTCGGTCTGCCGCTCGATTTGCCGAGCCTGAACCTGGCGCGTGGTCGCGACACGGGCATCCCTACCTTGAATGAAGCGCGCCGTGAGTTCTACGCAATGACCGGCGACAGCCAACTCAAGCCCTACATCAGTTGGGCTGACCTGGCGGACAGCCTCAAGCACCCCGAGTCGCTGGTCAACTTCATCGCGGCCTTTGGCACGCATACCTCGATCACGTCGGCGACCACGCTGGCAGACAAGCGCGCTGCAGCCCTCGCGCTGGTATTGGGTGGTGCGGGTTCGCCGGCTGACCGCCTGGACTTCCTCAACAGCACCGGTGCCTATGCCAACGTAACGACGGCCGGCAAGGACGGGATACTGGGTACTGCAGATGACCTGACGGGCGTGACAGTCACCGGCGTCGACGACATCGACTTCTGGGTCGGTGGCCTCGCCGAACAGAAGATGCCGTTCGGTGGCATGCTCGGTTCGACGTTCAACTTCGTGTTTGAAACCCAGATGGAGGCGTTGCAGAACGGCGACCGCTTCTACTACCTGTCGCGTACCGCGGGCCTGAACTTCGGCACTGAGCTTGAGAACAACTCCTTTGCCAAGCTGATCATGCTCAACACCGATGTCACCCACCTGGCGAACACCGTGTTCCTGACACCGACGTTCACCCTCGAAGTGAATCAGGCCGCTCAGTTCACCGGCCTTGGCCTGGATAGCCGCGCCGATCCGACAGGCGGCATCATGATCAACGGCGTGGAAGTCGTGCCGCTGGTGATTCGCGACAACCCCGACACTGTCGGTCCGGACACCAATTATCTGCAGTACACCGGTGAAGACCATGTCGTCATGGGCGGCACCGCCGGCAATGACATCATCATTTCCGGTGACGGCGATGACACCCTTTACGGCGATGCCGGTGATGACCGCCTCGAAGGCGGTGCCGGGAACGATGCGGTACTGGGCGGCGCGGGCGATGACATCATTTCCGACTCGTTCGGCGACAATCGTCTGGAAGGTAATGCCGGTAACGATGTGATCGTGGTTGGCAGCATGCTTGCTGCAGGCAACCTGATCCTGGGGGGCGATGGCCAGGACTTCATCATCACCACCGAAGATATCAGCACAACCTTTGGTGGTCAGGGTGACGACTTCATCCTCGGTGCCAAGACCAACCTGCCACCTACCGGCAACGAAGGTGATGACTGGATCGAGAAGGGTACCCAGGACGGTGCGCCTGGCGATAATTTCTCGCCGCTGCTCAATGACGATGTGGTCGGCAATGACATCTTTGTCGGTGGTGGCGGCTTCGACGAAATGATCGGCGAAGGTGGCGATGACATCTTCGTCGGCAGCGATGCCCAGGACAAAATGGACGGCATGTCCGGCTTTGACTGGGTGACCTACAAGAATGACAAGGTTGGTGTGACCGTTGACCTGAGCCTGGCCGCACTGGCGCAGCCACACGGCAATGCACCAAACCAGAACGCCGGCGTGTTCAATCCGGTCGGCGCCTCGCCCGCCTCGATTCTCGACCGTTTTGCCGAGGTCGAGGGTTTGTCCGGTTCGAATTTCGGCGATGTACTCAAAGGCGATGATGTTGACGCGGTCACTATCGTCAACCACGGTGGTACCACGGGCAGTGCGCTGACCAATGTCGCGTTGATCCGCGGACTCGCTCAGTTCCTGGCCGATGCCGGATTGCCGACCACCGGTTTTGCCACTGGCAATATCATCCTTGGCGGCAATGGCAGTGACCTGATCGAAGGCCGTGGTGGCGATGATCTGATCGATGGCGACAAATGGATCAACGTCAGAATTGCCGTTTATGCCCCTGGTGATGTCAACCATACCGGTCCCGAGATCGCCAGCTTCGACAGCATGGTCGACATGATCCCGTTCATGCTGGACCGCACCTATAACCCTGGTCAGCTCAAGGCCGTGCGGGAAATCATGCCCGGTACCTCGACGGGCGGGGCGGCTTTCGACACCGCCATCTACTCCGGGATTCAGGGCGAGTATACGGTCACCGTTGATGACCGCGGCACGGCCGATCTGGCGGACGATGTCTATACAGTGATAGATAGCGTAGCGGGTCGCGACGGCACCGATACCCTGCTGCATATCGAACGCCTGCAGTTCGCCGATAACCAGCTAGTGCTGGTGGATGGACTCAATGCCCAACCGGCTGGCAGTCCCACTATCGCGGATGGCAACGGCGGCGCGATCACGGTGGGCGACACGCTGACTGTCAGCGTGGCCGGAGTGCGCGATGCCGACAACGTCGCAGCGGGTAATCCGCTGGGCTTGATCACCAACTCCTCGGTGTCCTACATCTGGCAGTTCGAGGCAACGCCAGGCAGCGGCGTATTCGAGGACATCATCCTGTTACCGGCTGGCGACCTGGCATTCCAAAGCGCCGATGGTACCGCGTTCAAGGTCTCTCCTGACCTTGCCGGGTTGTCGTTGCGGGTCAAGGCGATCTATCAGGATGGTCACGGCACCACGGAGATCCTGTTCTCCACGCCGACGGCTGCCATAGTTGCCGGTGCTCCGGTCACGCCAACGGCAGCGGTACCTGTAGTCGATGCCACCGCGGGTGGTCCGGGCCTTCACATGGTCCGCTCCGACCTCAACTTCATACTTGACCAGATCAAGATTGCCGAAGCGGAAGCGTCCGGTCAGGACATCCTCTCGCTGATCCCGAATATCCGTGCGCCGTTTGGCCTGCGTGCGGTCGACGGGTCGAACAACAACCTGATGAACCTCAACGGCAACAATCACACCGAGTTTGGTGCCGCCGATAACGTCTTCCCGCGCTTGACCGATCCGGTCTTCAATCCGGCGGAAGGGGGAACGTCGTATACGCAGACCAGCGGCCTTGTGATTGACTCGCAGCCGCGCACCATCAGTAACCTGATCGTCGATCAGACGGCGAACAACCCGGCGGCCTATGCCACGGCTTTCGACCCGGGCCTGGACGGTGTGCTCAACTTCGGCGCGGTGGGTAACGACGACGTGCTCAAGGATGGCGTACAGATTGTTGCCAGCCCTGGCCTGGATGGTCAGTTCGGGACTGCCGATGATCACGATGTGTACTTTTTCGAGAACACCACGGCGGACGCGGGATTGTCCGCGCCGTTCAACGCCTGGATGACCTTCTTCGGGCAGTTCTTCGATCATGGTCTGGACCTGGTTACCAAAGGCGGGTCGGGCACCGTCTTCATCCCGCTGCAACCGGATGATCCGCTGTTTGTGCCAGGCAGCCCGACGAACTTCATGGTGCTGACCCGCGCGACCAACCTGCCAGGGCCGGATGGCGTTCTCGGTACGGCCGACGACATCCATGAGCAATCCAACACCACCACGCCGTTCGTGGATCAGAACCAGACCTATAGCTCGCACCCGTCGCACCAGGTGTTCCTGCGCGCTTATCAGATGACCGACAGCGGCCCCGTAGCGACCGGCAGGCTGATCACCAACCGTGATCTGGGTGTGGATGGCACGTTTGGTACCGCGGACGACGTCGAAATCGGTGGCATGGCGACCTGGAAAGTGGTCAAGGCACAGGCCCGCGACATCCTGGGTATCAACCTTACCGATGCCGATGTCGATAATGCCCCGCTATTGGCGACTGACGCCTATGGCAATTTCATCAAGGGGCCGAACGGCTTCCCGATGGTGGTGATGAAGGGGGTTGACGGTCTTGGTGGCACGCCTGATGACGTCCTTGTCGAAGGCGATCCGACGGCTCCCCTTGACCTGACCAATGCTGTACGCACCGGTCACCAGTTCCTCGTCGACATCGCCCACAATGCAACGCCGGTCATCGTCGGCGGGGTTCTGCAAGCGGATGCCGACACCGCTGTCGGCAATGCGCAGCCCGTTGGCCCGGGCGGTAACAACCTGACCTATGACAACGAACTGCTCGACGCTCACTACATCGCCGGCGACGGCCGGGTCAACGAGAACATCGGCCTGACCGCGGTGCATGCGATCTTCCACTCCGAGCACAATCGCCTGGTCCAGCAGACCAAGGACACCGTGCTCGATTCGGGTGACGTGGCCTTCCTCAACGAGTGGCTGCTCACTCCGGTGGCAGCGTTGCCAGCCACCCAGGCTGAGTTCGATGCGCTGCTGTGGAATGGCGAGCGCTTGTTCCAGGCTGCCAAGTTCGGCACCGAGATGCAGTATCAGCACCTGGTGTTCGAGGAGTTTGCGCGGACCATCCAGCCCAACATCGACCTGTTCTTCGCACCGACCCAGGTCTACGACGTCGACCTCGATGCCTCGATCGTCGCCGAGTTCGCCCACACCGTGTACCGGTTTGGCCACTCGATGCTGACCGAGACCGTCGATCGCTTCGATATCGATTTCAACGTGGTGGGCGATCCAGCCAGTGCCAATCCCGATCAGCAACTCGGCTTGATCGCGGCGTTCCTCAACCCGTTGGCGTACGCCGCCAGTGGCGTGTCGCCAGAGGATGCGACCAGCGCGATCATACGTGGGGTGACTCGGCAAGCCGGTAACGAAATCGACGAATTCGTCACCGAGGCGCTGCGCAACAACCTGCTCGGGCTGCCGCTCGACCTGCCGGCGATCAACATCGCCCGTGGCCGCGACGTGGGGATTCCCTCACTCAATGCGATCCGCCGCGACATCTACAGCCAGACCGGTGATACCCAACTCAAGCCGTACAACAGCTGGGTCGACCTGGTGCAGCACCTCAAACATCCAGAGTCGTTGATCAACTTCATCGCGGCCTATGGCACGCATGACACGATCACGGCGGCGACCACACTGGCAGACAAGCGCGCTGCAGCCCTGGCGCTGGTCTTCGGTGGTGCGGGTGCGCCGGCTGACCGCCTGGACTTCCTCAACAGCACCGGTGCCTTTGCCAACGTAACGCTGGCCGGCAAGGATGGGCTGCCGGGTACTGCCGACGACCTGAAGGGTGTGACAATCACGGGCGTCGATGCCATTGACCTGTGGATCGGCGGCCTGGCCGAAGAGAAAACCCCGTTCGGCGGCATGCTCGGCACGACCTTCAACTTCGTGTTCGAGAACCAGCTGGAAAAACTGCAGGACGGCGACCGCTTCTACTACCTGGAGCGTACCTCTGGCCTGTCGATGAACGCCGAACTTGAAAGCAACTCGTTCGCCAAGCTGATCATGGCCAACACCTCGGCCACGCACTTGCCGGGCCTGGTGTTCTCGGATCCGGGGTTCTACTTGGAAGTGGACCCGGGCAAGCAATTCAACGAAGGCCTGCTCGGGGCCGATCCGCTTGGCCCGACCGGCGCGCAGGTGGTGTTCCGCGACAACCCGCTGACCGTGGGGCTGGACACCAACTACATCAAGTACACAGGTGAAGAGCACATCGTGCTGGGTGGTACCGACAACGCAGACATCCTCCTCTCGGGCGATGGCGATGACACGGTCTGGGGTGATGGCGGCAACGATCGTATCGACGGCGGTAACGGCAACGACCAACTGCGCGGTGGCGCCGGCGATGACATCATCACCGACACCGGCGGCGACGATAACATTCAGGGTGGCGACGGCAACGACGTGCTGCACGGTGGCAACGGCATCAACCTGATCATTGGCGGGTTCGGCAACGACTTCATCGTGACCGGTGAGGACGCTTCCGAGGCCATTGGTGGCCAGGGTAATGACTTCATCCTGGGCAGCAAAGCCAACGAACAGGACATGGGTAACGAAGGCGATGACTGGATCGAGAAGGGCACCTCGGACGGTGCACCTGGCGACAACTTCGATCCGCTCGGCAACGACCCGGTGATCGGCAACGATGTATTCATCGGCGGTAACGAGAACGATAAGTTCAACGCTGAAGGCGGCGACGACATCATGGTCGGCAGTCTCGGCTTCGGTGACCGCTATATCGGCGGCTCCGGCTATGACTGGGCGACCTTCAAGGATCTCGCCCAGGGCGTGACCATCGATTACAGCGACCGCTTCTTCGATGTGCCCGTGCAGCCGGGTTCGGGGGCTTCGGCACTGGTGCGTTTCGACATCATGGAAGGTCTGTCGGGTTCGTCCCACGGTGACTTCCTGCGCGGTGATAACGAAGATGCGACATCGCTGCCTACCGCCGGTGCAACCGGCAGTGTGCTGACCAATATCAGCCTGATCGACGGCCTGGCGGGTCTGCTGCCTGTCGGAGCGACGTTCTTCGACGGCGGCAACATCATCCTCGGTGGCAGCGGCAGCGACCTCATCGAAGGCCGCGGTGGTGACGACATCATCGATGGTGACAAGTGGCTGAACGTACGCATCAGCGTACGGGCAAACGCTGATGGCACTGGTCCGGAAATCGCCACGTTCGACAGCATGGCGCCAATGGTCCAGGCGATGCTCAACGGTTCTTACAACCCGGGCCAACTGGTCATCGTGCGGGAGATTCTGACCGGCACTGACAACTTCGACACCGCGGTGTTCTCCGGTAATGTTTCGGAGTACAGCGTCGCTGTCGATGGCAATGCCGTCATCGTGACCGACCTGGTGGCCGGGCGTGATGGGGTCGATCGCCTGACGGGTATCGAGCGTCTGCAATTCGCCGACGAGGCGCGGGCGTCCGGTGTTGGCACCGCCCTGAACAGTGGTCCTGTGGGGCGTCTGGCGATCCTCGATGCTACCACCGGTGCGCGTACCGACGCGTCTGTCGCCGGCCAACTGCTGCGCGTCAGCGATCAGTCGGTACGCGACGCGGACAGTGTCAGTGCAGCCAATCCGACCGGCGCGGTTACAGGTCCCGTGGCTTACTACTGGCAGGTCGAAAACGTTGCGGGCTCGGGCGTCTTTGAGGACATCACCTTTTTCGCCGCCGGCGAGGTATCGCGGGCGGTCGGCGCCACCTATCTGGTGGCGGATGATGTCGCCGGTCTGAACATCCGCGTTCGGGCTGTGTATCAGGATGCCCAGGGTACGCTGGAGATCGTCGACTCGTCGGGGAACAACGCACCGACCGCAGGGCCGACCATTACCGGGCTGGCGACGCAGAATCAGGTGTTGACCGCCGACCCGTCGACCATCATCGACGTTGATGGCCTCAGCAATCCGCAGTTCACCTTCCAGTGGCAGGAGACCAACGGGGTCAGCTTCGTCGACATCCCCGGAGCCACTGCCAGCACGTTCACGCTTGGCCAGGCTCAGGTCGGCAATCAGGTGCGTGTGGTGGTCAGTTACGTGGACGACTTCGGTACGGCCGAAAGCGTTGCGTCCGACGCCACGGCCCCGGTGGCCAACGTCAACGATGCACCGACAGGCGCATTGCTGGTCAGTGATACGACACCGACTCAAGGGCAGGTGCTGACCGCACTGACGGCCGGGATTGCCGATCTGGACGGGGTGGGCACGTTCAGCTTCCAATGGCAGCAAGGTACCGGGACCACCTTCACCAATATCGTCGGTGCGACCGCTGCGACCTTCACTCCTGGAGCGGCGCAGATCAACCAGCAACTGCGGGTGATCGCGCGCTATACCGACGGCTTCGGCACGCTGGAGTCGGTGACCTCTGCGGCAACGGCGGCGGTAGTGCTGCTGGGTGCGGTGCAAACGGGTGACGCCCTGGCGAACACCCTCAACGGTACTGCGGGTAGCGATGTGCTGTTCGGCCTGGGCGGGAACGATACGCTCAATGGCCTGGGCGGTGTCGACCAGTTGTTTGGCGGCACTGGCGATGACGTTCTCAATGGCGGGGACGGCGACGACATCCTCAATGGTGAGGGCGGCAACGACTTCCTCGATGGCGGTGCAGGTAATGACCAGATGCTGGGCGGAACCGGCAACGATACCTACCGCGTCGACTCAGTCGGGGACGTGGTGGTCGAGTTGACGGGCGAGGGTCAGGATTCCGTACAGACCACGCTGGCCAGTTACACGCTGGGCGCCAATGTCGAGCATCTGCTCTACCTCGGAGTCGCCAACTTCGTCGGCACCGGCAACGCGTCGAACAACGTCATCACCG
Source organism: Pseudomonas sp. BIC9C (assembly GCF_034541995.1). Lineage (NCBI taxonomy): Bacteria > Pseudomonadati > Pseudomonadota > Gammaproteobacteria > Pseudomonadales > Pseudomonadaceae > Pseudomonas > Pseudomonas sp. BIC9C. The sequence goes on from NZ_JAWDGM010000002.1 coordinate 318,649, forward strand.
GTGGAGTGGGTAATGACACCCTCAACGGCGGTGACGGCAACGACACCTTGATGGGTGGCGCCGGCAACGACGTCCTCACTGGCGGTGCGGGTAATGACGCGATGGTCGGCGGCGCCGGCAACGATACCTTCCGCGTCGACTCAGCCGGGGACCTGGTGGTCGAGGCGTCGGGTGAGGGGCAGGATTCCGTACAGACCACGCTGGCCAGTTACACACTGGGCGCCAATGTCGAGCATCTGCTCTACCTCGGAGCCGGCAACTTCGTCGGCAACGGCAACGCGTTGAACAACGTCATCACCGGTGGGGTGGGTAATGACACCCTCAACGGCGGTGACGGCAACGACACCTTGATGGGTGGCGCCGGCAACGACGTCCTCACTGGCGGTGCGGGTAATGACGCGATGGTCGGCGGAGCCGGCAACGATACCTTCCGCGTCGACTCAGCCGGAGACCTGGTGGTCGAGGCGTCGGGTGAGGGTGCGGATTCGGTACAGACGTCGCTGACCAGCTACACACTGGGTGCCAATGTCGAGCACATGCTCTACACCGGAGCCGGCAACTTCGTCGGCACCGGCAACGCGTTGAACAACATCATCACCGGTGGGGGGGGGAATGACACGCTCAACGGCGGTGACGGCAACGATACGTTGCTGGCCGGCCTCGGCAACGACGTCCTCAATGGCGATGCGGGTGCCGACCGGATGGAAGGCGGAGCCGGCAACGACACCTACCGCGTCGATTCATTCGCGGACGGGGTGGTCGAGGTGGGGAATAACGGTGAGGACTCTGTACAGACCTCGCTGGCCAGCTACACGCTGGGCGCCAACGTCGAGCATCTGCTCTACACCGGAGTCGGCAACTTCGTCGGCAACGGCAACGCGTCGAACAACGTCATCACCGGTGGGGTGGGTAATGACACCCTCAACGGTGGCGCCGGTAACGACACATTGCTGGGTGGCGCCGGCAACGACTTCCTCGATGGCGGTGCCGGCAACGATAGTGTGACCGGTGGTGCCGGCAACGACACGATGCTTGCCAGCAATGGCGACGATGTCTTCATGTTCGCTGCGGGCTTCGGCAACGATGTGATCACCGGCTTCGATGCCAACGCGGCGGGAGGCCAGGATCTGCTCAATATCGCCGCGCTCAACATCACGGCGGCGACCTTTGGCAGCAGTGTCACCATCGCCGATGTCGGTGCCGATACGTTGCTCAGCTTCGGAGCTGGCACCATCACCCTGGTAGGTGTGGCCGACGCAACAACCGTCACTGCCTCGGACTTCATTCTGGCCAGTTGAGGTCCTGGTCAGTACCGTCGCAGGAGGGCGGAACAGAAGAGGGGAGGGCAATGGATGCCCTCCCTTTCTCCCTCCACTCAATTGCCCATCCGGTATCGGGGTGCCAGCAACGTACTGGTGCTCATCAAAGCAGGTTGGAACCGAGCTGCGAAATCAAAGAAACAATGGAAAAAGGAAACCCGGCCTTGAACATTTCAGCCATCTGCCTCTTGAGCAGCCTGTTGGTTGCGGTTGCGGCTTCTGCTACCGGGGTTACCTCGGTCTTCGACCTGGGCTTCACCAGGTCAGCCACGCAAACGCTGAAAAAGCTGGACATCAACGATGCTTTTATTATCGCCGTCTCAAGTCCTGCTGTATTTACCTTCTGCCGAAAAGGATCGTCAACACTCTGGAAGTATCAGGCGCTGGATCTGGAGCAACAAGCTGCAATCCAGGTCGGTCAAAAGAGGTCATTGACGGACTATCAGCGAATTACCGTTGCGCAAGTCGATAGCGTTGCCTGCGAACAGGATCACCTGGCGCCATTGGTTAGACCGGCTATCAGGCGTGAACTTGTCCTCGGCCTGATCACACTGTTTCTGTTGGTCGGCCTCCTGTATACCTTCCGGGCAATCATGCATTGCCGTTATGACCAGGCCGGTTTTTCGAAGCCTGGCTTGCAGCGAATGAGAGATTCCCGGTTTGCGTACAATTCAACGGTCATGGCGTTGACCGCGTGGGGTATCGCTGTAGCTACGGCATTTGTTTACTTCGGGTTTTGAGCCGTCTGCGTAACCAGCAAGCGCAAGCGTGAGTTGCTCTTGGTATTAACACAGTCCCTCGTGGTGCAGTTTGTTTCGCCTTGGCGAACCAAACTTGCATTCGCGGATGTTACTTGATTAATGCTCTGGTGGTTTCAATTAATCCTGCGTTGCTGCCGGCTGGAAAGGGTGGCCGAATTGCCGTGGAGTATGCAGTTGGCGTTTGCTCTGGATGAGAGTCGCTCGCTATTGCGCGAGTTGTGGGATGTATAACAACTAGCGGATCCAATATGCAGTTCTCTAAGTGCATGTAATCAGGCAGGCCAGCTGCCGTGGGGGATTGCGGGGAAGTCGTTTTATTACTGTCGTTCCAGGCGCACTTGCGCTAAGTACCGTTTGTCGGTGGTTTGTTCGGAAAATGAACATTGGAGCGTCTGAGGCCTCTGATTCTTCAGCGCGTCAGCCATGACCTGCTCCCGCAATTGCAAAAAAGAAGTGGAAGTCGAGTCTCAAATACAGTGAGTGCAAATGGGTTTTTTATGCGGAATTCAGGGAGGCAATAAACAACGCGGTCATTGATTTTTCAAGCAAGTCAATGACGCTAATAGTGCCAGGTCCATGATTTGGCTTATCTTTTAGAAGTAAGGTCGTACAGGATTTTTAATAGGTAAGAATCTTGTAAAATGGTCGATCTGTACTATCGAATAAGGTGGAGAAATTACCGTGGCGATAACTACAATTATGAGTCTGCTGGAAAATAAAGAATTCCTGGAATTTTTGCGTCTGGGCGTTATTTACGTTCATTTAGTGGCGTGTTGTGTTGCTATTGGTCTGGTGTTGACCAGTGATGTCGCGATGGTGAGAGATCTTTTAAAGCGCAAAGTATTCACTGAGCATGATAATGCTCACGTGGAAAGTCTTCAGAAGTCTGTGGTCGTTGCACTAATAGCTTTGTGGGTAACGGGTATCGCTGTCGTCGGTATTGATTACCTGGGTAAAGGTGTCGAATACTTTATGAATCCAAAGCTTCAAGCCAAAGTGATTATTGTCGCGTTGCTGAGTTACAACGGCGTTTTGTTGCATCGCCTGGTACTGCCGGCACTGCAAAAGGCAGGTTCTTTGCTCAAACTCGAATTCAGTGCACGGATGCTGGCGTTGGCCTGCGGCTCGTTGTCGGCCGTGTCCTGGATGTATGCCGCCATGCTGGGTGTCGGGCGCCCTTTGGCCTGGAAATTTTCCCTTTCCGAACTGTTGATGGCTTACCCGGTACTGATTGTGCTCGGGTTCCTGGCGATGCTGGCGCTGACTCAGCGAGCGAAACAACAGGACGACTACGTGGCGCCTCAGCGGACAGTAGCAAGCGCATGCTAACCCGGTTCTGCGGGTAAATCCTGCGGGCTTGCCCAGAGCCCGAGAGGTGGCGATCTTCCTGGTGCAGGTTTCAACCCGGACCTGCACCGGAAGGCCCTTTTGTTTTTGAATCATTCCCATCCGACGGGCCGCTATCCTCGACTCCGTCGAGCAGCTTGCAGTCCTGAAGAAGTGAGTCCCGGTGTTACCAACCCCCCACCGGTGTAGCGTAAAACCACGCTCAGGTAACAATCACCTCGTCCTCAAAAATTCCCCTCGAAAAATTTCACTAACGCCAGAACCCTTGATTCTGGTGCTCTGCAGCCCTTTCCGAGTTTTTCTTGAATGCCTGTCCAACAAGTTGGCCGCTTGATTGCATATGATTGTATGTACAAGTAAATGCGTGTGCGTATGAGTCTCTTGAGTCTCTCCACAACATCCACTGATTCGCTTGTCGCGCAACGATGCGCACAGGCTGGCTTGCCCACTGCCTGGGTTGGCTTGAATTGATCGCTTAAGCGTCTTTTTCGTGACTGACAGTAAACCTGCAAGGTGTCGTGACACGCCTATGCCGGTTACCAGATTGCAATTGATTGTGCCAAAGAGCAGGGCTTGAGCCTGCCAATGGTTACCCCCGGTTAAAGGAGCCTGAAAATGAACACACTAAACCTGATCCCCGGCCAACTGAGCCTCGCCCAACTGCGTGACGTCTATCAGCGACCGGTCAAGATCACCCTCGACCACAGCGCCGCGGCCCAGATCGAAGCCAGCGTCGCCTGCGTGGAGCAGATCCTCGCCGAGAACCGCACCGCCTACGGCATCAACACCGGTTTCGGCCTGCTGGCCTCGACCCGCATCGCCAGCGAAGACCTGGAAAACCTGCAGCGCTCGCTGGTGCTGTCCCACGCCGCCGGTGTCGGCCAGCCGATCAGCGACGAGCTGGTGCGCCTGATCATGGTGCTCAAGGTCAACAGCCTGAGCCGTGGTTTTTCCGGCATCCGCCGGGTGGTGATCGACGCGCTGATCGCCCTGATCAATGCCGAGGTCTACCCGCACATTCCGCTGAAAGGCTCGGTCGGTGCGTCCGGTGACCTGGCGCCGTTGGCGCACATGTCGCTGGTGCTGCTGGGCGAAGGCAAGGCGCGCTACAAGGGCGAGTGGATGGAAGCGACCGAAGCGCTGAAAGTCGCAGGTCTTGCCCCGCTGACCCTGGCCGCGAAAGAAGGCCTGGCCCTGCTCAACGGCACCCAGGTGTCCACCGCGTTCGCCCTGCGCGGCCTGTTCGAAGGTGAAGACCTGTTCGCCGGTGCCCTGGCCCTCGGCGGCCTGACCGTTGAAGCGGTGCTGGGTTCGCGTTCGCCGTTCGACGCGCGCATCCACGCCGCCCGTGGCCAGAAGGGCCAGATCGACGCCGCCGCCGCTTACCGCGATCTGCTGGGCGAGCGCAGCGAAGTCTCCGACTCCCATGAAAACTGCGAAAAGGTCCAGGATCCCTACTCCCTGCGCTGCCAGCCGCAAGTCATGGGCGCCTGCCTGACCCAGTTCCGCCAGGCCGCCGAAGTGCTGGCCATCGAAGCCAACGCCGTATCGGATAACCCATTGGTGTTCGCCGCCGAAGGTGACGTGATCTCCGGTGGCAACTTCCACGCCGAGCCGGTGGCCATGGCCGCCGACAACATGGCCCTGGCCATCGCCGAAATCGGTTCCCTGAGCGAGCGTCGCATCTCGCTGATGATGGACAAGCACATGTCGCAACTGCCGCCGTTCCTGGTGGCCAACGGCGGGGTGAACTCCGGCTTCATGATCGCCCAGGTGACCGCGGCGGCACTGGCCAGCGAGAACAAGGCGCTGTCCCATCCGCATTCGGTGGACAGCCTGCCGACCTCGGCCAACCAGGAAGACCACGTCTCGATGGCCCCGGCGGCCGGCAAGCGTCTGTGGGAAATGGCCGAGAACACCCGCGGGATTCTCGCCGTGGAATGGCTGGCCGCCGCCCAGGGCCTGGACCTGCGCAATGGCCTGAAGACTTCGCCGAAACTGGAAAAGGCCCGCGCCATCCTGCGTAACGAAGTGCCGTTCTATGAGAAGGACCGCTTCTTCGCACCGGACATCAACGCGGCCACGGAGTTGTTGGCGTCGCGCTGCCTGACTGAACTGGTTCCAACCCAGTTGCTGCCGAGCCTGTAACGGGCTCCTCCTGTAGGAGCGAGCCTGCTCGCGAAAAACGCCTGGGCAACGCGGGCATTCAGGCTGAGCGCGTTATCGTTGACGACCATCGCGAGCGGGCTCGCTCCTACAGTGGATTACCTAAACCCTGTGGGAGCGGGCTTGCTCGCGAATCGATTTAGAAACTTGTGGAGACTAAGGGATGAAAACCCTCTGGCAACACTGCCACGTCGCAACCATGGCGCAAGGCGTCTACTCGATTATCGAGGACGCGGCCATCGTGACGTCCGGTGTGCTCATTGAGTGGATCGGGCCGCGCGCTGACCTGCCGGCGGGCGAGTACCCGGCGGTCAACGATTTGAACGGGGCCTGGGTCACGCCGGGCCTGATCGACTGCCACACCCACACGGTGTTTGGCGGAAATCGCAGCGGCGAATTCGAGCAGCGCCTGCAAGGCGTCAGCTATGCGGAAATCGCCGCCAGCGGTGGCGGCATCGCCAGCACCGTGCGCGCCACCCGCGCGGCCAGTGAAGACGAACTGTTCGCCAGCGCCGCCAAGCGCCTGAAAAGCCTGATGCGCGATGGTGTCACCAGCATTGAAATCAAGTCCGGCTACGGCCTGGACCTTGCCAACGAACGCAAGATGCTGCGGGTCGCCCGTCGCCTCGGCGCCGAACTGCCGATCAGCGTGCGCAGCACCTGCCTGGCCGCTCACGCCTTGCCGCCGGAATACAAGGATCGCGCCGACGACTACATCGATCACATCTGCGCCGACATGCTCCCGGCTCTCGCCGCCGAAGGATTGGTGGATGCGGTGGATGCGTTCTGCGAGTACCTGGCGTTTTCCCCGGCGCAGGTTGAGCGCGTGTTCATTACCGCTCAGAAACTGGGCTTGCCGGTGAAACTGCACGCCGAGCAATTGTCGTCGTTGCACGGTTCGAGCCTGGCGGCGCGTTACCACGCATTGTCCGCCGATCACCTGGAGTTCATGACCGAAGAAGACGCCATCGCCATGGCCGAGTCCGGTACAGTCGCGGTGCTGTTGCCCGGCGCCTTCTACTTCCTGCGCGAAACCCAATTGCCGCCAATGGAAGCCCTGCGCAAGCACGGCGTGAAGATCGCCATCGCCAGCGACCTCAATCCGGGTACCTCGCCGGCGCTGTCATTGCGCCTGATGCTGAACATGGCCTGCACCTGTTTCCGCATGACCCCGGAAGAAGCCTTGGCCGGTGCAACGATTCACGCCGCTACCGCGCTGGGCATGGCCGATACCCACGGTTCGCTGGAAGCCGGCAAGGTCGCGGATTTCGTGGCCTGGCAAATCGATCGTCCGGCCGACCTGTCGTACTGGCTGGGCGGCGACCTGGAAAAACGCGTCGTGCGTCACGGCGTCGAGACAAGTCTGTAGGAGAGCAGCTGTGGATAAGGTTCTGAATTTCAAACAAGGCCGCGTACCGCTGCTGATCAGCATGCCCCACGCGGGTGTGCGCCTGACTCCGGCGGTCGAAGCCGGGTTGATCCCGCAGGCGAAAAGCCTGCCGGACACCGACTGGCACATTCCGCAGCTTTATGACTTCGCCGCTGAACTGGGTGCCAGTACCCTGGCCGCCGAATACTCGCGGTTCGTCATTGACCTGAACCGTCCATCCGACGACAAGCCACTGTACGTGGGCGCGACCACCGGCTTGTACCCGGCCACGCTGTTCGACGGCGTGCCGTTGTTCCGTGAAGGGCTGGAGCCTTCGAAAGAAGAGCGTACGACCTATCTGGAGCAGATCTGGACGCCGTACCACAGCACCCTGCAGCAGGAGCTGGCGCGATTGAAGGCCGAGTTCGGCTATGCGCTGCTGTTCGATGCGCACTCGATCCGCTCGCTGATCCCGCACCTGTTCGACGGCAAACTGCCGGACTTCAACCTCGGCACCTTCAACGGCGCCAGTTGCGATCCGCAGTTGGCGACGCAACTCGAGGCGATCTGCGCGCGTCATGACAATTACACCCACGTGCTGAACGGACGCTTCAAGGGCGGCCACATCACCCGCCATTACGGCAACCCGGCCGAGAGCATCCACGCCGTGCAGCTGGAGCTGGGGCAGTGCACGTACATGGAAGAGTTCGAGCCGTTCCGCTATCGGGCGGATCTGGCAGAGCCGACGCGGGTGGTATTGAAGGAACTGCTGGAAGGCTTGCTGGCTTGGGGCGAAAAACACTACGGGCATTAAGGCTTGGTGCGGTCTCTGTAGGAGCGAGCCTGCTCGCGAAAAACGTCAGGTCAACGTGTGCATTCAGGCAGCCCGCGTCATCGTTGTCCTCCATCGTCGGAACGCCGCCCGGATCAAGCTCGCTCCTACAGACAGTCGCCACTGTGCAAAACACGGTCGCCTCAGTTCGCTTTTGCCGCTCGTCTGCTGCGTAATGTTTCGGCCACGGTGCACATAGACACCGGCCCGACAATAATCCGCTGCCGCACGAGATCATCCCGATGAAAAGACTGTTCACCCGCTGTCTCTCAATCCTCTGCGGCACCGCTCTGTTGAGCGCCGGCGCCATGGCCGCGGACGACGCCTCCTGCAAAACCGTGCGCATGGGCGTGGTCAACTGGACCGACGTGATCGCCACCAGTGGCATGGCTGATGTGCTGCTCAACGGTCTCGGCTACGAAAGCAGGCAAACCAGCGCCGTGCAGCAAATCATCTTCGCCGGCATCCGCGACAAGCGCCTGGACATCTTCCTGGGTTACTGGAAACCGGCGATGGATAAGAATATCGCCCCGTTCGTGGCTGCCAATCAGCTGAAGGTCATGGATAAACCGAGCCTGGCCGATGCCCAGGCCACCCTCGCGGTTCCGGATTATGTGGCAGCGGCCGGGCTGAAAACCTTCGCGGACATCGCCCGCTTCAAGGATCAGCTCGGCGGCAAGATCTACGGCATCGAGCCAGGCAGCGGCGCCAACACCACCATCAAGACCATGATCGAGACCAATCACTTCGGCCTGAAGGACTTCAAACTGATCGAGTCCGGCGAGGCCGGGATGCTGGCGGCCGTGCAGCGGGCGGTGAATCGCAAGGAGTTCGTGGTGTTCGTCGGCTGGACCCCGCACCCGATGAACATCAACATGAACATCACCTACCTGACCGGCAGCGAAGATGTCTACGGTCCGAATGAAGGCGCCGCAACCGTCTCCAGCGTGACTGCCCCGGATTACGCCGAGCGCTGCCCGAACGTCAACCGGTTGCTGGAAAACCTGACATTCACCGCAGCCCAGGAAAGCCAGTTGATGGTGCCGATCATGGAGCGCCAGACGGCTCAGGATGTCGCGAAAAAATGGCTGCGTGAGCATCCCGAGGATTTGCAGCGTTGGCTGGCGGGTGTCAGCAGTTTCGATGGCAAGGATGGCGTGGCGACGGTTCAGGCCAGTTTGAAAAACTGACATCAAAACCCTGTAGGAGCGAGCTTGCTCGCGATGATAGTCAACGATAACGCGACGAGCCTGATACCCCGCGGCGTTCTCGGGTTTATCGCGAGCAAGCTCGCTCCTACAGGGGCCATATATTCCCCTGAACGGGCACCAGGCTCATGGCTCCTTATCCGCTTTCCGAACAGATGACGGCTTTCGTCGAGAAAACCGTCAGTTTCAACAGCACCGACAGCAGCCCCGACGGTCTGCGCCAGGCCTACAGCGAGATGTGCCGGGCGTTTACCCCGGCGCGCCCGGCCGGGTTATATGTGGTCGATTTCGAGTTGGCCGGGGTTGCCGTTCGTTCCTATCAACCACCGGCCAGTGGCGCGTCGTGCATCGTTTATCTGCATGGCGGCGGCTGGGTGGTGGGGGATCTTGATTCCCACGATTTCATCTGCGCCGAATTGGCATCGACACTCGGTGTACTGGTGATCGCCGTCGATTACCGCCGGGCACCGGAGCATCCGTTTCCCGCCGCGTTCGATGATTGCCTGAAGGTCTGGCGAGCACTGCGCACCGGGCCGTTTCAACTTGACCCGGAACGCATGCTGGTGGCCGGCGACAGTGCGGGCGGCAATCTTGCAGCTGCGCTGTGCCTGGCGCTGCGCGATGCCGGCGAGCCGGTGCCGTGCGCGCAGGTGCTGATCTATCCGGGGTTGGGCGGCGATCACCGGCTGCCATCGCGCAGTGAGTGCATCGACGCACCGCTGCTCAGCAGCAGTGACGTCGATTGCTATCACGCGCTTTACCTGCAGGGCACCCGCGATCCGAACGCCTACGCTATGCCATTGCTCGCCACGGATTTCAGCGGGCTGCCACCGGCATGGATCGCCGTGGCGCAATTCGATCCGTTGCGTGATGACGGTGTGCTGTATGCCGAGCAACTGAATGCCGCGGGCGTGGCTGCCACACTTTATCTCGGCGAGGGCCTGGTTCATGGCTGTTTACGGGCCCGTGGGCAGGCGCTCGAGGTCGATGCACTGTACGAAACCCTGTTCGGATATCTGTCGGCAAAACTCTGACTCCGCCCGGGCATGCTCATTGACGTAATTCGGGTTTATGATGCCGGACGGCAGAATAATAGAAGTCCCCCCAGGGATGACCTCGACCCCTTACGGAGTGCGCAATGCAGACTTTGTACCCGCAGATCAAACCCCACGCCCGGCACGATCTGGCCGTCGACGAAACTCACACGCTGTATGTCGACGAAAGCGGTTCACCGGAAGGATTGCCGGTGGTGTTCATCCACGGCGGCCCCGGTGCCGGATGTGATGCCCAGAGTCGTTGCTTCTTCGATCCCAACCTTTATCGCATTGTCACTTTCGATCAGCGCGGTTGCGGTCGCTCCACGCCCCACGCCAGCCTGGAAAACAACACGACCTGGGATCTGGTCGCCGACCTCGAGCGGATTCGCCAGCACCTGGGCATCGACAAATGGGTGCTGTTTGGCGGCTCCTGGGGTTCGACCCTGGCCCTGGCCTACGCGCAAACCCATCCTGAGCGTGTGCACGGCCTGATCCTGCGCGGGATCTTTCTCTGCCGTCCGCAAGAAATCGAATGGTTCTACCAGGCCGGCGCCAGCCGCCTGTTCCCCGATTACTGGCAGGACTACATCGCACCGATCCCGCTGGACGAGCGCGACGACTTGCTTGCCGCGTTCCACAAGCGACTGGTCGGCAATGACCAGATTGCCCAGATGCACGCGGCCAAGGCCTGGTCCACCTGGGAGGGCCGCACCGCGACCCTGCGTCCGAACCCGCTGGTGGTCGATCGGTTCTCCGAGCCACAACGCGCATTGTCGATTGCCCGCATCGAATGCCACTACTTCAGCAACAACGCCTTCCTGGAGCCGAACCAGTTGATCCGCAACATGGGTAAGATCGCCCATTTGCCCGGCGTGATCATCCATGGTCGCTATGACGTGATCTGCCCGCTGGATAACGCCTGGGAACTGCATCAAGCCTGGCCGAACAGCGAACTGCAGGTCATCCGCGATGCCGGTCATGCCGCTTCCGAGCCGGGAATCACCGACGCGCTGGTACGTGCCGCCAATCAGATGGCCCGTCGTCTGCTTGATCTGGCGCCTGAAGAAGCATGAAGGCTCTGCTGCAACGGGTGCGTGGCGCGCGAGTCGAGGTCGCGGGCGAGATCGTGGGAGCCGTCGATCAGGGCTTGCTGGTGCTGGTGGCCGTCGAGCCCGATGACACGCGGGCCAGCGCAGACAAACTTCTCAATAAGCTGCTTAACTATCGGGTGTTCAGTGACGCTGAGGGCAAGATGAATCTGTCCCTGGCGGATGTGGGCGGCGGGCTGCTGCTGGTCTCTCAGTTCACCCTGGCTGCCGATACCAAAAGCGGGCTGCGTCCGAGTTTCTCGACCGCGGCCCCTCCGGCGCTGGGCGAGGAATTATTCGACTATCTATTAAGCAAAGCGAAACAGGTGCATGGCACTGTGGCATCAGGTAGATTCGGCGCGGATATGCAGGTGCACCTGGTCAATGACGGCCCGGTAACCTTCCTGTTACAAGTCTGAAAGCGCTTGAAACAAGTTTTTAAGCTCATTTCGACTGAAAACAGGGTTTTTTCACGATAAATACTTTGTTACCCCTGATGCGTTGTAACGCGGCCTACTAGATAATCGCGCGCTACGGGGATCAGCGTTCGTTGGTCCATTTTGACTTAGGTAGAGACTTGTCCGGATCCGATTGGGGAATCATTTCGCCCCAGCGGAGTCGGAACAATGCTCGCCAACTTGGCAAGAGTGGTTTGCAAGGGCGGTTTTTTCATACCGCAGACCGTGCAGACCCTTTAACTGGCCGTTGGTTTTTTGATCTGTTTTCGGCGAGGGTTGCTCGTGATTGTTAGTCCCTGTAACGCACCAAAATTGTCTGCCAAACGGTTACGCAGCGCCCTGGTAGCGGGCTCTGCACTGCTCTGCCTGCTCAGCGCCGGCCAGCTTTGGGCATTCAGTCTGGATGATGTATCGGCCAAGGCAAAAGAGCTGGCCGCGCAGAAATACGAAGCGCCGCGCAGTAACCTGCCGAACGAGTTCCGCGACATGAAATTCGCGGACTATCAGAAAATTCGTTTTCTGACGGAAAAAGCCGAGTGGGCTGATCAGAAGACGCCGTTCAAGCTGTCTTTCTATCACCAGGGCATGCATTTCGATACACCGGTGAAAATCAACGAAATCACCGCGAACACCGTCGAAGAGATCAAATACGACCCGAGTCGTTTCGACTTCGGCGACATGAAGTTCGATCCCAAGGCCACCGAACAACTGGGTTATGCCGGTTTCCGTGTGCTGTACCCGATCAACAAGGCCGACAAGCAAGACGAAATCATGACCATGCTCGGCGCGAGCTATTTCCGCGTCGTCGGCAAGGGTCACGTCTATGGTTTGTCCGCTCGCGGCATGGCCATCGATACCGCTTTGCCGTCCGGCGAAGAGTTTCCGCGTTTCCGCGAATTCTGGATCCAGCAGCCCAAGCCAGGCGACAAGCACCTGGTGATCTTCGCCCTGCTGGACTCGCCTCGTGCCACCGGTGCCTATCGCCTGATCCTGCGTCCGGGCAGCGACACCATCGTCGACGTGAAGGCGCAGATGTTCCTGCGTGACAAGGTCGGCAAACTGGGTATCGCCCCGTTGACCAGCATGTACCTGTTCGGCGCCAACCAGCCGTCGAAAGTACTCAACTACCGTCGCGAACTGCACGACTCCAGCGGTCTGGCGATCCATGCCGGCAACGGCGAGTGGATCTGGCGTCCGCTGAACAACCCGAAACACCTGGCGGTGAGCAACTTCAGCGTGGAAAACCCGCGCGGCTTTGGTCTGCTGCAGCGTGGTCGCGACTTCAGCCACTATGAAGACCTCGACGATCGCTACGACAAGCGCCCAAGTGCCTGGATCGAACCGAAAGGCGAGTGGGGCAAGGGCACCGTTGATTTGGTCGAGATTCCAACCGCCGACGAAACCAACGACAACATCGTTGCCTTCTGGAACCCGGAAAAATTGCCGGAACCTGGCCAGCCGCTCGATGTCGCTTATCGTATGCACTGGACAATGGACGAGTCGGCCATTCACGCGCCGGACAGTGCCTGGGTCAAGCAGACCCTGCGTTCCACCGGTGACGTCAAGCAGTCCAACCTGATTCGTCAGCCGGACGGCAGTGTTGCCTACCTGGTGGACTTCGAAGGCCCGTCCCTGGCGGCATTGCCGGCCGATGCGGAGGTTCGCAGCCAGGTCAGCGTCGGCGACAACGCCGAGCTGGTGGAAAACAGCGTGCGCTTCAACCCTGAAACCAATGGCTGGCGCCTGACCCTGCGGATGAAGATCAAGGATCCGGGCAAGGCCACTGAAATGCGTGCCGCACTGGTGCAGAACATTGTGCCGGCGGATCTGGCCAAGACGTCGATCCCGTCGTCGAACTCGTCGGTTGCCAAGGCCGACAAGGTTGCCGCCAAGCAACAGGAGAAAGCGGACAAGGAAGCCAAGCAAGCGGAGGCCAAGCAGGCTGAAGCGAAGCCTGTTGCAGATGCCAAGGAAAAGGCCAATAAAGACGCCAAGCAGCCTGCCGCTGCCGACGCGGCCCCAGCCACACCGGAATCGGCCCCGACTGAAGAAGTCCTGACCGAGACCTGGAGCTATCAGTTGCCTGCCGATGAGTAACTCTCAAGTACGGCCAGAAACTCTCTCCGAGTATCTGGCGCATCTGCCGATGACCGACGAGCAGCGCGCGGAACTCGCGGGCTGCCAGTCTTTCAGCGAATTGCATGAACGCCTGTCATCGTCGACGTTCGACGCCCCGACCGAAGCCGCGCAGGCTTCCGTCGGCAAACGCCTGACCCTGAGCACTGCCGAAGAGCTGCAGGACGCGGAAATGCTGGCGCTCGACGCCAGCGGCCGGGTCTGCCTCAAGGCGACTCCGCCGATCCGGCGGACCAAGGTCGTGCCGGAGCCGTGGCGCACCAACATTCTGGTGCGTGGCTGGCGCCGCCTGACCGGCCGCACCAACCCACCGAAGCCGCCGAAGGACGAACGTGTTCTGCCGGCCGCACGCTGGCGCACCGTCGGTTCGATCCGTCGCTACATTCTTTTGCTGCTGATGCTCGGCCAGACCATCGTCGCCGGCTGGTACATGAAAGGCATCATGCCGTACCAGGGCTGGTCGTTTGTCGACCTCAACGAAGTGCTGCATCAACCGCTGCTGCAAACCGCCACGCAAGTGCTGCCGTATGCCTTGCAGACCAGCATCCTGATCCTGTTCGGGATTCTGTTCTGCTGGGTGTCGGCCGGTTTCTGGACGGCGCTGATGGGCTTCCTGGAATTGCTCACCGGTCACGACAAGTACCGTATTTCCGGTGCCAGCGCCGGCGATGAGCCGATTCCGAAGGACGCACGCACCGCCCTGGTGATGCCGATCTGCAACGAAGACGTGCCACGGGTATTCGCCGGTCTGCGGGCGACCTTCGAGTCGGTGGCGGCCACGGGTGACCTGGATCGCTTCGACTTCTTCGTTCTCAGTGACAGTAACGACGCCGATATCTGTGTTGCCGAGCAACAGGCCTGGCTGGACGTCTGCCGCGAAGCCGGGGGCTTCGGCAAGATCTTCTATCGCCGCCGTCGCCGTCGCGTAAAACGTAAAAGCGGCAACCTCGACGACTTCTGCCGTCGTTGGGGCGGTGACTACAAGTACATGGTCGTACTCGATGCCGACTCCGTGATGAGCGGCGAGTGCCTGACCAGTCTGGTACGCCTGATGGAGGCCACGCCGGACGCCGGGATCATCCAGACCGCGCCACGTGCGTCGGGCATGGATACCCTGTATGCGCGCATGCAGCAGTTCGCTACGCGTGTGTATGGCCCGCTGTTCACCGCCGGCCTGCACTTCTGGCAGCTGGGCGAGTCCCACTACTGGGGTCACAACGCGATCATCCGCATGAAGCCGTTCATCGAGCATTGCGCCCTGGCGCCGTTGCCCGGTAAAGGCGCGTTCGCCGGTGCGATCCTGTCCCACGACTTCGTGGAAGCCGCGTTGATGCGCCGTGCCGGCTGGGGCGTGTGGATTGCCTACGACTTGCCGGGCAGCTATGAAGAACTGCCGCCAAACCTGCTCGACGAACTCAAGCGTGACCGTCGCTGGTGCCACGGTAACCTGATGAACTTCCGCCTGTTCCTGGTCAAGGGCATGCACCCGGTGCACCGTGCGGTGTTCCTGACCGGCGTGATGTCCTATCTGTCGGCGCCGTTGTGGTTCTTCTTCCTGGTGTTGTCGACAGCGCTGTTGGCGGTCAACACGCTGATGGAGCCGCAGTACTTCCTTGAGCCGCGTCAGCTCTATCCGCTGTGGCCGCAATGGCACCCGGACAAGGCGATTGCGCTGTTCTCGACCACGATCGTGCTGCTGTTCCTGCCGAAACTGTTGAGCATCATCCTGATCTGGGCCAAGGGTGCGAAAGAGTTCGGTGGCAAGTTCAAGGTGACCCTGTCGATGCTGCTGGAGATGCTGTTCTCCATGCTGCTGGCACCGGTGCGGATGATTTTCCATACCCGTTTCGTCCTCGCCGCGTTCCTCGGCTGGGCCGCGACCTGGAACTCGCCGCAACGTGACGATGACTCCACGCCGTGGAGCGAAGCGGTCAAGCGTCATGGTCCGCAAACCCTGCTGGGCTTCTTCTGGGCCCTGTTGGTGATCTGGCTGAACCCGAGCTTCCTGTGGTGGCTGGTGCCGATTGTCGGTTCGTTGATGCTGTCGATCCCGGTGTCGGTGATTTCCAGCCGTGTCGGCCTGGGCCTGAAGTCCCGTGACGAGAGCCTGTTCCTGATCCCCGAGGAATACAATCCGCCGCAGGCCTTGCTGTCCACCGATCAGTACACCCACGAAAACCGCTGGCACGCGCTGAACGACGGCTTCGTCCGTTCGGTGGTCGACCCGCAGCAGAACGCCCTGGCGTGTTCGCTGGCGACCTCGCGTCACCGTGAGGCCGAGCCGATTGAATGGCTGCGGATCGAACGGGTGCGGCACGCAATGAAAGTCGGTCCTGAAGGGCTGACCAACAACGAGCGCGTACAACTGCTCAGTGACCCGGTGGCCCTGGCCCGCCTGCATGAGCAGGTCTGGAACGAAGGTCATGCCGAGTGGCTGGGCGCGTGGCGCAAGTCGGTCGAGGCCGACCCCCACGCACCGCTGCTGCCGCTCAAGCCGTTGAGCGCGCAACCTCAGTTGGCTTAAAAAATGTAGGAGCGAGCTCGCTCGCGATGGACTCAAGAGCGCCGCGTTTAACCGGTAAATACGCGTAATCGTTAACGACCATCGCGAGCAAGCTCGCTCCTACATAAGCCCCGCTAGCCAGCGGGGTTTTTTTATTTGTTCCTGCCAACAAATCCTGCCCAAACCCTTGTGCAAACGGGCGAGTAGTTTAGGATCCGTCCCCGAATTGGTGTGCCCGGATAATTTTTGTCCGTATTGGTGCGTTTCCTCCCGGGGAGCCGCCATTTTTGCGCGCCTCACAACGCAATGGTTTTGGGGACTTGAAGATGAAGAAGTATCTGTCGATGCTGCTGGTCGGCGTCACGGCACTGGTTGCAGTCAACGCGGCGCAGGCCGGTGCCATCGATGACGCGGTCAAGCGCGGCACGTTGAAAGTCGGCATGGACCCGACCTACATGCCGTTCGAAATGACCAACAAGCGCGGCGAGATCATCGGTTTCGAAGTCGACATTCTCAAAGCCATGTCCAAGGCCATGGGCGTCAAGCTGGAGCTGGTTTCCACCGGTTACGACGGCATCATCCCGGCCCTGCTGACCGACAAGTTCGACATGATCGGCAGTGGCATGACCCTGACCCAGGAGCGCAACCTACGCCTGAACTTCAGCGAACCGTTCATCGTGGTCGGCCAGACCCTGCTGATCCGCAAGGAACTGGAAGGCACCATCAAGTCCTATAAAGACCTGAACACTGCCGACTATCGCATCACCTCCAAGCTCGGCACCACCGGCGAAATGGTCGCCAAAAAACTGATCGCCAAAGCCAAGTACCACGGCTATGACAACGAGCAGGAAGCCGTGCTCGACGTGGTCAACGGCAAGGCTGATGCCTTCATCTACGACGCGCCGTACAACGTCGTGGCAGTGAACAAGGTCGGCAACGGCAAACTGGTGTTCCTCGACAAGCCGTTCACCTACGAGCCGCTGGCCTTTGGTTTGAAGAAGGGTGACTACGACAGCATCAACTTCATCAACAATTTCCTGCACCAGATCCACGAAGACGGCACCTACGATCGCATCCATGACAAGTGGTTCAAGAGCAGCGAGTGGCTCAAGGACATGGAATAACTCAGTCAGTTAGACCGAGTCGTCCCATTCGCGGGCGAGCCCGCTCCCACAGTGATCTGAGCGAGTACACATTTTGTGTCCGGCGCTGAACCTGTGGGAGATTCTATGGTTGAGGGGAAGCCCTCAACCGACTTTTGGCTGGTATTCGCTTTGCCCCTTGAGCAAGGCGAATACGACCCGAGCAAGTTTGCGAGCCAGTATCACCAGTGCCTGAGTGGTGCTGAACCCTCGAGCTCTTTGTGCCGCGTAAAAATCTTTCCAGGCTGGTGTACGACTGGCCGACATGGCTGCGTTGTGCAGAAGTCGGCGAGCTTCCGGATCACCTCGTTTGGTCAAGCTTCGGCGACCGTCTTTTGTCCTGACTTCGCCACCCGCAAATCCATTCCCAGAAAGGCGATGAAGGCATCTGCGTTTCTGAAATCGCCTCGCTGGAATGCTGCGATCAAGCGGGCTCCGGTCAAAAATCCGATGCCTTCAACTTTCAGACAGCGCTTCAACTGACCGAGTAAACCGGCTTCTTTCAGATAATCCTTAATCGTCTTTTCGACCAGCGCCTCAAGCTGTTGCATGGATTTCACTTGCTCGGCGAAAGCGGTCTTCAACAGCGGTTCATTCGCCCAGCTTTGCACCAGGCCCACTCGTGCCTGAACCAGAGCCGCCCGGCGGCGAAAAAGGCTCAAGAGCTGACGGTACAGCGGTGATGGCGGGGTCCAGGGATGAAGATCGTCACCTTCGTTCTTCAGGTAGCGAGCGAGCAGCCTGGCATCCAGCGCGTCGGTTTTGGCGCGGACACTCACCCTTTGCGGTAATGGCTCAGCTCATAGCCACCCACCATGTAAATCACGCAGCCGGCCTCGTAGGCCAGATCGGCGAACTCCAGGTGATAGATATTGGTCGACTCAATGGCGATGGCCACTGTCCTCGGCAAGTCCTTCAGCCACTGCTTGATGGCTGCCTTGTTGTTGGGAATCGTTTCAAGCAGGTCAAGTTCGGCGTGATAAATCACCAGTTCATTCTTGGCGACATCCACGCCTGCGATCGGCTTTGAGACAGAAACCGGCATTGCCATTAAATTTCCTCCGGGATATGGTTTTGAGCACTTGAAGGGCTCACCCAGAGGCGCAGGCTTGTTCCTATCGTCGGTCTAGCCAGATGCATTCTTTATCGGCGCTTGGGTGAAAGGAGGAGGGGCGAAATCTCCCACGGATCTGTACTGCGTCAACAGTCAGAATCGGGCTTTGTCCCTCCTCCTCCCTTCAAGTCCTACCATACAAGCGGGCTTGCCCGCGAAGACGGCCTCCCCGGCGATACAACTTTCGGATTCAAAAAACCCAATGAAACAGAAAAAAGCCCAATGGCCCTGGCACGTGCTGACCGTGCTGGTGCTGATCGGCCTGGCCGGCGCGTTGTATTACGCCACCTCGCTGATGTCCTACGAATGGCGCTGGAACCGTGTGCCGCAATACTTCGCTTACCACGCCGAAGAGTCCCAGCGCGCCGCCGACATCTCCACCGTCAGCGAGCTGGTGCGCAAGGGCGACAAGGCTGAAGTCACCCTGCGCAACGACGCGGGTGATGAGCAACACCTGACCGTCGACGAAAACAGTCTGCAAGTCGCCCAGGGTGATGACGTAGCCGAAGGCGACGTCATCGGCGTGACCCGCCATTGGGCCGCAGGACCACTGATGTGGGGGCTCTGGACCACCTTGTGGCTGTCTGTGGTGTCCGGCGTTCTCGGGCTGCTGATCGGTCTGGCCACTGGCCTGTGCCGGTTGTCGAACAACCCGACCCTGCGTGACCTTTCGACCATTTATGTCGAGCTGGTACGCGGCACGCCGCTGCTGGTGCAGATCTTCATTTTCTACTTCTTCATTGGCACCGTGATGAACCTGTCCCGGGAATTCGCCGGGATCGCCGCGCTGTCGCTGTTCACCGGTGCCTATGTGGCGGAAATCATCCGCTCCGGCGTGCAGTCCATCGCCCGTGGCCAGAACGAAGCCGCGCGCTCCCTCGGTTTGAGCGCAGGTCAGTCGATGCGTCATGTGGTGCTGCCGCAAGCCTTCAAGCGTGTGCTGCCGCCGCTGGCCGGGCAGTTCATCAGCCTGGTGAAAGACACCTCGCTGGTGTCGGTGATCGCGATTACCGAGCTGCTTAAAAGCGGCCGCGAAGTCATCACCACTTCGTTTTCGCCGTTCGAGATTCTGTTCTGCGTCGCCGGTCTGTACCTGTTGATCAACCTGCCGCTGTCGAAAATCGCCAGCCGGCTTGAGCGGAGGCTCGCGCAAAGTGATTGAAGTCCACGATCTGGTAAAAGTCTTCGACACCCGCGGCCAGGTGGTGCGCGCGGTGGATAACGTCTCCACCAATGTGGCCAAGGGCGAAGTGCTGGTGGTGATCGGTCCGTCCGGCTCCGGCAAGTCGACCTTCTTGCGTTGCCTCAACGGCCTGGAGGCGTTCGACTCGGGCTCGGTGAGCATCGACGGCCTGCAACTGGCTGATCCGAAAACCGACGTCAACGCTTACCGCCGTGAAGTCGGCATGGTGTTCCAGCACTTCAATCTGTTCCCGCACATGACCGTGCTGGAAAACCTCTGTCTGGCGCAGAAAGTCGTGCGCAAGCGCGGCAAGCAAGAACGCGAGGCCAAGGCCCTGGCGCTGCTGGAAAAGGTCGGGATCGCGAAGAAGGCCAACGAGTTTCCGTCACGCCTGTCCGGTGGTCAGCAACAGCGTGTGGCGATTGCCCGGGCGTTGGCGATGGAGCCGAAGGTCATGCTGTTCGACGAGCCGACCTCGGCACTCGACCCGGAAATGGTCGGCGAAGTGCTGGATGTGATGAAAAACCTGGCCGTGGAAGGCATGACGATGGTCTGCGTCACCCATGAAATGGGTTTTGCCCGGGAAGTGGCGGACCGGGTGCTGTTCTTCGATCACGGCAAACTGCTGGAAGACGCCTCGCCAGCGGAGTTCTTCGATGCGCCGAAGGATCCGCGGGCGCAGGCTTTCTTGCGACAGGTTCTTTAATCTCTAGCGCACTTTAGATTGCTATCGCGAGCAAGCTCGCTCCCACAGTGATTTGGGTTGATCACAAAATTTGTGTTCACATCAAGTCTGTGGGAGCGAGCTTGCTCGCGATGGAATCGCCTCGGTTTCGAGTGAACCGAGGTTATTGAATCGCCTTAAACCTTGAACTTGCCCACCAGCATCTGCAGGTGCGTCCCCAGCCGCGCCAGCTCAACGCTGGAGGCCGCGGTCTCTTCGCTCGCTGCCGAGGTCTGATCCGACACATCCCGCACGTTCAGCACGCTACGGTTGATCTCTTCGGCCACGGCGCTTTGCTGTTCGGCGGCAGCGGCGATCTGCTGGTTCATCGCCTGGATCGCCGAAACGGTGCGGGTGATGCTTTCCAGTGAGCCACCGGCGCGGCGGGTCAGTTCGACGCTGCTGTCGGTCAGGGTGCGGCTGTTGTCCATGATGGTCGCGACTTGCTGGGTGCCGTTTTGCAGGCCGACGATCAGCTCTTCGATCTCTTCGGTGGACTTCTGGGTGCGCTGGGCCAGGCTGCGGACTTCGTCTGCCACCACGGCAAAACCACGCCCGGCTTCACCGGCGCGGGCGGCTTCGATGGCGGCGTTGAGTGCCAGCAGGTTGGTTTGCTGGGCCACGGACTTGATGACGTCGAGCACGCTGCCGATCTTGTCGCTTTCGCGCTTGAGTTCGCCCATGGCCTCGGTGGAGTGACCGACTTCCGCGGCCAGGCGTTCGATCTGGGCGATGGCTTCACCGACCACTTTGTCGCCCTCGCGGGCCTGCTGGTCGGCGGCGACGGCGGCTTCGGAGGCCTCTTCGGCATTGCGCGCCACTTCCTGCACGGTGGCGGCCATTTCGTTCATGGCCGTCGCAACCTGATCGGTCTCGACCTTCTGGCTGTTGACCCCGGCGCTGGTCTGCTCGGTGACGGCGGACAGCTCTTCGGCGGCGCTGGCAATCTGCGTGACACCATCGCTGATGCCGCCGATCAGTTCGCGTAGGCCCTGGGTCATGCTCTGCATGGCACGCTGCAACTGGCCGAGTTCGTCGCGGCGCTGCGACGTCAGGTTATGGGTCAGGTCGCCACTGGCGACGCGCTCGGCCACGGCCAGGGTCTGGTTCAACGGAATGATGATCTGCCGGGTGATCGCCCAGGCAGCCAGCAGGCCGAAGGCGATGGCCAGCACCGTAGCGAGGGTCAGCATATTCTTGGCATGGGCGGCGTCGGTGTCGCGCACGACGGTCTGTGAGACGGTGAGTTTCTGGCTCATGTCCAACAGGATCTCACCTTGGGCAGACATGCGTACCAGAGCCTTGGCGCTGGCCACCTGGGAGTCGCGGAACTGGCTGACAGCGGCGCGGTAGGCCTTCAGCGAATCCGTCGCTTGTTGCAGGTTGGCGATGTGTTCTTCAGGCAGTTTGGCCGGGAGGCTTTCGAGGTTCTTCAGGGCGTTGTCGATGGCGTCGAGGGCTGGCTGTTCGGCTTCGCTCTTGCCGCTGTAGGTGTAGCCGCGGACCTGGAAGCGCGCCAGCTGGATCAGTTTGCTCAGGTCTATCACGCTGTTGAACGCTGCGACGCTGTCGCCTTGCAGCATGGATTTTTCCACTTCGGCGACGCGGGCCACGGCGTTATCGGCGGTGGCGCCGAGTTTGCTACGGGCGTCTTCACGCTGGGCGCCGGCCTGGGTCATGTCGCCGAATGCACGACGGTATTCGGCGACAGCAGCCAGTTGTTGCTCGACCATGGCCGTATCAGCCGGTTGTTCGATCAGGCCGCGGGCGGTCTGCAGGCCGTTTTCGAGTTTGCCCAACAGATCGTTGACGGCGCCGGGACCTTGTTCGCCGCGACGCATCTCGTAATCCAGGCGGGCGATGCGCAGGTCCTTGGTCAGGTCGTTCAGGCTGGCGATGAACCCCAGTTTATCGCCACGGCTGGTCACGCCGCTCAGGCCGCTCCAGCCGGTGAAGGTGATCAGCAGGGTCAGTAACAGCACCAGACCGAAGCCGATCCCCAGCTTGCGTTTGACGCTGACGTTTCCCAGATTTTCGGCTAGCCATTGATACATGCTGAAACTCCCCCGGACCGCAATTTGGTTTTATGGGGGTATATCGGCAGGGGTGCCTGAATCTGTAGGCGCTACTCGACGTACGGGTGAATGACCATCTGTAGGAGCGAGCTTGCTCGCGATGGCGGTCTGTCAGCCACTGCAATGGCGGCTGGTACATCGCCATCGCGAGCAAGCTCGCTCCCACAAGGGATTGTGTCGGGGGTTTAGAAAAGGCGTGCCAGCAGCGCGGTCACGGCGGTTTCGACCCGGAGAATGCGTTCGCCCAGTTGTACCGGTTGCAGGCCGGATTTGCCCAGCAGGTCGATCTCGTAGGGAATCCAGCCACCTTCGGGGCCGATGGCCAGGGTCACTGGTTCGCTGAGTGCGCGAGGGCAGGGCGGGTAATTGCCCGGATGCCCCACCAGGCCGAGGGTACCGTCGGTGATCGCCGGCAAACGGTCTTCGACGAACGGCTTGAAGCGCTTCTCGATGATGACTTCCGGGAGCACGCTGTCCCGCGCCTGTTCCAGGCCGAGGATCAACTGCTCGCGAATCGCCTCGGGCTCCAGGAATGGCGTCTGCCAGAAGCTCTTCTCGACGCGATAGCTGTTGACCAGCACGACCCGTGGCACACCCATGGCCGCCACGGTCTGAAACACCCTACGCAGCATCTTGGGCCTTGGCAGGGCCAAAACCAGGGTCAATGGCAGCTTGGCAGGAGGCGGCTGGTCGAGGGTGACACGCAATTCCGCTTCGTCGGCGTCCAGGCGCAGCACTTCGGCCGAGCCCATCAGTCCGCCGATCCGCCCGACGCGCATGCTGTCGCCGACTTCGCAGCGGTGGACTTCCTGCATGTGGGTCAACCGGCGATCACGCAGGACCGCCCGGTCGACCGCAATGAAGTCGGCATCGATGAGGAGCAGCAGGTTCACGCTTGGGTCGCTGGCGGCTGGTCGTTGTGATCGTCAGCCGGCTGGTCTTCCTGATGGTCGCTGCGCTTGCTGATCAGGCTGCCGAACAGGATGCCGATCTCGAACAGCAACCACATCGGCACGGCCAGCAGGGTCTGCGAGAAGATGTCCGGCGGCGTGAGAATCATGCCGACCACGAAGCAGCCGATGATCACGTACGGGCGGATTTTCTTCAGGTATTTGACGTCGACCACGCCGATCCACACCAGCAGCACCACGGCCACCGGGATTTCGAACGCCACACCAAAGGCGAAGAACAGCGTCATGACAAAATCGAGGTAGCTGGTGATGTCGGTCATCATTTCCACACCGGCCGGGGTGGCCGCGGCGAAGAACTTGAAGATCAACGGGAACACCAGGAAATAGGCGAATGCCATGCCCGCGTAGAACAGCAGGATGCTGGACACCAGTAGCGGCACGGCAATGCGCTTTTCATGCTTGTACAGGCCGGGGGCGATGAAACCCCAGATCTGATGCAGGATCACCGGAATCGCCAGGAACAGCGAGACCATCATGGTCAGCTTCAGTGGCGTCAGGAACGGCGACGACACGTCGGTGGCAATCATCGTCGCGCCAGCCGGCAGGTACTGGCGCAGCGGTGTGGAGACGAAGGTGTAGATCTGCTGGGTGAAAGCAAACAACCCGGCGAAGATGATGAAAATCGCCGCTACACAGCGCAGCAGTCGGGTACGCAACTCGGTGAGGTGCGAAACCAGCGGCATGTGCTGGTCGTTTTCAGGAAGATCGCTCATGGGGCTCGCGGCGGCAGTGTGGGGTCATGAGGGGCTGGCGCAACAGGCGCAGCCGCAGGTGTGACAGGTTCAACCGGTATGGCTGCTGCAACAACGGGTGCAGGTTCCGCCGCAGCCGCAGGTGTTGCGACGCTGGCGGCGGGAGCCTGAATCGTCTGCTCTCCCACATGCTCCACCGGCGTCGGCTCCTGCTGGGTCGGCGTGAAGATTTTCCGCGCCTCCTGCTCAAGCGACAGGATGTGTTCGTTGTGCAGTTGCCGACGTATCTCGTCGGCACCGATTTCACGTTCAACTTCCTGTTTGATCGCGTTGAAGCTGCGCTTCAGACGCCCGACCCACAGGCCAGCGGTGCGCGCAGCGCCCGGCAAGCGCTCGGGGCCCAGCACCAGCAGGGCGACGAGGCCGACGAGCAGCAGTTCAGAGAAGCTGATACCAAACATTAGTCAGTGCTCACACGTCTTTGCGGATCGGCTCTTCGACTTTCTGGGCCTGCACGTCGATGGTGTGCGGCTGGTTCACCGAGGCCTGCGGCTGAACAGGCGGAACCGGTTGGGTCGGGGTCGCTGCCGGGTCGGCCGGTTTTTCGTCGTCGTTCATGGCTTTCTTGAAGCCCTTGATCGATTCGCCGACGTCGGTGCCGAGGTTTTTCAGTTTCTTGGTGCCGAATACCAGTACCACGACAACCAGGATGACGATCCAGTGTTTCCAGTCAAAAATGCCCATGCTGCTGCTCCTCTCTAATAGTTATTCAGGCGGACGGGCGCGAGGCTTTCTCGGCGTGTCCGGAGAGACCGAAACGACGGTCCAGTTCATCGAGTACAGCCTGCGGATGCTGCCCCAATTGGGCGAGCATGACCATGCTGTGGAACCATAAATCGGCGGTTTCGTAGATCACATCGCTGCAGTCACCGCTGACGGCGGCATCCTTGGCGGCAATGATGGTTTCGACCGACTCTTCGCCGACTTTTTCCAGAATCTTGTTCAGGCCCTTGTGGTACAGGCTGGCGACATACGAACTGTCGGCGGCAGCGCCTTTGCGCTCTTCCAGCACGGCGGCCAGACGGGTCAGAGTGTCACTCATGTTTGTGTCCTGCGGAATAGATGGCGTGCGGATCTTTGAGTACCGGATCGACGGTTTTCCAGTCGCCGTTCTCGAATACACGGTAGAAGCAGCTCTGGCGGCCGGTATGGCAGGCGATATCGCCGATCTGCTCGACCATCAGGATGATGACGTCGGCGTCACAGTCCAGGCGCATCTCGTGCAGGGTCTGCACATGGCCGGACTCTTCGCCCTTGCGCCACAGCTTGCCACGGGAGCGCGACCAGTAAATGGCGCGGTTCTCGGCAGCGGTCAGTTCCAGTGCTTCGCGGTTCATCCAGGCCATCATCAGGACGCGCCCGGTCTTGTGGTCCTGGGCAATGGCCGGCACCAGGCCGTCAGCGTCCCACTTGATCTCGTCCAGCCAATTCTTCATCAACGACTCCAATACGGGCCCGCACTTCAATAATCGGGGGCCTGCGTTCAATGCAGCGTCCAAACAGTGTGCCAGCGTGTTGCACGACTGGCTATCGGCGAACGACCAGATACAAACCGACCGCCATCATGATGCCGGCCGGCCAGTAAGCCAACTGGTTCAGCGGGCCGCCGGCGGCAAGGATAGCGCCCCCGGCCAGGTGAGCCGTGCCGAGCAGGCGCAGGAACCAGTCGTCCTGGCGTCGATGCCATGTTGGAGACGGATCGTTGGCATGGGGCTGGGACAGGCGTTCGAGCAGGTCACGCGTCATGTTGGCCAGGTGCGGGATCTGTTCGATCTGGCTCTGTACGTTGCCAAACAAGGCCTTGGGACTGACGCGCTCGCGCATCCAGCGTTCGAGGAACGGTTGCGCGGTGTTCCACAGGTCGAGGTCCGGGTACAGTTGGCGGCCCAGGCCTTCGATGTTCAACAAGGTTTTTTGCAACAGCACGAGTTGCGGCTGCACTTCCATATTGAAGCGTCGCGCGGTCTGGAACAGGCGCATCAGCACCTGGCCGAAGGAAATATCCTTTAATGGTTTTTCGAAGATCGGCTCGCATACGGTACGGATCGCTGCTTCGAATTCGTTGAGTTTGGTTTCCGCCGGCACCCAGCCCGAATCGATGTGCAATTGCGCCACGCGGCGGTAATCACGCTTGAAGAAGGCGAACAGGTTACGTGCCAGGTAATCCTGGTCTTCCGGGGTCAGGCTGCCGACGATGCCGCAGTCGATCGCAATGTACTGCGGGCTCCACGGCTGCACGGTGCTGACGAAGATGTTGCCGGGGTGCATGTCGGCGTGGAAGAAGCTGTCGCGGAACACCTGGGTGAAGAAGATCTCCACGCCGCGTTCGGCGAGCATTTTCATGTCCGTGCGCTGGTCGGCCAGGGTCGCCAGATCGGTGACCTGGATGCCGTAGATGCGCTCCATCACCAGCACTTTCGGCCGGCACCAGTCCCAATACACTTGCGGCACGTATAGCAGCGGCGAACCGTCGAAGTTGCGCTTCAACTGGCTGGCGTTGGCCGCCTCGCGCAGCAGGTCGAGTTCGTCGTAGATGGTTTTCTCATAGTCGCTGACCACGTCAACCGGATGCAGCAGGCGCGCATCGGCAGACACTCTTTCGGCAGCGCGCGCGAGAATGAACAGCCACGCCAGATCCTGCTTGATGACCGGTTTGAGGCCCGGGCGGATCACCTTGACGACGACTTCTTCACCGGTTTTCAGTTGCGCGGCATGCACCTGCGCCACCGAGGCCGAGGCCAGCGGTTCAACGTCGAAACGGCTGAACACGTCACTGATTTTCTTGCCCAACTGCTCTTCGATCAGCTTCACCGACACCTGCGAATCGAACGGCGGCACCCGGTCCTGCAGCTTCATCAGTTCATCGGCGATGTCTTCCGGCAACAGGTCACGGCGAGTGGACAGGATCTGCCCGAACTTGATGAAGATCGGCCCCAGGTCCAGCAACGCCAGGCGCAAGCGCGCGCCACGGCTCAGGTCCAGCGGCTTGCGCGGGAACCAGCGCCACGGCAAGGCATAGCGCAGCGCCATCAGAAACCAGGGCAGTGGCAGATCGAACAACAGGTCATCAAGGCGGTAGCGGATCACGACGCGCTGGATGCGCAACAGACGGCGGACGGCAAGCAGCTTCATGCGTTATCGCTTGGGTCGAGGGATCGGGAAAGGCGCTCGAAACGCGCCTCGAGACGTTCCAGATCGAGCTTGATCTGGTCCAGTTCACTGAATCGTGCTTCGGCTTCGCGCTGACCGACAAGGGTGCGCGACTCTTCGGCCAGGTATTCGCCCAGGTTCTGGCCCAGGCTGGCAAAGCCTTGCTGATACCAACGGGCGCGGCTGCGCAGGTGACCGCCGACCAGTTGCGTGGTCACCGGTCCCAGCCAGCGCGAGAGTTCGTACTCCCAGTCCAGTTCAAGGTCCTGGAGGATCGCCGCCAGTTCCAGCAGCACGCCGCTGTCACCGTCGAGTTCGACGTCAGGGCTGTGCAGGATCGAGGTCTTGTCCTTGCTCATGGCCAGTTTCAACAGGCTCGAAGCCGGTGCACGCAGGGTGCAGTCGGCGCCGGTTTCCCACTGGGAGGCGAGCATCAGGCCTTCGTCGCTGGGCAGAATGAACAGTTGCAGCGCCGGGTTGCGGCAGTCGACGGCAATCACCTTGCCGGTCAAATGCGCCAGCCGCGGCAGCGCCGTGCTGTCGAGACGCAGCACCCGGTTCAGGCCGAGTTCAACGCTGGCGAGCAGGCCGGCGAGCAGCATCAGGGCTTGATGCCGCGGTGCAGGGCAACGATACCTGCGGTCATGTTGTGATAGGTCACGCGGTCGAAACCGGCCTCGACCATCATCGACTTCAGGGTTTCCTGATTCGGGTGCATGCGGATCGATTCGGCCAGGTAGCGATAGCTTTCCGAGTCGTTGGTGATCAGCTTGCCCATCAGCGGCATGAAGGCGAACGAGTAGGCGTCGTAGGCCTTGGACATCAGCGCATTGGTCGGCTTGGAGAACTCCAGCACCAGCAGACGGCCGCCAGGCTTGAGCACGCGCAGCATCGAGCGCAGGGCATCTTCCTTGTGGGTCACGTTGCGCAGGCCGAAGGCGATGGTCACGCAGTCGAAATGGTTGTCGGGGAACGGCAGTTTTTCCGCATCGGCCTGGACGAATTCGACGTTGCCGGCCACACCGAGGTCCAGCAGGCGGTCACGACCGACCTTGAGCATGGATTCGTTGATGTCGGCCAACACGACCTGACCGGTCGGGCCTACCAGGTGCGAGAACTTCCTGGTCAGGTCGCCGGTGCCGCCGGCGATGTCGAGTACGCGATTGCCGGCACGAACGCCCGACAATTCGATCGCGAAACGCTTCCACAGACGGTGCATGCCGCCCGACAGAAGGTCGTTCATCAGGTCGTACTTGGCGGCTACCGAGTGGAAAACCTCAGCGACTTTTTCCGCTTTCTGGCTTTCCGGAACGTTTTTGAAGCCGAAGTGAGTGGTGGGTTCGGCATCGCTGCCTTTGCGCTGATCAGTCATATCGCTGTCACCAAAAGAGAATGCGCGACATTCTAATCCCCAAGGCATGCTTTGTCTTGGCAAGGCTGAAGGTAAGATGGGTAACCATCGGGACGTTTTGACGCAGCAGAGGTCAAGATGCCTCGGGAAAGCATCCATAAAGCAGGAGTCATTTGATGGCCCGTATTAGTGTTGAACGTGCCCATGGCCTGGGTAAGGAAGCGGCTCGCGAGAAGGCCGACAAGCTGGCGCAGAAACTTTCCGATCAGTATGGCCTGGAGCCGCAGTGGTCCGGCGACACCCTGAACCTCAAGCGCTCGGGTGTGAAGGGTGCGGTGCATGTTGCCGAGGACTCGATTCGCGTCGACGTGGAACTGGGCCTGATGATGTCGGCCATGAGCGGCATGATCAAGGCGGAAATCGAAAAGGCACTCGACAAGGCCCTGGCCTAATTTCCGATTGAAATCACATCCCCTGTGGGAGCGAGCCTGCTCGCGAAGACGGCCTGTCAGTCGACAACGATGTTGAATGACACACCGCCTTCGCGAGCAGGCTCGCTCCCACATTTGTTTTGTGGTGCCTCTGCTGTTTATGTCAGTTGTTAGGGTGCCGTTTCTAATTTTTCTCCCTACTTTGTGCCAGAGCCCGACACTTATCCGGGCAGTTCCTCAAACCTTCTGCGCGTGAGGTGCACCATGGCCAAAGTTATTTTGAAGAAAAAAACCGACGCATCGACCAGCACGCTGAGCGACGTCAAAAGCTATGCCCGCAAGATCTGGCTGGCAGGCCTTGGTGCCTACACCAAGGTCGGCCAAGAGGGCAGCGAGTACTTTCAAGAGCTGGTCAAAGCGGGTCAGGTTGTTGAAAAGAAAGGCAAAAAGGTAGTCGCTGAGAAACTTGAAGCGGCCAATGCCGAGATCGATGAAGCCAAGAGTGAAGTCAGCACTTTCAAAGGCAAGGTCGAAGTTCAACTCGACCGGGTCGAGAAGGCGTTCGATACGCGTGTCGCAAGTACCTTGAATCGTATCGGCATTCCGTCTAAACATGACGTTGAGGCACTCTCTGCTAAGCTCGATGAGCTGACGGCATTGCTCGAACGCGTCGCGCGCAAATCTTAAGGAGAACGGGATGGCTGTTAAAAAGAAAACCGAAAAAGAAGGCAGCTCGTGGATCGGGAAGGTTGAAGATTACTCCCGAAAAATCTGGCTGGCTGGTTTAGGCGTGTACTCGAAGATCGACACTGACGGCAGCAAACTCTTCGATGCATTGGTTAAGGACGGCGAGAAAGCCGAGAAGCTCACCAAGAGCGCCGTTGGCAAGACAGTCGACGCCGCCAAGGACTCCGCTTCCTCGGCCAAGTCGCGTATCAGCGGCGTGAAAGATCGCGCACTGGGCAAGTGGGATGAGCTGGAAGGCGCTTTTGACAAGCGTCTGAACAGCGCCATTTCGCGTCTGGGCGTACCAAGCCGCAACGAAGTCAAGGCACTGCACAGCAAGGTCGATACCCTGACCAAGCAAATCGAAAAACTGACCGGTGCCAAGGTTGCGCCTGTTGCGGCGAAAACCGCGGCGGCCAAACCTGCTGCCAAGACTGCTGCCAAGCCACTGGCAAAAGCGGCAGCCAAGCCTGCGGCTAAAACCGCTGCTGCCAAACCTGCAGCGGCCAAGCCGGCAGCCAAACCGGTCGCCGCAAAAGCCGCCGCCAAACCAGCGGCTAAACCGGCAGCCAAGCCAGCAGCAAAAACTGCTGCGGCCAAGCCAGCGGCCAGACCCGCTGCGGCGAAAAAACCTGCAGTGAAAAAGCCGGCAGCTCCAAAAGCCGCCGCGCCAAAACCAGCAGTGGCAGCTGCCAAACCGGCAACGCCGGTAACGCCAGCAGCTCCGGTCAGCGCATCGAACTCCGCTGCCGCGCCAACCCCTGCTGTCACCCCGACTGTCGCGCCAACTCCATCGACGCCAACCAGTCAGTCCTGATTTTCAGGGCTCAAGAAAACGCCCGGCCTGTGAAGGTCGGGCGTTTTTGTTTGTGCACGAATTTCTGAGTGACACAAGCCCACAGGGTCGGGGGGTGTCAGGGTTATTCGTGGTCTTGCAGATACTCCATCGCCATCTGCTCGGTCGCCGCCTTTATCGGTGCCAGCAAGTGTGGCGCGACCAGCATCATGATCTGGTAAACCACCAGCCGCACCTCGCCTTCACGATCGAGAATCCGCTGGTAATCCAGTGAGAACAGCAGGGTCATGGTGATTTGCTCCACCAATTGCCCCAGTGCCTGGGTATCGCTGACCAGCAGCCCTTGTGCCTGCAATCGTGCCAGCAGCGACGCCAGTGTGCGCTTGAGTGCATTGAGCAGATTGCGAATGCCTTTGGCCAGTTTCGGCAGGCGCCCGGCGAGGTTCGACAGGTCCTGGAAGAGAAACCGGTAGTGGGACAGGCGTTCGACGATCAGGTGCAGGAACAGCCAGTAGTCCTCAGGCGCCAGTTCAACATCGGCCGGTGGATCGAGCAGTGGGGCGAGTTCGCCCTGAAAGCGCTCGAACAGCCCGAGAATCAGCGGTTCCTTGCCGTGGAAGTGGTAGTAGAGGTTGCCCGGGCTGATGCCCATTTCGTTGGCAACTTCCATGGTGGAGACATTCGGTTCGCCCTTTTGATTGAACAACTGCAGGGCACATTCGAGGATCCGGTCGCGGGTTTTCATCCAGTCTTCTTAATGATCGGGTCTTGCCACGGCCGGCAGAGGCCGTGGCTCGTTGAACGTCAGCGCACGCGCACGTAAGTACCGGGTGCTGCCTCCATTGGTGGGTAATTCTGGTTGCCGAGCGCCATGTGGGTTTCCTTCTGCGCGCCGGAGCGTTCCTGAATCCAGCCCAGCCATTGGGTCCACCAACTGCCGTCGACATGCCTGGCGTCGTAGTACCAGGCGCGGGGGTCGCTGCTCAGTTTGCCGTTTTCGACGTAGTTGGCTTTCGGGTTGCTCGGCGGGTTGAGGATGCTCTGCACATGGCCGCTGTTGGACAGCACGAAGCGTCGCTCGCCACCGAGCAGCAGTGTCGAGCGATACACCGCATCCCACGGCGTGATGTGATCGTTGATGCCGGCGACGCTGAAGCTGTCGACGGTGACCTTCTGCAAATCGATCGGCGTGCCACACACTTCCAGGCCGCCCGGGTGGGTCAGCGGGTTGTGCTTGAAGAAGTCCAGCAGGTCGCCATGCAGGGCGGCAGGCAGGCGGGTGTTGTCGTTGTTCCAGTAGAGAATGTCGAACGCCGGCGGCTCCTTGCCCAACAGGTAGTTGTTGACGAAGTAGCTCCAGATCAAATCGTTGGGGCGCATCCAGGCGAAGACCTTGGCCATGTCGCGGCCGTCCAGCACACCTTTCTGATAGGAGCGGCGCTTGGCGGCCTCCAGAGTCTGCTCGTCGGCGAACAGTGAAGCGGGGCTGTCCAGCTGGCTGTCGAGCAGGCTCACCAGATAAGTCGCACTGGACACCCTGCGCAGTTGCCGTTTGGCCTGCAAGTGGCCTTGCAATGCGGCAATGGTCAGCCCGCCGGCGCAGGCGCCCATCAGGTTGACCTCGCGTGCGCCGGTGATCGCCCGGCAGACATTCATGGCCTCTTCCACGGCTTCCACGTAGGTCGAAAGCCCCCATTCGCGGTGACGCACATCCGGGTTGCGCCAGCTGATCATGAAGGTTTGCAGGCCGTTTTTCAGCGCGTACTGGACGAAGCTGTTATGCGGGCTCAGGTCGAAAATGTAGTACTTGTTGATTTGTGGCGGCACCACCAACAAGGGTTTGGAATACTGCTTTTCGCTCATCGGCTTGTACTGGATCAACTCCAGCAGTTCGTTGCGAAACACCACGGCACCGGTGGTGGTGGCGACCGTCTTGCCGACCTCGAACGCTTGCTTGGTGACTTGTCGGGGCAGGCCATCGTTGTGCAGCAGATCGTCCACCAGATGGCCGATGCCACGCACCAGGCTGTTACCCCCGGAATTGAAAAGCTCCTTGACCGCCAATGGATTGAGCAGGGTGTTGGAGGGCGATACGGCGTCGTTGAGCAAGGCGAACGCGAAGTGGGCGCGGGCACGGTCGTCCGGGCTCATGTTGCTCTCGTCGATCCAGCTTTTGACCTGCTTCTGCCAGCTCAGATAAGCCTGCAGGCTGCGCCGATAAAACGGGTTGAGGCTCCACGCCGGATCGGCGAAGCGAGTGTCCTGCGGGTTGGTCGGGTGCAGGGTTTCGCCCAGCAACACACGACCAAGCTGGCCGCCGAGCTTGAGGGCATGTCGGGCACTGTGCACCGGATTGCGCAAGCCATGGGCGGCCACACTGCGCAGGGTCGATAACAGATCCCGGCCACGCAGGCCGGTAATCGCACTCTGTGCATTGATGAACGCGGCGGGAGTCGGTAAGGAATCCCTCGCTGGTTTCTCGCGCATGAGTCAACACTCCTTCGTCTTCAGGCAAAAAAACAAACACACCGAACCAGAACACCATAGACGCTGTAACGGATTGTTGCGCGGCGTGGCGTCCTGCCGGCCGCTGATGCAGCGGTTTAGCTGCCCAATGGCGCCGGACGCGGATGCATCACCGCGCGCTGGCGCTCCTCCTCCAGGAATTTCATGATGATCGGGGCCACCGCTTCGGCCCGGGTGATCAGGAACAAATGCCCGTCATCGATGATGTGCAACTGGGCGTTTGGAATCCGCCAGGCCAGCAAGCGCATGTTGACCAACGGGATCAGTGGGTCATCGTCGCCGGCCAGTACCAGGGTCGGCTGACGGATCTTGTGCAACCAGTGAATGCTGGTCCAGCCAAGGCCGGCGAACAGCTGCCAGTAGTAACCGAGTTTGCCCGCCGAACGCACCTTGGCCGCATGGCTCGCGGCCAGCGTCGGGTCGCGACGGAAAGCGCCGCCGTAGATCATCGGCGCGATGCGGATCACGTGGGACGGCTGGATGTAACGTCGCGGGCTGGCCATCATCCACAACACTTTCGGCTTGCCCGGTACCATCACCGCACCCGCCGCCGTCGCCGCCAGCACGAGTTTCTTGCAGCGCTCGGGATAGTCGTAAGCGAACTGTTGGGCCAGGGCGCCACCCCAGGATACGCCGATGACGTTGACCTGCCCGTAGTCGAGATAGTCGAGCATCCGCGCCGTGAGCTTGGCCAGTCCCGGAAAGCGATACGGCCGGTTCGGTGTCGACGAACCGCCGACGCCGGGTACGTCGAAAGCGATGACTTCCAGGTCCGGGTCCAGCGCCGCGATGAACGGGAACACCAGCTCCAGGTTGGCGCCAATGCCGTTGAAAATCAGCAGGGGCGTCAAGTGAGGCTTGCCGGGGCGTACCGCCGTGCGGAGCGTCTGGCCATCCAGATCGACGGTACGGAATATGAAGGGTTGCGGCATGCTTCTGGCCCTGTGGGTCGCTCTTTCGAATTCGTCCTCGATCCCTTGTAGGAGCGAGCTTGCTCGCGAAAAACGTGCGGGCAACGCGTTATCCAGGCAGTACGCGTTATCGTTAACGTCCATCGCGAGCAAGCTCGCTCCTACAGTAGGGCGAGGTGTGTCAGTTACCGCTCATGCACGTAAGTGCCCGGTGCGGCTTCCCCTTCCGGGTAGGCCTTGTTGCCGAGTTTTGCCGGTGCTTTTTTCAGGTTGCCCGAACGCTGTGCCTGCCATGCCTGCCAGTGCAGCCACCAGGAGTCGGCGTGCTTGGTCGACTCTTCCTGCCAGTCATCGGCATTGGCGGGCATTTCGGTGCTGGTCATGTAGCGCGATTTCGGATTGCCCGGCGGGTTCAGAATGCTCTGGATGTGCCCGCTGCTGGACAGCACGAATTCAACGTTACCGCCGAACAGTTGCGCCGACTTGTAGCAAGAGCGCCACGGGGTGATGTGGTCGTTGGTGCCGGCCAGCGAGAAGATATCGGCGGTGACCTTCTTCAGATCGATCGGTGTGCCGCACACTTCCAGTGCATCGGCACGGGTCAACGGATTACTTTTGAACATTTCGATCAGGTCGCCATGGAACGCGGCGGGCAAGCGGGTGGTGTCGTTGTTCCAGAACAGAATGTCGAATACCGGCGGTTCGTTGCCCAACAGGTAGTTGTTGACCCAGTAGTTCCAGATCAGGTCGTTGGGACGCATCCAGGCGAAGACTTTTGCCATGTCGCGGCCTTCGAGGACACCGGCCTGGTAGGAGTGGCGCTTGGCGGCTTCGAGGGTCTGCTC
Organism: Pseudomonas sp. BIC9C; assembly: GCF_034541995.1. Classification (NCBI taxonomy): domain Bacteria; kingdom Pseudomonadati; phylum Pseudomonadota; class Gammaproteobacteria; order Pseudomonadales; family Pseudomonadaceae; genus Pseudomonas; species Pseudomonas sp. BIC9C. The sequence continues at coordinate 353,570 of NZ_JAWDGM010000002.1, forward strand.
GTCGACGAACAGGGCCACATCGCTGTCCAGGGTAGTGTCGAGCACGCTGACCAGCAGGGTCAGGGCGTTGACCTTGTTCTCGCCGATTGCTGCGTAGTGGCCCAGCAGCGCGGTGCAGGTGATGCCGCCGGAGCAGGCACCGAGCATGTTCACGTCTTTGCTGCCGGTAATGGCGGTGACCACATCAACCGCTTCCTTGAGCGCTTCGATGTAGGTCGACAGGCCCCACTCGCGCTGCTCCTTGGTCGGGTTGCGCCAGCTGACGATGAAGGTCTGCACGTTGTTGCGCAGGCAGAACCGCGCCAGGCTTTTTTCCGGGCTCAGGTCGAAGACGTAGAACTTGTTGATCTGCGGCGGTACCACCAGCAGTGGGCGTTCATGCACCTGCTCGGTGATTGGCTTGTACTGGATCAGCTCCAGCACGTCGTTGCGAAAGACCACCGCACCCTCGGTCACACCCAGGGTCTTGCCGACCTCGAAGGCGCCCATGTTGACCTGGCTCGGCATGCCGCCGTTATGTACCAGGTCCTTGGCCAGATGCGAGAGGCCATCGAGCAGGCTTTTACCACCGGTTTCGAAGAAGCGCTTGACCGCCGCCGGGTTGGCCGCCGTGTTGGTCGGGGCGAAGGCTTCGGTCATGAGGTTGATCACGAAGTGCCCGCGGCTGATGTCTTTGGGCGGCAGGTTGCTGTCGTCGATCCAGTCATGGAGTTCCTTGCGCCATGCCAGGTAGGTTTGCAGATAACGTTTGTAGAGCGGATTCTGGCTCCAGGCCGGATCCGCGAAGCGACGGTCATCGCTGGTCGGTTGAAGCTCGGATTTGCCGAACAGCACGTTCTTGAGTTCAAGGCCGAAATGAGCGACATGCCTGGCGCTGTGAATCGGTTGTTTGATGGCCTGCCTGAGCACCATTCGAGCAGAACCCAGTAGATCTTTTCCACGCAGCCCAACGACAGGATTCAGTCCCAAGGTGTTTTCCGAGGCCTGATACTTCAAGTCATCGTTATTCTTGTTACTCATCTACGACGCTCCATTGTCCTGAGACGAGTACCGGGGTCCTGCTGTGTAGTCACACAGCCAAGGCCAGGTACTACTGCTCGGGTGACCGTTAATTCTGCATCGCTGCTTTTTAGTTCGCAGAGAGCACTGCAGGGAACTTGCCAGTTCCATTGGTTACCCGAGTTTAATTTTTTTCGCAAGCAGGCCAATGACTGACCTCGCGGCCAAGCATTCAAACAGATGAAATTAGAAAATGCCCTCTAAAGAGCAAAAGGCTCAGGCTAGAGCATCAGCTTGACGACGGATTCGTTCGGATCGCGGGTTTTTCCGGCGGCTTTCAGTTCGGCCAGATAATCATCCCAGAGTGCGTCATAACGTCGCGCCAGTTCGTAGAGGTATTCCCAGGTAAACAGACCACTGTCGTGACCGTCATCGAAGGTCAGTTTCAGTGCGTACTGACCGGCCGGTTCTACCTTGGTCAGGCCTACGTTGATCTTGCCAAATTGCAGGATGGGTTTGCCGTGGCCCTGGACCTCGGCGGAAGGAGAGTGCACGCGAAGGAATTCGGCGGGCAGGGTGTATTCCTCGCCGGACGCGTATTTCAGCGACAGGGTTTTCGAGGCTTTGTGCAGCTTGATGTCGGTGGGGAGTTGGGTCATGAGCGCCGTTCCGTTCAGGATGGAACCCTGTAGGAGCGAGCAAGCTCGCTCCTACAAGTATGGCTTACAGGATATAACGGGAAAGGTCTTCGTTCTGCGCCAATTCGCCCAGGTGGCTGTTGACGTAGTCGGCGTCGATCTGGATCACCTTGTCGTCATGGGCGCTGGCCAGGTCGCCGGCGCTGAACGACACCTCTTCGAGCAGGCGCTCGAGCAAGGTGTGCAGGCGACGGGCACCGATGTTTTCGGTTTTCTCGTTGACCTGCCAGGCGATCTCGGCGATGCGCTTGATGCCGCTCGGCTGGAACTCGATGCCCAGGCCTTCGGTTTTCAGCAGCGCGCAATATTGCTCGGTGAGCGAGGCGTGCGGTTCGCTGAGGATGCGTTCGAAGTCTTCTGGCGAAAGGGCCTTGAGTTCGACACGAATCGGCAGGCGACCTTGCAGTTCCGGCACCAGGTCGCTCGGCTTGCTCAGGTGAAACGCACCGGAAGCAATGAACAGGATGTGGTCGGTCTTGACCATGCCCAGCTTGGTGTTGACGGTGCAGCCTTCGATCAGCGGCAGCAAGTCGCGCTGCACGCCTTCGCGGGATACATCGACGCCACCGGTATTGCCACGCTTGGCGACCTTGTCGATTTCGTCGATGAACACGATGCCGTGCTGCTCGACCGCTTCCAGGGCCTTGGCCTTCAACTCTTCATCGTTGACCAGGCGGCTGGCTTCTTCGTCGCGCACCAGCTTGAGCGCTTCCTTGACCTTGAGCTTGCGGCTCTTGCGCTTGCCCTTGCCCATGTTGGCAAACAGGCTTTGCAGCTGGTTGGTCATTTCTTCCATGCCCGGTGGCGCAGAGATGTCGACGCCGGCCATCTCGGCGACTTCGATTTCGATCTCCTTGTCGTCCAGCTGACCTTCACGCAGGCGCTTGCGGAACAGCTGACGGGTGTTGGAGTCCTGGGTCGGGGCATCGTCGTTGCTGAAGCCCATGCGTGCTGGTGGCAGCAGGGCGTCGAGGATGCGCTCTTCAGCGGCGTCTTCGGCACGGTGGCGAACCTTGGTGATTTCCTGCTCACGCAGCAGTTTGATCGCGGCGTCGGCCAGGTCACGAATGATCGATTCGACGTCGCGGCCGACATAGCCGACTTCGGTGAACTTGGTCGCTTCGACCTTGATGAACGGTGCGTTGGCCAGTTTCGCCAGGCGACGGGCGATCTCGGTTTTACCGACACCGGTCGGGCCGATCATCAGGATGTTCTTTGGCGTTACTTCAACACGCAGCTCTTCAGGCAGCTGCATGCGGCGCCAGCGGTTGCGCAGGGCAATGGCGACGGCGCGCTTGGCATCGTCCTGGCCGATGATGTGGCGGTTGAGTTCGTGGACGATTTCACGGGGGGTCATGGGCATGATATTCAGTGGACCTCAAGCAAGAATGGGCCGTGGTGCGGTGGGCTGCACGGGCTTACTCGGCGCAGTCCTGCTCCTCAATGGTCTGGGTGTGGTTGGTGAATACACAGATGTCGCCGGCGATACCGAGGGCGGTTTCGACGATTTCCCGGGCCGACAGGTCGGTCTTCTTCAGCAGTGCGCTGGCAGCGGCCTGGGCGTAGGCGCCACCGGAACCCATGGCGATCAGGCCTTCTTCGGGCTCGACCACGTCGCCGTTGCCGGTGATGATCAGGGAGGCATCCTTGTTGGCGACCGCGAGCATGGCTTCAAGGCGGCTCAGGGAGCGGTCGGTGCGCCATTCCTTGGCGAGCTCGACAGCGGCGCGAACCAGGTGGCCCTGGTGTTTTTCAAGCTGGCCTTCGAAGCGTTCGAAGAGGGTAAAGGCGTCAGCGGTGGCACCGGCAAACCCGGCGATGACCTGGCCGTGGTACAGGCGACGAACTTTTTTCGCGTTGCCTTTCATCACGGTATTGCCGAGGGAAACCTGGCCGTCGCCGCCCATGACGACTTTGCCATAGCGGCGAACTGAAACGATGGTGGTCAAGGGAAGAGTCTCCATGCAGCGGGGCGAAAATGCCTTATCCCAACACATATGGGGGTGGTGGAAAGGATTTCAACTGTGGAGCGGGAGAGGGGACGAGCGGTGGCTTGGCCGAAGGTCTTGTGGTGACTGTCCTGACGCTTTCGCGGGCAAGCCCGCTCCCACAGGATGTACGCCAACACTGTGGGAGCGAGCTTGCTCGCGATGAACGATGACGCGGATTAGCTGACTGAATCAGCGGTTCTGGCGTTGTTGTAACAACAGATTGCTGAAGCCCGCTCCGGCCAGTTGTTTCTGGGCGGTGGTCAGTTGTTCGCGGTTGCTGAACGGTCCCACCAGCACCCGATACCAGGTTTCGTCCTTCACCGTGCCCGACTCGACCGAGACAGCCTGACCCAGCAGGATAATCTGCGCCCGAACCTTGTCCGCATCGGCCTCCTTGCGGAACGAACCGGCTTGCAGGAAGAACCTGGTCACCGGTGCCGCCTTGACCGGAGGTGCTGGTGGAGGCGTGATCCCGGCCAGGGCTGCCTGGGCGCGAGCCGTGTCGATCTTCGCTGCTTCGGCCGGGGTGACCGGCGTTGTCGGAATGGCCGGCACTTGTGGCGTCGGCAACGTTTTTTCCGGCACGGCATCCGGCGGCACGATGACTTCCGACTCCGGCAGCAGGGTGTAGAAGTCGTACTTCGGCTTCACCGGTTGCGTAGGGCTCGGCGGGGTCTTGTTGGCCTCGGCGATCTTGCTGGCTTTCTGCTGTTGCTGTTGCTCGACCTTTTCACGCTTGACCGTGTCGCTACCCTTGCCCGGCTCCAGCTTCATCAGGAACACGATGAAGGCGCCGACCGTCAGGCCGATGGCCATCCACAGCCAGCCCGGGATCGGTTGTTTTGCAGGAGCTTGGTAACGGCTGGCGCCACGCTTGGGTGCAGGTTTTTTCTTGGCAGCCAACTTACATGCGCTCCAGAGTTTCCAGGCCCAGGAGTTCCAGGCCTTGCTTGAGAGTGCGTCCGGTCAGCGCGGCGAGGCGCAGGCGGCTCTGCGTTTGTGCCGGGGTATCGGCGGCGAGGATCGGGCAGTTCTCGTAGAAGCTGGAGAACAGGCCGGCGACGTCGTACAGGTAAGTGCAGAGGATGTGCGGGGTGCCTTTTTCGGACACGTTGTTCAGAATTTCACCGAACTGCGCGAGTTTCGCCGCCAGTTCGTGTTCGTGCGCCGCTTCCAGAACGATCTGGCCGTCGACTTCGCTGAAGTCCTTGCCGAGTTTGCGGAACACACCGGCCACGCGGGTATAGGCGTACAGCAGGTACGGCGCGGTGTTGCCTTCGAAGTTGAGCATCAGGTCGAAGTTGAAGCTGTAGTCGCTGGTGCGGTGCTTGGACAGGTCAGCGTATTTCACCGCGCCGATGCCCACGACCTTGGCGATGTTGCGCAGCTCGGCTTCGGCCAGCTCCGGGTTCTTGTCCTTGACCAGGGTGTAGGCGCGTTCCTGGGCTTCGGTCAGCAGGTCGATCAGCTTCACGGTGCCGCCATCACGGGTCTTGAACGGACGGCCGTCAGCACCGTTCATGGTGCCGAAGCCCATGTGTTCCATTTCCATCGGATGGGTCACGAAACCGGCCTTGCGCGCCACGGCGAACACTTGCTGGAAGTGCAGGGCCTGACGCTGGTCGACGAAGTACAGCGCGCGATCGGCCTTGAGCTTGCCGCTGCGGTAGCGCACGGCCGCCAGGTCGGTGGTGGCGTACAGATAGCCGCCGTCAGCCTTGACGATGATCACCGGCAGCGGGTCGCCGTCGGCGTTCTTGAACTCGTCGAGGAACACGCACTGGGCGCCGTTGCTTTCGACCAGCATGCCCGCTGCCTTCAAATCGTTGACCACGTTGATCAGGTCGTCGTTGTAGGCACTTTCGCCCATCACGTCGGCCATGGTCAGTTTGACGTTGAGCAGTTCGTAGATCTTCTGGCAGTGGGACAGCGAGATGTCCTTGAACTTGGTCCACAGCGCCAGGCAGTCGGCATCGCCGGCCTGCAACTTGACCACCAGACCACGGGCGCGGTCGGCGAACTCTTCGGATTCGTCGAAGCGTTGCTTGGCGGCGCGATAGAAGTTTTCCAGGTCCGACAGTTCGTCGCTGGTGATCGGGTTTTCCTGCAGGTAAGCCATCAGCATGCCGAACTGGTGCCCCAGTCACCGACGTGGTTCTGACGGATCACGGTGTCGCCGAGGAACTCCAGAACACGGGCCACGCCGTCGCCGATGATGGTCGAGCGCAGGTGACCGACGTGCATCTCTTTAGCCAGGTTCGGAGCCGACAGGTCGACCACGGTGCGCTGTACCGGACCGGCCTTGCGCACGCCGATGTTGGCGTCGGCCAGGGCGGCGTCCAGGCGTGCGGCCAGGGCGTCGGTGTTCTGGAAGAATTCAGGAAGCCCGGGCCGGCGATTTCGGTCTTGGCGACGTTTTCGTCAGCCGGCAGCGCGGCAATGATTTTTCCGCCAGATCGCGGGGCTTCATGCCGGCCGGCTTGGCCAGCATCATGGCAATGTTGCTGGCGAAGTCGCCGTTCTTCTTGTCGCGGGAATTTTCCACCTGGATCGCCGGCGACAGGCCTTCAGGCAACACACCTTAGTTGACGAGTTGGGTGATGGCTTGTTGGATCAGCTGGCGAATGGTGTCTTTCATGGTCTTCTCTTTCGACCGCAGGCGCGGCGGCGCATCATGCGCTGGTGGAAAAACTGGGCATTATCCGTTGCGAATTCGGGCTTGCCAACCTTAGCAGGCAGGATGTGGATGTGTGGTGACAAATTTGGCCGTTATCGCGAGCAGGCTCGCTCCCACAATGAAATGCCGACGCCTGTGGGAGCGAGCCTGCTCGCGATAACGATCTTTCTACTAATACAAGTCAACGGGATCAACATCCAGCGACCAACGCACCGCCCGCCCGCTCGGCATCTGTTCCAGCACCAGCAACCAGTTGGCAAGCAACCGATGCAAAGGTGCCCGGGCCGTCGCCTGCAACAACAACTGCGCACGATATCGTCCGGCCCGACGTTCCATTGGTGCCGGTACAGGCCCCAGCAGCTCGATGCCGGTCAGGTTCTGTTCGGCCAGTAAACGCTCGGCCTCGCTGCACGCCTCATCCAGGAAGCCTTCGGCCTGACCCGGTTTGTGCGCCTCGGCTCGCAGAAGCGCCAAATGCGCGAACGGCGGAAGACCCGCCGCGCGACGTTCGCTCAGGGCCTGTTCGGCGAAGGCGAAATAGCCTTGCTCGGTCAGTTGCACCAGCAGCGGATGGTCGGCCAGGTGCGTCTGGATAATCACCTTGCCCGGCTCTTCGGCGCGGCCTGCGCGACCGGCGACCTGGACGATCAACTGTGCCATGCGCTCGCTGGCGCGGAAGTCGCCAGAGAACAGACCGCCGTCGGCGTCGAGGATCGACACCAGCGTCACCCGTGGAAAGTGATGGCCTTTGGCAAGCATTTGCGTGCCGATCAGGATGCACGGCTGGCCTTTTTGAATGGTTGCGAACAACTGGTTCATCGCGTCCTTGCGCGATGTACTGTCGCGGTCGACCCGCAGCACCGGATAGTCCGGGAACAGAATCGCCAGGCGCTCCTCGGCCCGTTCGGTACCGGCGCCAACGGGACGCAGATCGACCTTGTTGCACTTCGGGCATTGGCGCGGCACGCGTTCAACATAGCCGCAATGGTGGCAGCGCAACTCGCCATAACGCTGATGCACGGTCATCCGCGCATCGCAGCGCTGACACTCCGACATCCAGCCACAGTCATGGCACAACAGGGTCGGGGCGAAGCCGCGGCGGTTGAGGAACACCAGGACCTGCTGCCCGGCGGCCAGGGTCTGGCCAATGGCTTGTTGCATCGGCCCGGAAATGCCGCTGTCCAGCGGGCGACTTTTGACATCCAGGCGCAGGAAACGCGGCTGCTTGGCACCGCCGGCGCGCTCGTTCAGGCGCAGGAGTCCGTAGCGGCCGGTGTAGGCGTTGTGCAGGCTTTCCAGTGAAGGGGTGGCGGAACCGAGGACGATCGGGATGCGTTCCTGTCGCGCCCGTACCAGTGCCAGATCGCGGGCGTGGTAGCGCAAACCTTCCTGTTGTTTATAGGAACCGTCGTGCTCTTCGTCGATGATGATCAGGCCGGGGTTCTTCATCGGCGTGAACAGGGCAGAGCGAGTGCCGATAATGATGTCGGCCTCACCGTCCCGGGCGGCCAGCCAGGCATCGAGGCGTTCGCGGTCATTCACCGCCGAATGGATCAGCGCGATGCGGGCATTGAAACGTTGCTCGAAGCGCGCCAGGGTCTGCGGGCCCAGGTTGATTTCCGGGATCAGCACCAGTGCCTGCTTGCCGGCCTCCAGCGTTTCGCGGATCAACTGCAAATAGACTTCGGTCTTGCCGCTGCCGGTGACGCCGGCCAGCAGGAACGCGTGATAACTGTCGAAACCGGCGCGAATCGCCTCATAGGCGGCGCGTTGCTCCGGGTTCAGCGGGAGTTCCGGTTGCGCCAGCCAGTGTTCGTGGCGGGCGCCCGGAGCGTGGCGGCGGATCTCGACTTGCACCAGCTCCTTGGCCAGCAGCAAATCCAGGCTGTCCTTGCTCAGCATCAGCTTGCTCAGCAATTGATGGGCGACGCCGTGGGGATGCTGGGCCAGCGTGGCCAGGGCTTCGCGCTGGCGCGGGGCGCGGGCGATGCGCGGATCATCGAGGCTGGCGCCCGGCGCGGCGGACCAGAAGCGTTCCTGGCGTGCTTCGGCCAGCTCACCCTGGCGCAGCAGTACCGGCAGTGCCCAGCTCAAGGTGTCGCCGAGGCTGTGCTGGTAATACTGGGAGGTCCACAGGCACAGCTTGAACAGCGCGGGCGGCAGCGGTGGGGTAGCGTCGAGCAGGGCCAGGGCCGGCTTGAGTTTCTCGGCCGGCACTTCGCTGGTGTTGGTGACTTCCACCAGGATTCCGATCATTTCGCGCCGGCCGAACGGTACCCGCAGGCGCATGCCTGGGTGCAACTGGCTGCGCAGGACGCCGGCCGGAGCGCGGTAGTCGAACAGGCGGCGCAGCGGCGAGGGCAGGGCGAGGCGCAGAATGGCGTCGGGCACGCGGGGGATCTCGATCAGCGAAAAGTAATCAGCAGTGCCATGACCTGTGGGAGCGGGCTTGCTCGCGAAGACGGAGTGTCAGTCAGCATTTAAGTCGTCTGACACACCGCTTTCGCGAGCAAGCCCGCTCCCACAGGGGGGGCGATTTGGCCGGGAGCCTAGCAGACGGTCGGTAGAAGCGACAGCTTGCGTGATCAGGATTGTCTGGTAGAATCCGCGGCCTAATTACGTGCGGTATTCAACAATAGTGTTGGGTGGCGGCACGCTAGCCTGAGGAAAACACCATGAAAGCTGATATCCATCCAGAATACCCAGCAGTTGCTGTTACCTGCAGCTGCGGCAACAAGTTCGAAACCCGTTCGACCTTCGGCAAAGCCCTGGCGATCGACGTTTGCAACGAATGCCACCCGTTCTACACCGGTAAGCAGAAGACTCTGGACACCGGTGGTCGCGTACAGAAGTTCGCCGACCGTTTCGGTGCTTTCGGCGCGAAAAAGGCCTAAGGCCGATCAACTTGGGAAGCCGCTACGGTTTTTCCATGCTGATGAAGAAGGCGTCCCTTGCGGGCGCCTTTTTTGTGTCCGCGATTTGGCTGTCTGGCGCCCAGGCCTTTTGCCCGGCACCAGTCGGCCTGACGCCCGTTGCGGTGCAGCGGGTGGTGGACGGCGACACCCTGCGCCTGAGCGATGGCCGCAATGTGCGCATGATCGGCTTGAACACGCCGGAGCTGGGCAAGAAGGGCCATTCCGACGAACCGTTCGCCGTGGCCGCGCGCAAACGCCTCGAAGCCTTGGTGGCGGCGAGTGACGGGCGGGTCGGGCTGGTGCCTGGCAAGGAAAGCAAGGATCATTACGGCCGCACCCTGGCCCATGTCTACGGTGCAGATGGCGCCAATCTGGAAGCGCAAATGCTCGCCGAAGGCCTGGGTTTTCAGGTGGCGGTGGCGCCGAATGTCGATCTGGTCGCCTGTCAGCAAGCCGCCGAGCGCAATGCTCGACAGGCCGGGCTGGGTGTCTGGCGCCAGTCGCCTGTACTGAAAGCGGAGCAGATCAGCGCTTCCGGTTTTGCCGTGCTCAGCGGTCGCGTGAGCAAGGTGCAGCGCAATCGCGGCGGAGTTTGGATCGAGTTACAGGATTCGGTTGTATTGCGCGTTGCACCCAATCTGCTGTCGCGCTTCGATGTGAATTCGCTGGAAAGCCTCAAAGGCAAGCAGGTCGAGGCGCGCGGCTGGGTGCTGGATCGCTCGCGCAAAGGCGGTCTCAAGGAAGGCCAGGCCCGCTGGATGTTGCCCTTGACCGACCCGGCGATGCTTCAAGCGCTACTGTGATAAAAAATTGTAGACATTTTTTCTGCCGATTGTGAACAGTCTAACCCTTGTGAGCCGTGGCTCTTGGCCCAAAGTCGTAGGGCAGGGCGCTTGACAGGGGTGACCAGTCAGTCTTGTGGGGACTTTGCGAGGCGCGTATCCTCGCTGACCAGTCTGTCCAACAGTAAAAGCGGAATGCCAAAATGTCTGATCTGAAAACTGCCGCTCTCGAATATCACGCCAATCCTCGTCCAGGGAAGCTGAGTGTCGAGCTCACCAAGGCCACTGCTACCGCTCGCGACTTGTCGCTGGCCTACAGCCCGGGCGTAGCCGAACCAGTACGCGAGATCGCCCGCGATCCTGAACTGGCCTACAAGTACACCGGCAAAGGCAACCTGGTTGCAGTCATTTCCGATGGCACCGCGATTCTCGGCCTGGGTAACCTCGGCCCATTGGCTTCCAAGCCAGTGATGGAAGGTAAAGGCGTACTGTTCAAGCGCTTCGCCGGCATCGATGTTTTCGACATCGAAGTCGACTCCGAAAGCCCGCAGGCCTTCATCGACACCGTCAAGCGCATCTCCATCACCTTCGGTGGCATCAACCTGGAAGACATCAAGGCACCAGAGTGCTTTGAAATCGAACGCGCTCTGATCGAGCAGTGCGATATTCCGGTATTCCACGATGACCAGCACGGCACCGCTATCGTGACCGCCGCCGGCATGATCAACGCCCTGGAAATCGCTGGCAAAACCCTGCCGCAAGCCAAGATCGTCTGCCTGGGTGCCGGCGCTGCCGCCATCTCCTGCATGAAGTTGCTGGTGAGCATGGGCGCCAACATCGAAAACATCTACATGGTCGACCGTACCGGTGTGATCCACTCCGGCCGTGACGACCTGAACCAGTACAAGGCGGTGTTCGCTCACGCGACCGACAAGCGCACCCTGGCTGACGCCCTGCAAGGCGCTGACGTGTTCGTAGGCCTGTCCGGCCCGAACCTGCTGAGCCCTGAAGGCCTGCTGTCCATGGCGGCCAACCCGATCGTGTTCGCGTGCTCCAACCCTGATCCGGAAATCTCCCCAGAGTTGGCACACGCTACCCGTAGCGACGTGATCATGGCCACCGGTCGTTCCGACTACCCGAACCAGGTCAACAACGTACTGGGCTTCCCGTTCATCTTCCGTGGTGCCCTCGACGTTCGCGCCAAGCGCATCAACGAAGAAATGAAAGTGGCTGCGGCCAACGCCCTGCGTGAACTGGCCAAGCTGCCAGTACCTCAGGAAGTGTGCGACGCCTATGGCGGCATCAAGCTGGAATTCGGTCGTGAGTACATCATTCCGAAACCAATGGATGCTCGTCTGATCACCCTGATCTCCGATGCCGTGGCCAAAGCCGCCATCGAGACCGGTGTGGCGACCCTGCCGTATCCGAAGAACTACCCGCTGAAAAGCGTGGATGACGTGTTCAACGGCTAAGCCGTTGTAGCGCTTCAACAGAAAGCCCCGGCTCGTGAGAGTTGGGGTTTTTTTATGCCTGAAGGTTTTGTGTTACCTGCGCTGACGCCTTCGCGAGCAAGCTCGCTCCCACAGGGATCGGTTGCGTGTATAAATTCTATGGGCGCCATCGCTCACTGTGGGAGCGAGCTTGCTCGCGATGAGGCCGGTTCATTCAATGCAAAACTGTCAGGCAGAAAAAAGCCCCGCACTTCTTCCGAAGGCGGGGCTTTTCAGTATTGCCGCGATCAGAACAAATCGATCGGCGCCTGTTCGTCCGCTGGCAACGGACTGCCCGGTGCCGTGCCACTGCCAATTTCGTTGACCGACGGTGGCGTATCTTCGGCCTTGAACAGCTCGAAGTAGGCGCCCGGCGTGCCCGGGCTAGCAGCGCGGCCGCTGACCGGGTCGACTCGCAGGCTGAGGATGCCTTCCGGCTCAGGTTGCGTATGCGGCGGTTTGCCTTTGAGCGCGGGGCCCATGTAGTTCATCCAGATCGGCAGCGCGACGGTGCCACCGAACTCCTTGCGACCCAGGCTTTCCGGTTGATCGAAACCGGTCCACACGGTCGTCACGTAATCGGCGTTGTAGCCGGAGAACCAGGCGTCCTTGGATTCGTTGGTCGTACCGGTCTTGCCGGCGATGTCGGGGCGGCCCAGGGCCAGTGCGCGGCGACCGGTGCCGAGCTTGATTACGTCCTCGAGCATGCTGTTGAGGATGTAGGTGGTGCGCCCGTCAATGATGCGTTCAGCCACGGCGGGTGCCTGTGGCGTCGGCGTCCCGCCCGGGACTTCGCCCGGCGTTACGTTGACCGTGAAGGCTTGAGGGGCAGGTGCGGCAATGCCATCGCTGGCAGCGCCGCCCTGAGGCACGCTCGGCGGGTTGGCGACGAACAGTGTGTCGCCGTTGCGGCTTTCGATCTTGTCGATGATGTACGGGGTGATCTTGTAGCCGCCGTTGGCGAAGGCGCTCCAGCCAGTGGCGATTTCCATGGGCGTCAGGGTTGCGGTGCCCAGCGCCAGGGACAGGTTGGGTGGCAGGTCCTGTTTGTTGAAGCCGAAGCGAGTGATGTAGTCGATGGTCTTGCCGACGCCCATCGCCTGCAGCAAGCGAATCGACACCAGGTTGCGCGACTTGTACAGCGCTTCACGCAGGCGAATCGGGCCGAGGAAGGTGTTGGTGTCGTTCTTCGGACGCCAGACCTTGTCCAGGTACTCGTCGACGAACACGATCGGTGCGTCGTTCACCAGGCTGGAGGCGGTGTAGCCGCTGTCCAGTGCGGCGCTGTAGACGAACGGTTTGAAGCTCGAACCCGGCTGGCGCTTGGCCTGCAATGCGCGGTTGTAGTTGCTCTGCTCGAAGGCGAAACCGCCGACCAGCGAACGAATGGCGCCGTTTTGTGGGTCCAGGGACACCAGCGCGCCCTGGGCCTGCGGGATCTGGCTGAACTTCAGCGAATTGTCCGGCTGACGCTGCACGCGAATCAGATCGCCGACCTGGGCCACGTCCGACGGTTGCTTCGGGTTGGCGCCCATGCTGTTGGTATTCAGGAACGGCCGGGCCCATTTCATGGTGTCCCAGTTCACGTGTTCCTGACCGGTGCGGGTCAGCACTTGCAGGCCGTTCTTGTCGACCTGCATCACGATGGCCGGTTCCAGGCTGCTGATGGTGCGTTGTTTGGTCAGCTCGGTTGCCCAGGCTTCGCGAGTCTTGCCCGGCAGCCGCGACTCGGGTCCGCGATAGCCGTGGCGCTGATCGTAGGTCATCAGGCCTTCGTGGACGGCGGTGTTGGCCAGTTCCTGGAGATCGCTCGGCACCGTGGTGGTGACGCGGAAGCCTTCGGTATACGCGTCGCTGCCATAGCGTCCGACCATTTCGGCACGGGCCATTTCGGCGATGTACGGGGCGTTCACTTCCGGGGTCGGCACGTGATAGCTGGCGTTCAGCGGCTCGTTGACCGCTGCGGTGTAATCGGCCTCGCTGATTTTTCCGAGCTTGTACATACGCCACAGGATCCAGTCGCGACGCTCCTTGCTGCGCGCCGGGTTGGCCAGCGGGTTGAAGCGCGACGGCGCCTTGGGCAGGCCGGCAATCATCGCCATCTGCGCCAGGCTGACATCGCGGATCGATTTGCCGTAATAAACCTGCGCTGCCGCCTCGATGCCGTACGCACGGTTACCCAGATAGATCTTGTTGACGTATAGCTCGAGGATCTCGTCCTTGGTCAACTGTCGTTCAATTTGCAGGGCCAGCAGGATCTCGGTGGTCTTGCGCGAAAAGCTGCGTTCGCTGCTCAGGAAGAAGTTCTTCGCGACCTGCATGGTGATCGTGCTGCCGCCGGACTGGATGTGTCCGCTTTTGATCAACTGGGTCGCGGCACGCATCAGGCTGCTCGGATCGACGCCGTAGTGGTTGGCGAAATTGTCGTCTTCAGCACTTAGTAACGCATTGATGAAGTTGGGGGGAATGTCGGCGAAACGGATCGGTGTACGGCGCATTTCACCGAATTCTGCGATCAACTTGTTATCGCTGCTGTAGACCCGCAAAGGAATCTGCAACTGGATGCTTCTCAGCGCCTCCACGGACGGCAGCCCGGGACTAAGGTAGAGGTACGCCCCGCTCAGACCCAGAAGGAGTCCGCAGAAAACCGCGACGATGGACCAACCGAAAAACTTCAGCAGACGAATCAAGGCTTTTGGATATCCAGGGCAAAAATGAATTGGGCAACAGGGTTCAGGCTAAATGAGAACGACCCGCGCTTGAGCAAATGCGGAAAAAAAACGCTGGGCATTATAAGCATTTTTCTGATCGGGAGCGTGGTTCACGCTGCTGTCAAGACGGGCGGATTGAACGCAATGGACGTTGCAGAGTCCGTAACTCACGGAAAGTCATAGGGAATTGGTAGTGCCAGGACTCTTCAGCAAAAAATCCAGTACGTTGCTGGGAATCGATATCAGTTCCACCTCGGTGAAGCTTCTGGAGTTGAGCCGTCAGGGCGAGCGCTACCGGGTCGAAGCCTATGCGGTCGAGCCGTTGCCGGTCGGTGCGGTGATCGAAAAGAACATCGCCGAGCTCGAAGGCGTGGGGCTGGCCCTCACTCGCGCGTTGGCCAGGGCCAGAACCGGCCTCAAGAACGTGGCCGTGGCCGTGGCCGGCTCGGCGGTGATCACCAAGACCATCGAGATGGATGCCGGGCTTTCTGAAGACGAGATGGAAAGCCAGCTGAAGATCGAGGCCGATCAGTACATTCCTTACCCCCTGGATGAAGTTGCGATCGACTTTGAAGTCCAGGGCACCTCCGTACGCAATCCGGAGCGCGTCAACGTGCTGCTCGCCGCTTGCCGCAAGGAAAACGTCGAAGTCCGCGAGGCCGCCCTGACGCTGGCGGGACTGACCGCCCGCGTGGTTGATGTCGAGGCCTACGCGCTGGAGCGCTCATTCGGCTTGCTGGCCGGTCGGCTCGCGGTCTCCAGGGAACGTTTGACGGTCGCTGTGGTGGATATCGGCGCCACCATGACCACCCTGAGCGTGCTGCGCGACGGGCGGATTATCTACACCCGTGAACAACTGTTCGGCGGTCGGCAGTTGACCGAGGAAATCCAGCGTCGTTATGGCCTGACGCTGGAGCAGGCGGGGCTGGCGCAAAGGAAGGGCGGCTTGCCGGATGACTATGCCAGTGAGGTCTTGCAACCATTTCGAGAGGCGCTGGTGCAGCAGGTGTCGCGCTCATTGCAGTTCTTCTTTGCTTTCGGCCAACACAGCGCCGTCGACCATATCCTGCTGGCCGGTGGTACCGCGTCGGTCCCGGGGCTGGACCGTTTGGTCGAGCAGCAATTGGGCACGCCGACCCAGGTCGCGAATCCTTTTTCCGAAATGATTCTGGGCAGCAAGGTCAACGGTGCTGCCCTGGCGAGTGATGCCCCGGCGTTGATGATCGCCTGTGGTCTTGCCCTCAGGAGCTTTGACTGATGGCTCGGATCAACCTTCTGCCTTGGCGCGAGGAGCGGCGTGAAACGCGCCGCAAGCGCTTCCTGCTGGTCCTGGTGGCCGTGATGGCAGGCACGACAGGCGCGGTACTGGTCGCCAACCAGGCCATCAGTGGCGCCATCGACCGGCAAATCGCCCGTAACGATTACATCGGCAAGCAAATCGCCGTGGTCGATGAGCGGATCACACAGATCAATGATCTCAAGGCGCGCCGTCAGCAACTGATCGAGCGCATGCGCATCATCCGGGACCTGCAAGGCAATCGCCAGATCAGCGGGCGAATGTTTGATCAGTTAGCACGATTCCTGCCCGACGGCGTGTATTTCACCGAAGTGAAAATGACCGGAAAGACCCTGTCCATCACCGGTGCTGCGCAATCGAACAGCCGTGTTTCAGACTTGATGCGCAACCTCGAGGCATCAGACTGGTTCGATGCGCCGAGCCTGACAGAAGTCAAGGCCACTGCTGCCGGTCAGGTGGAACCGGCCAACGTCTTCCAGTTGACCGTTCACCAGACTCGACCCGCAGCACCGGAGGAGGGCAAATGAGGCCATCCGAATGGTTTGAAGGGCTGCGCAGGATCGACATCAATGATCTGGATACCGGCAACATGGGGGCCTGGCCGCCGGCGATCAAGTTTCTGGTGGCCGGTTTGCTCATATTGCTGGTGCTGGCCCTGGGCTACAACTTTTCCACTCGCGACCTTGAGAGCCAGCTCGATCTCAGGCGCGAGGAAGAGTCGACACTCAAGGAGCAGTTCGCTGGCAAGGCCCGCATGGCAGCGAATCTGGACCTCTACACCCAGCAGTTGAAGGAGATGGAGAACGCCTTCGGCGTGCTGTTGCGGCAGTTGCCCAGCGACACCGAAGTGCCCGGCTTGCTGGAAGACATCACTCGTACCGGTCTGGGCAGTGGCCTGGAGTTCGAGGAGATCAAGCTGCTGCCGGAGGTCGCCCAGCCGTTCTACATCGAACTGCCGATCCAGCTCACCGTCACCGGGGATTACCACGCTCTGGCCACCTTTGTCAGTGGTGTGGCCGGGTTGCCGCGAATCGTCACTCTGCACGATTTCGACCTTGCCCCCGTCAGCCCCCAGGGTGGTCCGAAACTGCGCTTGAGCATCCTCGCCAGGACCTACCGCTACAACGACAAGGGGCAGCATCAATGAGGCTGACGCGATGTTTTTCGGTGGCGGTGTTGCTGTCTGCCCTGTCCGGTTGTGACAGCGGCGATGACTACAGCGATCTGGATGCGTACATGAACGAAATGCGCCCGCGTGGGCCGGGCCAGATTGAACCAACGCCGGTATTCCGGTCTTACCCGACATTCACCTACAACGCGGCAAATCTGCGCAGCCCGTTTTCGCCGCAGGGCAGCGCTGATCCGGCGGCTCAGCGGCGGGGTTCACGTAACGTCAAACCCGACCCGAATCGGGTCAGGCAATACCTCGAAGGTTTCAACATCGAGCAGTTTGAAATGGTCGGCACCCTTTCCAATGCAACGGGCTCCTATGCCCTGCTGCGCGGGGCGGGTGGGGTGCACCGGCTGAAAGTCGGCGATTACCTGGGGCGTAACGACGGACGGATCGTTGCAATCAGCGGCTCGCAAGTCGATGTGGTTGAAATTGTCCCTGATGGTCGGGGCGCGTGGCTGGAGCGTCCCCGGACCATCCCTTTGAAAGAGCACTCATAGTGGAACTCGAATAATGAACAGGATTTTCGCAACCTTCGGCCTTTCGCTATGGATAGCGTTGTTGTCGCCGATGGTACAAGCGGCCAACCTCAAGGCGCTGGATGTCGCTGCGCTGCCGGGAGACCGCGTCGAGTTGAAGTTGTCTTTCGATGAGCCGCCCCCAGTACCCCACGGTTATACGACGGAGTCGCCGGCCCGGATTGCGCTGGATTTGCCGGGTGTCGCCAGTCATCTGGCGAGCAAGACTCGCGATCTCGGCAGTGGAAATGCCCGCAGTGCAACGGTGGTGGAAGCCGGAGATCGTACGCGATTGATCATCAACCTGGCCCAGCCGGCCCCATACGACTCGCGAATTGAAGGCAACAATCTGCTGGTGGTTGTCGGGCAGGGTGTCAAGTCGTCGACATCCAGGCCGGCGGCCACGGCAATGCCGGTTCCGGCACGAGCCGCTGTAACGGCAGGCAAGGCTATTCGGGGTGTGGATTTTCAGCGAGGCACACAGGGCGAAGGCAATGTGGTGATCGACTTGTCGGATCCATCGATTGCGCCCGACATACAGGAGCGCGAGGGCAAGATCATCGTCGGGTTTGCCAAAACCCGATTGCCCGAGCCGTTGCGTGTGCGTCTGGATGTGAAGGATTTCGCCACGCCAGTGCAGTTCGTCAATGCCAGCGCGAGCGGCGATCGAGCCATCATCAGCATTGAGCCGGGTGGCAGGTTCGATTACTCGACCTATCAGACCGACAGCAAGCTTACGGTCAGCGTTCGTCCGGCGGCGGTCGACAACCTGCAAAAGCGTAATGCCGGGCAGCACGCCTACAGCGGCGAGAAGCTTTCGCTGAACTTCCAGGACATCGATGTGCGTTCGGTGCTGCAACTGATCGCCGATTTCACCAACCTCAATCTGGTGGCCAGCGACACCGTGCAGGGTGGCATCACGTTGCGCTTGCAGAACGTGCCTTGGGATCAGGCGCTGGATCTGGTGCTGAAAACCAAGGGGCTGGATAAGCGCAAGGTCGGCAATGTCCTGCTTGTTGCGCCGGCCGATGAAATTGCTGCCCGTGAGCGTCAGGAGCTGGAATCACAGAAGCAGATTGCCGATTTGGCGCCCTTGCGTCGGGAACTGTTGCAGGTGAATTACGCCAAGGCGGCAGACATCGCCAAGCTCTTCCAGTCGGTGACCAGCGCCGAAGCGAAACCCGACGAACGGGGGTCGATCACCGTCGATGAGCGCACCAACAACATCATCGCCTACCAGACCCAGGACCGGCTTGACGAGCTGCGCAGGATCGTCACGCAGCTGGATATTCCTGTGCGTCAGGTGATGATCGAGGCGCGGATCGTCGAAGCCAACGTCGACTATGACAAAAGCCTCGGGGTGCGCTGGGGTGGTTCGATTCAGAGCAGGGGCAACTGGAACACCTCCGGCGTCAGCAACGGGGTCAATGGGTCGTCAACCATTGGCACGCCCGGCAGTACCAGCACCAACTCACCGTTCGTCGACTTGGGTGCGGCCAATAACACCTCGGGAATCGGCATCGCGTTCATCACCGATAACGTCTTGCTGGACCTGGAGCTGACGGCGATGGAAAAAACCGGCAACGGGGAAATCGTCTCGCAACCCAAGGTGGTCACGTCCGACAAGGAGACTGCCAAAATCCTCAAGGGCACCGAGATTCCCTATCAGGAAGCCAGTTCCAGTGGCGCGACTTCGGTGTCGTTCAAGGAGGCTTCGCTGTCGCTGGAAGTGACGCCGCAGATCACGCCCGACAACCGGATCATCATGGAAGTCAAGGTGACCAAGGATGAGCCGGACTACCTGAACAAGGTCCAGGATGTGCCGCCCATCAAGAAAAACGAAGTCAACGCCAAGGTCCTGGTCAACGATGGCGAGACCATCGTCATTGGCGGCGTTTTCTCAAATACTCAGAGCAAGGTCGTAGATAAGGTGCCATTTCTTGGCGATGTGCCGTATCTTGGCCGCCTTTTCCGGCGTGATGTGATTTCGGAGAAAAAATCCGAGCTGTTGGTATTCCTCACTCCGCGTATCATGAATAACCAGGCGATTGCTGTGAGTCATTGATTCTGTGCGAAATTTGATTCTTGTTGGACCGATGGGTGCTGGAAAAAGCACCATCGGCCGGTTGCTGGCCAAAGAGCTGCGCCTGCCATTCAAAGATTCCGATAAGGAAATTGAATTGCGCACGGGCGCCAATATCCCTTGGATCTTCGATAAGGAAGGCGAACCGGGCTTTCGTGATCGCGAGCAGGCAATGATTGCCGAGCTGTGCGATTACGACGGTGTGGTGCTGGCGACAGGTGGGGGCGCGGTCATGCGTGAAGCCAATCGTCGGGCACTGCATGCCGGTGGGCGGGTGGTTTATCTGCATGCCTCGGTCGAGCAGCAGGTCGGCCGCACGGCCCGCGACCGCAATCGGCCATTGTTGCGTACTGCCGATCCGGCCAAGACCCTTCGGGATCTGCTGGCGATCCGCGATCCGCTTTATCGGGAAATTGCCGACCTGGTGGTCGAAACCGATGAGCGGCCGCCACGAATGGTCGTACTCGACATTCTAGAGCGCCTGCAGCAGTTGCCACCCCGTTAAAGCGCCGCGCGAAATGCGCTATCCTCGGCGTCCCGCCATGACCGCTCAAGGTTGTGGCGGATGGCTACCGAACGGCGTCACACCAGCAGAGGCCGTAGATATTCGTTAACTCAGGGCGGGACGCCTGATACATCTTCACTGTGGGGACACATGCAGACACTCAAGGTCGATCTAGGCGAGCGCAGCTACCCGATTCATATTGGCGAAGGTTTGTTGGATCAGCCTGAGCTGCTGGCCCCGCACATTCGTGGACGGCAAGTAGCGATCATCTCCAACGAGACTGTTGCACCGCTCTATCTCGAGCGTTTGACCCGCAGCCTGGCGCAGTTCTCGGTGATTTCCGTGGTGCTGCCCGACGGCGAAGCCTTCAAGACCTGGGAAACCCTTCAACTGATTTTCGACGGCCTGCTGACCGCCCGGCATGATCGCCGCACTACGGTGATCGCCCTCGGTGGTGGTGTGATCGGTGACATGGCCGGCTTTGCCGCCGCCTGCTACCAGCGCGGGGTCGATTTCATCCAGGTTCCGACCACGCTGCTGTCGCAAGTCGACTCTTCGGTGGGCGGCAAGACCGGGATCAACCATCCGCTGGGCAAGAACATGGTCGGCGCCTTCTATCAGCCGA
The DNA here is from genome assembly GCF_034541995.1 of Pseudomonas sp. BIC9C. Classification (NCBI taxonomy): domain Bacteria; kingdom Pseudomonadati; phylum Pseudomonadota; class Gammaproteobacteria; order Pseudomonadales; family Pseudomonadaceae; genus Pseudomonas; species Pseudomonas sp. BIC9C. Next base: position 374,032 of record NZ_JAWDGM010000002.1, read on the forward strand.
ACGTGGTGCTGATCGATACCGCCAGCCTCAATACCCTGCCGGCGCGCGAGCTGTCCGCCGGATTGGCCGAAGTCATCAAGTACGGGCTGATCTGTGATGAGCCGTTCCTGACCTGGCTCGAAGACAATGTCGACCGTCTGCGCAACCTGGATCAGCAAGCCCTGACCTATGCCATCGAGCGCTCCTGCGCGGCCAAGGCGGCGGTGGTCGGTGCCGATGAGAAAGAGACGGGTGTTCGTGCCACGCTGAACCTGGGCCACACTTTTGGCCACGCCATCGAAACCCACATGGGCTATGGTGTGTGGCTTCATGGTGAGGCTGTGGCTGCCGGCACCGTAATGGCGCTGGAAATGTCCACGCGACTGGGCTGGATCAGTGAACAGGAGCGCGATCGCGGCATTCGTCTGTTCCAGCGTGCGGGGCTGCCGGTCATTCCGCCGGAAGAGATGACAGAAACCGATTTCCTCGAACACATGTCCATTGATAAAAAAGTGATCGACGGTCGTTTGCGCCTGGTGCTGCTGCGCCACATGGGTGAAGCGGTGGTGACCGACGATTATCCGAAAGAGGTTCTACAGGCCACGCTGGGGGCAGACTACCGCGCCCTGGCCCAGCTTAAAGGTTAATAAGAACGCGATGACTAGTTTGCATGCCGACGAGGCTTTCCTCGGCCATTACCAGTTGAGTCATGACCCTTTTGCTCCACGGGTGCCTGGCTTCAAATTTTTCCCGGCCCAGCGCAAACCCGTGCTGGGACAACTGCATCACCTGGCCCGTTACAGCCAGTTGCTGCTGGTGGTTACCGGCCCCGAGGGCAGTGGCAAGACCCTGTTGCGTCAGGCACTGGTCGCCAGCACCAACAAGCAATCGGTACAGAGTGTGGTGGTTTCTGCCCGCGGCGCCGGCGATGCGGCCGGGGTGTTGCGCCAGGTAGCCCAGGCGCTGAACGTCAGCCAGGCTGATGTCGACGCTATTCTGGCTCAAGTGGTGCAGCTTGCACTGACCGGGCAGGAAGTCTATCTGCTGGTCGATAACGCCGAGCAGCTCGACGAGTCCGCCCTCGAGGCTCTGATGATCCTGGCTGCCGGCGCGCCTGAAGGTCGTCCGCATGTGTTCCTGTTCGGTGAATCCTCGATGATTGCTCAGCTTGATGCTTTGCATCTCGAGGAAGAGCGTTTCCATGTCATCGAACTGCAACCCTACACCGAGGAAGAAACCCGCGAATATCTGGAGCAGCGGCTTGAAGGCGCCGGTCGCGGTATCGAACTTTTCACCGCAGATCAGATCTCTGATATTCACGAAAGCTCCGAAGGCTGGCCTGGCAGCATCAACCAGGCGGCCCGCGATGCAATGATCGAAGCCATGATCGCCAGCCGCACAGCGGTCAAGCGTCCAAAAATGGGGTTCAATATGCCGAAGAAACACGTATTGGCGATTTCCGCTGTTGTCGTGGTCGCGGTAGCTGCCGCCTGGTTGATGCCGGGTCGCAACAAGGCACCGACCACGGGTGCGCCGGCCAACGAGCAGGCACAACTGCCGCTCGGTCAGGGGCAGCCAGCAGCGAATGGCGGTGCTCCGGCCGTCGAATTCGCCGGCAATACGCAACCGATGCCGTTGCCGTTGGTCGGCAACTCGCAACCGGTCATGCGTGGCCCACTGGCTGAAGCCGCGGGCGGCATCACCGAGGGTGACGATGGTGTGCCGGTCGAAGGTTCCAGTGCCACACCGCCGACGGTGACTACCACTGCGCCGCCTGTGGGCGTTCCAGCCGGCCCTGCGCCGACGCCAGCCGCCAAGCCGACCCCTGCGCCGACTCAGGTCGCCACCGCCAAGCCAGCGCCTGCTCCAGTGGCCAAGCCTGCACCAGCGCCAGCCAAGCCAGCCGTTGCGGCGGCGGCCAAGCCTGCCGAGAAACCGGCTCCGGTGGCCAAGGCTGCTGGCGGCACCTGGTACGCCGGTCAGGCACCGGGCAACTATGTGGTGCAAATCCTCGGCACCAGCTCCGAAACTGCCGCACAAAGCTTCGTCAAGGAGCAGGGCGGCGAGTACCGTTATTTCAAGAAAGTCCTCAATGGCAAGCCGCTTTACGTGATCACCTACGGCAACTTCGCCAATCGTGATGCAGCCGTTTCCGCCATCAAGGCCTTGCCAGCGAAGGTTCAGGCTGGTAAACCTTGGCCTCGCACTGTCGCCAGCGTCCAACAGGAACTGGCAACAACTCGCTGAAGATTCGGCGGCCTTACCCAGGCCGCCTCTCCAAGCACCTCAAAATTTCTACAAGTGCGCGCAGCCTTCGGGCTGCGTGCCTTGTGGTGTCTGCGTCACAGTAGTCTTTGAGTCGTTGCGGTCAAAATTAAAAAAAGTTTTGACTAGCACAGCAGATCGCTTTAAACCTTTCACAAATGCGACATAGATTTGCGACATTTCGTCGTCAAATTTGTGAGGCCAAGTGTCGGTGTGTACAATGACCTCCCTTTTGCCCCCGCAAAGCTGGCGTACGTTCGGCGCGGATGGCAAGTGGTTGAATTGAAAAGAAATTTGCCTCGATCAGAGGCAGCCTGGTGAGAAAGTGTCTATGAAAGCAGGTCTGTACCAACCAGATGAATTCAAGGATAACTGCGGTTTCGGCCTGATAGCCCATATGCAGGGCGAGCCCAGTCATACCCTTTTGCAAACGGCCATTGAGGCCCTGACCTGCATGACCCACCGCGGTGGGATTAATGCCGACGGCAAGACCGGTGACGGTTGCGGTCTGCTGATTCAAAAACCGGACGTGTTCCTGCGAGCCATCGCCCAGGAAACCTTCGGCGTCGAAATGCCCAAGCAGTACGCTGTGGGCATGGTTTTCTTCAACCAGGACCCGGTCAAAGCCGAAGCCGCTCGCGAGAACATGAACCGCGAGATCCTGGCCGCCGGCCTGCAACTGGTCGGCTGGCGCAAAGTGCCGATCGACACCAGCGTCCTCGGCCGCCTGGCCCTTGAGCGCCTGCCGCAAATCGAGCAAGTGTTCATCGGCGGTGAAGGCCTGAGCGATCAGGACATGGCCGTCAAGCTGTTCACTTCCCGTCGTCGCTCGTCCGTGGCCAACGCCGCCGACGTCGATCACTACGTGTGCAGCTTTTCCCACAAGACCATCATTTACAAAGGCCTGATGATGCCGGCGGACTTGACCGCCTTCTATCCGGACCTGAGCGATGAGCGCCTGCAAACCTCGATTTGCGTGTTCCACCAGCGCTTCTCCACCAACACCCTGCCGAAATGGCCGCTGGCCCAACCGTTCCGCTTCCTGGCGCACAACGGCGAGATCAACACCATCACCGGCAACCGCAATTGGGCCGTGGCCCGTCGCACCAAGTTCACCAACGATCTGATGGACCTGGAAGAGCTCGGCCCGTTGGTTAACCGCGTTGGTTCCGACTCCTCGAGCATGGACAACATGCTCGAGCTGATGGTCACCGGTGGCATCGACCTGTTCCGTGGCGTGCGGATGATCATTCCGCCAGCGTGGCAGAACGTCGAGACCATGGACCCGGATCTGCGTGCGTTCTACGAATACAACTCGATGCACATGGAACCGTGGGACGGCCCGGCCGGTGTGGTAATGACCGACGGTCGCTACGCGGTGTGCCTGCTCGACCGTAACGGTCTGCGTCCGGCGCGTTGGGTCACCACCAAGAACGGCTTCATCACCCTGGCCTCGGAAATCGGTGTCTGGAACTATCAGCCTGAAGACGTGATCGCCAAGGGCCGTGTGGGACCTGGCCAGATCTTTGCCGTGGACACCGAGACCGGTCAGATCCTCGACACCGATGCCATCGACAATCGCCTCAAGTCCCGTCATCCGTACAAGCAATGGCTGCGCAAGAATGCCCTGCGCATCCAGGCGACCATGGAAGACAACGACCACGGTTCGGCGTTCTACGACGTCGACCAGCTCAAGCAATACATGAAGATGTACCAGGTCACGTTCGAAGAGCGCGACCAGGTGCTGCGTCCGCTCGGCGAGCAAGGCTACGAAGCCGTGGGCTCGATGGGCGACGATACGCCGATGGCCGTGCTGTCCCAGCGCGTACGCACGCCGTACGACTATTTCCGCCAGCAGTTCGCGCAGGTCACCAACCCGCCGATCGACCCGCTGCGCGAAGCCATCGTCATGTCGCTGGAGATCTGCCTCGGTGCCGAGCGCAACATCTTCCAGGAGTCGCCGGAACACGCTTCGCGCGTGATCCTCAGCTCTCCGGTCATTTCCCCGGCCAAGTGGCGCTCGCTGATGAACCTCGATCGTCCGGGCTTCGAGCGCGCGATCATCGACCTCAACTACGACGAAAGCGTTGGCCTGGAAGCTGCGATCCGCAACGTGGCCGATCAGGCTGAAGAAGCCGTGCGTTCCGGTCGTACCCAGGTCGTTCTGAGTGACCGTCACATCGCTCCGGGCAAGCTGCCGATCCACGCCTCTCTGGCGACCGGTGCGGTGCACCACCGCCTGACCGAAAAAGGCCTGCGCTGCGACTCCAACATCCTGGTGGAAACTGCAACCGCGCGCGATCCGCATCACTTCGCCGTGTTGATCGGGTTCGGCGCCTCTGCCGTTTATCCGTTCCTGGCTTATGAAGTGCTGGGCGACCTGATCCGTACCGGTGAAGTGCTGGGCGACCTCTATGAGGTGTTCAAGAACTACCGTAAAGGCATCACCAAGGGCCTGCTCAAGATCCTGTCGAAGATGGGCATCTCGACCATTACTTCGTACCGTGGTGCGCAGTTGTTCGAGGCCATCGGCCTGTCCGAGGAAGTCTGCAACCTGAGCTTCAAGGGCGTTCCGAGTCGCATCAAGGGGGCGCGTTTCGTCGACATCGAAGCCGAGCAGAAAGCGCTGGCCACCGAAGCCTGGAGCCCGCGCAAGCCGATCCAGCAAGGTGGCCTGCTGAAGTTCGTCCACGGTGGCGAGTACCACGCCTACAACCCGGACGTGGTCAACACCCTGCAAGCCGCCGTGCAGCAGGGTGACTACAGCAAGTTCAAGGAATACACCTCGCTGGTGGACAACCGTCCGGTATCGATGATCCGCGACCTGCTGAAAGTCAAAACCCTCGACACTCCATTGGACATGAGCGAAGTCGAACCGCTGGAATCGGTGCTCAAGCGCTTCGATTCCGCCGGTATTTCGCTGGGCGCCCTGTCGCCGGAAGCTCACGAAGCCCTGGCCGAAGCCATGAACCGCCTCGGTGCGCGTTCCAACTCTGGCGAAGGCGGCGAAGACCCGGCTCGCTATGGCACCATCAAGAGCTCGAAAATCAAGCAAGTGGCGACTGGCCGTTTCGGTGTAACCCCGGAATACCTGGTCAACGCCGAAGTGCTGCAGATCAAGGTCGCCCAGGGCGCCAAGCCAGGCGAGGGCGGTCAACTACCAGGTGGCAAGGTCAACGGTCTGATCGCCAAGCTGCGTTATGCAGTGCCGGGCGTGACCCTGATTTCGCCACCGCCGCACCACGACATCTACTCGATCGAAGACTTGTCGCAGCTGATTTTCGACCTGAAACAAGTCAACCCGCAGGCGCTGGTCTCGGTGAAGCTGGTAGCGGAAGCAGGCGTCGGCACCATCGCCGCCGGCGTGGCCAAGGCCTACGCGGACTTGATCACCATCTCCGGCTACGACGGCGGCACCGGTGCATCGCCGCTGACCTCGATCAAATACGCGGGCGCTCCGTGGGAGCTCGGCCTGGCCGAAACCCACCAGACCCTGCGTGGCAACGACCTGCGAGGCAAAGTCCGGGTGCAGACCGACGGCGGCCTGAAAACCGGCCTCGACGTGATCAAGGCAGCGATCCTCGGCGCTGAAAGCTTCGGCTTCGGCACCGCACCGATGATTGCCCTGGGCTGCAAATACCTGCGCATCTGCCACCTGAACAACTGCGCCACCGGCGTGGCGACCCAGAACGAGAAGCTGCGCAAGGATCACTACATCGGCACCGTCGACATGGTGGTGAATTTCTTCACCTACGTCGCCGAAGAAACCCGTGAGTGGCTGGCCAAGCTGGGTGTGCGCTCCCTCGAAGAGCTGATCGGCCGTACCGACCTGCTGGAAGTCCTCGAAGGCCAGACCGCCAAGCAGCATCACCTGGACCTGACCCCGTTGCTGGGCAGCGACCACGTGCCGGCGGACAAACCGCAGTTCTGTGGCGTAGACCGCAACCCGCCGTTCGACAAAGGCCTGCTGGCCGAGAAAATGGTTGACATGGCCACCTCGGCGATCAACGACCTGAGTGGCGCCGAGTTCGCCCTGGATATCTGCAACTGCGACCGTTCCATCGGTGCGCGGATCTCCGGCGAAATCGCCCGTAAGCACGGCAACCAGGGCATGGCCAACGCGCCGATCACGTTCCGCTTCAAAGGCACGGCCGGGCAGAGCTTCGGCGTGTGGAACGCGGGCGGCCTGAACATGTACCTGGAAGGCGATGCCAACGACTACGTCGGCAAGGGCATGACCGGCGGCAAGCTGGTGATTGTGCCGCCGAAGGGCAGCGTCTACCGCACCCAGGACAGTGCCATCATCGGTAACACCTGCCTGTACGGCGCCACCGGCGGCAAGCTGTTCGCCGCCGGCACCGCGGGTGAGCGCTTCGCCGTGCGTAACTCCGGTGCCCACACCGTTGTGGAAGGCACTGGCGATCACTGCTGCGAGTACATGACCGGTGGTTTCGTCTGCGTATTGGGCAAGACCGGTTACAACTTCGGCTCTGGTATGACCGGCGGTTTCGCCTACGTGCTCGACCAGGACAACACCTTCGTTGACCGGGTCAACCACGAACTGGTGGAAATCCAGCGGATCAGCGGCGAGGCGATGGAAGCCTACCGTAGCCATTTGCAGCGTGTGCTGAACGAGTACGTCGAGGAAACCGACAGCGAGTGGGGTCGTGAACTCGCCGAAAACCTCGATGACTACCTGCGCCGTTTCTGGTTGGTCAAGCCAAAGGCTGCCAGCTTGAAAACGTTGCTTTCCAGCACCCGTGCCAACCCGCAGTGATATGCGCCTGAAGAGTTTGATGAGGTTTTAAAATGGCTGAACGTCTGAATAACGACTTCCAGTTCATCGATGTCGGGCGCAAGGATCCGAAGAAGAAACTGTTGCGTCAACGCAAGAAAGAGTTCGTGGAAATCTACGAACCGTTCAAACCCCAGCAGTCGGCCGACCAGGCCCATCGCTGCCTGGGTTGCGGTAACCCGTATTGCGAATGGAAGTGCCCGGTGCACAACTTCATTCCCAACTGGCTGAAGCTGGTGGCCGAGGGCAACATCCTCCAGGCCGCCGAGCTGTCGCACCAGACCAACACCCTGCCGGAAGTCTGCGGCCGGGTGTGCCCGCAGGACCGTCTGTGCGAGGGTGCCTGCACCCTCAACGACGGCTTCGGCGCGGTGACCATCGGTTCGGTGGAGAAGTACATCACCGACACCGCGTTCGCCATGGGCTGGCGTCCGGACATGTCCAAGGTCAAGCCGACCGGCAAGCGTGTCGCCATCATCGGCGCCGGGCCTGCGGGCCTGGGTTGTGCCGATGTGCTGGTGCGCGGCGGCGTGACCCCGGTGGTGTTCGACAAGAACCCGGAAATCGGCGGCCTGCTGACCTTCGGCATCCCCGAGTTCAAGCTGGAAAAGACCGTACTGAGCAATCGTCGCGAAGTCTTCAGTGGCATGGGCATCCAGTTCCGCCTCAACACCGAGGTGGGCAAGGACGTGACCATGGAGCAACTGCTCGAAGAGTACGATGCCGTGTTCATGGGCATGGGCACCTACACCTACATGAAGGGTGGTTTCGCCGGTGAAGACCTTCCGGGCGTGTACGATGCGCTGGACTTCCTGATCGCCAACGTCAACCGCAACCTGGGCTTTGAAAAGTCGCCGGAAGATTTCGTCGACATGAAAGGCAAGAAGGTCGTGGTACTGGGCGGTGGCGACACGGCGATGGACTGCAACCGTACTTCGATCCGCCAGGGTGCCAAATCGGTGACTTGCGCCTATCGTCGCGACGAAGCGAACATGCCAGGCTCGCGTAAAGAGGTGAAGAACGCCAAGGAAGAAGGCGTGAAGTTCCTCTACAACCGCCAGCCGATCGCCATTGTCGGCGAAGACAAGGTCGAAGGTGTGAAGGTGGTCGAGACCCGTCTCGGCGAGCCGGACGCCCGTGGCCGTCGCAGCCCAGAGCCGATCCCGGGCTCCGAAGAGATCATTCCGGCCGACGCCGTGGTCATCGCCTTCGGTTTCCGTCCAAGCCCGGCGTCGTGGTTCGAGCAGTTCGAGATCCAGACCGACAGCCAGGGCCGCGTTGTTGCGCCTGAGCAAGGTCAGTACAAGCACCAGACCAGCAACCCGAAAATCTTCGCCGGTGGCGACATGGTGCGCGGTTCCGACCTGGTGGTGACGGCGATCTTCGAAGGCCGTAATGCGGCTGAAGGGATCCTGGATTACCTGGGCGTTTAACGTTCGCTACGCACCACACAAAAGCGGGCTTGTTCTCTACGGACAAGCCCGCTTTTGCGTTTCAGTGACGGCGGGTTTTCACGCGCTTCATCACTTCCACAAAAAATACCGGTACAAACACCACCGCCAACGTTGCGCTGATCATGCCGCCGATCACCCCGGTGCCGATGGCTTGCTGGCTCGCTGAGCTGGCACCGGTGGCTATCGCCAAGGGCACCACGCCAAGGATAAACGCCAGTGACGTCATGATGATGGGGCGTAGGCGCAGGCGCGTGGCATGCAAGGTGGCATCGATCAGGTCGTGGCCTTCGTCGTACAGGCTCTTCGCGAACTCGATGATCAGAATCGCGTTCTTCGCTGATAGGCCAATGATGGTGATCAACCCGACTTTGAAGAATACGTCGTTGGGCATCCCGCGCAGGGTGACCGCCACGACTGCGCCAAGCACGCCGAGAGGCACTACAAGCAAAACTGACGTCGGAATTGACCAGCTCTCGTACAACGCCGCCAGACAGAGGAACACGACCAGCAACGACAGGCCGATCAGGATCGGTGCCTGATTGCCGGACAAGCGTTCTTGCAGTGACAGCCCGGTCCACTCGTGTCCCAGACCGGCCGGTCCTTGCGCCACCAGGCGTTCGATTTCCGCCATGGCTTCTCCCGTGCTGTAGCCGGGGGCTGGTTCGCCGGAGATGCTGATCGCCGGGTAACCGTTGTAACGGTTCAATTGCGCAGGCCCTTGAGTCCATTGGGCTTGAACGAAGGTGGACAAAGGGACCATCTTTCCATCTTTATTGCGTACGTGCATCTTCAGCAGATCGTCGACCTGCTTGCGTTGGTCGCCCTCAGCCTGTACCAGCACTCGTTGCATTCGCCCCTGATTGGGGAAGTCATTGATGTAGGCCGAACCGATGCCGGTGGACAATACGTTGCCAATATCGGCGAAGGAGACACCTAGCGCATTGGCGTGTCGGCGGTCGATGTCCAATTTTACCTGCGGCGCTTCGGGCAAAGCGCTTTCGCGGACGTTTGCCAGGATTGGACTGGTTTGTGTTGCTTCCAGCAGATCGCTGCGAGCCTTCATCAACGTGGCATAGCCAAGGCTGCCACGGTCCTGCAAGCGGAACTCGAAACCGCTGGAGGTACCTAGACCGCGAATCGGTGCTGGTGATACGACTAACACCTCTGCTTCTTTGATGTGACTCAAGGCTGCGTTCGCCCGTTCGGCGATGGCGGTCGTCGTATCATTGCTACCCCGCTGTGACCAATCCTTGAGCACGGTGAAACCCAGCGCGGCGTTCTGCCCGCTGCCGGAAAAACTGAAGCCGAGAACGAACGTGCTGTTGTCCATGGCCGGTTCAGTGGCGAAATGCGCTTCGATTTGTTTGACGACTGCTACCGTGCGACTTTGGCTTGCCCCGGGGGGCAGTTGAACGTCGATGATCGTGTAGCCCTTGTCTTCATCCGGAAGAAACGCGGAGGGCAGGCGGCTGAAGCCCAGCGCCAGCACGAGTAGAAAGGCGCCATAAATGAACAAATACCGTCCGCTGCGTTTAAGGGCATGGGTCACCCACCCCTGATAGCTCTCGGTCAGTTGTTCGAATCGGCAGTTGAACCATTTGAAGAACCCGTGGGCAGAGTGACTATCCTGTTCCACAGGTTTGAGCAGCGTGGCGCACAGCGCTGGTGTCAGGCTCAAGGCAAGGAATGCCGAGAACAGAATGGAGGTAGCCATGGTCAGGGAGAACTGCTGGTAAATAACCCCGACGGAACCTGGCATGAATGCCATAGGAATAAATACGGCAACCAGTACCAGGGTGATGCCCACGATGGCGCCACTGATTTGTTTCATCGCCTTGCGAGTTGCTTCCTTGGGGGAGAGCTGCTCGTGAAGCATGATTCTTTCAACGTTTTCCACCACCACGATGGCGTCATCCACCAGAATGCCAATCGACAGCACCATGCCAAACATGGTCAGCACATTGATTGAGAACCCTAGTGCCAGCATGAGTGCAAAGGTACCCATTAACGCAACCGGCACCACCAATGTCGGAATCAATGTGTAACGGATGTTTTGCAGGAACAGGTACATCACGACGAACACCAAAACCATCGCTTCGAGCAGTGTGTAAATCACCTTGGTGATTGAGACTTTGACGAAGGGCGAGCTGTCGTACGCAATCTGGTACTTCATGCCGGCAGGAAATAGCGGGACAGCTCATCCATCTTCGCGCGTACCAGCGTTGCGGTACTCAATTCGTTGCCATCGGGCGTCAGTTGAACACCCAATTCACTGGAAGGTTGGCCATTGAGGCGGGTGCCGAACTGGTATTCCTGGCTACCTAATTCGACGCGGGCGACATCGCCTACTCGCACTACAGCTCCACTGGAGTCGGCGCGAAGCACAATCTCGGCGAACGCCTCAGGGCTCGACAATTGGCCTTCGGCGAGGACGGTCGCAGTGATTTCCTGGCTATCGTCAATCGGTAATTCCCCGAGGCTGCCAGCGGCTATCAAGGTGTTCTGAGCCGTGATTGCTGCATTGACGTCAGCAGGTGTCAGGTTGAAAGCGATCAGTTTTTGCGGATCGAGCCAAATACGCATAGCTCGCTCAGACCCGAACATCTGGACTTTCCCGACGCCGTCCAGGCGTTTGATTTCGTTTACTACGTTACGTGCCAGGTAATCACTGAGGGACACGGAGTCGACATCATCGCGGGTGCCGATAAGTGAAATGAACAGCAGAAAACCAGTGGAGACTTTCTCTACGCGCAAGCCCTGCTGTATCACCGTTTGTGGCAGTCGCGACTCGATGGCTTTCAGGCGATTGAGTACGTCGACCTGAGCAAGCTCCGGATTAATGCCTGGTTTAAATGTCGAGGTGATCGTCGCGGAGCCCAGACTACTGCTCGATTCAAAATACAACAGATGGTCAGCCCCGCTGAGTTCTTGCTCAATCACGCTGACGACACTTTGATCCATGACCTGTGCCGAGGCCCCAGGATAGCTTGCGGTGACTTCGATTTTCGGTGGAGCAATGTTGGGATATTGAGCCACTGGTAATTGCGTTATAGACAGCGCACCCGCCAGCAGGACGAACAGGGCGATCACCCAGGCGAACACCGGGCGATCAATAAAAAAATGCGGCATAAACTAGCGTCCTGTTGATGGACCAGTCGTCTGGACGAGTGGAAGAGAGGGGGTGTCGATTTGTACTTTCTCGCCAGGACGAGCATGTTGCAGACCTTCGACGACGATGCGATCGCCAGATTTGAGGCCGTCGGTGACGATCCACCTATCGCGGTACATGGTCCCCAGTTGCACCGTTTTGAGGGACACGCGCAGTTCGTCATCGAGCAGTTTTACTTGGGCCAGGCCAGCGCTGTTCCGCAAGATCGAGCGCTGTGGCACGCTGATACCCTGTTGAGCGATGGCCTGCTCCACCCTGACCCGCACGAAGCTGCCGGGCAGCAAGTCCAGGTCGGGGTTAGGAAACTCGCTACGCAGGATGATTTGGCCAGTGCCCGGGTCGACACTGATATCGCTGAAAAGCAGCTTGCCGGGCAACGGATACAAGCTGCCATCATCCTGGAGCAGAGCAGCTTTGGCCTGGTCCAATCCCAGTTGCCGCAACTGGCCGGAACGGAACGCACGGCGTAACTCGTTGAGTTCGCGGGTTGATTGAGACAGGTCGACATGAATCGGGTCCAACTGCTGAATCAGCGCCAGCGGGGTTGGTTCGTTCTGTCCGACCAGAGCGCCTTCGGTCACCAAGGCGCGACCGATGCGGCCGGAGATGGGAGCGGTGACGGTTGAATAACTCAAATTCAGTCGAGCACGTTGCACAATCGCTTGATTGGCCGCGACGTCAGCGTCAGCCTGCTGGGCGGTCGCGCGTGCGTTGTCATATTCCTGGGCACTGATCGCATTACCCGGAATCAGTTTGCGGAAGCGTTGTTCTTGCAGGCGTGCTCGCGAGGCATCGGCCTGGGCTTTTTTCAACCCGGCCAGGGCGCTGTCCAGATCGGCTTGAAGGGGCGCCGGGTCGATGTAAAAGAGAACGTCGCCCTGTTTCACTTCGCTGCCTTGCGCGAGCACGTTTTTTAGCAGTACCCCCGCTACCCTTGCGTGCACATAGGCTGTTCGCGGTGCTGCAATGCGGCCACTCAGTTCGCTGCTGATTGAAAGAGGCCGCGCTTCCAGCGTTTCGATGCTGACCTTTACAGGGGCGGGCTCCAGCGTGTCGGATGCTGGAGTGCAGCCGCCGACAATAACCATAAGCGCCAGTGAGCCTGACGCGAAACGCAGTTTTTTATACATCGGCACCCCTCCATAAAGTGGTGCGGATGCTAGGAAGGGGCAGTTAATCTTCCGTTAAGCAGGTCCTGGACAAGTACGAGCAAATGTTATGTTGAGTTGCAAGCCGTTACAGCGACAGGCCGCGACAAATTGACCCGATAGACAAAAGGCGCGGCTCTTGCCGTGCCTTTTGCGCCCAGCTCTGAGAAAATGCCCTCACTTTTTTTCCGGATGCCGACATGACTGCCCTGAAGAACGACCGTTTCCTGCGCGCCCTGCTCAAGCAACCCGTAGACGTCACCCCCGTGTGGATGATGCGTCAGGCCGGTCGCTACCTGCCTGAATACCGCGCCAGCCGCTCCAAGGCCGGCGATTTCATGAGCCTGTGCATGAATCCGGCGTTCGCTTGCGAAGTCACGATGCAGCCGCTCGACCGCTATCCGCAACTGGACGCGGCGATCCTCTTTTCCGACATCCTGACCATCCCCGATGCCATGGGCCAGGGTCTGTACTTCGAAAGCGGCGAAGGTCCGCGCTTCAGGAAAGTCGTCAGCACCCTGGCCGACATCGAAGCCCTGCCGATTCCTGACCCGCAGAAAGACCTGGGTTACGTGATGGACGCGGTCAGTACCATCCACCGCGAACTGAACGGCCGTGTGCCGTTGATCGGCTTCTCCGGCAGCCCGTGGACCCTGGCCACCTACATGGTCGAAGGCGGTTCGTCGAAAGACTTCCGTAAGACCAAGGCCATGCTCTACGACAACCCGCAAGCCATGCACCTGCTGCTGGATAAACTCGCGCAGTCGGTCACCAGCTACCTCAACGGCCAGATCATGGCCGGCGCCCAAGCGGTGCAGATCTTCGACACCTGGGGCGGCAACCTGTCAGCGGCGGCGTACCAGGAATTCTCCCTGGCCTATATGAAGAAAATCGTCAGCGGCCTGATCCGCGAACACGAAGGCCGCAAGGTGCCGGTGATCCTGTTTACCAAGAATGGCGGTCTGTGGCTGGAAAGCATCGCCGACGCCGGTGCTGATGCATTGGGCCTGGACTGGACCTGCGACATCGGCAACGCCCGCGACCGTGTCGGCGACAAGGTTGCCTTGCAAGGCAACATGGACCCGACCGTGCTCTACGCCAAGCCGGAAGCCATTCGCGCTGAAGTCGGGCGTATTCTGGCCAGCTACGGCAAGGGTAGCGGCCACGTGTTCAACCTCGGCCATGGCATCACGCCGGAAGTCGATCCGGAGCACGCTGGCGCATTCCTGCGTGCCGTGCATGAATTGTCGGCGCAATATCACGAATAACGGTCAACGCCGTTTTCCAGAAGCCTGTCCCGCCTCGTGCCGGACAGGTTTTTTTATGTCTTGTAGGAAAATCGGATGCGCAGACTATTCCTGTCAGGTTCGAGGATTACTCCTACATAGAATTCTTCGTCATCCCCGTAAGGTTCCAGCCCCCTGTTCAGCGCAACGCCGAACAATAACGAAGCGAACATCGCCGCCTGCAAGGCGGCTTGTTTTCGATAAGTAGTCTGGAGCACATCATGAAAATTACATTTGATAGACGAAGTGCTTTAACAGCCTGCACGTCGTCGATGATCCTGTTATCGGCAATGCTGGCCTCTCAAACCGTTTCCGCCCATGGCTATCTGGATGTGCCGCCTTCGCGCGCACTGGCCTGCCAGAAAGGCTTGAACACCAACTGCGGCGGCGCGCAGTACGAGCCGCAAAGTGTTGGTGAAACCTTCAAGGGCTTTCCGGCTGGCGTCGGCGGTGCTCCCTTGCAAGGCCCGGTCGATGGCAAGATCGCCAGCGGCGGTCACTCGCTGTTCTCTGCCATGGACGCACAGTCCGCCACCCGTTGGCACCTGACCGAAATCAAGGATCGCAACATCGATTTCCAATGGCGTTACACCGCTGTTCACCCGGCCACCAGGCACGAGTATTTCATCAGCCGCAACGGCTGGAATCCGAACGAATCGCTCAAGCGCGCTACCTTCGAAAGTACCCCGTTCTGCACCGTCGATGGCGGTAATCAAAAGCCGTCTAACAGCGACAAGCACAACTGCACCCTTCCTGCAGACAAATCCGGTCAGCACGTGATTCTGGCGATCTGGACCGTCGGTGATACCGATGCAGCGTTTTACAACGTGGCAGACGTAAACATCCTTGCCGAACCAGAGTTGCCGGGTGGCTGGTCCTCCGTGGGTAGTATTGCGCCTTCGACCGAGCTGCTGGTCGGTGACAAGGTCAAGGCCCGCGCGTTCTCCGCCAATGGCGAGAACCCGGACTACCGCGTCGAAATCAGCATCGATAACGCTGAAGAAGGGTCGCCACAAAACTGGTCGTTCAAGCTGGCGGAAAAAATCAACGCGACCCACAAACTCATCCGTGCCGGCATTCGTGATGAAAACGGCAATATCGAACCGATCCGGGGCAACAACTCGCTATACGCACAAAAAGAAAGCGGCGTGACCCGTTACGAAATTCAGCTGGACATGAAGGAGGATGCGGCAGCACGCATGTCGGTGGCCTCGCAGCAAGCCGAATACGTTCTGGATAAAGGCCGGGCCAAGGTCGAGTTCGGCATGATTGCGAACCGCCCGATGAACGTCGAAGCGACCTTGTTCGATCAGAGCAACAAACCGGTAGGCACCACGTCGGCACAAGTAGCCAGCGGCTCCACCTCGCTGTCCATGGATGTGCGCAGCAATCCGGGCGCGCACACACTCACCCTGGTCGGTACCACCCTGGATGGTCGCACCACCCGCCAGGATACCCAGACCTCCCAACTGACCGGTGAAGGCGCCGGCATCGAATACGACTTCGTGTTCCCTGAAGGCCTCAGCGACTACACCGCCGGCACCAAGGTGCTGCAGCCGAAGACCAACGAAGTCTTTGAGTGCAAGCCGTTCCCTGAGTCGGGTTACTGCAAGCAGTTCAGCCCCTCCGCCAACGGCTTCGAACCGGGTGTCGGTGCTCACTGGCACATGGCGTGGGACAAGTTGTAAGTCCTCGCAACTGGCTTCAGACGACCTGAAAAAAGGTCGCCTGAAGCCAGGCGCCTCTGTTGAGTATCGAGTTGAAAATGAAGGTTTCGAATTTCTCCGGACACCGCTTTCGGGCATGCCTGAGCAGCGTTTGCTGGCTCGCGTTGCCAGTGAGCGGCGCGGTGTTTCTGGTGTGGCAGGAACGGGAATTTCGCGAGCATCTGGCTTCACCGTCGCCCGACATCGCAACCCTGCAGGCGGTGCCTGTACGTGAACCGCTCGAAACAGCATCGATTGCCATTGTGTTCGGCCTGACGACGGAGGCCACACCGCGGCCCAGCGCCGAGCCGCTGACTTTGCAAGCGAGCTTTGTCAGCAGCGGATTATCCAAAGCACTGCTGGCCAATGCTCAGGGTTCTCGTCTCTATCAGGTGGGTGAGCGCTTGCCTGGCGGCAGCGTCCTGCGTCGTATCGAGCCCCATCAGGTTGTGTTGTGGAACAAGGGACGAGAGGAGCTGCTGACGCTCGCACCCTCTGGCGCACGTTTTCTGAAGGGAATCGAATCATCTGTCGATTCTCTACCGGTTACCACGACCACGCGTTTTTTACGCCCGTTCCCCGGGCAACCAGAGTGATGAATTTAATGGACAGCTTCGTCGGCGCGCATTGGCTGCGCTCCATGCTTCTGCTTGCCGTTTTGGCGGCTGCCGCCTTCCCAGGCACGCTTCGAGGCGCCGAAGAAAAATGGCAACTGGCGATGAACAACGCAGAGCTGCGCGACATCGTCGAAGAGATCTCCAGCATTTTGGGGACCACAGTGGTGCTGGACCCCAAGGTCTCCGGTCGTATCACCGTCATGTCCCGGCAGGCACTCGATCGTGAAGGGGTGCGCCGGTTGTTCTATTCGGTGCTCGACGCTCACAACTTTACGGTGATCGATGAGGGCGACCGGATCCTCATCACCCCGGTCTCCGAGGCCAGGACCCGTGCCGGTCAAGGCACGGTAAAAACCACCACGGCGTCGCAGTTCGTGACTGAAGTCATCGCGTTGAACACCGGTAGCGCCACCGATATTGCCGGGCTGGTGCGACCGTTGGTCTCTGCCAATGGTTATGTCGGCCCCTCGGTGTCGGCCAACGCGTTGGTGCTGACGGATACGGCTGCCAATGTGAAGCGCATCGCCCGGGTGATCCGCGAGCTGGATTCCGGCCAGAACAATCTACACGCGGTGGTTCAGCTCAAGCATGCCCAAGCGGGCGATGTCGCGCCGGTGATCGAGGCCTCCATGGGCAAGCGCAATGCCGAGTCGGCGATACAGGTACTGGCTGACACCAGGACCAATCGCCTGATTTTCATTGGCCCGCCAGTCGTTCGCCAACGTTTGATCGAACTGGCCCGAGGTCTCGATACGCCGACCACCACAACCCTCGACAATGCCCGGGTGATTCGCCTGCGTCACAGCGATGCCAAGCAGTTGGCCGAGATTCTGGAGTCGATGGGGCAGGGCCGAAAACAGGCGTCCGCCGTTGGAAGCGCCAAGGATACGTCTGGTAGTGCAGCCTTCATGATCAAGGCCGACGAAAGTCAGAACGCGCTGGTGCTGATTGCCGAACCCGCGCAGGTGCGGACCATCGAAAGCATCGTGCGTCAGTTGGACCAGCCGCGGGCCCAGGTGTTGATCCATGCCGCCATTGTCGAAATCTCCGGCGATATCGCCGAGGCCGTCGGTGTGCAGTGGAATCTCAACACGGGCGATGCCAAGGGCTTCATCAACTTTCCTGGCACCGACATTCCGATTGTCGGCGGGCTGAAGTTCGACGAGAAAAGATCGGCGCCGGAAGGGGCGATCCTGCAACTGGGCAGTGACCGCTTCGGTGCACTGATTTCGGCCCTGGCCAGCAACACCCACAGCAACCTGCTGTCCACGCCGAGCCTGTTGACCCTGGACAATCAGGAGGCCGAAATCATCGTCGGCCAGAACGTGCCATTCAAGACTGGCTCCTACGCCACCAACAGCAACGGCGCGGAGAATCCGTTCACCACCGTCGAGCGCAAGGACGTCGGCATCAGCCTGAAGATCAAGCCTTACATCAACGAAGGCTCGACCTTGCGTCTGGAGGTCGAGCAGGAAGTGTCGGACATTGCACCCTCGGTGTCGGGCATTGATTCTTCGGACCTGATCACCAACAAGCGCGCACTCAAAAGCACCATCCTTGCCGACGATGGCGAAATCATCGTGATCGGCGGCCTGATCAGGGACAGCGTGCGCACCCAGAAAAGCGGCGTGCCGCTGTTGCGGGACATTCCCTACCTCGGCGCGATGTTCCGCTGGAACCGCGATACCCAGACCAAAAGCAATCTGATGGTGTTCTTGCGGCCGACCATCGTGCGCAGCAAGGAAGACCTGTCCCAGGTCAGCCAGCAGCGTTACAACGCGCTGCGGGACTTGAGCAAGTCAGGGGCGGGGGAAAACAACTCGTTGTTGTTGCCATCCGAGGCACGCGGGTTGTTCGAGCCGGCCACGGGCGCGCCAGTGTTCGATTTGCGCAGCAAGGCGCAGTAAAGCCATGAGCGAACTCTGCGAGCAATTGCCCTTCGGCTTCGCCCGGCGTTTTGGTGTGTTGCTTGAGCGTGACGGCGACGACCTGCGCCTTGCCCTGCGTCGCGATGCGCCGCTCACCGCATTGGCGGAAGCGCGTCGGGTGTGCGGGCGGGCGTTGTCGTTTCAAATAGTCGGGGCCGATGAGTACGCCTCGCGCCTGGCGGCGGCCTATCGCGAGGGGCATAGTGCGGTGGAGCAGGTTGCCCAAGGGCTGGACGAAGAACTGGACTTGCTCAGCCTGGTCGATCAGGTGCCGCAAACCGCCGACCTGCTGGAGCAACAAGGCGACGCGCCGATCATTCGCCTGATCAACGCGTTGCTCGGTGAAGCGGTGCGCGAGCACGCCTCGGATGTGCACCTGGAAACCTTCGAGCAGTACCTGTCGGTGCGCATGCGGGTGGATGGCCAGCTGCGTGAAATGCTCAGGCCCAAGCGCGAACTGGCGACGCTGCTGGTGTCGCGGATCAAGGTCATGGCACGCCTGGACATCGCGGAAAAACGCGTGCCTCAGGACGGGCGGATGGCCTTGCGTCTGGCCGGGCATGAAGTCGATGTGAGGGTCTCGACGCTGCCTTCGGCCCACGGTGAACGGGTGGTGCTGCGCCTGCTCGACAAGCAGGCCGGGCGCCTGGACCTGCATCGGTTGGGCATGCCGGACGATACCCTCGCGGCCCTGCGCCAGTTGCTGGGCAAACCCCACGGCATCCTGTTGGTGACCGGGCCGACCGGCTCCGGCAAGACCACCAGCCTGTACGCCGCGCTGAGCAGCCTGAATGACCAGACCCGCAACATCCTGACGGTCGAAGACCCGATCGAGTATCACTTGCCCGGTGTCGGCCAGATGCCGGTCAATACGAAAGTCGACATGACCTTCGCCCGGGGACTGCGGGCAATTTTGCGCCAGGACCCGGACGTGGTGATGGTCGGCGAAATCCGCGACCGGGAAACCGCCGAGATCGCTGTTCAGGCGTCCTTGACCGGGCATCTGGTGCTTTCGACCTTGCACACCAACAGTGCGGTTGGCGCCGTCACGCGGCTGGTGGACATGGGTGTCGATGCCTACCTGCTGGCGTCCTCGCTGGTAGGCATTCTGGCCCAGCGCCTGCTGCGCACCCTGTGCCCCCATTGCAAGGTTTCGTACATCGCCGACGCGCCGGCCTGCCAGCGCCTGGGGCTCGACATGGCCACACCGCACACCCTGTTCAAGGCGTCGGGCTGTGGACAGTGCCAGCACGGCTATCGCGGGCGCATCGGCATTTACGAACTGGTCAGCGTGACACCCGCCGTCTCGGCGCTGATCCTTCAGGGCGCCAGTGAGCAAATTCTGCTCGACGAAACGCGCAAGGTCTCGCGCAGCCTGTTCCAGGACGGGCGTCAGCGGGTGCTGGAAGGGTTGACCAGCCTCGATGAGTTACTGCGTGTGACGCAGGAGAACTGACTGGTGCCCACCTTCGACTACCGCGCCCACGATGCCCGGGGACGATCCTGCAAGGGACGACTGGAGGCCGATGGACCCCGTCATGCGCGACAGTTGTTGCGTGAGCGCGGTGTGTGGCCGCGCATGTTGACCGAGGTCCGGGTCGGCAGCGGCGCAGGCAAACAACCTCGCGGCGCACGCGTGAGCGCAGCGGATCTGGCGCTGTTGACGTTGCAGCTGTCAACGCTGGTTCAGGCCGGACTGCCCCTGGAAGAAGCGCTCGATGCGGTGGCCAAGCAGAGCTCAAAGCGCAAGGTCGCAGGCCTGCTCTCGACGGTCAGGAGCCGGGTGATGGAGGGCCAGGCCCTGGCCTCGGCGCTGGGGCAATTTCCCAATGCCTTCCCCGAGTTGTTCCGCGCCACCGTGGCCGCCGGGGAACGCTCGGGGCATCTGGGCCATGTGCTGGAGCAACTGGCGGCCTACACCCAGGCCCGCCAGGCTTCCCGGCAAAAGATTCAGATGGCCCTGGTGTACCCGTTGATCCTGATGTTGGCCAGCGCAGCCATCGTCGGTTTTCTGCTTGGCTATGTGGTGCCGGATGTGGTGAAGATCTTCGTCGACAGCGGTCAGCCACTGCCCTGGCTGACCCAGGTGCTGATCGGTGTGAGCAGCGGCTTGCGCAACCATTTCCTGTTGTTGATGAGCGTGCTGGCGACGCTGTTCGGCCTGTGGCGCTGGAGCTGGCATCAGCCGCAGTGGCGTCTGCGCTGGCATCGTTGGGTGTTGAATGCGCCAGTCATCGGTGAAGTGCTGCGTGCCATGGAAGCCGCGCGGTTTGCCAGCACCCTGGCGATCCTCGGCAAAAGTGCCGTGCCGTTGGTGGACGCATTGGAAATTGCCGCCGCGGTCATCGGCAACCTGACCATTCGCGCACGGATGGTCGATGTCGCCCGTTCCGTGCGCGAAGGCGCAACGCTGACCCGTGGACTGGAACTGAGCGGTGATATCCCGCCAATGATGCTGCACATGATCGCCAGCGGCGAACGTGCCGGCGAGCTCGACCGCATGCTGGCCAGGGCCGCCGAACAACAGGAAAGCAGCCTCGCCGCGCGCATTGCGCTGGTGGTGAGTCTGTTCGAGCCGGCCATGCTGGTGTTGATGGGCGGCGTTGTGCTGCTGATCGTCATGGCCATCCTGCTTCCGATTCTCAGCCTCAACCAATTGGTGAATTGATCCATGCGTCCTGCCCGTAAAAACCTTTCCCGCGTGCAACGCGGTTTTACCCTGATCGAAATCATGGTGGTGGTGGTCATCATCGGCGTGCTGGGGGCCATTGTGGTGCCGCAGTTCATGAGCCGCCCTGATCAGGCCAAGGTCACCGCCGCCAGAATCGATATCCAGGCCATCGCCACCGCCCTGGAAATGTATCGCCTCGACAACGCCCACTACCCATCGACCCAGCAAGGTCTGGAAGCGTTGGTCAAGCGTCCTTCCGGACTGCCTGTGGCGCGTGGCTGGAATCCTCAGGGTTACCTCAAGAGCATGCCGGTCGATCCGTGGAACACGCCTTATCAGTACCTCAATCCGGGTGTGAAATCGGCGGATGGTACCTACGACCTGTATTCCCTGGGCGCCGATGGTGTCGCGGGCGGTGAAGGGTATGCAGCCGAAATCGGCAATTGGGGCCATTGACCCGTGGGCTACCGCTGTCGGGGGTTTACCTTGCTGGAACTGATGATCGTGTTGGTCCTGGTCGGCGTTTTGCTGGGCATGGTGAGCCTTGCCGGTGGAGGCAGCCCGGCGCGTCAGGTCAAGCAGGAAGCTGAGACGATGGTGCAGGTGATTCATCAGTTGCGGCAGCGCGCGGTGTTCGAAGGCCAGGAGTATGGCTTGCGGCTGAGTGCCAATGGCTACCGGGTGATGCGTCTGGGTGTTCGCGGGTGGGAGCCGGTGGCGGCGCTTTCTCGCTGGCCAGGGAGCGTGCGGCCACGCTTGAAAGAGGACGGTTACTCGATGGAACTGGGGGCTGACGAAGGTCTACCTCAGTTGCTGCTGCTCAGCAACGATGAAACAAGTGCCTTCACGCTGACCTTCGAGTCCCGCAACCGAACCTGGTTGAGCTTGTCCGGCGATGGCATCGGCGAGGTGGTGATCGATGGCTAGCCGGCGATCCCGATCCGCCATGGGCGGTTTCACGCTGCTGGAAATCATGGTGGCCCTGGCGGTTTTCGCAACGCTGGCGGCTGCCGTGCTGTCGGCCAGTCAATACGTGGTGAAACAGCGCGGCGCCGTTGAAGCGCGACTGTTCGCGGCGTGGCTGGCGGATAACCGGTTGAACGAATTGCGCCTGCAGGCCGGGTTGGTGGCCGGTCAGCAACAACAGGTCGTGTCTATGAATCAGCGCGACTGGGTGCTGCATCAGCACATCAGCACTACCGGTGATCCGCGTTTACTTCAGGTCGACATTCAGGTCAGCCCGGCGAACGGCGCGCACGGCTTGCATCGTGCCAGCGGCTGGATACCTGCCGGTCATGAATGAGCAGCGCGGGTTCACCTTGCTGGAGCTGGTCATCGCCCTGGCGATCTTCGCCGTGCTGGGGCTGGCCAGTTGGGGCTTGTTCGATAGCGTGGTGCGGGTGCAGCAGGGCATGGCGGCTCACGAGCGAGAACTCAGGAGTCTGCAACGAGCGGTGGCGGTGATCGAGCGGGACTTGCTGCATGTCACTGCGCAGCCGATGCTGCTCGCGCCGCCGCTTTTGCAGTTCCAGCGCAGTCACTGGCGCAACCCTCTGGACCAACCCCGCAGTGAGCGCCAGACACTGACCTATCGACTCGACGGCGGCGTACTGTGGCGCGAAAGCCAGGGCGAAGGTACGGAATTCGTACAGCGGCAAAAACTGTTTGAAGGCGTTCGCGAATTGAGCTGGCGTCTGTTCGACAGCCAGTCCGGCTGGGTCGCCCAATGGCCGGCCGGGCAAGACGCGAAGGCGCCCATGGCGCTGGAGGTGCAAGTCTCGGTCGGGCGCTTCGAATCGATTCGTCGAGTGTTGCCGATACCGGGTGCGTTGCCATGAACGGGCATCAACGCGGCATTGCCTTGATCAGTGTATTGCTGGTCATGAGCCTGGCACTGGTGATTACCGGGGGCCTGTTGCGCAGCCATCACCTGTCGCTGCATAGCAGTGGGCAACAGTTGCAGCAGCTACACCTGCGCCAACTCGCATCGGGTGGGGAAATCTGGGCGTTGCTGCTGTTGCGTGATGCGTTACAGGACACGGAAAAACCCGTCGAGCGGATTCAGGGCTGGGCAGGCATGGCACCGGGTTTCGAGGCTGAAGATGCGCAGATCCGCATCGATATCGATGACCTCGCCGGGCGCTTCAATCTCAATGCGCTGTTACGCCAGGGGCAGGTGGACCAGGTCACCCTCAACCGTTGGGCGCGCCTGCTTGAGCTGCTCGGTCTTCCTCCCCTGCAACTGAGCCAGGTCGGGCCGCTGCGGGAACTGAGCCAGCTGCGCCTGCTTCCCGATATCGACGCCCGCCTGCTGCAACGGCTGGAGCCCTGGGTGGCGCTGCTGCCCACCGACGCTGCCTTGAACATCAACACCGCACCGGCGCTGCTGTTGAGAACACTTGGCGAGGTGGATGCCGCGACCGCCGATGCGCTGGTACTTCAGGCAGCAACAACGCCTTGGGCGAGTGTCCAGGCGTTTACGCAGGACCCATTGCTCTCCGGGCAGGGCCTGAGCAGTCACGGACTTGGCACCCAAAGCCGCTGGTACCGGATCAGCGTTCAGGTAACCCGGGACGGGCGCGAACTGCACCTGGCCACGGATGTCGGGCATGACCCCAAGACTCGACAGCTGACGGTGCTGCAACGACGTTTTCTTCCCATGAGTACCCACGAGAGACCGCGATGAACACTTGGCTTTACCTGACCGCCGAGGGCCAGGACGCGCCATCCAGCCTCTGGCCCTGCATCCTGTGGTCGCCAACCCATCAACGCCAGCCGCTGCCACTGAATCAGGCGGCCTCGGCATTGCAGGGGAAGTCGATCGATGTGCTGCTGCCCATGGAAATGTGCAGTTGGGTACGCAGTGAGCCATGGCCGGCACGGCGCAAACCCGAAGCCCAGGCCGTAGCCTTCGGCGTGGAAGATCAACTGAGTGAAGCGCTGGAGGTTGTGCATTTGGGGGTAGGCGCTCGTGATCGGGACGGCTGCTATCCGGTCATGGTCATCGGCCGGGAACGGCTGGCCGCCGTGCTCGATTTGTTGCGTGAGGCGGGTATTGAGGTGCGCGCAGTGTTCGTCGATGCCGATGTGTTGTCCGGTGATCAGCCGTGCGGCACATGGTGGTTCGGTCGTTGGCTGTTGGGTGGAGGCCTGTCGGCACGCATGGCGCTGTCGCAAGACCACCTGGCGCTGCTCAGCCCTTTATTACCCGAGGACATGCAATGGCTGGACGAGCGTGAGGACCTGGCTGCAATTGACCAATGCCTGACCCACCGCCCAACCCGGGCCATCAACCTGCTGCAGGGCGCATTCGCCCCGCGCGGCAAGCGCCTGCCCTGGCGTGCCGGCGGGTTGGTGCTGTTGATACTGGCGCTGATGACGTGGGGTGCCAGCGAGACGCGGATCCGCTTCCTCGACAACGAAGCCCGCCACCTCGCCACCCAAAATGAGCTGCGATTCAAGGCGCTTTACCCGGAGCAAAGCCGCATCGTCGATATGGCCGCACAGCTCAAGGCCTTGCAAAGCCAGCCTGTCGAATTGCAAAACACCCGCATTGCGAGGCTGGTCCAGTTGATTGAGCAGGTGATCGGCGCCAGTCCGGTCGAGGTCCAGCGCATCGAGTTTCGAACAGGCGAAGGCTGGAAAATCCAGCTGACCGCCAGCGGCTTTGCCGAGTTGGAGCAGTTGCGTGAACGCGGACGACAACAAGGTATGCCCATCCGGCTCGAGAGCGCGAGTAAGGCTGCTGACCGGGTGCACGCCACCCTCACCGTGGAGGACGAGGCATGAAGCAGGCATGGCGGCGCATGTCTGTGCGCGAACAACGGCTGTTGCAGGTGTTGGGGGCTTTCTTGTTGGCGGTTGTGGCTTTCAGCCTGATCTGGCAACCGACCCGGCAGCGGCTGGAAACTGTCGAGCGACAGTATCAACAGCAGGCGGGGCTGGCTGCGCAACTGCAGCGGGCGTTACCGCGCAGCCAGGTCCCCGTCGACACCGATCAACCACTATCGCTGCGCATCAGCGAAAGCGCCGCGGCGG
Organism: Pseudomonas sp. BIC9C; assembly: GCF_034541995.1. Classification (NCBI taxonomy): domain Bacteria; kingdom Pseudomonadati; phylum Pseudomonadota; class Gammaproteobacteria; order Pseudomonadales; family Pseudomonadaceae; genus Pseudomonas; species Pseudomonas sp. BIC9C. The sequence goes on from NZ_JAWDGM010000002.1 coordinate 399,088, forward strand.
CGGGGCTGGAAATCCGTCAGATGGAGAGCGATAGCGATCTGCTGCGCGTGACCCTCAATGGCAACGCGCAGCCGTTGATGCAGTGGCTCGACGGTATGGAGCGCAACGGTGTTGCATTGCAATCGCTGACCCTGGAAAAACGCGACGATGCCCTGGAAGCGCGGCTGGTGCTCAGATAGTCGAGGCGTGTTGTGGCAGCAGCGGCAGCTTCGCCAGTTTCAACGCGACCAGCAGCGCAATCACCAGCAGCGTGCCAATGAACAGCCCGATGCCGTTCCAGCCACCCAGATGCCAGAACACCCCACCGGCCGTTCCAGCAATACTCGACCCGGCGTAGTAGCTGAACAGATACAGCGACGACGCCTGCCCCTTGGCCTTGGTGGCGCGGCGGCCGATCCAGCTGCTGGCCACCGAATGGGCGCCGAAGAAGCCGAAGGTGAACACCAGCATGCCGATGATCACCAGCGGCAGCGGCGTGAACATTGTCAGGGCCAGACCGGCGATCATCAGTGCGATGGTGCCCCAGAGCATTTTGCGTCGACCGAGCTTGTCGGCCAGGGCGCCGATTTTCGCCGAGCTGTAGATGCCCGACAGGTACACCACCGAGAGCATCCCGACGTACGCCTGTTCCATGTGATACGGCTCGGCCAGCAGGCGATAACCGATGTAGTTGAACAATGTGACGAACGCCCCCATCAGCACAAAGGCTTCGAGGAACAGCAGCGGCAGGCCGGCATCGCGAAAGTGCATGGTGAAACCGTCGAGCAGGCTGCGCGGGTGCAGCGAGCGGGCGCGGAAGTTGCGCGACTCGGGGAGGATTTTCCAGAACACCGCCGCCGCAATCAGGGCCAGGCCGCCGATCACCAGCATTGCCGTGTGCCAACTCACAAAGTCGATCAACACCCCGGTAATCAGGCGCCCGCACATCCCGCCAATCGCGTTGCCACCGATGTACAACCCCATCGCCAGACCGATGTGTTGCGGGTGAATTTCTTCGCTCAGGTAGGTCATTGCGACCGCCGCCAGCCCGCTCAAAGACAGCCCCACCAATGCCCGCATCGCCAGCACCGCGTGCCAGCTCGGCAGCATCGCACTGGCAATGGTGCACAGGGCCGCAGCGAACAGCGCGGCGACCATCACGGGTTTGCGTCCGACGCGGTCGGAGATCGGCCCGGTGATCAGCAGGCCGAAAGCGAGCATGCCGGTGGCGACGGAAAGGATCAGGCTGCTTTGCGCCGCGTTGATGGAATATTCGTGGGACAACAGCGGCATCATCGGTTGCACGCAGTAGAGCAGGGCGAAGGTCGCAAAGCCGCCGCAGAACAGTGCCAGCACGGTGCGCATGAATGCCGGCGTGCCTTTTTCGATGTAGATCTCTTTCAGTTCGACGACGGCATCGTCCAGTGCGGCGGGAGGAACTTCATGGGCGAGTGGAGCGACAGCAGTTTTCACGGTGGACCTCGGAGGAGCGCAGCCGGTCAGGCAATGAAAAAAGCATATAGCTGGCTAATGATTCAATCCAATATATTGTTCGACCTGTTTGATAGCTTCTACGACCTAATGAGGTTTTCATGGAATTGCGTCATCTGCGCTACTTCATCGCCGTCGCCGAAGAACTGCACTTCGGCCGCGCCGCACAGGTGCTGGGCATCTCCCAGCCACCGCTGAGCCAGCAAATTCAGGCGCTGGAACAGGAAGTCGGCGCCCGGCTGTTCGAGCGTACCAATCGTCGGGTCGAACTGAGCGAGGCTGGTCGGCTGTTTCTTGAAGAGGCACGACTGGTGCTGGCGCAGGTCGACAAAGCGGCGGATGTCGCGCGACGGGCACAACTGGGTGAGCTGGGTGAGCTGAAAATCGGCTTCACCTCGTCGGCACCGTTCAACTCGACGATTCCGCAGGCGATCTTCTCGTTTCGCCAGCGGTTCCCCGCGGTGCACCTGAACCTGCGGGAAATGAGCAGCACCCAGGTGGCTGATGCGCTGGTGGACGAATCGATTGAAGTCGGGATCATGCGCCCGCTCGGGCTGCCGGACTGCCTCAGCGTGGTCGAGTTGATGCGCGAACCGCTGGTCGCGGTGCTCAGCTCCAAGCACCCGTTGGTAGAGGGCAGCGAGGAGGGTTTGTTTCTGTCAGCCCTGGCGCTTGAGCCCTTTGTGTTTTTTCCACGCAGCTACGGCAGCGGCTTGTACGCCCAATTGCTCAGCCTGGCCCGTGACACCGGCTTCAGCCCGCACTTTGCCCAGGAAGCCGGTGAGGCGATGACGATTATCGGGTTGGTAGCGGCAGGCCTCGGCGTATCGGTGTTGCCGGCCTCTTACCAGCGGATGCGCATTGATGGCGTGGTCTATCGACCGCTGCTCGATCCGGCAGCGGTGTCTGCGGTTTGGCTGGTGCAGCGCAAGGATCAGAAGTCGCCGATGGCCAAGGCGTTTGTGGAGTTGTTGACGAGGAAAGTTGAGCCGTTGAAGGCATGACACCTGCGCCGTCCATTCGCGAGCAGGCTCGCTCCCACAAGGTTCAGCGGTGTGAACACAGTATTCCCTGTAGGAGCGAGCTTGCTCGCGAAAAACGTCCGGGCAACGCGTTCATTCAGACAGCACGCGTTATCGTTGACGTCCATCGTCGGAACGCCGCCCGGAGCAAGCTCGCTCCTACAGCCAGCGCTTGAAAATCAGCGACGTATTCACCCCGCCAAACGCAAAGTTGTTGTTCATCACGTACCGGTTGCTCATCTGCCGAAACTCGCCGCGCAGGTAGTCGAGTTTGCCGCAGTGCGGGTCGACTTCCTCGAGGTTGAAGGTGTGCGCGTAGAGGTCGCGGTTGAGCATTTCGATGCTGAACCAGGATTCCAGCGCACCGCAGGCGCCGAGGGTGTGGCCGAGGAAGCTTTTCTGCGAGCTTATCGGCATGTGTTCGCCGAACAGGCTGCTGGTGGCCAGGGTTTCGGCGATGTCGCCCTGTTCGGTGGCGGTGCCGTGGCCGTTGACGTAGCCGATGTCCGAAGGTTTCAGCCCGGCGTCTTCCAGGGCCAGTTCCATGGCCCGGCGCATGGTGATTTGTTCGGGACGGGTGGTGTGCTGGCCGTCGGCGTTGCTGCCGAAACCGACGATCTCGGCATGGATGCGTGCGCCACGGGCCAGGGCGTGTTCCAGTTCTTCGAGCACCAGCATACCGCCGCCTTCGCCGATCACCAGGCCATCGCGTGCAGTGTCGTAAGGGCGCGGGCTGCGTTGCGGGGTGTCGTTTTTCAGGCTGGTGGCGTAGAGCGCGTCGAAGACCATGGCTTCGGTCGGGCACAGTTCTTCGGCGCCGCCGGCGAGCATCAGCGGCAAACGCCCGAACTTGATGGCTTCATAGGCATAGCCGATGCCCTGGCTGCCACTGGTGCAGGCGCTGGAGGTGGGGATCAGGCGTCCGGTGAGGCCGAAGAAGATGCTGATGTTCGCGGCGGTAGTGTGCGGCATCATCCGCACGTAGGAGTTGGCATTCAGGCCTTCGGCCACCGAGTTGAGCAGCATGTTGCCGAACGCCTTGATCTCGTCGGTGCTGCCGGTCGAGGAACCGCAGGCCACGCCCATGCGCCCGTCCTTGATCGACTCGTCGCCCAACAGGCCGGCGTCGGCCAGCGCTTGCTCGGCAGCGCCCACAGCCAGCCGCGAGACCCGGCCCATGCTGCGCAGTTGCTTGCGGGTCCAGTGGCTGGGCACCTTGAAGTCATCGATGGGGCCAGCCAGGCGCGTGTTGAGTTCGGTGAAACGATCCCACTCGTCCATCCGGCGGATGCCGCTACGGTTGGCCGCGAAGTTGCCGGCGATGGTCTCCCAATCGCTGCCCAGTGAGGTGATGCCGGCCATGCCGGTGACGACGACGCGCTTCATCAGCACAGGCCTCCGTTGACGGCCAGTACCTGCCGGGTGATGTACGAGGCTTCCGCCGACATCAGGAAATTCACCGCGCCGGCCACCTCTTCAGGGGTGCCCATGCGTTGTGCGGGGATCATTTTCATCAGTTCTTCCACCGGCACGTTTTCGTCGAGCATGGCTGTGTCGATCAGACCGGGTGCGACACAGTTAACAGTGATTTTGCGCTTGCCCAGTTCGATCGCCAATGCCTTGGCCGCGCCGATCAACCCGGCCTTGGAGGCGCTGTAGTTGACCTGGCCACGGTTGCCGATCAGTCCGGATACCGAGGTGATGCAGACAATCCGCCCGGCGGCGCGACGACGAATCATCGGCATCATCACCGGGTGCAGCACGTTGTAGAAACCGTCGAGATTGGTGCGCATCACCACATCCCAGTCTTCCTCGCTCAAGGCCGGAAACGCACCGTCGCGGGTCAGGCCGGCATTGAGCACCACGCCGTAATAGGCGCCGTGGGCTTCCACGTCTGCTTCGAGAATTTCCTTGCAACGGGCGCGGTCGGCCACGTCGAACTGCAGGATGCGCGCACGACGGCCCAAGGCCTCGATTTCGACCTTACGGCTTCGGCGTCAGCCGAGCCACTGCGGCAATGCAACACGATATCGTGCCCGGCCTGGGCCAGACGCAAGGCAATCGCGCGGCCGATGCCACGGCTGGAACCGGTGACCAGTACGGATTCAGTCATGACTGGACTCCTTCGGGTTCATGGAGATATTGAGCGGCCTGGGGTGGGCGATATACGTTCAGACGGGCGGTGGCGTGGATCCCATGAGCGTTGATGTGGCACTCGAACACGCCCATGCCGTTATCGTCTTCCAGGGAGCGGATGCCGTGGATGGTCAACTCGGTGCCGGCCGGGAAGCTTTCAACGTTGCATTCGAATTTGCGGCTGCCGAGCAGGAAGCCCAATTCCACCGCATCCCCGCGCTGACGCGCTTGGCAGCCGGCAAAGGCGGCCACGCTCTGGGCCATCAGTTCGATGCCGACCCAGGCCGGCAGGCTGCCGTCGGGGAGACTGAACAGGCCATCGGGCTTGACGGTCAGGCGGGTGTGAATCTGCTCTTCATCGAACGCCAGGATCTGATCGATAAGGATCATGTCGCCAGCGTGGGGCAGCAGTTCGGCGAGCGGCCAGTCAATCATGGAGCGTCTCCGATAATCAGGCTGACGTTGTTGCCACCGAAGGCAAAGGAGTTGCTCATCAGGTAGCGGGGTGCAATGGACGTCAGGCGAGTGGCCGGGGTCACCCATTGCAGCGGCGGCAGTTCGGGGTCGGGCTGCCCGTCCCAGACGTGCGGTGGCAGGGCATGCTCGCGATTGTCCGGGCTCAGGCTCAACCAGCAGAACGCCGCTTCCAGCGCCCCGGCTGCGCCGAGGGTGTGGCCGGTCATGGGTTTGCTCGACGAACAGGGCACACCGGCCGGGAACAGCGTTGCCACGGCCAGACTTTCCATGGCGTCGTTGTGTGGGGTGGCAGTGCCGTGCAGGTTCAGATAAGCGATCTGCTCCGGTTGCAGCTTGGCGCGGCCCAAGGCCTTGCGCATGGCCTGCAGGGCGCCACGACCCGAGGGCTCCGGAGCGGAAATGTGATGCGCATCGGAACTGGCACCGCTGCCGAGCAAGGCAATCGGCTGGTTGTCGCCTGCACGCTTGGTCATCAGGAACAGCACTGCCGCTTCGCCAATGTTGATGCCATTGCGGTTCACCGAAAACGGATTGCAACGCTGTGCCGAGACCGCTTCCAGCGCCGAGAAACCGTTGAGGGTCAGCTTGCACAGGGTGTCGACACCGCCACACAGCACCGCGTCGCAAATGCCCAGGTCCAACAGGCGCTGGGCGCTCATCAGGGCTCGCGCACTGGAGGTGCAAGCCGTGGAAATGACATAGGCCGGGCCGCTCAATTGCAGCCACTCGGCGAGGAAGTTTGCCGGCGCCCCGAGTTCCTGTTGCTGATAGTCGTACTCGGCAGGGAACTGCTTTTCGCGCAGGTAATGCGCCAGGCCCTGGCTGGCCTCGTCGATACCCGAGGTGCTGGTGCCCAGCACGACACCGATGCGATCGCGGCCGTAAGTCTGGATCGCGCTGTCGATGTCCGGGCGGATTTGCAGCGTGGCTTCCAGCAACAACTGATTGTTGCGACTGTGATGGTGCGACATGTCGGCTGGAAGGGTTGCCAGTTTGCCCATGACCGCTGCGACCGGCAGCGTGCGTTGCGGCACCCACCCGGTTTGTTCGCGCATGCCGCCACAGTCGCCGGCAAACAGGTTGCGGGCAACCTCCGGCCTGTCGCGGCCCAACGCGCAGACCAATCCGAGGGCATTGAGGTAAGCCGTCATGGCGTTTCACCGCTCAGGGGCGTGACTTGATAGGTCGGACCGTTCGGAAACTTCAATTCAAAATTCTGCAGTTGTGCGTAGCGTATGTCCCAGCGCTCGGGCAGGGATCGTTGTGTGCCGTGCTGCCAGGCGCCGGGATAGTTGGTCGCCAGTTCATCCTTCGGCGTCAGCGCAAACAGCAGCGCCGCGAACAGCTCCCTGGCTTCGGGGTTGGGCGGCAAAAATCCATCGGACTCCCAGGTTTTGTCGATCAGTTTCTGGCGAGCCTGGGGAATGCCCAGCAGGTCCATCATCGACCAGCGAATACCCGTTTCTTCGCGCTGGATCACCAGCACCCAGTCCTGGCGCTTGTCGTCCTGCAAGCGCTGGATGTGCAGTTGCAGCGGCAACGGCAGATCCGGGGTTTTCTCTGGCAATGGCGCCCGGCTGGTGCAGGCGCTCAGCAGCAGGGCCGCGGCGACTAACAACAATCGCAACACACCGGCTACCCCTGTGGGAGCGGGCTTGCTCGCGAAGACGGTAGTGCATCCAACATGGATGTCGGCTGACCCACCGCTTTCGCGAGCAAGCCCGCTCCCACAGGTTTGGTGCTTCGAGCGATAGGTAATCAACATCACACAGTTCCTTCAAAAGGCTTGCGCGCCACCACATTGACCAGGGTTTCTTCCCGTTGGCCAAAGGGTTTTGGCTTGCACACGCCCAACCATTCAAGCAGGCCGAAATCCTTGGCGCGACTCCACCACAGGTACGGATAAGACACGTTTTGCGCGGTAAATTCGAAACCCTGCCGACGAATCATTTGCAGATACTGTGCAGCGCTTTTCTGCACGTGCATGGGGTGGCGGAACAACCAGCGGATCACCCAGGTATCAATGTAAGCCTCGGTGGATTCGGCGAACAGCAGATAACCGCCGGGTTTGAGCACACGGTAGAACTCGGCCAGTGTCTGTTCCTGCTCCACCAGATGATGGAAAGTCTGGTGACAGAACAGTAGGTCGATACTGGCGTCCGGCAGCTTGAGGCTGGCGCAGTCACTGCCGATCAACTCCACGTCCATGCCCAGGCGGGCCGCTTCTTCGGCGCTCTGGGTCAGGCTCTGCGGGTCGGCATCGATGCCGATCAGGCGTGAGGGCGCAAAGGCCTGGCGCAGCAGCGGGAATGACTTGCCCTGGCCACAACCGGCATCCAGCAGCACCGGGCTGACAGGTAGCGCTTCGCTGAACAGGTTGCGCAAATCGTTGATTGCCGCCCGCAGCACATAGTGTTGCCAGATCCGGCTGCGCAGGAACCACAAGCCGAAACGGGTTTCTTCGACGTAAGTGTCGCTCAAGTCGTTCATGACCCATCCCTTGCACAGAAATCCGATATCACCTTCAACCGGCGCCGGGCTTCGCTGACGAACGGGTTGCGTGGGTCCCAGGCATATCCGGCAAGAATGGAACTGATCATCCCGCGGATTTCCGGCGAACTGCTCTCATGGAAAATCACATCCTGGAAGGTTCCGGCGTACCAGCCTTCGACATAGCAACGGAACGTGTCGACGCCGCGTTTGAGCGGTTCGGCGAACTCGGTTTGCCAGTCGACGGCTTCGCCTTGCAGCTGGCGGTGCAATACTCCGGCGGCCATGCTCGCCGAACGCATGGCGATCGTCACGCCGGAGGAAAACACCGGGTCGAGGAACTCCGCGGCATTGCCCAACAGCGCGAAACCCGGACCGTGCAGGGTTTTGACGTTGGCCGAGTAACCGCCGATGGTTCGGGCCTCGGTGTCCCACTGCGCATTTTGCAACACGCCGGCCAGGCTTGGCGTCTCGGCGATAAAGCCGCGCAGGCACTCGTCCAGGTTGTCGCTGCGGCCGGCGAAACGTTCCTCTGCAGCGACCACACCGACCGAGCAACGCCCGTTGCTGAACGGGATGGTCCAGAACCACACGTCGCGCTGGGTCGGATGAGTGGTCACGAGGATCTTGCTGCGGTCGAAGGCCGGGTGGTCGATACGGTCTTCGACATGGGTGAACACGGCTCGGCGCACCGGGAAGTTCGACGGCGCCTCAAGGTCGAGCAAGCGCGGCAGCACGCGGCCGTAACCACTCGCATCGAGCAGGAAACCAGCCTCGATGCGGTACTCGCTGCCGTCTTCGCGGCGCACGCCGAGCTGCGGTTTTTCCGGATCAATGTCGACGCTGACGATGGTTTCGCCATAGCGGATCTCCACGCCTTGCAGCGTGGCCTGATCAGCCAGCAGCTTATCGAAGTCGGCGCGCTGGACCTGAAATGTCGTGGATTTGCCGTGGCTGAACGTCTCGCCGAAATCGAACGCGCTGTAACGTTCGCCCCAGGCAAACGCGGCACCGGTTTTCAGCTGGAAGCCGGCCGCGTTGACGGCATCGAGCATGCCCGCTTCTTCGACGAAATCCAGGCAATGGGCCAACAGGCTTTCACCGATGGAAAACCGTGGAAAATGCTGACGTTCGATCACCAGCACATCGTGTCCCTTGCGCTTGAGCAACGAGGCGGCGATGGCACCGGAAGGACCAGCGCCGATGACCACGACCTGGCGACTTTCCATTTCAACGGTTGGCATGGGGGCTCCTTGCCGGGACTGCGGTTTTCAGGGGGATTCGGTGCATGCCGGTCAGGGCCGGCAGCAGCGTGGCGATCAGGCCCATCAGCATCAGAGCAAAGTACAGCGGCGGGCTGATGAGTTGCTGTTGCAGCAGCAGGTTGAGAAAAACGATCTCACTCAAGCCACGGATGTTCAGTAGCACACTTTCTCGCCAGCGACTGGCGCCCTTGAACGAGGCCCCGGCCCAGCCGAGGCCAAGCCAGTTGCCCAACAGTTTGCTCAGCATCGGCAACAGCAGCAGGGCCGCCAATTGCATCCAGCCGAGGCTGTCCATCGCGCTGTGCACGTTGATCTGCACGATGCCGAACGTGAGGATCAACGGGATGGCGATGTACGTCTGCAAACGGCTCATCCACACGGCCGGCAACGGCAGCACCAGCGGCGCCTTCAGTGCGGCCATGATCAACACATAACCGATGCCGAAAATCAGCGCATTGAGCTTGTAGTGTTCGGCGACGACCAGCAGGGCGAAAAAACTCAGGCTGTAAAGCCACGTCTGGCGCAGACCCAGCAGCCGCAGCAGCACTGGCAGGCACGCGCCGGCCAGTGGCAGCAACAGACTGCTCAGGTGCAGGCTGCCCTGGGCAATGCCGAACAGGGTCCAGCAGGCGAGGTCGATGAGGATCGCGGTTTGCACCAGACGCCGGGTGGCGGCGGGTGGGTAATCGATGTGCCGCAGGTACAGGTACAACACCGGAATCGCGGTGATGGCGAACAACAGGCCGACGGCCAGCGAGCTGATCCACGGTTGCGGCGGCAACCCCCAGACGGCCGTGGCCAGGCCACAGGCAAACGGGATGCAAAAGCTGGGCAGGGCGATTTTCAGGCTTTGACGATCCAGTTGCAGGTCGATCACATCGCTGAGGATGTAGCCCAGCAACAGGGCAAAGCTCAGGCTGTAGAGGTTCTTCAGCCAGCCCGGCGACACCAGTTGCGCACCGCTCAACTGCCAGTGGGGCTCGACCCAGAAATACATCAACAGCGGCAAGCCGAGGGTCGCCAGCAACAACTGGCTGACGATGGGAATCAAACCGAAATGCCGGCCGACACGGGTCGCCACCGCGAACAACGCCAGCGCCATCGCCCAGAACAGCACGACTATCACGTTACACGCTCGACGGCCGTGGGCTCATGCACCTGTCGACCGGCCCATGGCGCGAGCAGGAAACTGAAGATCAGGCCCAGGCTCACCGACAGTCCGAAGTTGCTCACCGCCGGGGTGCTCGACACCGCCAGCAGGCCGAACGACAGCCAGGTGGTCAACGCCGCCAGCAGGGCGCCCAGCAGGCTCACGGCCGCGCCGCCGACCTGTTCGCGCATCAGGATCGCGTAATCGACGCTGATCGCCGTTACCAGCAGCAGGCCGAACAGGCTGAACAGGGTCAACGGCTGCCCCAGCCAACCGAGGCTGGCCAGGCTGCACAACGCCGCCAGCAGCGGCAGGGACACGATACGCAGCGCACCGCCGAGGCCGAAGGGCAGGATCAGCACCAACACGATCAGCACGCAGGAGGCGAGTTTCAGTTCTGCGGCACTGATTTGGGTGGCCGCGAAGACGTTATTCAATTCACCCAGTCGATCCACCAGTGTCACGCCGGGCAGATCCTCACCCTGGAGCCGCAGCAGGGCCGGGTTGTTGATGCCTTGCAGACTGACCATCGCCGCCACGCCGTCATCGGTCGGCCCCAGCCACAGGGCCCGGTAGGGTTCTGCCAACGGGCCGGTGAGCGCCGCGTCGATGTCCACGGCCGGCAATGCCTGTAACTTCGTCAGCTCGGCTTGCAGCGCCTCACCCGGTATGCCGATGTCGAGCAACGGTTGCCAGAACGACGGCAGTTTGTTCAACGCTTCGCGCACCTGCTGCTGTTCGTTCGGCGGGCTGACCAGTTGATTGAGCGACAGATAACCCTGGAGCTTTTCCAGGCCAATCAATTGATCCAGTCGCTCGCGCAGCGCGTTCTGGCGTTCGAGCAGTTGCTGCTGATTGGCGGCGCGTATCAGGAAGAACTGGCTGGTGGGTTGATAGCCGGTGATTCGTGCAATGGTCCGGGCTTCGTCGGTCAATTGTTGAGGGGCGCCGATCCACTGGCGGATGTCGTTTTTGCTGTTCAGCTGTAACAGGCCGCCCACGCAAAAGGCGATCAGCAGCGCCAGCAGGACCGGTGTTTTCGTCTGTCTGAGCAGCGCTTCGCGACAGCCCAGCAAAAGCTCGCAAACGCGCAATGGCCACTGTGCCGGGCGCAGTTCCACGCCCTTGAGCAAGGCCGGCAGCAGGCACACCGCAGACAAATAGGCGCCGAGCAAGCCGGCGGCAGAGAACACGGCGATCTGGGTCAGCGCCGGGAAGGGTGTCCAGGCCAAGGCCAAGTAACCGATACCGCTGGTGATCAGGCTCAGGGTCAACCCGGGCAGGGTCAGGCGCAGGGCAGGCCAGCTGTGCCAGGGTTTCAGGCTCCAGCTCTTGGACAGGTAGTGCAGCGGGTAATCGACCGCCACACCGATCAGGCTCGAACCCAGCACCAGCGTCATCACGTGCATATGGCCGAACGACGCCACGCAGGCCACCGCACCGAAGAGCATGCCCACCAGCACCGGCACGAACGCCAGCAAGACGCGCCAGCGCCGAAAAGCCAGCAGCAGCAACAACAGAATCCCGATGGTGGCACCGCCACCGACCCAGGTCATCTCCCGGCTGGCCTGCTGTTGCCCGTTGGCTGCGTACAGCAAGCCGCTGGCGGCGAGCAGTTGCACGTCGTGCCGTGCGGCTTCTTCGCGGCTCTGCTTGAGCACGTCGGCCACTTGCAACGGCAGGTTCATGTCGAAGGCGTTGCCGGTGGTGCGCGCGCGCAGCAGCACCCAGCTCTTGCCATCGGCTTCGGCAATCAAGGCGCCGCTGCCGATGTCCAGTTGCACCGAACCGCGTTGCGGCTGGCTGTTCTGGATGCGCCCGGTCAGGCCCAGCCAATCGTCCTGGCTCGGCACCAGGCTGTAACCGTTGAACGGGTCGAACAAGGCCTGCACCCGTTGCTGGACAAAGAGATCAGGGTGCTCGACCAGCAGTTGTCGGTCCGCCGCCGAGAGCATCGCCAGGCGACCTTGCAGCAATTGCGTGCGCAACGCCGGCAAGTCGGCTTGCAGGGTCCACTGGACCTTTTCGAACAATCCGCTGGCCTGCCATTGCTCGCCGAGGGTTTGCGCCATGGCAACGGCCCGCTGGCGATCGGTGTGGCCGACCAGCACCAGCATTTCGCGATTCAGTGGTTCTTGCATGCGTTGTTCGGCGCGCAGTTCCAGGGCATCGGGCGCCGTGCCGGGTACCAGTTCCATCAGATTGGCCGACAGCGGCGCGCCGTCACGCCATTGCCAACCGGCGAGCGCGAGCACTGCCAGCAACAGGATCAGAAACAGCCGTGGCAGTAACCGTTCACTCGGCAAAGTCATGTTGCTCCGCGTCGCTCAACGGTTGGGTGCCGGTGCTGTCCTGCATGCGCAACAACGTGCTGTCGCCCTGGGTTTCGAGCAGTTCGATGCTGTGTACCAGTTCTGCACCGGCAATGTTGATCTGGTTGAACACCTGCTTGAGCAGCATCGAGCGCGGCACCAGCGTGAGCTTCCAGTTCTGCGCGTCGCCGCTCAGGGACAGCTCGAAATCCCGTTGCAGGCCACTGCTGTCGCCTTGCAGCACGGCCAGGAACAAACGGTTCTGCTCGGCACCGGCGCTTTTGCCCGGCAGCATTTGCCAAACACTGTCGTCACGCCGGGCAATGCCTTTGGCAGTGATGCGATAGTCCTGTTGCAATGGCGTTTTCAACAGCCACAACAGGCCGTGGTTTTTTGCCAGGACGAACGTGCCCTTGCTGATCAGCGGCTGGGGCAGGGCACGCAGGTGTTTTTCCTGAATGAAATTGCCGTGGATAACTTCGGGCCTGGCCAGTTGATCGCTGAGTTGTTGCAGATCGAAGGCATGGGCCAGTCCAGGAATGCCCAGTAGCACGCAGAACACTGTAGGAGCGAGCTTGCTCGCGAAAAACCTGAGGGCGCCGCGGACTGTCAGGTGCCCAGAGTCATCGTTAACGACCATCGCGAGCAAGCTCGCTCCTACAGGGAAGCGGGAGGGGCAGAAAATCATCGCAGAGCTCTCTCTACGGCGTCGGTGAAGACCTTGGGCGAGGCCAGTTGCATCTCGCGGCTGGCGAGGTCGACGGCGACCTGTATCGACATGGCCCGGGTCAAGCGTTCGCCGGTTTGCAGATCGCTGATCAGGTAGTTGATCTTCAAACGGTTCTCCCACTCCACCAGGTTGGCGCGCACGTTCAGTTTCTGGCCGAACACCGCGCCGCGCACGTAGCGCAATTGCAGGTCGATCACCGGCCACGCATAACCTGACTCGTTCATCGCGGTGTAGTTGTGGCCGATCTTGTCCAGCAGCGCACAGCGGGCGACTTCCAGGTATTTGACGTAATGGCCGTGCCAGACCACGTGCATGCTGTCGACGTCAAAGAACGGTACGACGATTTCCGTGTCGGTGTGCAGGAATCCCTTGCTACGCATGCAGCCTCCAGTGTTGTTCGGCGATGCGTTGCAGGCACAGGCGCAATTCGCCTTCCAGCGCGCGGTCTTCGATGACCGGCGGGAAATCCCTGGCCAGCGCTTCGTGCATGGCGGCCAACGCGGGTGGCAGTGGTCGTGCGTCTTCGGCCTGGCCGCGCAGCCAGACACCCTGATTGGCCGCCAGCAACGTGGCAGCCGCCACCTGTTCGGTGAGTTCCAGCACACGGATCGCATCCCGGGCAGCGATGGTGCCCATGCTCACTTTGTCCTGGTTGTGGCATTCGGTGGAGCGCGAAAAGACGCTGGCCGGCATGGTGTTCTTCAGCGCTTCGGCGGTCCAGGCACTGGTGCCGATCTGTACCGCCTTGAAACCATGGTTGAGCATGGCGCGGTCTGCCGTGGCGCCGGACAGGTTGCTCGGCAAACCATGGTTGTAGCGCTCATCCACCAGCAGAGCGAGTTGCCGATCCAGCAGGTCGGCGACGTTGGCCACGAGGTTTTTCAGGCTGTCCATGGCGAAGGCAATGTGCCCGCCGTAGAAATGCCCGCCGTGCAGCACGCGCTCGGCTTCGGCGTCGATGATCGGGTTGTCGTTGGCGCTGTTGAGCTCGATCTCGATGAACGAGCGCAGCCAATTCAGGCTGTCGGCCAGCACGCCCAGCACATGGGGGGCGCAGCGCAGGGAATAACGGTCTTGCAGGCGATGCAAGGGTGCGGTCGGGGCGTCGATGGCCAGGTCCTTGCGCAACCACGCGGCGACCTGCATCTGCCCCGGATGTGGCTTGGCGGCGAAAAGGCGCTCGTCGAAGTGCTCCGGGTTGCCTTGCAGGGCAACGACATTGAGCGCGGTGATGCGCGTGGCCAGTTGCAGCAGGTAATCGGCGCGGGCGTAAGCCAGGCACGCCAGACCGGTCATCACGGCGGTGCCGTTCATCAATGCCAGGGCTTCTTTCGGACGCAACACCAGTGGCTGCCAGCCGAGTTCGCGGTGCACCTCGGCAGCCTGCCGGCGTTCGCCGCGGAACATCACTTCGCGTTCGCCGGACAGCGTGGCGGCAACGTACGAAAGCGGCGTCAGATCACCGCTGGCACCCACCGAACCTTCTTCCGGGATCAGCGGCAGGATGTCGTGCTCAAGGAACGCCTGCAGGCGCTCCAGCAGTTCCACGCGCACCCCGGAAACACCTTGGCACAGTGACTGCAAACGCGCGGCCAATACCGCACGGGTGGCCTGGGCGTCGAGCAGTTTGCCCAGCCCGCAGCCGTGGAAGGTGAACAGATGACGGGGCAGCGCCTCGACGTGATGCAGCGGGACCGCGACCACACAGGAATCACCATAACCGGTGGTCACGCCATAGATCACGCCTTCCTTGTCCAGCAGGGAATCGAGGAACTGCGCACCCTTGGCGATGCGTCGACGGAACTCGGGATCGCCCTGCAACTGCGTAGGCACCTGACGGTTGGCCAGGGCCAGCACGTCCTCGATGCGCAAAGGGAGTTCGCCGAAGGTTACCGGCTCAAGCGTTGGCGTCGTCATCGGTCTTCCAGAAAGGGTAAAAGTTGAACCATTGGCGGGGCGCTTCGAGGCAATAGTGACTCAGGCGCTCGGCGTAACGGGAGGCCCACTGATGAATGACCTGCTCGCGGTCGCTGCGCTTCCAGGTGATTGCCTCCGCGAACGGTTCTATGGTCAGTCGATAGTCGCCGTCGGGTTTTTTCAGGCAAAGCAGCAGGTTGATCGGGCATTTCAGCAGGCCGGCCAGCAGCCAGGGACCCTGGGGGAACCTGGCCGGATGACCGAGGAAGTTCACGGTCACGCTGCGCCCGCCATGCAGCGGCACGCGGTCGCCGGCAATCGCCAGCCATTCGCCACGCTCCAGGCGTTCACTCAGTTGCAGCATGATCCCGGGATCAAGTTCGCTGACCTGAATCAGGCGCAAATTGGTTGCCCCGGCTTCACCCAGCAAACGGTTGAACTGTTCGGCGTGCTTGGTGTGTACCAGCACGTTCATCGTGACTTTCTCGCCGAGCTCCGCCAGTGCGCGGCAGACTTCCAGATTGCCCAGGTGCGCGCCCACCAGCATCTGCCCGCGGGCACCGCGCAACTGGTCGCGCAGCAGCGCCGGGTCGACGATTTCGATGTGTTCGATGCTCAGCCTGCCGTTCCAGACATCGAGTTTGTCGAGCATGGAGTCGGCGAAGGCCATGAACTGGCCGAACACACGCCAGTGGCTCGGGCGCAGCTCACTGCGACCGCTCCAGTCGGCCAGGCGTTGCTGGTATTGCCAGGCACTTTGGCGGGCGCTGCGGCCGAACAGGAAAAAGTACAGAACGATGCCATACAACAGCGGGCTCAACAGCCGACGGCCCAGCACCTTGGCGCCGAATGCGGTGAGCTTCATCAGCCAGAAACTGCCGCGCTCCTCGCGGTCGGCCCAGTGTTGCTTGTCTGCACTCATGCCCGCCACCGTCGCCAGAGGATCACCGGTGCACGCAGCAACATGCCGAAGAACAGTCGCGTATGCATGCTGGAAATCAGGACGTTGTCGTGGAACATACGAAAATGTGAAACGCCGTCCAGCGGGTAATGGACTCTGGTTTGCAGCCATTGCATCGGCTGATTGCGCCAGGCCAGGCGCACCAGGATGTCCGAGTCGAAGTCCATGCGCTTGCCGATTTTCGCTGACTCGATCAACGCCAGAACCGGTGGCAACGGGTAAACCCGGAAACCGCACATGGAGTCGCGAATCTGCAACGACAGGGTGTTGATCCAGACCATGACGTGAGTCAGGTAGCGTGCATACAGACGGCCTTTCGGTACGCTGGCGTCATATTGCGGATAACCGCAAATCACCGCCTGCGGGTGGCGGCGTGATTGTTCGATGAAGCGTGTGATGTCCTGCAAATCATGCTGGCCATCGGCATCCACCTGCAAGGCATGGCTGAAACCCAGGCGCGACGCTTCGCGCATGCCGGTCATGACCGCGCCACCCTTGCCCTGGTTTTCGGCGAGTCGGATCAGGTAAACCATTTCACGCTGGGCCAGGCGATCCAGCACCCGGGCGCAGCGCGGGCTGCTGGCATCGTCCACCAGAATGCACGGCAGGTTGCTGGCGATCAGGGCATCGACCACCGTGGTGATGGCGCTTTCGTGGTTGTACACGGGGACGACGGCGCAGGGGCTATGCATGTTGGTGTGCACCTGAAAGACCGAGGTGTCTGTTTCGCGAGCAAGCCCGCTCCCACAGGGGGGCTGTGTCGTTCACAAATCCAGTGTGGGAGCGAGCCTGCTCGCGATTGAGTGCGCAGCACTCACTCAGCTTATGCATGCGCCGCCTCCAACAAGATCCGCCCACTGGAACACGTAGCGGTTTCGTTGCGATAGGCAAAATACAATTTGCCGCGCGCCGGGTCGAAGCGCAGGTGCAGCTGGATTTCATCGCCAGGGCGCACCAGTTGCTGGAACTTCAAGACTTCCATGCCGGCGAATTTTTTCGGCAGGTTCATCAGTTGCTGGCCCAGGCTCAACGCCCACTCCACCTGCACCACGCCAGGCAATACCGGCGCCTTGGGGAAATGACCGCTGAAATAGGCCAGGTCCGGTGGCACGGCCAGTTGCAGGCTCCACTCGCCATTGCTTTCGACTTGCTCCAGCACCTCTGGGGCTTTTGGGCGTGGCGCCGACAGCAGGGCGTCGACGTCGGCCTGGGGCAGTTTGCCCTGGGCGTTCAGCGGCAGTTGTCGCAGCAGGCGCCAGCGTCTTGGCAGGGCCAGGGCTTCGCAGTGTTGGTTCAGGTATTGGCGCAATGGCTCGGTGAGGCTGCGTCGGCCCTGATTGCGCAGAACATGCAAACCGGCCTCGCTCAGCACCAGCAACGCCCCCAGGGAGGCGCGGTTTTCCTGAACGACGCCGAGCCGCGCTTCGACCACCCATTCATGGGCCATCAGCGCCTGTTCCAGCATCGGCAGCGAGATGCGTTTTTCTTCCAGTTTGACGATCCGGTCCAGTCGCCCGAGCAGTTCGAAGCGACCATCGGCCGCGATGCGCGCTGAGTCGGCAGTCTGTTCGACATGGCCGCCAGGCAAGTAGGGTGAGGCGATCAACAGCGCCCCATCGCTGTCTTGAGTCAGCGTGACATCGGCAAAGGGCCGCCAGAGTTCAGCGCCCTGGCGCCAGGCGATGCCACCGGTTTCCGAACTGCCGAAAATCTCTGTTGGCCATTGCCCCAGACGCTCATGCAGGCTCTTTGCGGCCTCGACTGGCAATGCGCCGCCGGAGGAAAACACCCGGCGCACGGCGCTCAAGGCCGGCCAGTCGAGGTTGTCGCCCATGCGTTTGAGCAGCGCCGGGCTGGCCACCCAGGCGAAGGCCGGGTACTCGCGGCTGGCGCGTTGCAGGTCTTCCGGAAAGGCCAATTGCCGACGTACGAACGGGCGCCCGGCGCACAGCGGCCACAGCACCCGAAACAACAAACCGTAGATGTGCTGGGTGGCGACGCTGCCAATGATGCATGCCGGGCCCAGGCCAGAGCCCCACAGCTGTTCCAGGGCTTCTACTTCATTGGCCAGTTGGCGCAGGTGTTTTTCGATGCGCTTGGGTTCGCCACTGGAGCCTGATGTGCACAGGCTGAGTTGGCAGTGATCGAGGTCCAGCGCCGCCGCACTCAGCGGCGGATGACGAAAGTCGCTCAGGTGTGCATCGTCGGGCTGATCGCTCAGCCACAGATCAACTTCGCCTGACCAGCGTTGGCGGGTCTGCGGTTGCAGGTCAGACGGCAGCAGCACGCTGACCCCGGCACGCCAGGCGCCAAGCAATGCGATCGCCAGGTCGGCCGCATCCTCAAGGTGTACGGCTATCTGCCGTACGCCCCGGGCTTGCAGGCCGGCAGCCAGGCGCAGTGCCTGTTCGCACAGTCGGGCGTGATCCAGCGCCGGGCCGGTCGTTACGGCGCGGTCCGGCTGGGCCTTGAGCAGCAGGTGCTCAAGTTTTATCCAATTCATGGGTGGCCTCGTACCCTTATTCGTATCAGCCATTCAATGGCAAACATCAGGCCTATCAATCCGTAGGAAATCAGGCCGGTGTACAACGTCCACCAGCTCAGCGGCGCCCAAAGGGTCAGGGCGGCGGCACACAAACCGTTGCATAGAAAAAAAACGCTCCAGGCGATGGTCACCTGACGGGTATAGCGAATGCCCTCGGCCGGCAATTGCGGCTCGCGTACCCGGGCCAGGCGCTCAACGATCGGCGGGCCGAATGTCAGGCTCGAGCCGAACAGCACCAGCATGAAAGCGCTGATCAGCACCGGATACCAGCGCAACAGCACCGGGCTGTCGAACAGTGCCAGCAACAGGCAGAACACCATGGCCACCATCGCCATCCACAGGCTGCCAGGCCGTCGTTTGCCGGTCAGCGCCCGGGCCAGCCACAGTCCACCCAGCAGCAGGCCGAACTGCCAGGGGGCGAAATGCTCCATGCCGAAATACACCGCAAAGGGATACAAGAGGCCTGCCAGCAGCAGGCCGAGGCCAATCAGTCGACTCATGCGGCCGGTTGAACCAGGCGGTAGACCGCCTCGACCACGTCACTGACGGTACGCACCGATTTGAACTCTTCGGCGGCGATTTTCTTGCCGGTCTGACGTTTGATGTGATCAATCAGGTCGACCGCGTCGATGCTGTCGATTTCCAGGTCTTGATACAGGTTGGAATCCAGGCTCACACGCTGGGGGTCCAGTTCGAACAGCTCGACCAGGGCATCGCGCAGGGTGTTGAAAATGTCGTCACGAGTTTGCATGGTCCGGTCTCAAGCTGCCTGTTTTGCGGTGACGAACGCCGCAAGGCTCGCCACGTTACTGAAGTGGTTACGTGTGTCTTTGGCGTCGGCGTCGATCTTGATGCCGTACTTTTTCTGGATGGCCAGGCCCAGTTCCAGGGCGTCCACCGAATCCAGGCCCAAGCCCTCGCCGAACAGCGTCTGTTCGTTGCCGATGTCTTCGGCGCTGATGTCTTCGAGCCCCAGGGCTTCGATGATCAGCTCTTTGATTTCCAGCACCAGGCTAGGGGTGTTCAGATCGCTCATCTTCGGCGAGCTCCTTGATGAAGTAAGAATGCAAATAATCGTTGAGCTTGCGCGAGGCTTGCGGAGGCGGCCCCTGCTTGGCGAAAGTCTGTGGGTCTATATCGGCCCCAACCCGGAAACTGAAGTGCACACGCCGCTTGGGGATGCGATACCAGGGCTCGGCCTTGGTCAATGTGGTCGGGTTGACCTTGATAATGACCGGGGTGAGGATTTTCGCACCACGCACGGCGATTGCCGCGCCGCCCCGATGAAAGGCCGGTGCCTGGCCGGGGCGGGTGCGCGTTCCTTCGGGGAAAATGATCAGGGTCTGGCCGTCTTTCAGCGCGTCGGCAGCCGCGTCGAGCATGTCCATGCTGCCGTCGTTGCTAATGTATTCGGTGCAGCGTAGCGGTCCGCGGGTGAAAGGGTTTTCCCAAAGGCTTTGCTTGACCACGCAGTTGGCGTGGCGCACCAGGCCGATCAGAAACACCACGTCGATCAGCGATGGGTGATTGGCAACGATCATTTGCCCTGGACGACCGAGTTTTTCCGCACCTTCAATGTTGTAGGTCAGCACCCCGGTACGGGCCATGAAACGCACAAAGATCCAGAAACAGCGGCTGACCGTTTGCCGGGCCCGCAGCCGATGGGTCCGGGCGTCGCCCGGCAGACAGTTCAGCAAAGGGAAAATCACCAGGCGCAGGCACAGCCCGCCCACCCCGAACAGGGCAAAGCTCGCGGCGGTGGCCAGCAAGCGCCAGTAATAGGCGTCGCGGTTTTTCTCGGTCACGGGTTGCGTTGCCAGGTCCATACACGATTTTTCCAGGCATGTTGGCAGGTGGTTTGCTGGCCGAGCAGCATACGCAACAGATTAAGTGCGTGTGGCCAGCGGGGGTTGGACAACGCATCCGGGGCGCTGTTCAAGGACAACTGCCAGTCGGTACCCGGTGTGATCAGCAGGCCGACGGCATAAGGGAACGGCACGTCGTCGATCCAGGTCGAGTAAGCCTCGGGCGGCTGCTCTTCGGTGACCACCAGCAGTACCGCGCGAGCGCCTTCAGCCAGCAGTGCGGCAGCTTCCAGCATGCCGTGTTCCAGGCCATCGCCTGCGGCAGCCAGGGCCGTCATTTCGCTGGTTTCACCCCGCATGATCGACCACAAGCCAATAATCGCGTTGTGCACGGACAAGCTGAACTGGGTCGGTGACAGCGGCTGGTCGGCGGCCAGGTCACTGAGGATGTCGACGGTGCGGGGCGTTTCGCCGTGACGGGAAACAAAGACCAATGGCAGATCCTGCCGGCCTTCGGCCAATGGCCAGCCGACACTGAAGGCCATCCGCGCCAGGCGGCTGAGCCGACGGCGCTGCATGGCCGGCAGAAAGGAAACGTCTGGAACGGCATCGCTGTGCGGCAGCACGACCGGTTGTCGGCTCCAGGCCTGCCAGTCGTCCACGCTATCAAGCCCCGGGGCCCAGGCACGCCATTGGGCGATGTTGAAGTTGATCACAGACATTCATCCCACCCTCACGGGCTTACTTGACGCGGGGAGTGGCCAAGAGCCGAGACTCACCCTGCGTGGCGTTTGGCGCCGAGTGGTGCGCATTATCCCGGTGCCGGGAACGTGTAGCAAATGCTGGTTACATTTTGCTCAGCAAGATGAAGCGGCGGGCTCGCAAAAATTGAACGATTGGCAATTATTCACAAAATCATTGCCCCGTCTGTCGGTTCCTGCGCCGAACTATCGGGCCGTTCAGGACTTTTCATGCAAGAGAAGGCAACTGACTGTGTAGTCCCTTTACCGAGAAGGTAGCGAAGCAACGCGGCGGACCACTACACTCGGTCATTCTTTGATACACGGAGGTTTTGACATGCGGCGCGTGGTGTTCAATCAGAAAGGTGGCGTTGGCAAATCCAGCATTGCCTGCAATCTGGCGGCGGTCAGTGCCAGTGAGGGTTTTCGCACCTTGCTGGTGGACCTCGATGCCCAGGCCAACTCCACTCAGTACCTGACGGGGCTTACCGGCGACGACATCCCGATGGGCATCGCCGATTTCTTCAAGCAGACGCTGTCTTCCGGGCCCTTCTCCAAGAAGAATCAGGTCGACATCTACGAAACCCCGTTCGATAACCTCCATGTCATTACCGCCACCGCCGAGCTGGCGGACTTGCAGCCAAAGCTTGAAGCCAAGCACAAGATCAACAAGCTGCGTAAGTTGCTTGAAGAGCTGAGTGAAGACTACGACCGGATTTACCTCGATACCCCGCCAGCGCTGAATTTCTATGCAGTTTCAGCGTTGATTGCCGCCGATCGTGTGTTGATTCCCTTCGATTGTGACAGTTTTTCGCGCCAGGCCCTGTATGGCCTGATGGCGGAAATCGAAGAGTTGAAGGAAGACCATAACGAAGGCCTGGAAGTCGAAGGCATCGTCGTCAACCAGTTCCAGGCCCGTGCCAGCCTGCCCCAGCAAATGCTCGACGAACTGATCGCCGAAGGCCTGCCGGTGTTGCCGGTGTACTTGGCCAGCTCGGTCCGCATGCGCGAATCCCACCAGGCCAATACACCGCTGATCCATCTCGACCCGCGGCACAAGCTGACCCAGCAGTTTGTCGAGTTGCACAACCTGCTGGAAAACGCCTGATTCTGGCTGATAACACAGAACCCCTGTGGGAGCGGGCTTGCTCGCGAAAGCGGTGTATCAGGCGACATCTCTTTTGAATGTCAGCCCGCCTTCGCGAGCAAGCCCGCTCCCACAGGGTTCCGTGTTGCTTCAGATCCCCTGGCTACGCAACCAGCTCATCAGCTGCGGTAACGGGAAGGCCCCGCTCTGCCGGGCGACTTCCCGGCCGTTCTTGAACAGGATCAGGCTCGGAATCGAGCGAATCCCCAATTGCGCCGACAACTGCTGGTTCGCCTCGCTGTCCAGTTTGGCCAGTCGGCACTTGCCCTCCAGTTGCCCGGCCGCCTGCTCGAACACCGGTGCAAACGACTTGCACGGCCCACACCAGTCCGCCCATACGTCCACCAGCAGCGGCAGATCACCCTTGATCTGGCTGGCGTAGTCGCCTTGCTTCAATTCAAACGGTTTGTTCAGCAGGACTTCGGCCTTGCAGCGTCCGCATTTGGGGTGATCGTTGAGGCGCTCGGCGGGAATGCGGTTGAGGCCGTTGCAGTGGGGGCAGGGGATGTGGAGTGGGTCGGTCATGACAAGTCGTCCAGTCGAAAGCGAATGATCCCTATCTGGAGTCGTATCTCCAGGTTTTCAATTGTGCAGTGCCTCACGATGAACAACTGATCTCCAGATGCTTGCCCCATTCCGGCGGCCTCTCTGCATAGCTTTCCATCCCTGGTTGATCCTCGAACGGATTGCTCAACACCGCGTGCAGTCGGCGGACTTCCGAGTAGTCGCCGCTTTCTGCCGCAGTGATGGCTTTTTGTGCCAGGTAGTTGCGCAGGATGTACAGCGGGTTGACGGCGTGCATTCGTTGGCGGCGCCGCTCTTGATCAAGTGCGCCTTCACGAGCCACCCGGGCGATATAGCGCTCGCCCCAGGCATCAAAGCCCTTGAGGTCGACGAAGTCATCACGCAAGCGGGCGATGGCCTGTTCCGGTGCTTCATCACCCAGACGACGGAAAAACAGGCTGTAGTCGACGCCGCTGTTTTGCATGAGTTGCAGCAGGCTCTCCAGCAATGTCTGGTCATCATCCTGCGCAATGGTCAGGCCGAGGCGGCGGCGCATCAGGTCCAGGTAATGGGCCTGGAACAGCGGCAGGTACAGGCCGAGGGTTTCGCGCAGGGCTTCGACGCTGATGAACGGCGTCAGGGCCTGGGCCAATGCGCTGAGGTTCCACTGACCAATCGGCACCTGGTTGCTGAAGGAGTAACGGCCCTGGTCGTCGGAGTGATTGCAGATGAAGTTGGCGTCGAAGTCGTCGAGGAAGGCGAACGGGCCGAAATCGAAGGTGATGCCGAGGATCGACATGTTGTCGGTGTTCATCACCCCGTGGCAGAAGCCATAGGCCTGCCACTTGGCGATCAGTTCGGCATTGCGCTCGACCACTTCGCGAAACATCGCCAGGTACGGTTCCGGTTGCTCCAGGCACTCCGGGAAGTGCATGGCCAGTACGTGATCACCCAGTACTTTCTGCTGCTCGGGGCGCTTGGTGTAGTAGAAATATTCGAAGTGGCCGAAGCGCACATGGCTCGGCGCCAGACGCAGGACCATGGCCGCGCGCTCCTGTTTTTCGCGCCATACCGGGGTGTCCGAGCCGATCACGCACAGGGCGCGGGTGGTCGGGATGTTCAGGGCGTTCAGGGCTTCGGAAGCGAGGAATTCGCGGATCGACGAACGCAGTACCGCCCGGCCATCGCCCATGCGTGAAAACGGCGTCTGGCCGGCGCCCTTGAGGTGCAGGTCCCAGTGCTCGCCGGCCTCGTTGTACACCTCGCCCAGCAGCAGGCCACGACCGTCGCCCAGTTGCGGGTTGTAGGAACCGAACTGATGCCCGGAATAGACCATCGCCCTCGGGATCGCGTCGGCCCAGAGCTTGTGGCCGCTGAACAGTTCGGCGAACTCCGGGGTTTCGGCCACGGCCGGGTCGAGGTCCAGCAGCGCCATGGCGGCGGGGCTGGCCACCACCAGGCGCGGATTGTCGATGGGCTCGGGCAGCACATGGGCGGAAAACGCGTCGCCCAGGCGGTCGTAGCGATTATCGAAGGTCAGTTCGTCGAGGGCTTTCAAGGGCCGGCTCCAGCAGAATGTCCGAGCATTCTGCTGGGGAAAGGCCGGTTAGTCGAGTTTGGCGGCGGGCGGTTCTTGCGGCGGTTTGCCGTCGACCAGTGGCACGATGGTTTTCGCTTCCGGCTCGATCGGCACCATCTTGTATTCCTGGCCGTGCAGGTTCTTGAGGTAAACCTCCATCTGCCGGAACGAGATATTGATGTGCTGCTTCTTGAACTCGCGGTTGATGAAGCGGTTGACCTCGTCGAGCACCGGGTTGCGGTCACCGAGGTCGCGCACGTGCATGCGCAACTCGTGGTCCAGGGTGCTTTCGCCGAAATTCAGGAAGTACACATGCGGCTCCGGGTCTTTCAGGACGCGCGGGTTATCGCGGGCCGCCTTGAGCAGCAGTTCTTTCACCAGGTCCAGGTCCGAGCCGTAGTCGACGCCGAGCTTGAGGGTCACCCGGGTGATGGTGTCGGTCAGCGACCAGTTGATCAGTTGCCCGGTAATGAACGTCTTGTTCGGGACGATGATGTCCTTGCGGTCGAAGTCGGTGATGGTCGTGGCGCGAATGCGAATCTTGCTCACGGTACCCGACAGGTTGCCGATGGTGATGGTGTCACCGATCCGTACCGGACGTTCGAACAGGATCATGATGCCGGAAATGAAGTTGGCGAAGATCTCCTGCATGCCGAAACCGAGGCCGACCGACAGTGCCGCCACCAGCCATTGCAACTTGTCCCAGCTGACGCCGAGGGTCGATAGCGTCGAGACGAAACCGACGCCGGCAATCACATACGAGAGCAGCGTGGTGGTCGCGTAGGCGCTGCCCTGGGCCAGGTTGAGTTTCGACAGCACGAACACTTCCAGCAGGCCCGGCAAGTTGCGGGCCAGGGCGAAGGTGATGCCGATGATGATCAGCGCGCCGAGCATGTCGCCGATGCTGATCGGCACCATGCTCATGTTGGCGCCGGTACCGCTGGTGTATTCGTAGAGGGTGATGTTGTCCAGGTACGAGAACACCGAGATCAGGTCGGCCCAGACCCAATACAGGGCTGCCATGAAGCCGCCGAGCAGCGCCAGGCGGATCAGGCGCAGGGACTGTTCGTTGACCTTCTCGATGTCCATGCTCGGCTCTTCGATCACCGCTTCGCCGTCGCCGGCCTCCTTGGCGGCCAGCCGCTTGGTCAGGGCGCGCTGGTAAGCCAGGCGGCGGGCCGCCACGCTGAGGCCGCGCACGAACGTGGCTTCGATCACCAGCCAGAACATCAGCAGGTACAGCGTGTTGATCAAGCGGTCGCTGAGTTTCAGCGCGGTGTAGTAGTAGCCGAAACACACTGCCACGAACAGTGCGACGGGCAGGGCGGTAAACAGGATCCCCACGACCTTGCGGAACAGCGAGGCGTTTTTGTGGGTCGGGCTGCTGATGAGCAAACGACTGAGCAGCAAGGTCATCAAGGCGTAGCAGGTGAGCACCACCGGCATGCCGATCACGTCATCGGCCAGCGCCGCCGGTTGCAGTTCGGCAACCGCCACCACGGTTACCAGCGCCATGACCACCATGCCCAGGCGACGGACCCACCTGCGCAGGAATTCCACCTGGGGCTTTTCCCAACGGAAATGCAGTTCCGCCACACCACCCGGCGCGAGGATCCGGTAGGCGGTGTAGAACACCAGCCAGGCCCCGGCCATCTGCAGTAACGCCGCGCCCATATTGGCGTTCTGGCCGCGAGCGTCGATTTGCAGAGCCAGCCCGCACAGTGCGAGGCCCAGGGAAACCGGCATCGCCAAAAGAATATTGATCAGAATCGCCTGCGGTGTGTGCCACTGGCTATCTCGCTTGAAATGGCCGATGTCCTGGTGAACCTTGTTCAGGCGCGCGTACAGGCTTTTGCGGCGCCACAGCAACGCACCGATCAGCAGCGCCAGTGGCAGGAACAGCAGCGGGCGCTGGGTCAGGCCATCAGCCAGTTCGCTCAGGCTTGAAAGTACCGGAAGTGAATCGAGTTGATGCTGGAGGCGATCCGACACACTGCGAAACCACTCCGGGTCCAGCGGCTTGTTGCTCGGAATCCAGAACATCTGTTCATCGAGGGTCGCCCGCAGGCTTTGCGCCGTGCTGAGCAGTTGCTTCTGGTTCAGTTGCAGGGTGATGGATTCATTGAGCACCGCGCTCAGTTCGCGATTGAGGCGCTCCAGCAGGTCGACGCGGGTGGTGGCCAGTTCCATCAGGCTTTTGCGCAACTGCGGTGTGACTTGCTCGGGCGGCTGGGTCGACAGCAGGTTCTCGACGTAGGTGGCCGGGCTGCTCAGCAACTCCCGTTGCTGGCTGACTTCGAACTGATACAGGCGAATGTCGGCGATCTGGTCGGCCAGGTTGCGGTCGAGCCGCAGGCGCGGCAGCGCTTGTTTCTGTTTGTAGAGAATCTTCGAGAGCAGCAGGCTGCCTTTGAGCACATTGATTTGCTCGTCCAGGGCCGAGTCGCTCTGGGTCAGGCTGTCCAGCTGTTGCTTGGTCTGCAGGTTTTGCTGGGTGACTTCGTTGAGGCGGTCGGTGCTTTTGAGCAGGTAGTCCGAGAGCTTCAGGTTGGCCGCGCTTTCGGTGGCCAGCAGGCTGCTGCCGCCGGCTTTCTGCGCTTCGATGGATTGCTGGGTGACCGTTTCCTGGGACAACGCCAGACGCTTTTGGTTGATCAGGGTTTGCAGTTCCTGGATTTCCCGATCCAGGCGATCGGATCGCTCCGACAGCAGGTCATGCTGGCTGTTGCCGAGGTCTTGCAATTGGGTATTGCCGGCCAGTTCCTGACGGCGCAGCGGGATCAGGGCGTTCAGCGCTGCCAGCTCGGCATTGAGCTGGTCGCGCTGCTCGGCGCTCAAGGCCTTGCCGCTGTCCTTGCCGTTCTTGAGGATGTTGTTGATCTGCTGAATGCGTGTCTGGCTGCTGGATATTTCCGCCTGGGCGCGCTCGGGGCGGGTCTGGGCGGTGATGATCAGGCTGTTGGCATCGCCCAGGGCTTTTTGCAGATCACTTTGCTGGGTGGAGCGCTCGGTAAGCATTTGCTCCAGCTGCTGGATCGGTTCCTTGGCGAAACGCTGCGCTACCGGTACCACGGTGCTGGCCTTGAGGCGGGTCAGTTCGCGCTGGTTCTCGAGCGTCTGCTTGGGTGCAGAACTCAACGTTTGCTTGAGATCGGCCAGCTTCTGCTCGTAGTCACGCTTGTTGTTGAGCTGGGTCAGCGTGTTTTGCAGGACGGTTTGCAGGGCCTTCTGATCGGCTTCCGGCAATTTGCGGTCGGCAATCTTGTCCAGGCTCGCCTGCACGGCTTCGCTGGAGGGCGGTTCGGCCGCTTGCACCGCTTGCGACAAGCCAAGGGGGCCGACAGAGAGACTCAAGCCCAGCAGGGCAATGGCGAAAATGGAGCGCAGGTTAGGCATAGAGACCGGTCAAGCAAGTGATAGAGGAAGCAGTTTAGAGGAAGAGGCCGGGACTCGGGCGACTTCCTTCGGGGAATCTGACGCCCACTTTGCCGATCTTGTTCCCGTCCATGACCGCCACGGTCCAGATGGTGTTGTTCCATTCCACCTGGTCACCCACCACCGGTGCGCCGCCGACTTTCTGGGCAATGAAGTGGCCCAGGGACATGTCCGGATCGATGCCTTCGACCTTCAGCCCATACAGGGCCGCAACCGCAGCCAGCTGGGCGTCTCCTTCCAGTACGAAGTCGCCGAAGAAGCGCAGATCGAGGCCTCGTTGTGGCGCCTGGCTGAAGAGTTTTCCGAGGGCCGGCAGGTTGTGTTCATGGCCGATGACACACAGCAAATCACCGACTTCGAGCACGGTACTACCCGACGGATGGAGCAATTGTTGACCACGAAACAGGGCGGCGATGCGGGTGCCTTCGGGCATTTTCAGCTCGCGCAGGGGCGAACCGATGCACCATTTTTCCGCGCCGAGACGATAAACGAACAGTTCCCACTCGCTGGTGACATGCACTTCCAGGGCCGAGCGGGAGATGGGAGCAGGCTCCGGTGGCACCGTCACTTTCAACAGCTTGGCGACCCACGGCAGGCTCGTGCCTTGAACCAGTAGCGACACCAGCACGATAAAGAATGCGAGATTGAAGTACAGCTGGGCGTTGGGCAGGCCGGCCATCAGCGGGAACACCGCCAGAATGATCGGGACCGCGCCGCGCAAGCCGACCCAGGAGATAAACGCTTTCTCGCGACCATGGAACGCTTTGAACGGCAGCAGACCAACCAGTACCGACAGTGGCCGGGCGAACAGAATCATCCACAGCGCCAGTGCCAGTGCCGGCAAGGCAATAGGCAGCAGATCGTGAGGCGTCACCAGCAACCCCAGCACCAGGAACATGCCGATCTGCGCTAGCCAGGCCATGCCGTCGAGCATGTGCAAAATGCCGTGGCGGCTGCGTACCGGACGGTTGCCGATCACCAGGCCGCAGAGGTACACGGCAAGGAAGCCGCTGCCGTGCAGGGCGTTGGTCAGGGCAAACACCACCAGGCCGCCGGCGATGACCAGAATCGGGTACAGGCCGGTGGCCAGGTTGATGCGGTTGACCAGTTGCAGCATCAGCCAGCCACCGCCCAGGCCGATGACGCTACCAATGCCGAATTCGCGGATCAGGTGGGTCAGCAGGCTCCAGTGCAGGCCGGTCTGGCCGCTGGCGAGCATGTCGATCAGGGTGACGGTAAGGAACACCGCCATCGGGTCGTTGCTGCCGGATTCGATTTCAAGGCTGGCGGTCACCCGTTCGTTCAGGCCTTTGCCGCCCAATAGCGAGAACACCGCCGCGGCGTCGGTGGAGCCGACGATGGCGCCGATCAGCAGGCCCTGGATCAGGTTCAGGTTGAACAGCCATGCGGCCGCCATGCCGGTCAGCCCGGTGGTAATCAGTACCCCGACGGTAGCGAGAGACAATGCCGGCCATAACGCCACGCGGAAACTCGACACCCGGGTGCGCAAACCGCCGTCGAGCAGGATGACTGCCAGTGCGAGGTTGCCGACCAGATAAGCCGTGGGGTAGTTGTCGAAAATAATGCCGCCGCCATCGACGCCGGCCGCCATGCCGACGGCCAGGATAATCACCAGAATCGGGATGCCGAGGCGGGACGACAGTGAGCTCACCAGAATGCTCGCACCTACCAGCAACGCGCCGATCAAGAACAGGCTGTTGATGGTCGTCGCATTCAAAGGCAGTACTCCAGAAAGCTGAAAGGCGGGCACAAACTGACCATGCAGTCCGCGTGCCAGCGATTCTAACCTGTTGAAATGTGATGCTGTCAAAAAGCTTTGTAGGAGCGAGCTCGCTCGCGATGGACGTCAACGATAACGCGTGCTGTCTGGATCAATGCGTTGTCCTTGATGCCATCGCGAGCAAGCCAGCTCCCACAGGGGGCGGTGTTGGCGGATTACAAGCTGAACCGCCCAACCAGGGTGTTCAGGTCCACCGCCAGGCGCGACAGCTCGTTGCTCGCCGCACTTGTCTGATTCGCCCCGGTGGCCGACTGCACCGACAGGTCGCGAATGTTCACCAGGTTGCGATCCACTTCCCGGGCCACCTGCGCCTGTTCTTCAGCGGCGCTGGCGATTACCAGGTTGCGTTCGTTGATTTCGACGATGGCGCTGTTGATGGTGTCCAGCGACATCCCGGCACCACGGGCGATGTTCAGGGTCGACTCGGCGCGTTCGGTGCTGTTGCGCATCGAATCCACCGCGTGCTCGGTACCGCTCTGGATACTGCCGATCATGCGCTCGATTTCGCTGGTCGACTGCTGGGTACGATGGGCCAGGGCGCGCACTTCGTCGGCCACTACCGCGAAACCACGGCCGGCCTCACCGGCGCGTGCGGCCTCGATGGCGGCGTTCAAGGCCAGCAGGTTTGTCTGGTCGGCCAGGCCACGGATCACATCCAGCACCTTGCCGATGTCGCGGGACTCGTTGGCCAGGTCGCCGATCAGGTTCGCGGTGCTCTGCACGTCGGCGCTCATGCGCTCGATGGCGCTCACGGTTTCCTGCACCAGATCACGGCCGTCGCCGGCAGAACGGGTAGCGTTCCTTGACGCCTCGGACGTGCTGACCGCGTTGCGTGCGACTTCTTCCACGGCGCTGGTCATTTCGTTGACCGCAGTGGCAGCCTGTTCGATTTCGTTGTTCTGCCGGGTCAGGCCACGGGCGCTTTCGTCGGTGACGCTGTTGAGTTCTTCGGCGGCAGAAGCCAGCTGAGTAGCGGAGCCGGAAATCCGTTGCAGGGTGTCGCGCAGTTTGTCCTGCATCTTCGACATCGCCAGCAGCAAGCGGCCGGCCTCGTCCTGGCCATCGACCGTGATCGGGCGCGTCAGATTGCCTTCGGCAATGTGTTCGGCGGCGCTCAGGGCATTGGCGATCGGTTGGGTGATGCTGTTGGTCAGCAACCAGGCGAACAGCAGCGTCAGGGCGGTGGCGATCACCAACAGGGTGATCACCAGGTTGAACGCCGAATCGTATTGATCCGCCGCCTGCTGGTTGGTGTCGTGGCTCTGCTGGGTGTTGATTTCCAGCAGTTTGTTCAACACCGCGTTGACCGCTTCGGAGTTGTTGAGCAAATCGGTGTTGAGCAAGCTGCGCAGTTCATCGACCTGATTGTTGCGCGACAAGGTTTTCATCCGGTCTTCGATCTGGCGGTACTGACCCAGCAACTGCACGTATTGATCGTAGGTCGCACGCTCCTGCGGGTTGGCGATCAGCTTTTCGTAGGTCGCCTGGGCGGTGCGAATCTGCTGGTTACGCATCTCCAGCAGTTCCATGGTTTTTTGCTGCACGTCAGGCTCGCGGTTCACCAGCAAGCGATAGGACAACACGCGCAGGCGCAAGGTGAGCTGGGTGAACTCGTCCAGGCTCTTGATACTCGGCACACTGTTGTTGGTGATGTTCTCGGCCGCGCCACGGATCTTGCTCATCTGATTCAAGGCAAACACTCCCAGAATCATCATCAAACCGCCGATCAGGGCAAAGCTGAGGAACGCCCGAGGGGCGATATTCATATTACGAAGGGACATGGCGTTTACCGGGAAAGAGCGCATCCGTGCGGGGCTGAGGCTGCTGTATGAATGACTTATCGGTCGCCGGACTGAAGTCTTGAGCCCGATCTGTTTCAGCCGGTTGCACCTTGTGGCGACGAAGTGCAGGAACCAGATTGGCCAATCACAGTCTTTAAAACTCGCGAGGAAGGTCGCCCGTCAGCAGAATCAAGGCTTTGCGCCTGTATAACCCTGGCATCCACGGTGACTTTTCTTTATCGTACGCGCCCTTTGAAAAAGCCTGGAAATTCAAAATGTTGGAAGCATCCCTAAGCCAATTGGAACAACTGGTCAGTGACCTGGTGCAACAGAACCAGACGTTGCTCGGCACCAACCAAGCCCTGAGCGCCGAACTGGCCCAGGCCAAGGATGAAAACGAAAGCCTGCAACTGAGCCTGATGGAGCAGGAAGAGAAGCAAGGCGCCACGGCGGCTCGCATTCAGGCCCTGGTTGAGCGTGTCAGTGCGGGTCCTGTCAGCGCATGAGTTACAACGCCGCAGGGGTAAAAGTCGTCTCGATCCTGGGAGAGGACTATTCGATCAAGGCACCGGTTGGGGAAGAACAGACCCTGTTGGACGCCGCGATGATGTTGAAGGCAGCCCTGGCCGAAACCAAGAGGAAGTACCCGACGCTGATCGGTGACCGATTGCTGGTGCTGGCCGCGATGAACCTGTGCTCCCAGCAGATTGAAATGCAGAAGCAGCACAAGCTCGAACTCGACCGTTACCAAGAGCAAGTCAGCGCCACGGTTGAAGTGATTTCAAAGGCGATTGGCCAACCCTGAATCAGTCCTGCTACGGCACTCCGAGCCATCCGGAGTGCCTGGAGGGCATATCATTCGTAATGGATGGTGATGCTGTAATCGTTGTTTCTAACATATTCGTACGTCTTGCCAGTAATCGTTTTCTCATCGCCCAACACTATGAGTTTGTCCCCCGTATTGGAGTAAACCAAGTACTCAGGAAGTGTCACATGTTCGGGGAGGGCTAATTTTTCGCCTTTGGTGGACAGGCGAATTTCGGTGAGCTGTTTCATAGTATTGGCTCTCTGTTTGCCATGGGAGGTGGGCATTCTGAAAATGACCGAAATTGATCCTCTTGTTTATTTTCAAAACGCGCTCACACAGTACCAACAGAAACCATCAGTCATAACTGTCAAAAGTGACAGATTTATAGATCGTTCTTCTATGAGCAGATAGGGCAAACATTACCGTTGGTTCTAGTGCATCATCCCGACCTCAATAATAGGTAACTCCCAAGATGATCAATTTGGGCTGATCGGTATTGAACACAACTAATTGAAAAATTGTCTTGCCGATTGTATACAAGCGGCACACCTGTTGCAGTGTTTCAGCCTCTTATTCTTTGGGGGTGCTCCATGCAGTTCTGGCGACGCAGTATTCAATGGCAATTGATCCTGAGTATGGGCAGCGCCTTGCTGGTCAGTATTCTGATCGTGGTCGGCATCTATACCCTGGTGGTCAATCGACTGGCGCAGAACTATCTGGTCGAGCAAGCCTTGCCGTCGAGCATCGAAGCGATGCGCAACGACATCGAGCGCATCCTTGTTCAACCGCTCACGGCCGCCAAGGACATCGCCAGCAACAGCATGGTGCGCGACTGGCTGGCCGAGGGTGAAGACAGTGCCCGTGCCGGTACGTTTACCACCTACCTTGAAGGCATCCGCGCCGAGCACAAGGCCTTTACCGCGCTGATAGTCGGCACGGCGTCCAACCATTACTTCACCGAAAAAGGCCTGGACCGTACGCTCAGTCGTTCCAACCCGAAGGATGCCTGGTTCTATGCGTTTCTCGACAGCAACCAGCCGCGCACCCTCAATATCGATAACGACACGGCCACCGGAGAATTGGCGCTGTTCATCGACCTCAAAGTCGAGCAGGCCGGTAAAGTCGTTGGCGTTGCCGGGCTGGGCCTGAGCATGAAAGAGCTGTCGGAGCTGATCCACAACTTCAGCTTCGGTGAGCACGGCAAGGTCTATCTCGTGCGTTCCGACGGTTTGATCCAGGTCCATCCCGAAGCGCAATTCAGTGGCAAGCGCACCCTGGCCGAGCAGATTGGTGCTACGGCGGCACAAGCGGTGATCAGTCAAAAAGTTGCCACCAGCAGCGGCTTCCAGCGTGACGGCGAAGACTTCCTTGCGTTGAGCCTGCCATTGCGCGATCTCGGTTGGACCCTGGTGGCCGAAGTGCCGCAATCGCAGATCTACGCCGAAGCCCGCCGCGCCATGTGGATGAGCAGCGGTATCGGCCTGGCGGTGGCGATGGTGTGCCTGTTGCTGGTGGTGCTGCTCGCCCGTGGGTTGGTGCGGCCGATTCGTCAGGTAACAGCAGCACTGGTTGCCATCGGTAGCGGTGGTGGAGATTTGACCCACCGGTTAGATTCCAGTCGCGCCGATGAACTGGGCGATCTGGCGCGTGGCTTCAATCGGTTCCTCGACAGTCAGCGCGACATGATCGGTGAAGTGCTGACCACCAGCGAACACCTGCGCACTGCTGTCGGGCAGGTGGCGCGGGTGGTGGACAACACCGCCGAACGTTCCGGACGCCAGCAGGAAATGACCGACATGGTCGCCACCGCGGTGCATGAAATGGGCCTGACTGTGCAGGACATCGCGCAGAACGCCGGCAACGCGGCATTCGCTTCACAAACCGCCCGCGATGAAGCGCTGCAGGCGCGGGAGGTGGTGGGTGGTTCGATCCGCCACATTGAAAACATGTCCCAGGAAATCGGCGTTGCGGCCACGGCGGTGGGTGAACTGGCCCATCAAGTGGCGTCCATCGATCAGGTGCTGGCGGTAATTCGCGGGATTTCCGAGCAGACCAACCTGCTGGCGCTCAACGCCGCAATCGAAGCGGCGCGGGCTGGGGACATGGGGCGCGGGTTTGCCGTGGTGGCCGATGAAGTGCGCACCCTGGCGCGGCGTACGCAATCGTCCACCGATGAAATCCAGCAGATGATCGGCAACCTCAAGCAGGGTGCTGAGAACGCCGTGTCGTCGATGCATTCCGGGCAAGCGGCCACGGGTACCGGTGTGGAGTCGAGCCAGAGGACTGGCGCGTCGTTGACGGCGATTACCGGTCAGGTGGAACGCATCAGCGACATGAACCATCAGGTCGCGACGGCAACCGAAGAGCAGTCGGCGGTGACTGAGGAGATCAACCGCAACGTTCAAGGCATTTCCGATCTCGCGCGGGCGACGGCGGGGGAGATCAGGGCCTGTCGGGATGATTGCCAGACGTTGCAGCGGTTGGCGGATGATCTGGCGCGGCAGATGGGTGGGTTTCGTCTGAGCTGATAAAAGCGTTGTCTGTGCTGACGCTATCGCGGGCAAGCCCGCTCCCACAGGATCAGAGTAGAATCACAATCCTGTGTTCACCGCAAAACTTGTGGGAGCGGGCTTGCCCGCGATTGGATTTCAGCAGCACCGAAAAATATTGATCAGAACCATTCATCCTGCATGTTCAAACAAACATCATCCCGAGCCTCAAGAATCGCCAGTTCATGGTGGCAACCCGGTACTTCCCACGTCAGGAAGTACCGCGCCGCCTGCAGCTTGCCTTTATAGAAGCTCACATCCGCCGCATTGCCCTTGGTCAGGCCTTCCTCTGCACGAATCGCCTGTTCCAGCCAGCGCCAGCCAATGACGGTGTGCCCGAACACCTTCAGGTACAGCGCCGAGTTCGCCAGGCTGCTGTTGACCTTGCCCTGGGCCAGGTCGGTCAGCAGGCCGATGGTCACGGTTTGCAGGCGCGCCACTAGCTTTTCCAGCGGTTCGCGCAGTGGTTTCAGCGACTCAAATGCCTGGGCGCGCTCGGCGGTATCTGCGATCAGGCGGATCAGATGCTTGAGTCCCGCGCCACCGTTCTGCGCCAGTTTGCGGCCCAGCAGGTCCAGCGACTGTATGCCGTGGGTGCCTTCGTGGATCGGGTTCAGGCGGTTGTCGCGGTAGTACTGCTCCACCGGGTACTCGCGGGTGTAGCCGTGGCCGCCGAGGATCTGGATCGCCAGTTCGTTGGCTTTCAGGCAGAACTCCGATGGCCAGGATTTGACGATCGGCGTCAGCAGGTCCAGCAGTTCATGGGCCTGTTTGCGTTCGGCTTCGGTCTCTAGCGTCGTGGTGTCATCGAACAGCCGCGCCGCGTACAGACCGAGGTCGAACGAGCCTTCGACGTAGGCTTTTTGCGTCAGCAGCATGCGTTTGACGTCGGCGTGCTGAATGATCGCCACCGGCGCAGTGTTCGGGTCCTTACTGTCGGGCACGCGCCCCTGCGGACGCTCGCGGGCATATTCCAGCGAGTACAGATAGCCGGCGTAACCGAGCATCACCGCGCCCATGCCGACGCCGATGCGCGCCTCGTTCATCATCTGGAACATGTAGCTCAAGCCGTGGTGCGGCTTGCCTACCAGATAGCCGACGCACTCGCCGTTATCGCCGAAATTCAGCGCGGTGGACGTGGTACCACGCCAACCCATCTTGTGGAACAGGCCGGCTAGCAGCACGTCGTTGCGCTTGCCCTGGCTGCCGTCGTCGTTGACCAGGAACTTGGGCACGATGAATAGCGAAATGCCCTTCACCCCGGCCGGTGCGTCCGGCAGCTTGGCCAGCACCATGTGCACGATGTTTTCCGACAGCGGATGATCGCCGCCGGAAATGAAGATCTTGTTGCCCTTGAGGCGATAAGTGCCGTCAGGCGCCGGCTCGGCACGGGTACGAATATCCGACAGCGACGAGCCCGCGTGGGGTTCGGTCAAGGCCATGGTGCCGAAGAAACGGCCGTCGATCATCGGTTGCAGGAAGCGGCGCTTCTGCTCATCGGTGCCGAAGCTTTCGATCAGGTTCGCCGCGCCCATGGTCAGGAACGGGTAGGAGGTCGATGCGGCGTTTGCCGATTGAAAGTGGGCAAAGCAGGCCTGGGAGAGCAGTGTAGGAAGCTGCATGCCGCCGGCGTCGAAACTGCGTGCGGCATTGAGGAAACCGGCTTCGAGGAAGGCATCCACCGCCGGTTTCACTTCCGGAATCAGAATCGCCTGACCGTTTTCATAGCGCGGCTCGTTCTCGTCACCCTTGCGGTTGTGCGGGGCGAAGAACTTCTCGGCGATATTGCGGGCGGTACCGATGGCCGCATCGAAGGTTTCGCGATTGTGCTCGGCGAAACGCTCACGCCGGGTCAGGCCCTCGGCATCAAGGACTTCATACAGCTCGAAAGCCAGATTACGGGAACTGAGCAACGTCTCGGACATGGCGGCCTACCTTTTATTGGAATGGGCCGAGTCTAGGCGTGGGAATAGAGGCTGAACAGGATGATTGATGAGGGTGATGGTGGGGCAGAGCACCGACTTAGCAGGCGCCCGAAAACAAATGTGGGAGCGGGCTTGCTCGCGAAAGCGGTCCGTCAGTCAACATGAATGTTGATTCTGATGACGTCTTCGCGAGCAAGCCCGCTCCCACAGGTATTGCATTTCAGGCACCTTTGGCAGGTGCCTGATTTATAGCTATTAGCCGATCGTCATCAAGCTGGCATTACCACCCGCCGCCGCCGTGTTGACGCTCAGCGCACGCTCGATCACCAGGCGTTCCAGCGCAATGTTGGTTTCGCCTTGCGACAGACCCTGCACGCCAACGATCGCACCGGCACGTTTGGCAACTTGCTGGCAAACCGCACGCAACTGGTCGGAATGGCCGTGATGCAGAACCGCATCAAATACCACTTCGTCCTTGTTCCAGTCGGAAACCAGCTTGATGCGCGCCTGAATGTCCTTCGGCAGGCGTGCGAACAATGTCTTGGTCAAGTCAGTTTCCGGCCAGACCGCCGAACCACCGACAGCCAGTACTGCCGCCAGTTGCGTCAGCAGATCACCTTCGACCTCCGCCAGGCACAGCACGTGTTCCCGTGGCAGGATCGCGTAGCTGTTGCGCTCGCCGGTCGGGCCAGCCAGAACGCGGGTGATGCCGCTTTGCGATTGTGCGGCGAACTGCACGCACAGGGTGCTCAGGTCGGCAAACTTGTTGCTGTCGGCC
The DNA here is from genome assembly GCF_034541995.1 of Pseudomonas sp. BIC9C. Taxonomy (NCBI): domain Bacteria; kingdom Pseudomonadati; phylum Pseudomonadota; class Gammaproteobacteria; order Pseudomonadales; family Pseudomonadaceae; genus Pseudomonas; species Pseudomonas sp. BIC9C. The sequence goes on from NZ_JAWDGM010000002.1 coordinate 436,415, forward strand.
CAGGCTTTCAGGGCGGTCAACGGCTTGCTCATGGCGTCGCGCAGACGAACGTCCGGTGCTGCGGCAGCATCGCCGCGAGCGAAGGATTGTTCGATCGCATCCGCAGGGCGCGTCGACAGCAGGCGGTACAGGTACAGCGGGCCACCGGCTTTCGGGCCAGTCCCCGACAGGCCTTCGCCGCCGAATGGCTGCACGCCGACCACGGCACCGACGATGTTGCGGTTGACGTAGACGTTACCGGCATTGACGGTGTCGATCACCTTGGCGATGGTTTCGTCGATGCGGGGTGCACGCCCAGGGTCAGGCCGTAGCCGGAAGCGTTGATCTGTCCGATCAGTTGATCGATGTCTTTGCGCTTGTAGCGAACCACGTGCAGCACCGGGCCGAAGATCTCCCGCTGCAACTCGTCGAAGCTTTCCAGTTCGATCAGCGTCGGCATCACGAAGGTGCCGCGTTTGACTTCTTCGGCATCGGCGATGGCCACCTGGTACACGCTGCGACCTTTGTCGCGCATGGCCTGGATGTGTTTCTCGATGCCGGCTTTCGCTTCAGCGTCGATCACCGGGCCGATGTCCACGGACAGGCGCTCGGGGTTGCCGAGACGGCTTTCGGCCATGGCGCCCTTGAGCATTTCGATGACGCGGTCGGCGGAATCTTCCTGCAGGCACAAGACGCGCAGGGCCGAGCAGCGCTGACCGGCGCTGTCGAAGGCCGACGATACGACATCGATCACCACCTGTTCGGTCAGTGCCGAAGAGTCGACGATCATCGCGTTCTGGCCACCGGTTTCGGCGATCAGCGGGATCGGACGACCCTGGCTGTCCAGGCGGCCGGCGATGTTGCGTTGCAACAGGCGAGCGACTTCGGTGGAGCCAGTGAACATCACGCCTTTGACGCGCTCATCACCAACCAGGCCGGCACCAACGGTTTCGCCACGGCCCGGCAGCAGTTGCAGCACGCCTTCGGGAATCCCGGCTTCGAGCAGCAGGCGCACGGCTTGAGCGGCCACCAGCGGCGTTTGTTCCGCAGGCTTGGCCAATACCGGGTTACCGGCAGCCAGTGCGGCAGCTACCTGGCCACTGAAGATCGCCAGCGGGAAGTTCCATGGGCTGATGCACGCCACCGGGCCCAGCGGACGGTGGGCGTCATTGGTGAAATCGTTGCGTGCCTGCACCGCGTAGTAACGCAGGAAGTCCACGGCCTCGCGTACTTCAGCAATGGCGTTGGCGAAGGTCTTGCCGGCTTCGCGAGCCAGCAGGCCCATCAGCGGCTGGATCTCGGCTTCCATCAGGTCGGCGGCACGTTCCAGGATCGCGGCGCGTTCGGCGGGTGGCGTGGCCTGCCAGATCGGTGCAGCGTTCAGGGCGCACTGGATCGCGTTGTCGACGTCTTCGACGGTCGCTTCCTGTACATGGCCGACCACGTCACGCAGGTCGGACGGGTTCAGCACGGGAGCCGGGGCTTCGTTGCTGGACGCGCAGCCGAGTATCGGCGCGGCTTTCCAGTGGTTGTGTGCGGTAGCGAGAAGCGCGCAGGACAGCGATGCCAAACGATGTTCGTTGGCCATGTCGATGCCGCTGGAGTTGGCGCGCTCGGAGCCATACAGGTCACGCGGCAGCGGAATGCGCGGGTGCGGCAGGCCGAAACCACCTTCCACGGTCGCCATCTGTTCGATGCTTGCCACCGGGTCGGCCACCAGTTCCTGAATCGAAATCGACTGGTCGGCGATACGGTTGACGAACGAGGTGTTCGCGCCGTTTTCCAGCAGGCGACGCACCAGGTAGGCCAGCAGGGTTTCGTGGGTGCCGACTGGAGCGTACACGCGGCACGGACGGTTCAGCTTGCCTTCGGAAACCTTGCCTACAACTTGCTCGTACAATGGTTCACCCATGCCGTGCAGGCATTGGAACTCGTACTGGCCCGGGTAATAGTTCTGACCGGCGATGTGGTAAATGGCCGACAGGGTGTGGGCGTTGTGCGTGGCGAACTGCGGGTAGATGACTTCCGGTACCGACAGCAACTTGCGGGCGCAAGCGATGTAGGACACGTCGGTGTACACCTTGCGGGTGTAGACCGGGTAGCCTTCCAGGCCCTCGACCTGGGCGCGCTTGATTTCGCTGTCCCAGTACGCGCCTTTCACCAGGCGGATCATCAGGCGGTGACGGCTGCGGCGAGCCAGGTCGATCACGTAGTCGATCACGTACGGGCAACGCTTCTGGTAAGCCTGGATCACGAAACCGATACCGTTCCAGCCGGTCAGTTGTGGCTCGAAGCACAGGCGCTCCAGCAGGTCCAGCGACAGCTCGAGGCGGTCGGCTTCTTCGGCGTCGATGTTCAGACCGATGTCGTATTGCTTGGCCAGCAGGGTCAGCGACAGCAGGCGCGGGTACAGTTCATCCATCACGCGCTCGTACTGGGCGCGGCTGTAGCGTGGGTGCAGGGCGGACAGCTTGATCGAAATGCCCGGGCCTTCATAAATCCCGCGACCGTGGGAGGCTTTGCCGATCGAGTGGATGGCTTGTTCGTACGAGGCCAGGTACTTCTGCGCATCGTGCTCGGTGAGTGCGGCTTCACCCAGCATGTCGTAGGAGTAGCGGAAGCCCTTGGTTTCGAACTTGCTGGCGTTGGCCAGGGCTTCGGCGATGGTTTCGCCGGTGACGAACTGCTCGCCCATCAGGCGCATGGCCATGTCGACGCCCTTACGGATCATCGGTTCACCGCTCTTGCCGATGATGCGGCTCAGGGACGAGGTCAGGCCGGCTTCGTTGTGCGTAGACACAAGCTTGCCGGTCAGCAGCAGGCCCCACGTGGCAGCGTTGACGAACAGCGACGGGCTGTTGCCCAGGTGCGGCTGCCAGTTGCCGGTGCTGATCTTGTCGCGGATCAGCGCGTCGCGGGTGCCTTTGTCCGGGATGCGCAGCAGCGCTTCGGCCAGGCACATCAGTGCCACGCCTTCCTGGGACGACAGGGAGAATTCCTGCAATAGGCCCTGAACGATACCGGCGCGGCCGCCAGCGCTCTTCTGGTTGCGCAGTTTTTCGGCAATCGAAGCGGCTAGTTTGTTGGTGGCTTCAGCCATCGGTGCCGGCAGGCGTGCCTGCTCGATCAGCATCGGCACCACTTCTGGTTCCGGGCGACGGTAGGCGGCGGTGATCGAGGCGCGCAGCACCGATTGCGGCAGGATGCTTTCGGCGAATTCGAGGAAGCACTGGTGGGCGTGATCCAGAGGCGCGTCGACGCTGTCGTCGGAATCCTTGGTCAAACCGCTCAGCTCGGTCAGGGTTGCACCACCCTCGAGTTTTTCCAGGTAATTGAAGATTGCCTGCTTGATCAGCCAGTGCGGCGTGCGATCAATCGAAGTCGCGGCGGCCTTGAGGCGTTCGCGGGTCGGGTCGTCAAGTTTGACCCCAAGGGTGGTGGTAGCCATGTTTTTATCCTCATGTTTGCCACGACGGCGTGGCATCAGCTGGCGGCAAGATTAGCCGTGCAACTGTTGAGGTGCAACCGGGTGCAACCCTTTTTTTGTCGGAATATTACGCAGCTCGTCAGGAAATAAATTCTGGTACGACAGTGCTGCATCTGCTTGGTGCTTTTTAAGGTGGTTGGCTTCCGTTCTTGCTCCGAAAGGGAGCAAAAAGCCGGGTATAAAATTTATTTACAGTTGGGTGCAACTTATTCTCAAGAAACTGGTTGCACCTTATTTGCTTTGTTGAATAGCATTCGCGCCCCAAGGTGCAACCAGGACAAAATCCGGGTGCTCCGGCTGATGGCTTTCCTGGGGAAACATCAGTCATAAATGCGCGGGATCCCGACCGTCTTTCAAACGTATGCGTTTGCGAGCGGTTCACCAGCCGCCGCTACATAAAAACAAAGCCAGGGCGTAACTTAATGAGCGTAAGCAATCCAACCCTGATCACGTTCGTGATCTACATCGCAGCAATGGTGCTGATCGGCTTGATGGCCTATCGCTCCACCAACAACCTTTCCGACTACATTCTGGGCGGCCGTAGCCTGGGCAGCGTCGTGACCGCACTTTCCGCCGGTGCCTCTGACATGAGTGGCTGGTTGTTGATGGGTTTGCCCGGCGCGATCTACATGTCCGGTCTTTCCGAAAGCTGGATCGCCATTGGCCTGATCGTCGGCGCCTACCTGAACTGGCTGTTCGTCGCCGGCCGTCTGCGCGTGCAGACCGAGCACAACGGTGATGCCCTGACCCTGCCGGACTACTTCGCCAGCCGTTTCGAAGACAAAAGCGGCCTGCTGCGGATCATCTCCGCCGTGGTGATCCTGGTGTTCTTCACCATCTACTGCGCCTCCGGCATCGTGGCCGGTGCCCGTCTGTTCGAAAGCACCTTCGGCATGCCCTACGAGACGGCGCTGTGGGCCGGTGCTGCGGCGACGATTGCCTACACCTTCGTCGGCGGTTTCCTGGCCGTGAGCTGGACCGACACAGTACAAGCCACCCTGATGATCTTCGCCCTGATCCTGACGCCGATCATCGTGCTGCTGGCCACCGGTGGCGTCGATACCACTTTCCTGGCAATCGAAGCGCAAGATCCAGGCAACTTCGACATGCTCAAGGGCACAACCTTCATCGGCATCATCTCGCTGATGGGCTGGGGCCTGGGCTACTTCGGTCAACCGCACATCCTGGCGCGCTTCATGGCGGCGGATTCGGTCAAATCGATTGCCAATGCCCGTCGCATCTCCATGACCTGGATGATCCTGTGCCTGGGCGGCACCGTCGCTGTGGGTTTCTTCGGTATCGCTTACTTCTCGGCCAACCCGGCCGTGGCCATGCCGGTTTCCGAGAACCACGAACGTGTGTTCATCGAACTGGCGAAAATCCTGTTTAACCCCTGGATTGCCGGTGTGCTGCTGTCGGCCATCCTGGCGGCGGTGATGAGTACCCTGAGCTGCCAGTTGCTGGTGTGCTCGAGCGCGCTGACCGAAGACTTTTACAAGACCTTCCTGCGTAAATCCGCTTCGCAGCTGGAGTTGGTCTGGGTCGGTCGCGCCATGGTGCTGCTGGTTGCCCTGGTTGCTATCGCGTTGGCCGCCAACCCGGAAAACCGCGTGCTGGGTCTGGTGAGCTACGCCTGGGCCGGTTTCGGTGCCGCATTTGGTCCGGTGGTGCTGATCTCCGTGATCTGGAAAGACATGACCCGCAACGGTGCACTGGCCGGCATCCTGGTCGGCGCGATCACCGTGATCGTGTGGAAACACTTCGAACTGCTGGGCCTGTACGAAATCATCCCTGGTTTCATCTTCGCCAGCCTGGCGATCTACCTCGTCAGCAAAATGGGCACGCCGACTGCCGGTATGTTCCAGCGTTTTGCTGCCGCCGAGAGTGATTATCGTCTGAACAAGTAACCGGGAGCAGTGCATGCGCTGACCCGATGGCTTGAGTGAAAATGGCCCGCGTCCTTCTGGATGCGGGCCATTTTTTTGCATTTTCACTGCAGTGTTTTCCTCGGTCCACCCACTCAGCCGCCAACCCCTGACTTGCCGGCCGGTAAAGGTAAACTTCCCGGCCTTCGCAGGAGCAACCATGAATTATCGTCACGCCTTCCATGCCGGCAATCACGCCGATGTGTTCAAACACCTGACCTTGACCCGCCTCATCGCCCTGATGTCGCGCAAGGAGCAGCCGTTTGCCTATCTCGACACCCACGCCGGTATTGGTCTGTATGACCTGCAGGGCGATCAGGCGAGCCGCACCGGCGAGTACCTGGAAGGCATCGCGCGTTTGTGGGATCAGCCGGATCTGCCGATCCTGACCGCCGATTACATGCAGGTGCTGCACGAGATGAACCCGGATGGCCAGTTGCGCTATTACCCGGGGTCGCCGGAACTGGCGCGGCGCCTGACCCGTCCGCAAGACCGAGTGTTGCTCAATGAGAAGCACCCGGAAGACGGGCTGTTGCTCAAGGACAACATGGCCGGTGATCGTCGAGTGAAGGTTCACCTGGGCGAGGGCTGGCATGTGTCGCGGGCCTTGCTGCCGGTGCCGGAGAAGCGTGCGGTGATGTTGATCGATCCGCCGTTCGAGAAGCTGGACGAGATGCAGCGTTGTGCCGCGGCGTTGAAGGAAGCGATTGGCCGGATGCGCCAGACCGTGGCGGCGATCTGGTACCCGGTGAAGGATCAACGCGCTCTGCGGCGTTTCTATCAGGACCTGGCAGGCACCGGGGCGCCGAAGTTGTTGCGGGTGGAGTTGCTGGTGCATCCATTGGATACGCCGAACAGCCTCAACGGTTCCGGCCTGGCGATTGCCAATCCGCCGTGGGGGCTGGAGGAAGAGTTGCGTGAGCTGCTGCCGTGGTTGTCCGAGAAGCTTGGACAGACCCAGGGTGGATGGCGGATGGATTGGTTGATTGCTGAAAGTTGATCAGTTGTTTCGGTGGCGTCTGATCTGACGTCTTCGCGGGCAAGCCCGCTCCCACAGGGTTTGCGTATGACCTTGTGGGAGCGGGCTTGCCCGCGGTGCTTTTCAGGACTGCAAATCAGATCGGGCAGGTCACGCCTGTGCCGCCAATTCCACAATAGCCTTCCGGATTCTTGGCCAGGTATTGCTGGTGATATGCCTCGGCAAAATAGACGGTCGGGGCCTGTTCGATTTCGGTGCTGATTTCACCGATGCCGGCCTTGGACAGTTCAGCTTGGTACGCTGCTTTGCTCTTGAGCGCGGCTTCCAGTTGTTCAGGCGAAGTGGCGTAGATCACCGAACGGTACTGGGTGCCGATGTCGTTGCCCTGGCGCATACCCTGAGTCGGATTGTGCAGTTCCCAGAACATCGCCAGCAGCGCCTGGTAGCTGACTTTCGCCTTGTCGTACACCACCAGCACCACTTCGGCATGGCCGGTCAGGCCCGAGCAGACTTCTTCGTAGGTCGGGTTCGGCGTGAAGCCGCCAGCGTAACCCACCACCGTGCTGACCACGCCTTCGCGTTGCCAGAAGCGGCGTTCTGCACCCCAGAAACAGCCCAGGCCGAAAATCGCGAACTCGACGTCTTCGAAGAACGGGCCCAGCAGTGGGGTGTCTTTGAAGACAAAGTGCTTCTCGGGCAGGTTCATCGGAGTTTCGCGGCCAGGCAGAGCTTGTTCTTTAGTAGGGAGCACGTTTTTGTTCACCAGAATTTCCGAGCGCAGAACCATGATCAGTCCTCTCAGTCAGGATAATTAGACAGACAAGCAGTTTGCCCGAGAGTTGGATCGCTGTCAGGCGATTGGGCCACGCGGGTAGCGCTTGAGCTTTTCGATCAACTCGTTGCCCGGGATCGGACGGTCGAACAGGTAGCCCTGGCCGACGTCGCAGCGGTGACGGCGCAGGAACGACAACTGCTCGGCAGTTTCGATGCCTTCAGCCACGACCTTGAGTTTCAGGTTGTGGGCCATGGCGATCACCGCGGAGGTGATTTCCATGTCGTCCTGGTTGTCCGGGATTTCGTGGATGAAGCTTCGATCGATCTTAATGATGTCGATGGGGAATTTTTTCAAGTAACTGAGCGACGAGTAACCGGTGCCGAAGTCGTCCATGGCCAGGGTCAGGCCCAGGCGTTTGAGCTGGTCGAGCTGCAAGTGGGTGTCTTCGGTGGCTTCCAGCAGCAGGCCTTCGGTCAGCTCCAGTTCCAGCAAATGAGCGGGCAGGGCTTCTTCCTTGAGAATGCTGGCGATGGAGGCCACCAGGTCCGGATCGGAGAACTGCTTGGGCGACAGGTTGATCGCCACTTGCAGGTTGCCCAGGCCAGCGGCGGTCAGCGCCTTGCTCATGCGGCAGGCCTGGCGGGCGATCCATTTGCCGATCGGAATGATCAACCCGGTTTCTTCGGCGACGCTGATGAACTGATCCGGGCGGATCATGCCCTTTTCCGGATGATCCCAGCGCAGCAGTGCTTCCATCCCCAGCAGGCGCCCGCTGCGCAGGCACAGCTTGGGCTGGTAGAACACGTCGAGTTCGTTCTGGGTCAGGGCGCGGCGCAGGTTGTTTTCGACGAACAGTTTGTAGCTGGCCTCGGCGTTCAGCGCTTCGGTGAACACTTGCACCTGGTGTTTGCCATTGGCCTTGGCCTTGTGCAGCGCCAGCCCGGCGTTGCGCATCAGGGTTTGCGGGTCGCGCCCGTGTAGCGGCGCGCAGGCCAGGCCCACGGAGCCAGTGACGCTGATCAACTGGTTGTCGACGAACATCGGTTTGTCGAGGGTTGCGAGCAACTGGTTGGCCACTTGCTGGCCCACCGTGAGGTCGCTGTTGTCCAGCAACACGGCGAATTCGTTACTGGCGAATCGTGCCAGGCTACCGCTCGGGATCAAGCTGTTGCGCAGACGCCGAGCCAGGCTGATCAGCAGCTTGTCGCCGGTCTGGTGGCCGAGGCTGTCGTTGATCCGCTTGAAGTTGTCGATGTCCACCAGCAACAGGCTGATCGGTGCGTCGCTGTCCCGGGCGAAGCGTTCGTCGAGGTTGCGGATGAACGCCGGGCGGTTGCCGAGATTGGTCAGGTTGTCCGTGTAGGCCAGGCGCTCGATGCGTTGCTGAGCAAGCTTGGTCTGGGTGATGTCTTCGTAAATACCGATGTAGTGGGTCAGCTCGCGGTTGTCGCCATAAACCTTGGAGATCGACAACTGGCCCCAGTAGGGTTCGAGGTTTTTCCGCCGGCTCTTGAATTCGCCTTGCCAACTGTTGCTCTTGGCCAGCGCCGAAGGCGCGTCGAACAGCAGTTCGCTGAGGTTCTCCAGGGCCGGCAGTTCCGACAGGCGCTGCCCGTGCACTTCTTCGGTGGAGTACTGGGTGATTGCGGTGAAGCTCGGGTTGACGTACTCCACCACGCCATCGCAGTTGACCAGCAAAAAGGCGTTGGCACTTTGTTCGACCGCACGCTGAAACAGGTGCAGGGCGCTGGTGGCGGTGCGTCGGTTGTGGTTGCTGATGACCTGGGCAAACTGGTCCGCCAGTTCGCCGGCGAAGGCTATTTCGTCCGACTGCCAGGCACGGGTTGCACCGGTTTGCTCCAGGCACAAAACGCCGACTACCTGGCCATCGACGCGGATACTGGCGTCGAGCATCGCGTTGACGTCGCGCGGGCGCAGGCTTTCGGCCATCTCCCGGGTGCGTGGGTCGCGCATGGCGTTATGGGCGTCGATGGCGCGACCGGTGTGCAAGGCGTCGAGGTAATCGGGGAAAACGCTGACGTTGATCGGCTGCGGCAGCAGGTATTCCTGCTTCGTGCGGTGATAGGCCGAGATCGGTACCAGCATCGAGCCTTCGAGGTGCCACAGGCTGGCGCAGTCGATTTGGTAAATGTCGCAGGCGCTGCGGGTGATCAGCTCGGCGGCTTCGCGCAAGGAGTCGTTGCTGCTGTAGCGTTGACGGGTGAGCAGCAGGATCAGGTCCTGCTGGGCGCGCACCCGGTCCAGATGCAGCAGTTGCTCCTGCTGGGCACGCTGATTGAGTTCCAGGGCGATTTGCAGGCGCGAGTTCTGGGTTTCCAGATCCAGGGCCGGTTGCAGCGGGTCATCCTCGAACAGGCCGTCAATGACCAACAGATAACCGCGCAACAGGTGGCGATTGTGTTGTTTGTAGGCTTCGCCCAGTTCCAGCAGATTCAGGGAGCCTGAGGCGGTGTGCAGGGTGTAGCGGATCAGGTAATGGGTGCTTTCAGTCAGCTGTTGCTGGACCGCGTCGTGCAGTTGATAGCGCGCTTCCGGCTCCATCAGGCTGGCGTAGGGCGAGCCCACCAGCGCGCACAGCTCCACGGCTGGCAGGCCGAACTGGCGTTCGCAATTGGGATCGAGAAACAGCAGCGCCCAGCTGGGTTCATTAAGCCGTTCGAAACGCAGCATGCCGAGCCGCGAGGGCACAGGCAACTGCGTCACTACCTCGGCCACCATACGGCTGGCGGCATCGGGTTGGCTTTTCATATGGAGGGAAACTCGCTTCGAATATGCTGAACGCGCCGGGCTCTCGCCCTCTTTACTGTTGCCTGCGGCAAGGTTGCATCATTGCGACACCGACTGACAAGAGAGATGAAGGCCAAGTGCTATAAGAATATCTCGGCAGCGAAGTGAAATTCTGAAGTGTCGGGGGTGAAACCGGTCGCCATGGGGGCTGGAAAGTGTTGAATACGCCCCACATGGCGAGTCATGCCGCCATCAGACCAGTGGGATGGTGACCGGCTGAAGATTTTGTCCGGTGTTATCGAAGAAACCTACGGTGATCCGGTTGCCCTCAACGGTGATGCGCGCGAAGTTGTCTGTGCCGATGACCTTGTTGCTGGTCAGAGCAAGATTGTAGCTGCCAGTGCCGACGGTGGTCAGCGGCTTGTCCAGGATGAAGTCGGCCGTTTTGGCATAAGGCAGCAGGGTGGTGTTGCACAGTGGCGAAGACACGATGGTATGCACAACAAAGTCTTTGTCCTCGGAGTGGGTCAATCGACTGGTCATCGAGCCGTGCACGTCACCGGAAACGAAAACAACGTTTTTGATCTTGTTCAAGCGAATGAATTCCAGGAGCCTGTTCCGCTGCTCGGGGAAGGACTTCCAGGCATCGCCGCCGTCGTTTTTCAGGTCCGGGTAAAACATGACTGACGTAACGATGAATTTGACTTTAGCGTTGCTGGTCAACAACCAGTCGGTCAGGGCTTTCTCTTGGGTGTGGTCCATCAGTCGTCGATCATTAGATGACAGATTGCGTTGGGTGCGAGTGTCAGTCACGAACCACTCAAGGTTACCGTTAGTAAACTGATACCAATAGTGCTCAAGTTTGCGATTGATAGTGTTGTCAGGGGCCAGTGTATAAGCCGGACTGTGGCTGCATTGATAAAGCTGATAAGCCTTCATGGCGTTGTTGTACAGTTCATCATCGTTTGGGGCACGCTTGGCGGGCCAGTTATCTTCGATTTCATGGTCATCAAGAATCATGTAAGTGGGGGTGTTACTCATTATGTTCTTGATATGAGGTTGTGAAAAAGCCGCGCGGTATTTCCGCAGAAAATCTGAAAGTTTGCGGTCTGGAAAGGCAAAGTTAAGATCGTCGGCATAAATCTGATCGCCGACCATCACCAGGCCGTCGGTACGAAGGTTTTGATCAGCCATTACCTTGAAGACCCGATCCCCTCGTTGCGGATCCACAGCTCCATTCGCGGTCAGGTTGAGGTAGCGGCATGAGCCGATTATGTAGCTGCGCTTGATGTCGGATTTCGCCGAGACGGTCCAGAAAGTGTGTTCTTGCTCGGGCCATTCAAAAGCGATGTCTTGCGGTCTGGTTGAGCTGGCGGGGATGCACCAGCCGGCCTGGTAAGTATATTTCATGCTCGGTTGCAGATTGGTCAATACAACAACACCGGTCGTATCGTCGTTTGTCGGAAGTTCAGAGAAGTGTGGGGTAGACCATTTAAGTTCTCCCGTTCGCCGGTAACGAATAACCGCCAGCGCTGTGGTGTTGCCAGTTGCACCGGCCAGCATAATGCGAGCTTCGTTATGTGTGGTATGGCCAAGAATAGGGCCGACAATCGGCGTGTTAAGTTTCATGTTCGAATCCGTTCGATAAGTTATTAGTTGTGTTGCGCAACTAAGCTCACTTTAAGTAGCTGCGTAGCTAGTTGCCTGTCAGGTGATGGTGCTTTCTTATGTAGTCTTTGTGGGCGCTGGTTGTCGTACTTCTGCGCTGCTAAAGTTATGACGTGCTTTTATTTGCTGTAAAAAACTATTGCATTGATAAATACAGGGCAAAAAAAAGCCCCGCCAAATTGGCGGGGTTGAGGTACGAGCGTGGCGCTCGGAAACGTGGAACGCGATCGGCCCTCCGGTGAAGGAAGGCCGGTCGGTGTTACAGGAGCATGGTGCGGATGTCGCCCAGCAGATCGCTCAGGCGCTTGGTGAAACGTGCAGCAGCGGCGCCGTTGATCACACGGTGATCGTAGGACAGCGACAGTGGCAGCATCAGTTTCGGCTGGAAGGCTTTGCCGTCCCAGACTGGCTGGATGGTTGCCTTGGAGACACCGAGGATCGCCACTTCCGGCGCGTTGACGATCGGCGTGAAGCCGGTGCCGCCAATGTGGCCGAGGCTGGAAATGGTGAAGCAGGCGCCTTGCATCTCGTCCGACGAAAGCTTCTTGGTCCGGGCTTTTTCAGCCAGGGAAGCCGCTTCGGCCGCCAGTTGCAGCAGGCTCTTCTGGTCGACGTTCTTGATGACCGGTACCAGCAGGCCATCCGGGGTGTCGACGGCGAAGCCGATGTTCACGTATTTCTTGCGGATGATCGCTTTGCCGCTTGGTGCCAGCGAGCTGTTGAAGTCCGGCAGTTCCTTGAGCAGGTGCGCGCAGGACTTGAGCAGCAACGGCAGGACGGTCAGCTTGACGCCGGCCTTCTCTGCAACGGCTTTCTGGGCAACACGGAACGCTTCGAGTTCGGTGATATCCGCCGAGTCGAATTGCGTCACGTGCGGCACGTTCAGCCAGCTGCGGTGCAGGTTGGCAGCGCCGACCTGCATCAGGCGGGTCATCGGTACTTCTTCGATTTCACCGAAGCGGCTGAAGTCCACGACCGGAATCGGCGGGATGCCCGCGCCACCGGTTGCGCCAGCCGCAGCGGCTGGCGCTTCCTTGGCCTTCTGCATCATGGCCTTGACGTAGACCTGCACGTCTTCTTTCAGGATGCGACCGTGCGGACCGCTGGCGCCGACGGCGCTCAGCTCGACGCCGAATTCGCGGGCCAGTTGACGCACGGCAGGGCCGGCGTGAACCTTGGCGCCCGGCTTGGCGGGAGCAGCAACCGGGGCAGCAGCAGGAGCAGCGGCAACCGGAGCAGCAGCGGCTGGAGCCGGAGCGCTCGGAGCAGCAGCGGCAGGTGCCGGTGCAGCGGCCGGAGCGGCGCCTTTGACTTTCAGCTTGAGGATCAGGTCGCCGGTACCGACTTCGTCATCGAGCTTGATGGAAACGCTTTCCACCACGCCAGCGGCTGGCGACGGGATTTCCATGCTCGCCTTGTCGGATTCCAGGGTGATCAGCGACTGGTCGGCGACAACGGTGTCGCCGGCCTTGACCAGGACTTCGATGATCTTGGCCTTGCCCGCCGAACCGATGTCCGGAACGTGGATGTCCTGAACGCTGTCGGCTACCGGTGCAGTCGGGGCGGCAGCGGCAGGTGCTGGAGCAGCGGCGGCAGGTGCAGCAGCCTGGGCAGGAGCGGCAGCAGCCGGTGTAGCAGCACCCGCCACTTCCAGGTCCAGGATCAGGTCGCCGGTGCCGACTTCGTCGTTGAGCTTGACGCTGATGGCCTTGACCACGCCAGCGGCTGGCGACGGGATTTCCATGCTGGCCTTGTCGGATTCCAGGGTGATCAGCGATTGATCAGCCGCGACGGTGTCGCCGACCTTGACCTGGATCTCGATGATCTGGGCCTTGCCTGACGAACCGATGTCCGGCACGTGTACTTGCTGAACCGAAGCGGCAGCAGGTGCAGCGGCTGGAGCGGCCGGTGCTGGAGCAGCAGCCGGTGCAGCTTCGGCTTTCGCGGCAGGAGTAGCTGCAGGGGCCGCAGCAGCGGCACCTTCAACTTCCAGCTCGAGCAGTTCGTCGCCTTCTTTCAGGCGATCGCCCAGCTTCACTTTCAGACTCTTGATGATGCCGGCCTTTGGCGCAGGCACTTCCATGCTTGCCTTGTCCGACTCAAGGGTCAGGATGCTCTGGTCGGCTTCGATACGGTCGCCGACCTTCACAAACAGTTCAATTACTTCACCTTCACCGCTGCCGATGTCAGGTACGCGAATGAGTTCGCTCACAGAATCTCTCCTCAGCAGTCCAGTGGGTTGCGTTTTTCCGGGTTGATACCGAACTTGACGATGGCCTCGGCCACCACTTTAGGTTCGATGTCACCACGGTCAGCCAGTGCTTCCAGGGCTGCCAACACCACGAAATGACGGTCGACTTCGAAGAAATGACGCAGTTTCTTGCGGCTGTCGCTGCGACCGAAACCGTCGGTGCCCAGGACTTTGAATTCCTTGGATGGTACCCACTGACGGATCTGCTCGGCGAACAGTTTCATGTAGTCGGTGGAGGCGATGACCGGGCCTTTACGGCCGTTCAGGCACTCCTCGACGTAGCTCAGCTTGGGCTTCTGGCCCGGGTGCAGACGGTTGGTGCGCTCAACGGCCAGGCCGTCGCGACGCAGTTCGTTGAAGCTGGTAACGCTCCACACGTCGGCGCCGACGTTGAACTCTTCACGCAGGATCTTCGCAGCTTCACGGACTTCACGCAGGATGGTGCCGGAGCCCATCAGCTGAACGTGGTGCGCCGCTTCGCGGGTGTCTTCTTCGAGCAGGTACATGCCTTTCTTGATGCCTTCTTCGGCACCGGCCGGCATGGCTGGCTGCTGGTACGACTCGTTCATCACGGTGATGTAGTAGAAGACGTCCTGTTGCTCTTCGGTCATCTTCTTCATGCCGTCCTGAATGATCACCGCCAGCTCGTAGCCGTAGGTTGGATCGTAGGTGCGGCAGTTCGGGATGGTGGCAGCCAGCAGGTGGCTGTGACCGTCTTCGTGTTGCAGGCCTTCACCGTTAAGGGTGGTACGGCCGGCGGTGCCGCCGATCAGGAAACCACGTGTGCGGCTGTCGCCAGCGGCCCAGGCCAGGTCGCCGATACGCTGGAAGCCGAACATCGAGTAGAAGATGTAGAACGGCAGCATCGGCTGGTTGTGGCTGGAGTACGAAGTGCCGGCAGCGATGAAGGAGCTCATGGCGCCCGCTTCGTTGATGCCTTCTTCGAGGATCTGGCCCTTCTGGTCTTCCTTGTAGAACATCACCTGGTCTTTATCGACTGGCTCGTAGAGCTGGCCGACGGACGAGTAGATGCCCAACTGACGGAACATGCCTTCCATACCGAAGGTACGGGCTTCGTCCGGGATGATCGGTACGATGCGCGGGCCGATTTCCTTGTCCTTGACCAGTTGCGCGAGGATCCGCACGAAGGCCATGGTGGTGGAAATTTCACGGTCGCCCGAGCCGTCCAGGATCGCCTTTAGGGTGTCCAGTGGAGGGGTCGGGATGTTGAAGCTTTGAGCGCGACGCTGTGGTACGAAACCGCCCAGCGCATTGCGACGCTCGGCCAGGTAACGGGCTTCGGCGCTGCCTTCTTCCGGTTTGAAGAACGGCAGGTTCTCCAGCTCTTCGTCCTTGACCGGGATGTCGAAACGATCGCGGAACAACTTCAGGCTGTCGACGTCGACTTTCTTGGTGTTGTGCGCAGTGTTTTTCGCTTCGCCGGCACCGGTGCCATAACCCTTGATGGTCTTGGCCAGGATGACGGTCGGTTGTTCTTTGTGGTTGACCGCTTCGTGGTACGCCGCGTAGACCTTGTACGGGTCGTGGCCGCCACGGTTGAGTTTCCAGATCTCGTCGTCGGACAGATCGGCAACCATCGCCTTGAGTTCCGGCGTGTTGAAGAAGTGTTCACGCACGAACGCGCCGTCTTTGGCTTTGTAGTTCTGGTACTCGCCGTCGATGACTTCGTCCATGCGGCGTTGCAGGATGCCGTCGACGTCCTTGGCCAACAGTGGGTCCCAGAAACGGCCCCAGATGACTTTGGTCACGTTCCACTGAGCGCCGCGGAACACGCCTTCGAGCTCCTGGATGATCTTGCCGTTGCCGCGAACCGGGCCGTCGAGGCGCTGCAGGTTGCAGTTGATGACGAAGATCAGGTTGTCGAGCTTCTCGCGGCCGGCCAGGGAGATGGCGCCCAGGGATTCCGGCTCGTCGCACTCGCCATCGCCCAGGAAGCACCAGACTTTCTGTTTGCCTGGCTGGATGAAGCCACGGTGTTCCAGGTACTTCATGAAGCGTGCCTGGTAGATCGCCTGGATCGGGCCCAGACCCATGGATACGGTCGGGAACTGCCAGAAGTCAGGCATCAGCCAAGGGTGCGGGTAGGACGACAGGCCCTGACCGTCGACTTCCTGGCGGAAGTTGTTCATCTGGTCTTCGGTGATGCGGCCTTCCATGAATGCGCGGGCGTAAACGCCTGGCGAGGTGTGGCCCTGGAAGTAGATCAGGTCGCCGCCGTGTTCGTCGGTCGGGGCCTGGAAGAAGTAGTTGAAGCCGATGTCATACAGGGTCGCACTGGAAGCGAAGCTGGAGATGTGACCGCCGAGGTCAGAATCTTTCAGGTTCGTACGCATTACCATGGCCATCGCGTTCCAGCGTACCAATGAGCGAATGCGGCGTTCCATGAACAGGTCGCCAGGCATGCGTGCTTCGTGGGTAACGGGGATCGTGTTGCGATAAGGCGTGGTGATGGCGTAAGGCAACTGCGAACCGCTGCGGGTCGCGAGTTCACCCATACGGGTCATCAGATAGTGAGCACGGTCTTCGCCTTCTTTGTCGAGAACCGATTCCAGGGCGTCCAGCCATTCCTGGGTTTCGACGGGATCGAGGTCTTGCATGGCTTGCTCCAGGGCGGAAAGGCTACCAGAATCGGTTGCCTGAGTTAGCGACTGGCCTTGTGGGCAGACGTTATGAATTCTTGGATTGCCGACAGGTTGTTCCGGCGGCGTGTAGTTTTACTACAAATCTTCCGGCATTTCAGCCCGGCTAATGTATATACGAGTAGTAAAACTACAGATGAGCGGCTTGTGGCCCCCGGCTGCGTTGTGAGAATAATCGTTAAGGTTGGTCTTTTTCCAACTACAAAAGGTAAAAGCTTGATGCTGGCTGCCAAAATAAAAGAAATTTCAGCTATTTCTAACTTTTGTTCGACACTCCCTCAGGTAGTGGGTTTTCGAAAACCACTACATGCAGTCCGTTGTACGCCGATCAAGGATAGACCATGAGCCTCCCTTCGTTTGCCGAACTGCCCGCCATTCTCCAGCCGTTTGTCACCCGCGCCGAGCAGTCGTTCCGGGCTGCCGTCGCCGCTTTGGACGGTGACCACGGGCTGTCTGCCTGGACGCCAGAACGCTGGGCGCAATTTGCCCGCGTCACCGCGGCCAGCGACTTCGTGATTGAACAGTCTGTTCGTGACCCTTTGATGTTGCTGGAGCTGGCGCAGTCCGGCGAACTGGACCGCAGCTTCGCTCCCGGTGAGTTGTGCGCGCAGATTGCCGCCGCCGTGAGCGTGGCCGAGACCGACGATCAGCTTGGCCGCGCCTTGCGCCGTCAGCGTGCGCGCCATCAGGTGCGGATCATCTGGCGCGACCTGACCCGCCAGGCCGATTTGATCCAGACCTGCCGTGACCTCTCGGACATGGCCGATGCCAGCATCGATCAGGCCTATCAGTGGTTGTACATACGGCATTGCCAGCAGTTCGGCGTGCCGACCGGGCGGCGCAGCGGCGAGCCGCAGCAGATGGTCATTCTCGGCATGGGCAAGCTCGGCGCGGTGGAGCTGAACCTGTCGTCGGACATCGATCTGATTTTCGCCTACCCCGAGGGCGGCGAAACCGTCGGTGTGAAACGCCCGCTGGATAACCAGGAGTTCTTCATTCGTCTGGGCCAGCGGCTGATCAAGGCCCTGGACCCGATGACCGTCGACGGTTTTGTGTTTCGCGTCGACATGCGCTTGCGCCCCTACGGTTCGGCGGGTGCGCTGGTGCTGAGCTTCAATGCGCTGGAGCAGTATTACCAGGACCAGGGGCGCGACTGGGAACGCTACGCCATGATCAAATCGCGGGTGGTGGCCGGCGACCAGGTGGCCGGCGCGCAACTGCAAGAGATGCTGCGGCCATTCGTCTACCGGCGTTACCTGGACTTTTCGGCCATCGAAGCGCTGCGCACCATGAAGCAACTGATCCAGCAGGAAGTGCGGCGCAAGGGCATGGCCGACAACATCAAGCTGGGTTCCGGCGGTATTCGTGAAGTCGAGTTCATTGCCCAGGCGTTCCAGCTGATTCACGGCGGCCGCGATTTGAGCCTGCAGCAGCGCCCGCTGTTAAAGGTGCTCAGCACACTGGAAGGTCAGGGTTACCTGCCGCCGGCCGTGATCAGCGAGCTGCGTGAAGGTTACGAATTCCTGCGTTACACCGAACACGCGATTCAGGCGATTGCCGATCGCCAGACGCAAATGTTGCCCGATGGCGAGCAGGATCAGGCGCGTATTGCCTTTATGCTGGGTTTCGCCAACTGGACGGCTTACCACGAACAACTGATGTATTGGCGCGGCCGCGTGGCCTGGCACTTCGGACAGGTGATCGCCGATCCCGACGAAGAGCAGGGCGCCGAAAGCGAAGTGGTGGTCGGCGGTGAGTGGTTGCCGCTGTGGGAGGAGGCTCAGGACGATGAGGCTGCTTGCCGCCAACTGGAACAAGGTGGTTTCAAGGATGCCCCTAAGGCCTTGAAAGCCCTGGCCGGCTTGCGCAGCAGCCCGCAATTGAGGGCGATGCAGCGTCTGGGGCGCGAACGTCTCGATGCTTTTATTCCGCGTTTGCTGGCTCAGGCCGTGGAACATGACAATCCGGACCTGGTGCTGGAGCGAGTGCTGCCGTTGGTTGAAGCCGTGGCCCGTCGTTCCGCGTACCTGGTGCTGCTGACCGAAAACCCAGGCGCGTTGCGGCGGTTGCTGACGCTGTGCGCGGCGAGCCCGTGGATCGCCGAGCAAATCACCCGTTTCCCGTTGCTGCTCGACGAATTGCTCAACGAAGGCCGGCTGTTCAAGCCGCCGCTGGCGCCAGAGCTGGCGGCCGAGTTGCGCGAGCGACTGACACGGATTCCCGAGGACGACCTCGAACAGCAGATGGAAGCCCTGCGCCACTTCAAGCTGGCACACCGCTTGCGGGTGGCCGCTTCGGAAATCGCCGGCAGCCTGCCGCTGATGAAGGTCAGCGATTACCTGACCTGGCTCGCCGAAGCGATCCTGGAGCAAGTGCTGGCACTGGCCTGGCGCCAGACCGTGGCCAAGTACGGCACGCCGCTGCGCACCGATGGCACCTTGTGCGATCCCGGCTTCATCATTGTCGGTTATGGGAAAGTTGGCGGCCTGGAACTCGGGCATGGTTCGGACCTGGATCTGGTGTTCATCCACGACGGTGATCCGCAGGCTGAAACCGATGGGCCGAAACCCATTGATGGCGCGCAATTTTTCACCCGTCTGGGGCAACGGATCATTCACTTGCTGACGGCGCAGACCAACTCCGGGCAGTTGTATGAAGTGGACATGCGTCTGCGGCCGTCCGGTGCGTCTGGGTTGCTGGTGAGTTCCCTGGGAGCGTTTGCCCGTTATCAGGAAAACGAAGCCTGGACCTGGGAACACCAGGCGCTGGTGCGGGCGCGAGTGCTGGTGGGCAGTCAGGATGTCGGTCAGGCATTCGAGAAAGTCCGTGCCGCGATTTTGGGCAAGCCACGTGATTTGCCGACCCTGCGCCAGGAGGTCAGCGAGATGCGCGCCAAGATGCGTGACAACCTCGGCAGCAAGAGCACGGCGGCCGGCACCGGGGCAAATGCCTTCGAAGCCACGGCGCCGTTCGATATCAAGCAGGACGCCGGAGGTATCGTCGATATTGAATTTATGGTGCAATACGCGGCCCTGGCGTGGTCCGAAACACACCCGCCATTGCTGCGCTGGACGGATAATATCCGCATTCTGGAAGAGCTGGAGCATGAAGGGCTGATGCCCGCCGAAGATGCCGGCCTGTTGCGTGAAGTGTATAAAGCATACCGTTCCGCTGCCCACCGGCAGGCTCTGCAGAAGAACCCGGGGGTGATACCGGCTGACCAGTTCTCGGACGAACGGCGGCAGGTCATGCGGATCTGGCGCGAGCTGGGTCTACGCTGAAACGCGCCAGTCGCAGCGACAAGATTCAAATAATGTGGGAGCGGGCTTGCTCGCGAAGGCGGAGTGTCAGTCGATAGGGATGCTGGACGTGACGGCCCCTTCGCGAGCAAGCCCGCTCCCACAGTGGATCTGCAGTGTCAGGCAGATCGAGGTACACCAATACCCAATGTGGGAGCGGGCTTGCTCGCGATAGAGGAGTGACAGTCGACAGCAATGTTGAAGGTGATGACCCCATCGCGTGCAGTGTGCTCCCACAGTGATTTTCGAGGCGGGGAGGCGTAGGCCTCCCCGGTTCGTTTATGGAAACCACATGAAAATTCTGATCGTTGGGCCCAGTTGGGTCGGTGACATGGTGATGGCGCAGACACTTTTCCAGTGTCTGAAACAACGCCACCCGCAATGCGAAATCGACGTGCTGGCCCCCGAGTGGAGCCGGCCGATTCTTGAGCGCATGCCCGAAGTTCGCCAGGCCTTGAGCTTTCCGCTCGGTCACGGTGTGCTGGAGCTGGCGACGCGCCGGCGCATCGGCAAATCCATGGCCGGCCAGTACAACCAGGCGATCCTGTTGCCCAATTCCCTGAAGTCGGCGCTGGTGCCGTTCTTTGCCGGCATCCCGAAACGCACGGGCTGGCGTGGTGAGTTCCGCTATGGCCTGCTCAATGACGTGCGCACGCTGGATAAAGATCGTTATCCGCTGATGATCGAGCGCTTCATGGCCCTGGCTTATGAGTCGGGCGTCGAGTTGCCAAAACCTTATCCGCGTCCGACGTTGCAGATCGACCCGGTCACCCGCGAAGCGGCTCTGGCCAAGTTCGGCCTGGTCCTCGACCGTCCGGTGTTGGCCCTGTGCCCTGGTGCCGAGTTTGGCGAGTCCAAGCGCTGGCCGTCCGAGCATTACGCCAAGGTTGCCGAAGCGAAGATCCGCGAAGGCTGGCAAGTCTGGCTGTTCGGTTCGAAAAACGATCACGCCGTGGGCGAAGACATCCGCGCGCGGCTGATTCCCGGTCTACGAGAAGAATCGGTCAACCTCAGTGGTGGCACCTCGCTGGCTGAAGCCATCGACCTGCTGTCCTGTGCCGATGCGGTGGTGTCCAACGACTCCGGCCTGATGCACGTCGCCGCTGCGCTGAACCGCCCGCTGGTGGCGGTCTACGGTTCGACGTCGCCGGGCTTCACGCCGCCGCTGGCCGAGCATGTCGAGATCGTGCGCCTGGGCATTGAATGCAGCCCATGCTTCGACCGCACCTGCCGGTTCGGCCATTACAACTGCTTGCGCCAGCTCATGCCGCAAGCGGTGAACGAAGCCTTGCAGCGTTTGCAGGGCACTGTGGTCGAGGTCAAATAGCTTGCGGGTTCTGTTGATCAAGACTTCTTCGCTGGGCGACGTCATTCACGCGTTACCGGCGTTGACTGACGCGGCGCGGGCGATTCCCGGCATCAAATTCGACTGGGTGGTGGAAGAAGGCTTTGCCGAGATCCCGACCTGGCATCCGGCGGTGGACAAGGTGATTCCGGTGGCGATCCGTCGCTGGCGCAAAAACATCTGGCAGACCATCAAGAGCGGTGAGTGGAAGCGCTTCAAGCAAAGCGTTCGCGCCACCCGATATGACCTGGTGATCGACGCCCAGGGTTTGCTGAAAAGCGCCTGGCTGACCCGTTACGTCAAGGCGCCGGTGGCCGGCCTCGATAAAAGCTCGGCGCGCGAGCCCATTGCTGCGCGCTTTTATGATCGACGCCTGGCCGTTGCCCGCGGGCAGCACGCGGTGGAGCGAGTGCGCCAGTTGTTCGCCATCGCGTTGGGCTATGACTTGCCCAAAGGCCTGGGCGACTACGGACTGAATATCGAGCGCCTGGTGGAATTGCCGCGCAAGAATCCTTACGTGGTGTTTCTGCATGGCACCACCTGGGACACTAAACACTGGCCCGAAGCCTATTGGCGCGAGCTGACCGAACGGGTCGGCTACCTTGGCGTCGGGGTGAAGTTGCCCTGGGGCAATGCGCAGGAGAAAGCCCGGGCCGAGCGTATCGCTGCGGGTTTCAAGCACGCCGAGGTGCTGCCAAAACTGAATCTGGCAGGGGTCGGCAAGGTGCTGGCCGGCGCGCAAGCCTGCGTGGCGGTGGACACCGGTCTCGGCCATCTGGCCGCCGCGCTGGATGTGCCGACGCTGTCGCTGTTCGGCCCGACCAATCCAGGGCTGACCGGCGCCTATGGCAAGGTGCAGATTCACATGGCCAGCGACTTCCCTTGTGCGCCGTGCCTGCAAAAGAAATGCACCTATCAACCGACGGCCGACGATGTCCGTCAATTTGACCTGAAACGCGAGTGGCCGTTGTGCTTCACGCGTCTGAACCCCGAGCGTGTCGCCAGCCGACTGAGCACGTTGTTAATGGCTGAGGAGCTGCGCTGATGCAATTGGCATTTGTCTTGTACAAGTATTTTCCGTTTGGCGGCTTGCAGCGCGATTTCATGCGCATCGCCCTGGAGTGCCAGAAGCGCGGTCACCAGATTCGCGTCTACACGCTGATCTGGGAAGGCGACGTGCCGCCGGGTTTCGAAGTGCTGGTGGCGCCGGTCAAGGCGTTCTTCAACCATCGACGCAACGAAAAACTCAGCGAATGGATGGAGGCGGACCTGGCCCGGCGCCCGGTCGACCGCCTGATCGGCTTCAACAAGATGCCGGGCCTGGACGTCTACTACGCCGCCGACGGTTGCTTCGAAGACAAGGCACAGAACCTGCGCAATTCGCTGTATCGCCGTTGGGGCCGCTATCGCCACTTCGCCGAATACGAGCGGGCGGTGTTCGCCAGGGACGCCAGGACCGAAGTGTTGATGATTTCCGAGGTCCAGCAGCCGCTGTTCATCAAGCATTACGACACGCCGCTGGAACGTTTCCACCTGCTGCCACCGGGTATCGCCCAGGACCGCCGCCGGCCGGCCGATGCCGATGAAATTCGTGCAGGGTTCCGCGCGGAATTCAGTCTCAAGGACGACGAACTGCTGCTGGTGCAGATCGGCTCCGGGTTCAAGACCAAAGGTGTGGATCGCAGCCTCAAGGCGCTGGCGGCATTGCCTGCCGAGTTGAGGAAGCGTACCCGGCTGTTTGTAATTGGCCAGGATGACCCCAAGTTATTCCAGATGCAGAGTGCGACATTGGGGCTGGGGGACAACGTCACGTTCCTCAAGGGGCGCAGCGATATCCCGCGTTTCCTGTTGGGGGCCGATCTGTTGATCCACCCGGCGTACAACGAAAATACCGGCACCGTGCTGCTCGAAGCGCTGGTGGCCGGCTTGCCGGTGCTGGTGAGCGCGGTGTGCGGTTACGCCCATTACATCGCCGAGGCCGATGCCGGCCTGGTGCTGGACGAACCGTTCGATCAGGCACAGCTGACGCAGTACCTGGCCGGCATGTTGAACGACGCTCAAGCAAGGGCGGCTTGGAGCCGCAATGGTCTGGCCTACGCCGAGACGGCCGACCTCTACAGCATGCCGCAGCGCGCGGCCGATGTGATTCTGGCGGAGCACGCTTAAATGAAGTTGATGCTGGCTGAACCGTTCAAGAGCCTCTGGGCCGGACGCGACCCGTTCGCCGAAGTCGAGGGGCTCAAGGGCGAGGTGTACCGCGAGCTGGAAGCACGCCGGACGTTACGCACGGAAGTCGACGGCAACGGGTTTTTCGTGAAAATCCATCGTGGCATCGGCTGGGGCGAAATCTTCAAGAACCTGCTTACGGCCAAGCTTCCCGTACTGGGTGCCGGTCAGGAGTGGCAGGCCATTCAGCGCCTGCAGGAAGCCGGCGTGCCGACCATGACCGCTGTCGCATATGGCGAGAAGGGCCGCAACCCGGCCGACCAGCACTCGTTCATCGTCACTGAAGAGCTGGCGCCCACGATCAGCCTCGAAGATTTCAGCATTAACTGGATCAGGCAGCCGCCCGAGCCAAAACTCAAGCGCGCGCTGATCGCTGAAGTTGCACGCATGACCGGCATGATGCACCGCGCCGGGGTGAACCACCGCGACTGCTACATCTGCCATTTCCTGCTGCACACCGACAAACCGGTGACCGCAGACGACTTCAAGCTCTCGGTGATCGACCTGCACCGCGCCCAGACCCGTCCGACGATCACCTCGCGCTGGCGCAACAAGGATCTGGCGGCCCTGTACTTTTCCGCGCTGGACATCGGCCTGACCCGCCGCGACAAGCTGCGTTTCCTCAAGGGCTATTTCCAGCAGCCGCTGCGTCAGATCCTGAGTGAAGAGGCCGCTTTGCTGGCATGGCTCGATGGCAAGGCCAACAAGCTGTACGAGCGTAAACAGCGATACGGGGATGCGCTCTGATGTCGGGTTGGAGACTGGAGCCGGCCTACAGTGACCTGGCCGATGACTTTGGCAGCCTCGAGGCTGTGTTTGCGCTGCAAGGCGAGCAAATCACCAGTGACCTGCTCTCGGAGGTCATCCGTGTCGAGCGCAATGGCGTCAACTATTACGTCAAGCGCTACGTGGGTGCTGGCAGAGGCTTGCGGCGTTACCTGGGCAAACCTCGGGTGAAGATGGAATGGCAGAACCTCAAGCGATTCGCCAAGTGGGGTATCCCCACTGCCGACGTGGTGGCCTGGGGGCTGGAGCGGCGCGGTGTGGCCTACGCCCGCGGCGCGATGATTACCCGGGAACTGCCGCGTACCGAAGACTTGTCGGCACTGGCCGAGCGACGCGATCCGAAACTATCGGATCGCGCGTGGGTCGATACTGTCAGTCGTCAGTTGGCCCAGCACACCCGGACCATGCACGACCACCGTTTCACCCATAACGACTTGAAGTGGCGCAACCTGCTGATCGACGATGAGGCTCGGCTGTTTTTGATCGATTGCCCCAACGGCGATTTCTGGCGCGGTTTCTGGCTCAAGTACCGCATCACCAAGGATCTGGCGTGCCTGGACAAGGTCGCCAAGTATCAACTGTCGGCGACCCAGCGGCTGCGCTTTTACCTGCAATACCGCAACCGGCCCCGGCTCAACGCGGCGGACAAAAAGCGCATCCGGCACGTGTTGAGATTTTTCGAGGGGCGCGAATGACTGATTTTCTGGCCGCTGAAGACCGTGCGCTGCTTGAGCGCCATGGCCTCGGCACGTTCGATGCACTCTGGACCAGGCAGCTCGATGCGGTGGACGAACCCAACACCGGTCGCGGCGGCTGGAGCAGTGTGTTTCGGCTGGATCTGGAAGGTCATGGTTTCTACCTCAAGCGTCAAAGCAACTACCTGACCCGTACATTGCGCGCCCCCTTCGGCGAGCCGAGTTTCGCTCGCGAGTTTCGCAACATCTCCCGCTACCGGAAGTTGGGGGTTCCAGCGCTGGAAGCGGTGTTCTACGGGGAGCGCAAGGTCAATGGCGAAGTGCGCGCGATCCTGCTGACTCGCGCCTTGGACGGTTGGGACGACCTCGAATCGCTGCTGCAGCGTTGGGATGAATTGAGCCCTGAGCAGCACTCGGAAATCCTCAAGGCCAGTGGCGAATTGGCCCGGCAACTGCACGCTGCGCGCCAGGTGCATGGGTGCTTCTATCCCAAGCATATTTTCATGCGCGCCACCGGCAACGGCTATCAGGCTCAATTGATCGATCTGGAAAAGACCCGGCCGCTGCTGTACGGGCAGCGTGACCGGATCAAGGACCTGGAACCGCTGGCGCGTCGCGCGCCCGAGTGGGGCGAGTCGCAACTGCGGCAATTACTGGCCGCCTATCTGGATCAACCGCAGGACAGTTCGCTGGTCGACAGCTGGCTGCAGCGTTTGACCGTGCGGCGCAGTCAAAAGAGGCCACGCTGATGCGTTTGTCAGAACTGAAGACCGCTGGCCGCCATCCCGTATTGCCGCTGAGCGTTTCGCTGGCCGATGCCGCCGGCCCCGCCGAGCTGCAACTGCTGAGTCTGTTGCGGGTCTTGCCGGGGCAGCGTTATGTCGGTGCCGGCGTCTGGCGTGGCCGGCCGGTGTTGGCCAAATTGCTGGTCGGCAGCAAAGCCGCACGGCATTTTCAGCGTGAGCTGGACGGCGTGCGCCTGCTCTCCGCCCAGGGGCTGACCACGCCGCAGCTGTTGGCCGATGGCCTGAAGGACGGCGAAGGTGGCTGGCTGCTGTTTGATTTCCTTGAGCATGCCGAAAGTCTGGGCGATACCTGGAAGCAGGTTGAGCAACAGCCCGTACTGTCCGATGGGCAAGGGGCGGTGCTGGCCGAGGCGTTGGGTGCAATCGGCCAGATGCATCGCAAGGGCCTGTGGCAGGAAGACCTGCACTTGGACAATTTGCTGCGTCAGGGCGGTCGCTTGTACCTGATCGATGGCGCGGGTATCTGCTGCGAGACGCCGGGTCAGCCGCTGTCACGGCAGAAGGTTCTGGAAAACCTCGGGGTGTTCTTCGCCCAGCTGCCGAAATCGATCGAGCCCTTCATTGAAGAGTTGCTGGTGTATTACCTGCTCAGCAACAGCGAACACGCCTTGCCCATGGAAGCGTTGCAGAAGCAGATCGACAAGGTCCGCAGCTGGCGCCTCAAGGACTTCCTGATCAAGGTCGGCCGCGAGTGCACGCTGTTCAGCGTCCAGCGCGGGGCCTTCGGATTGCGGGCGATTCGCCGCGAGGAAGAGTCGTCGATGGTGGCGGTGCTGGAACAGGCCGATGCCTTGCTCGATCAGGGGCATCTGTACAAGACCGGCGGGGCGGCGAGCGTCGGCAAGGTCGAGGTGGATGGCCGCGCGCTGGTGATCAAGCGCTACAACATCAAGGGTTTTGCCCATTGGCTCAAGCGCTTCTGGCGCCCGAGCCGGGCCTGGCATTCATGGCGCGAAGGCAACCGCCTGGCGTTCATCGGGATTGCCACGCCCAAGCCGCTGGCGTTGCTGGAAAAACGTTTTCTATGGTTGCGCAGCCGGGCTTACCTGATCACCGAGTATCTGCCGGGGCCGGACATCATCGAGCGTTTTGCGCCGTACGTTGAAAACGGCGATGCGCCCGAAGCTGAATTGCTGGCGCTGGATCACCTGTTTGCCGAGCTGGTTCGCGAGCGGATCAGCCACGGGGACTTCAAGGGTCACAACCTGTTCTGGCAACAGGATCGCTGGGCGCTGATCGATCTGGATGCGATGCGTCAGCATGGTTCGGTGGGCAGCTTCGCTCCGGCTTATGCCCGGGATCGGGCGCGGTTCATGCGCAACTGGCCGGAAAGCAGCGCCCTTTATCAGGTCATCGATCAGCGTCTTCCCAAGGATATCTCCAGCGCTGGCTGAATCAGGACCTTTGGTCTATCGCGGGCTTGCCCGCGATGAGGCCCGAACAGTCAGCGAAGATTAGGGACAAGTTCTTGTGAACCGTCCTACGCGATTTTGGGAAGTCATGAACTGTGGCTGAAATCGCCCCGATGCTAGCTTGCCTGACGTTCTCGGAGGGCAGGTTTTGACTATAAAAATGGCATTGTCGTTGGGCGCTTTATCACTGGCTTTGACGGGCTGCGGGACCGTTTCCACGGTGTTGCAGGATGATGAAGACGCGGCTCGTAGCCTGCGCAAGCAAAAAACCTACTGTCAGTCCATTCCCCGCATTTACAGCGGCCTGGCGTACGACTTCTGTGCATTGAATGCGCCGCCTGATCCCACAGGTTACCTGGTGCCGTTCATTCTGCTGGATTTGGCCCTGTCCGGTGTCTTCGACACGGTTTCCTTGCCCTATACGGTCTACCGTCAGGCGGCGGACGGCAATATCCTTATCTATTGGCGGCCTGCGCGCGGATAAAAATGCCGCGAGGTCCCCGCCGCCGTTGCATGCCACTTGCGGCTAGAGGCTTGCTGCTGCTTTTACGCTATAATCCCGCCCTTTAGCTGTCTCTCGCCCATTGCGAGGGCACATTAATTTTTGAGGCGCTTGCGCCTGCATGCAGACTAAAGAGGCTAGACCCCTGTGGCATTGACGATTCTTGGCCTGTCCGGCGCCCTTAGCCATGATCCTTCCGCAGCCCTGTACATCGACGGCAAGCTGGTCGCGGCGGCTGAAGAGGAACGCTTCGTACGCGATAAACATGCAAAGAACCGCATGCCCTACGAATCGGCGAAATTCTGCCTGGAACAGGCTGGCATCAAGCCGTCCGATGTCGACGTGGTGGCGATCCCGTTCGCCCCGATCAGCCTGTTCGGCAAGGCTCGCTGGCAGTACGCCAAGCGTTACTGGTACGCCCCGGACCGTGCACTCGACGCGATCCTGATGGGCAACCGTCGCTACAAGCGCTATCGCAACAAGATCGTCTGGTGCCTGGAACAACTGGGTTTTGATCCGAAGAAGATCAAGATCGAGCCGGTCGAACACCACCTGGCCCACGCCTCCAGCGCTTATCACTGCTCCGGTTTCAAAGAGAAAACCGCGATCCTCGGGATCGACGGCAAGGGCGAGTACGCCACGACCTTCTTCGGTTATGGCGTAAACGGCAAGATCCACAAGATCAAGGAATTCTTCGATCCGGACTCCCTCGGCGGCCTGTACGGCGCGATCACCGAGTTCCTCGGTTTCGACATGCTCGACGGCGAGTTCAAGGTCATGGGCATGGCGCCGTATGGCGATGCCAGCAAATACGATTTTTCGCGCCTGGCTTCGTTCGAAAATGGCGAGCTGGTGATCAACACCGACTACGCCAACGTCATCGGCCTGCGTCGCTACAAAGAGAAGGGCAAGGGTTACTACTTCTCGCCGAAGCTGATCGAGTGGCTGGGGCCGAAGCGCGAAGGCGACATCGCCGACGAGCCTTACATCCACTACGCCGCCAGCATTCAAGCGCTGTTCGAAAAAATTGCGCTGCAGATGATCGATTACTACCTGGGCGACGTGCTCAAGGAAACCGGCAAACTGGCCTACGCCGGTGGCTGTGCGTTGAACGTCAAGCTGAACCAGAAAATCATCGCCCGCGACGACGTCAAAGAGCTGTTCGTGCAGCCTGCGTCCGGCGATGCCGGTACCGCGGTGGGTGCAGCGGCCTACGTATCTCACGCCCGTGGCGTGCCGGTCGAGAAGATGGAACATGTCTACCTCGGCCCGTCGTACAGCAACGAAGACGTGATCGCGGCCTGCGCCCGTCACGCCAACAAGCCGACGTGGCGCAAGCTCGACAACATGCCGGAGCAGATCGCCAAAATCATGGTCGATGGCAACCCGGTGGCCTGGTTCCAGGGCCGCATGGAGTTCGGTCCGCGTGCGCTGGGTGGTCGCTCGATCATCGGTTGCCCGAGCGTGGCCGGCGTGGCCGATCGCATCAACCACCAGATCAAGTTCCGCGAGCGCTGGAGGCCGTTCTGCCCGTCGATGCTCGACACCGTGGCGCCGCAGATGATCAAGATCGATCACCCGGCTCCGTTCATGACCTTCACCTTCGAAGTGGCTGAAGAGTGGAAAACCCGCGTGCCGGAAGTCGTCCACGAAGACGGCACCTCCCGTGCCCAGGTGCTCAAGCGCGAATACAACCCGCGCTACTACGACATGATGAAAGCGCTGGAAGTGCTCACCGGCAACGGCGTGTCGCTCAACACCTCGCTCAATCGTCGTGGCGAGCCGATGATCTGCTCGCCGACCGACGCATTGAACATGTTCTTCGGCTCCGATCTGCAGTACCTGATCATGGAAGACATCCTGGTGGTCAAAGAGGGTGCAAACGCTTATGACTCGCTCGGCTGAACGCCATGTGCTGCAGTTCTGCCACGGCTATGACGGGCCGTTTCTGGACTGCGCACGGCAGTACGCCAGCCTGTTCGCGGGGACCGGTTATCGTGTGACCACGGTGTTTCTCACCGGGGCTGCCGATGCCGAAGTCGCCGCGGGCTGCGCTTCCGATGAAGTGCTGTTCATGGAGTACAGCTCCAAGGCCATTCGTGGCCTGAAGCTGGGCGCCATCGGCGATCTGCGCAAGATCGCCGCGTCGCGCAACTTCAGTTTCTGCATCGCTCACCGCTTCAAACCCATCTATATCGCCTTGCTCGGTACGTCGTTGCCGGTCATTGGCGTGCACCACGGGTTTGAAGACTACAAGCGCGGCAGTCGTAAACTGTTCGCGCATATATTCCGCAAGCGTTTGAGTCTGCTCGGCGTGTCCGACGCGGTGCGCGACGACATGCGCAATTGCCTGCCGAAGTGGCCGGTTTCGCGAATTCAGACGTTGTACAACCGAATCGACGTGGATGCCTTGCAAGCCACTCAGGTGTCGGCTCGCGAGGCCCGGGAAACCCTCGGTCTGGCGGCGGATGCCTGGATCGTCGGCAACGTCGGACGGCTGCATCCGGACAAGGACCAGACCACGTTGCTGCAGGGTTTCGCCGAGGCGTTGCCGGGGTTGCCGGCCAACAGCCAGCTGGTCATTCTCGGTAAAGGGCGTCTGGAGGAAAAGCTCAAGGCTCAGGCCAGGGAGCTGGGCATTGGTAACCGGGTGTTGTTCCTCGGCCAAGTGCCGGACGCGCGCAACTACTTCCGGGCCTTCGATGTGTTTGCCCTGAGTTCCGATCACGAACCGTTCGGCATGGTGCTGCTGGAGGCCATGGCCGCCGGCGTACCCTTGCTGGCCACGGCCTGCGGCGGAGCGAAGGAAGTGGTCGAAGGCGTGGGCATCCTGTTCCCGTTGGGCGATGCCGGACATCTGGCCCAGGGGCTGCAACATCTGGCCGGCATGGATGATCAGCAACGCCGACAGTGTGCCGAGTTGATGCTCGAACGCTTGCGCGAGCGCTTTTCCGACCGTGCGGTGCGCGATGCTTTCTGGCACTTGCCGCACGTTACCGAACTGGCACAGAGGGGCTGATGCTCAACCGATTTCAAGGCTGGCGCGAGCGTGGCTGGGCGGTGGTCGACGCCTCGACTTACGCCGAAACCTGGCAACGATATGGCGGCAGCGTCGCGACTCATCCCATGGTGGTCGAGCGGCTGGCGACACTGGCCGACATTCCGGTGCGCTACCTGGCCTGGTTGCAGGGTGGTGAGATCAAGGCGGCGATCCCGACCTGGGGGCGCGACCTGGCCTTGTCCAAGGACGTGCTCAAGCGTCGCGGCAAAAAAGGTCTGTTCGATCTGGGCAACGCCGAAATCATCCTGCCGGCCGCTGCCGATGCCACGGCGCCTTTGCGCCATCGCGCGCGATATCTGTCGGCGCTGAACGAAGGCCGTTTCACTGGCATCAGGTTGCAGGCCGAACAGCTGGCCATGGCCCGCACACCCGAAGAGCTGTCGAAAAAGTTTCGCTATAACCAGCGCCGCGAATTGCGTTTGCTGGAAGAGGCCGGTGGCGTGGTGCGGCCGGTATCGGAGTTTTCCAGCTTCGATCTGGCGGCTATTTATTGTGACCTGTTCCAGCGTCGCTGGGGCTTCCCGGCGACGGGTGCCGAACGCATGGCCGAGGTCATCGAGTTGCTGCGCGAGTTGCTGATCGGTTCGGTGATTTTCCTCAACGATGCGCCGATTGCGATTCAATTGGTGTACCGCGTCGAAACCCCGCAATGGATCAGCGTCGAGTACATCAACGGTGGGGTTGATCCGCAAACCCGTGAGTTCAGCCCCGGCAGCGTGCTGAGTTTTCTCAATACGCAAAGCGCCTGGGAGCATGCCCGGGCGCAGGACAAACCGCTGCGCTTTTCCTTCGGTCGCGCCGACCGTGAATACAAGGATCGCTGGTGCAACCCTGTGCCGGTCTTCACCGTATGAGCCAAGCCATGAGCCGCAAACAGCAACTGCTCAAGCGTCATCGGCGCAATAAACGTATCGGCCTGTTGATTGCGCTGGTGTCGTTGATCGTCATCGGTGTGCTGGTGGCCTGGTGGTTGCCGCTGGTGCTGGCTGTTCTGGGCTGGATTGCCCACGAAGCCTGGTTTGCCGATCATCTGTTCTACTCACCGAAAGACGATTACCAGTACAGCTTTCCCCCGTACACGCCACAGCCCAAGGTGCACCTGAGTGGTGAACACTTGCGCCTGGACGAAGGAGTGATGCTGGTCGACGACGCGACGCTGGTGCTGGCCCTGCGGGTAAAAAGCACCTGGCTGGGACGGTTTGTCGATCCGGTGGTCGAGTTGGCGGGTGGCGAAAATCCTGACCGACAAACCTTCGAGCGCGGCGTAAACGGCCTGCGCTACCTCAATCTCAGTGGCCAGGCTCAAGCGCTGTCGCGTGGTGACCTGCGCTTGCGCGGGCGTTTCTGTCGCGTGTCTGGCGAGCCTGTGCTGTGGGCGTTCGAGCATCCGGATTACCGGCGTCAGCGGGTGATGGTCATCGCGCCTCATGCCGATGACGCCGAGCTGGCGGCCTACGGTTTGTACAGTCAGGCTGACGAAACCTGGATCGTGACGCTGACAGCGGGTGAAATCGAAGCCGAACACTATCAGCAGATGGGTCTGAACAAGGTCGATGCGGCTCGCTTGAAAGGCCGTCTGCGCACCTGGGACAGCATTGCCGTGCCACGTTGGGCCGGTGTGTCCGAGGCTCACTGCATACAACTGGGTTACTTCTGCCTGCAATTGGCGAGCATGCAGGCCGCGCCTGCCGTGGCGGCGGGATCGCGGGAAGCGGACCTGTGCGACACCCGGCTGTTTCGTCAGTTGAATCCTTTCGCGCTGCCCGGCGATGTCGATGGTGCGCCGACCTGGAACAATCTGCTGGCGGATCTGCGCGAGTTGCTGCTGCGCGCCCGGCCCGAGGTCATCGTCCTGCCGCATCCGACCCTGGATCCGCATCCCGATCATATCTGCGCCCAGGTGGCAGTCCTTGAAGCCTTGCAAGGCCTGGACTGGCAACCGACCACACTATTGGGCTACGCCAATCACTTGCACGACAACGACCGCTGGCCGATGGGCGATGCCGGTGATGGCATCGCCTTGCCGCCGGCCTTCGATTCGGCGCAACCGATGCAGCCTTATTGCCTGCCGATGCCGCTGGAGCACCAGCGAGACAAAGCCATGGCGCTGGGCATGATGCACGACCTGCAACCGGCGATGCCATTCAAGCGTCGCTTGCGTCGGTTGATTCAACGGTTGTTGGCCGGTCGGTTGCCGCCAACCTATGGCGAGAACGAATTCTTTCGCAAGGCAGTCCGGCGCCACGAGCTTTTGTGGTCCATCAAGCACACACCAGGCAATGTTACTCAGCGGGGAGAGTTATGAGTCAGCGGTCAAAGGTCCTGCAACTGCAGCCTGACTACAACGTCAAAGCCCATGATTTCGCCGACCTCGCGGAGCAGATCGTCAAGGCCCTGCCCAGTGATCGCTATGAAGTGACCGCCGCGTTTCTGCGCGGCAAACCCGGGCCGGGCGAAGCGGTGAGCCGAGCCGACCGTTCGGTGTACTTCGAATTTTCCGACAAGTCCCTCAAGGGCATGCGCCTGCGGGCGATGTGGCAGCTGTACAAGTTCTGCCGTCGGGAAAAGTTCGATGTGGTGATCTGCAACCGTTTCAAGCCGGTGAACATGATGCTGGCGCTCAATCGCTGGTTGAAAGTGCCGCTGTGCATCGGCATTTCCCACGGTTTTGGCGAGTACGACCGTTTTTACCGGCGCCGCCAGACCCAGCGCCTGATCGATCGTCACTGGCGCTTCGTTGGTGTGTCGCCAGCGGTGAAACAGTATCTGCTGGACTGTGACTGTGGCTTCACCGACCAGAATACCTACGCCATCACCAATGCCATCGACATCGAGCAAGCCGAAGGCCTGCAACACAGTCGTGAAAAGGCCCGTGAAATGCTGGGCATCGATCCGTCGGTGCGGCTGGTCGGTGCGTTGGGGCGACTGGTGCCGGTCAAAGGCCATATTTATTTGCTGCAGGCCTTTGCCGCACTCAAGGACAAATACCCCAATACCCAGCTGGCGATCATTGGTGCCGGCCGCGAAGAGACACGCCTGGCTGCGGAAATCGACCGCCTCGGCCTCAGCGGTCGTGCCCATTTGCTGGGGTTCAAGGAAATTGCCCTGCAGTACATTCGCGCTTTCGACATCTGGACCATGCCCTCCCTGGCCGAAGGCCTCGGGCTGGCGCTGCTTGAAGGCATGAGCGGGCATTTGCCGGTGATTGCCTCGAACGTGCCGGCCATGTTGCCGCTCATCGAGGGGGCCGGTGGCCTGGCGATTACGCCGAAGGATGTGCCGACGCTGCAGGCGGCGCTGGACACTTATCTCGGGTTGTCGGATGACGAGCTCAAGGCCAAGGGCGAGCAGGCCTTCCGTTATCTGCAACAACACCATGACATCGAGGAATTCCGTCGCGAATACCTCAATCTGATCGACTCCGGCCTGGAACAGGCCCGCAAGGAACAGCCATGAACGACGCGCAACCCATCGTCACGGTCATTATCGCGTCGTACAACCACGCCCCTTACATTGAGGAAAGCATTCTCAGCGTCCTTAACCAGACCTATCAGAACATCGAGTTGCTGGTGGTCGATGATGGCTCGAAGGATGACAGCGTCGAGCGGATCAAGGCGTTGCAGGCCATCCATGGTTTCGACTTTCGGGTTCAGGAAAACCAGGGGCTGACCAATACCCTCAATGGTGCGATTGCCCGGGCAAAGGGTAGCCTGATCGTGCCGTTCGGTTCGGATGACATCATGTTGCCGGAGCGAATCGCCACCCAGGTCGCTCATATGGACGGCAAGCCCGAGGTCGGCATTTGCGCCGGCAACATCGAGCTGATCGATGCCGACGGCAACCTCTACCCGGAGAAGCGCCAGCGTCGGGACGTCCCGTTCCGTCGCCTGGACTTCGATGACATGTTCCTGGAGCGCAAGCCCTATCCACCGGCCCCCACCCTGATGATCCGTCGCGAAGCGCTGGAGAAGGTGGGCGGTTTCGACCCGACCATTCGCCTGGAGGACTTGCTGATCGAGTTGAAGGTGACCCATGCCGGTTACTTCATCGATGGCCTGAATGTGTTGATGGCGCGCTATCGCAAGCACGCCACCAACTCCTACAAGAACCACCGTTTCATGATCGACAGCATCCTGCGCACCTACGCGCTCTTCAGCGATCACCCGCTGTATGACGAGGTGCGCTACAAGTTTCTCAATTCCATGTTCCTCAAGACCGCCAACCGCGATCGCAAGCTGGCGCGTGAGTTGCTGGCACAGATTCCGCTCAAGGCCTGGAACAGGAAAACCTGGCGTGGGTTGGGCCGGATGTATTTCTCGCGGTTGGAGAAAGACTGAGCCAGGGGCTGGATTCAAGGGGCGCAGGACGCGGCATTGTCCGCGGTGACATACCCCCGGCGATTGCTCAACGTTGTTGAGCCGTCTTCTCCAGTTCGTTCCTGAACTTTCTGTTCTGGCGTAACCAGTGCAGGGTTTTCTTGCCTGCATTGATACCGGGTTTTTCGATGTACTGGTAAGTCAGGCTGCTGATGATGATCAACAGGCAACTGCACACGGCCAGCAACGGCAGGAAGACCCAGGCTTGTCGGGCGTCAAGATGCAGTACCAGCGGCAATCGCTGCACCAGAATCCAGAGCACGAAACCGTGCAGCAAATACGTGCTGTAGCTGATTTCCCCCAGCCAGCGAATGCTGCGCGGCCTCAGCGCGCCGAACAAGGTATTGCCGGACGCCACGATCACGAAAAACAGTGAAAGCAGCAGCAGCGCTCCCAGGTTGAAAGCGCGGTTGAATACCGTGAAGGCGATCGCCAATGCGAGCAGGGCGATGATGCCCGCCAGGGGGGACAGGCTCCAGGCGACCCAGTGTGGGCGGCGAATCCAGTATGCCGCAGCGATGCCGCCGAGGAAGCTGGCCATGTAGTGCTTCTTGAGTGAGTGTTCCCAGCCGATCACCTCGTAAAGGGCATAGATACCCACCAGGCACAGCACCGTCGACATCCAGCCACCGCGATAAACGAACAGCATGGCGACCAGTGGCAGGGCCAGGTAGAAAAACACCTCGTAGCCCAGCGTCCAGGTGACGTTGGAGATCAACATGCCGGTCTGATGGTACTGGTTGACGTCCGGCCGGTCGAAGGTCAGCCAGGCTAGGATCTGGCCAATGAGCTGGGTCGCGGAAACCTTGAGTTCCCAGTCTCGCAGATAGAACACGCTGACAAACACCATCAACATCAGCGGCAGATAGAGCGGGTAGAGGCGAAACAGCCGCGATACTGCAAACGCCAGCCAGTCGTGTTGCCGCCCGTGGGTGAGCAAACGGTCCCAGAACAGAAACCCGGTGATCATGAAAAAGAGAGCAACGCTGCCCTGGCCGAGCTGCGAGTAGAAATTGCTCGGCGGAAAGTCGATCACCCCGGTTTGCAGGAAGATCCAGGTAATGATCGAGTGGTGGAGGAATACGCCGAAAGCCAGATACCCGCGTAAGCCGTCGATGCCGGCAAAGCGGCTTTCACCGCCATGCTCCAGCTGTCGGGTGAATCTCGGCACGGTACGCAACAGTAGCGTAGCGGTCGCGATGGCAAGCAGGTAGGCCGTCATCGCGATCAGCGGATTGGTTTCGGTCATCAGTGAGCCTGGGCCGAAGGGCTGCCGGCCAGCACTTGCCTGTGCAAATTATCCACGTCGGCTTTCGAAGCCGTCGCGGCGTATCCCTGCAGTAGCGCTTCGAAGTGGTCCTCAAACAGCCAATGCCGATCTTCTGTATAGCGCTGCATATGGCGCAGGTTGCGTCGACGCAGGGAAGGGCTCAAGGAGGAAGGGTAGATTCGCAGGTCGGCCAGGTCGATCAGGCCGAACTCACCGTCCTCCAATACCAACACATTGCCCAGGTGCAGGGAGCGGAAGTAGACCCCTTGCTGATGCAATTGAGCCATGAACTTGCCGAAACGCTCCACCAGTGCCTGGCGCACCGCCGGGGCGGTGATGCCTTGCAGGATCTGGCGCAGCGTATTGCCCGGCAACGGCGAGTAGTGCACAGCGGTGCTGCCGTCTTCGAATCGGTAAAGGTCGAGAATGTGCGGTGTCGGGATGCCCATGCTGCGCAGTTGCACTGCGTTGATGGCAAACCGATCGGAATAGGGCATGAAACTGCCAGAGGTGTACCAGCGGCGGCGGCGGAACAGCTTGAGAAAACTGCCATCGGTCAGTCGCAGGACCTTGGGGCCCAAACCATCTTCTTCGATGATCCGGGCATCGGCAATCAGCAGTTGCAGGGCGCTTGGCGACGCGGTCTTGACCGGCCTGTCCAGCAGGCGTCTGGCCCGCTGATTGATGCTCAATGCGGCAATCAGCGCCAGGGGGATCCACAGCAGGAACCAGTGCTCCTTGGGCCGAGAGATAATCCCGCCACCCTCAGTCAGGCCCGCTCCGATACCGAAGGCCAGCCAGGCCGAGGCTATGATAAACAGCGGTTGCACGCGATGGCGCTGGCTACTAATGAAGCTCCACGCGATGAAGAACAGCCATGGCAGCAGACCGATAATGCCGACATAGTAGAGCACGCCCAGTGCAAAGCTATGGGGCTCCTGGAGGGTGTAGCCGACGCCTGGGTCCAGGGTCAGTTCGGCGTTGTAGCCGTGGCCGATCCATGGACGCTCAGCGATCCTACCCAGGGCCAATTGCCAGAGTTCGATACGGAAGGAACTGCCTCTTTCGAGGATCTTGTCCGCAAACAGCGCGAAAGTCGCCGCTCCGGCGATGAACATGGAGCCAAGCATGAAGACCGAGCGTCGATTCCAGCAGATGAAACACAGCCACAGCGCAGCGATCGTCAGCGCAACCAGTGGAGTCCTGGAGCCGGTGGCCAGCACTGTGGCGAACATGATCGCCATCGCCGGTATGCTCAACCAAAGTACCTGACGTCGCTTGCAGGTCATGCTCAGGCTCAGCCAGTAGGTACAGAAAAAGCCGAAAACGTGGGAGCTGAGCAGTGGATTGTCGAACGCGCCTACACCGATCAGGCGCATTTCCGGTTGGTAGATCTGGCCGAACCTGTACAGGTTGTAGACAGAGGCGATCAGCGCCACCGTCGCGGCACAGAACAGCAGGGGCTGAATGATTTCGCTGCGATAGCGCACCAGCAGGTAGCAGCCAACGAACAGAAACAGGGTATGCAGTGGCGGTTTGAACTGTCCGAAGTCAATATCGTCACCCGGCCCCCAGCGCAGGCTGAGCAGTGCCCACGCCACAAACAGCAGGACGGCAATGACAATCGGTTCGTGCAGCAGTTCTTTGATGAGCCGCGGACGCAGACACAGTGCAATCAGTGCCGGAATGCTGAACAGGCCATAGTAGAGCTTGTGATGCTCGCTGCGCCCCGGCAGGAAAAACAGCGCACAAAGCAGCAATAAATAACCAAGCGGAAGAATCCACAAGCATATGAAATCGAAGATTCTGTTGGACGTACTGTTCAAAGCGTTTAATTGCATGCTGAGTAACTTATTCCTGAATTGAGCAACCGTACCAAGGCAGGGACATCTGGTGGCTATTTGACGCGTCACAATACACAGACTGTATGCGATTGCCAGAACCCCGGGGAAGCTGTGCTAAAGTCAGCGTCCTTTTCATCGACATTCGCGTGATATGACCGACTCCAGTCTCTCCGCAAGCCCATCGAGCTTGAAAATCTACTTCCGTCTGCTCGGCTATGTCCGGCCGTACATCAGCCTGTTCCTGATCAGCATCGTCGGTTTTCTGATTTTCGCTTCGACGCAGCCAATGCTGGGCTACATCCTCAAGTACTTCGTCGACGGTCTATCCAATCCTGAAGCGGCGCTGTTCCCAACCGTGCCCTACCTTCGGGACCTGCAACTGCTGCAGGCGGTGCCGTTGCTGATCATCCTGATCGCCGCGTGGCAGGGATTGGGGTCGTATCTGGGCAACTACTTCCTGGCCAAGGTTTCCCTGGGCCTGGTCCATGACTTGCGGGTCCAGTTGTTCAACAACCTGCTGGTGTTGCCAAACCGGTATTTCGACAAGCATAACTCGGGGCACCTGATTTCACGTATCACGTTCAACGTGACCATGGTCACGGGGGCGGCAACAGATGCGATCAAGGTCGTAATTCGTGAAGGCATGACAGTGATCTTCCTGTTTGCCTCGCTGTTGTTCATGAACTGGCGGCTGACCCTGGTCATGGTCGCCATCCTGCCGCTGATCGCCATCATGGTGCGCACGGCCAGCAAGAAATTCCGCAAGCAGAGCAAGAAAATCCAGCTGGCGATGGGGGACGTGACGCATGTGGCGTCCGAAACGATCCAGGGCTATCGCGTGGTGCGCAGCTTCGGCGGTGAAAAGTACGAAGAGAAACGCTTCTTCGACGCCAGCCAGGGCAATACCGAGAAACAATTGCGCATGACCCGCACCGGTGCCATCTATACGCCGCTGCTGCAATTGGTGATCTACACCGCCATGGCCGTGCTGATGTTCCTGGTGCTGTTCCTGCGGGGCGATGCGTCCGCCGGTGACATGGTTGCGTACATCACCTTGGCCGGCCTGCTGCCCAAGCCGATTCGCCAGCTGTCTGAAGTCAGCTCGACCATCCAGAAGGGTGTGGCCGGTGCTGAAAGTATCTTCGAGCAACTGGATGTCGAGCCAGAAGTCGATACCGGCACTGTCGAG
Organism: Pseudomonas sp. BIC9C; assembly: GCF_034541995.1. Classification (NCBI taxonomy): domain Bacteria; kingdom Pseudomonadati; phylum Pseudomonadota; class Gammaproteobacteria; order Pseudomonadales; family Pseudomonadaceae; genus Pseudomonas; species Pseudomonas sp. BIC9C. The sequence goes on from NZ_JAWDGM010000002.1 coordinate 475,698, forward strand.
CGTGATGCCGTCAGTGGCCGCCTGGAAGTGCGCAACCTCAGCTTTACCTACCCTGACACCGAGCGTCAGGTGCTCAATGACATCAGTTTCTCGGTAGAGCCCGGGCAAATGGTGGCGCTGGTGGGACGTTCGGGTAGCGGCAAGTCGACCCTGGCCAACCTGATTCCGCGTTTCTATCACCACGACAAGGGCGAAATCCTCATCGATGGCGTCGAAGTGGAGCAGTACAAGCTGTTGAACCTGCGTCAGCATATCGCCCAGGTGACCCAGCACGTGACCCTGTTCAGCGACACCGTGGCCAACAACATCGCCTATGGCGACCTGGCCGGCGCACCCCGTGAAGACATTGAAAAGGCGGCCAGGGATGCCTATGCGATGGACTTCATTGCCCAATTGCCTGAAGGTCTGGACACCCAGGTCGGGGAAAACGGCGTGTTGCTGTCCGGTGGCCAGCGTCAGCGCCTGGCGATTGCCCGGGCACTGTTGAAAAATGCCCCGCTGCTGATTCTCGATGAGGCGACTTCGGCACTCGATACCGAGTCCGAGCGGCATATCCAGGCAGCCCTGGATCAGGTCATGAAAGGTCGCACCACGCTGGTGATCGCTCACCGCTTGTCGACCATCGAGAAGGCTGACCTGATCCTGGTCATGGATCAGGGGAAAATCGTCGAGCGCGGCACCCATGAGCAACTGCTGGCGCAAAACGGTTACTACTCGCGCCTCAACGCGATGGGCCTCGACGCCCCGGCCGAAGACATCGCCTGACCCGGAAAAGGCGAGCCTGGCTCGCCCTTTCACACACCCGACGTGCAACGCGTCGGGTGATTTGTATCCAGACCTTTACGCTTCTTGACCAAACCGGAATAAATCTCGGCAACATGCTTGTTAAGGTTCCTGAACGAACTTTGACTTGAATCGAGAGGGCCATCCCTTTCCCGCGGGTGTCTGGATGTTGCAACGTTATCTCTGGAAGCTGTTGCCCAAGTCGCAACGGGCTTTTCTGCTGGGGCGCCTGTCGGTCGTGGACCGTCAAGCGGTGAACAAGTCGATGTCGGCCAACGTCAGTTTCCCCAAGCCCTTCGAGCAGCGTTCCTGCCTGTTCATCCACGTCCCTAAATGTGCCGGTAGTAGTGTCTGTGCGGCCATGTTCGACGACTGGAGCCCGGGTCACTTGCCGTTATACTGGTATGAGCAGCAATTTCCCGAACAGTTTGCCGCCAGCTTCAAGTTTGCGTTCGTTCGCGATCCCCTTGAAAGGGCCTACTCGGCTTACGCATTCCTGCGGGGCAACGCCCTGGGGAAACGGGATCACGCGGCGCAGAAACTGGTCAGCCACTACCGTGACTTTGATGACTTCGTCGGCCGCTGGCTGCACCTGGAGACGATCCAGCGACAGCTGCACTTCGCCGCGCAAACGGATTTCCTGATGGACTCCATGGGCCATCTGGCGCTGGATTTCGTCGGCTACCAGGAGCACCTGGAGCGGGATTTCAGGCTGGTTTGCGAACAATTGGGCTGTCCGGTGGATCTGCCCCATGTGAACAGGTCGCAGCAGCGGCGCCCGATGCCTGCGCGAGAGTTCTGCACGGTGCGCACCCGCAGGCTGGTGCGGCGGGTCTATCAGCGTGATTACGAGATGCTTGGATATGAATGAAGTCGTGTCATTGTCCCGCCACTCAATCAGACCCTACCCGTTATTGCTGTCGAGCGAAGACCGTGCGGCCCTCAAGTCGCAGGCGCCACGCTGTCTCTGGCTGACGGGGCTGTCAGGGGCCGGCAAGTCGACCCTGGCCAATGCCCTGGAGTTGCAACTCAATCAACAGGGGCTGCACACGTTTGTGCTTGACGGCGACAACCTGCGCGCAGGTCTTTGCCGTGATCTGGGGATGGGGGCTGAATGTCGGCGGGAAAATATCCGCCGCACCGCCGAGGTGGCTCGCCTGATGGTCGACGCGGGGTTGATTGTGATCGTCGCGGCGATCTCGCCGTTTCGGGCCGAACGTGAGGCGGCGCGTCGATTGTTTGCCGACGGAGACTTCATCGAGGTATTTGTGAGCACGCCGTTTGCGGTTTGCGCACAACGTGACCCCAAGGGTTTGTATCGAGCTGCCCGGGAAGGCCGGATCAGGGATTTCACAGGCATTGACAGTCCCTACGAGGCGCCGCTGCATGCGGAGTGCGAAATCGATACGCAAGCGCTGGAAATGGGCGATGCGTGCCGTCGTCTGGCGGGTTTGTTGCTCAAAAAATGAGCAATAAATGCTTGCGAATCATCCCGTTGCAGCCACCGCACAAGCCGACACCAACCCTGTGTTAATATCGCGCCCCTGTTCATTCTGTATGTGGGTTGCACCATGAAGTTGTCCATGCCGCGATTCGATCAAGCCCCTGTCTTGGTGGTTGGCGATGTCATGCTCGACCGTTACTGGCATGGTGGTACCTCACGGATTTCTCCTGAGGCGCCGGTACCGGTGGTCAAGGTCGATCACATCGAGGATCGTCCGGGCGGCGCTGCCAACGTTGCCTTGAACATTGCCGCCCTGGGGGCTCCGGCCTCGCTGGTCGGTGTCACGGGCGACGATGAAGCCGCCAACAGCCTGGTCAACAGCCTCAAGGGCGCTGGCGTGCGGGCCATCTTCCAGCGCGTTGCGCATCAGCCGACCATCGTCAAGTTGCGGGTCATGAGTCGTCACCAGCAGTTGCTGCGTATCGACTTCGAAGAACCCTTCGCCACCGACGCGCTGGCGTTGGCTGCGCAGGTCGATGAGTTGCTCGAAGGCATCAAGGTGCTGGTGTTGTCCGACTACGGCAAAGGCGCGCTGAAAAACCATCAGGCGCTGATCCAGGCCGCCCGTGCCCGGGGCATTCCGGTGCTGGCCGATCCCAAGGGCAAGGATTTCTCGATCTACCGTGGTGCGAGCCTGATCACGCCAAACCTCAACGAATTCGAAACCATCGTTGGTGGTTGCGCCGATGAGCACGAATTGGTGAGCAAGGGCGCGCAGTTGATGCACGACCTGGACCTCGGTGCCTTGCTGGTGACCCGTGGCGAGCACGGCATGACCTTGCTGCGTCCGGATCATCCGGCGCTGCACTTGCCAGCCCGGGCCCGTGAAGTGTTTGACGTGACTGGTGCCGGCGATACGGTGATTTCCACCCTGGCGGCTGCGATTGCCGCGGGTGAAGAACTGCCTCACGCGGTGGCCCTGGCCAACCTGGCGGCCGGTATCGTGGTCGGCAAGCTCGGTACGGCGGCCATCAGTGCGCCGGAACTGCGTCGTGCGATTCAGCGCGAGGAGGGGTCCGAGCGCGGTGTGCTGGGTCTTGAGCAACTGTTGCTGGCGGTCGATGATGCCCGCGCGCACAACGAGCGGATCGTGTTCACCAACGGTTGCTTCGATATCCTGCACGCCGGCCACGTGACCTATCTGGAACAAGCGCGGGCCCAGGGCGATCGCCTGATCGTTGCGATCAACGACGATGCATCGGTCAGCCGCCTGAAAGGGCCGGGTCGTCCGATCAACAGCGTCGACCGGCGCATGGCGGTGCTGGCCGGTCTGGGCGCGGTGGACTGGGTGATCAGCTTCCCGGAAGGCACACCGGAAAACCTGCTGAGCGCGGTCAAACCGGACGTGCTGGTCAAGGGCGGTGACTACGGGATCGACCAGGTGGTTGGCGCGGACATCGTGAAAGCCTACGGCGGCACCGTGAAAGTGCTGGGGCTGGTGGAAAACAGCTCGACCACCGCGATTGTCGAGAAGATCCGCAAGTCCGAATAACGCAGCTTTTGTAGGAGCTGGCTTGTCGGGTCGCCGCATCGCAGCGATGGTCGTTAACGATGACGCTAATCTATTGAACAGATGCGGCGTCCTTGAGTCCATCGCTGGCAAGCCAGCTCCTACAAGGTTATGCGTACACCAGTCGGAGCTGCAGCAGTTTGCTTTCAGGAACTGACTTTTTTACGCGGCACGATCCTCTTCAGCAGCAATTTGGCCTTCCCGCGCAACCGCGCCAACCCCGAATCCTTCCCCGGCGGGGTCAGGCCTTGCTGCCTCACCCAGTCCTTCCAGCGAATTCGTTCATCACGCACCAGCCAGCCTTCCTGTCGGGCAAAACTCTCGGCCAGGTACAGGCCGCGTGTGCTGGCCGGGTACAGCTGATCCTTTTTCAGGGTGTAGAGCTCAGCCATCGGGTGGCCGTCCTGCAAGGGCATCAAGTACAGATCGGGTCGTTTGCGGTCGAGGCGGGCGACGAGTTGATCGCCTTCCAGTCGTTCATCGACATGGAACAGGCTCAGGGATTTGGCTTCCTTGGGAACGTCCAGGCGCAAGTCGTAAATCAGTTGCAGTGATGCTGTTGGCAAATGCACGTATGCCCGCGGACGCTCCATCAGCATCAGATTGGCGCAACGTACCGGCCGCGCCGAGCCGGACAGTGGCGACAGGCGAAACGGCAGGGCTTCACGGTAATGCAGGGCGGCCGAGTAGGGCGCCGGAAGCCAGGTGTCATTGAACCGCCCACTGAGCCAGCCTTCGGGGGTTTCCAGCAGGCATTCCTCGGCAATCTCCTGGATGGCTGTGTGCAAGGGCAGGTTCAGTTCATGGGCCGGCACGTATCCGGAGATCAGCTTGAGCACCACATCGCCACGGTCCTGCCGACGCTGGCGTACCAGCACCCAATAGTCACGATTCTGCCAATGCAGGGTCAGGCGCACCGAAACCCCGAGATTGGCCAGCTCCAGGGCAAACCGTTCGCTGTCGCCGACCGTCACCGGCCGACGACGTTGCAGGGTCTGGGAGAAATTCAGCGGCCTGCCGACGCTCTGATAAGCCAGGCCTTCGGAAGTCGCTTCGACGAATAACGGCAGGGTCTTGAAGTTGCTCGGGTTCTTTCTTATGAGCGTGCGCGGCATGTCGGCTCCTGCTTAAGGCCGCGTGGGCGGCATCAGTGGCTACGTAGGACCTGGGCAACGGTCGCGACATTGTGGGCGAGGTGCAGCGGATTGATGGTCCCGACAATCGCACTGGCAACACCCGGATGTTCAAACAACAGCTCGAAACTGGCGCGCACCGGATCCACGCCCGGACTCAGGCATACATGACCACTGGCGAGGGCTTTCTTGACCAGAATGGCTTTGCCGTGTGCAGCAGCATAGTCAATGACGGCCTTCTCGTTCTGCTCGTTCAGATTGTAGGTGACCATCGCGCAGTCGCCTTGCTCCAGCGCCTTCAGGCCGCCGTCGACGGTTTTGCCGGAAAACCCGAAACCGCGAATCTTGCCTTCGGCCTTGAGCTTGGCGAGGGTGTCGTAGACTTCCTCGTCATTGAGGATCGCCAGGTCGTTGCCATCGGAGTGCACCAACACCAGATCGATGAAGTCCGTTTCCAGGCGTTGCAGGCTGCGTTCCACCGACATTCGCGTGTGTGCGGCGCTGAAATCGTGACGGGACTGGCCGTCGGCGAACTCTTCGCCCACCTTGCTGACAATCACCCAATCCTGACGCTGGCCGCGCAGTAACGGGCCGAGGCGCTCTTCGCTGCGACCATAGGCCGGGGCGGTGTCGATCAGGTTGATGCCCAGGTCGCGGGTGAGTTTGAGCAGCATGCGCGCTTCATCGTCATCGGGAATCCGGAAGCCGTTGGGGTACTTCACGCCTTGGTCGCGGCCCAGTTTCACCGTGCCCAGGCCCAGGGGTGAAACCAGCAGGCCGGTGCTGCCCAACGGGCGATGCAAGTCGTGCAGGGTCGGTTGGCTCATGGCAGCAATTGCTCCCAGGCAGGTACGCCCATCGGTGGCTTCGGCAGTTCAGGCAGCGCTGCCGGGTGGCTTGGCTGGATACCGTCGCGGGTCAGGCTGGCGATGACCCGGTCGGCGAAGTCCGGTGCCAGGGCGAGTTTGGTCGGCCAGCCCACCAGCAGGCGATCCTGTTCGGCGAGGAAGGCGTTGTCCGGGCGGGTCAGACCCGATTGCAGCGGTTCGGCACGGTCGACCCGCAGGGTCGCCCATTGCGCGGTGCTCAGATCGATCCACGGCAGCAACTGGCCAAGCTCTTTACGGGCGGTAGCGATTTGCTCGGCGGGCTCGCGGGCCACGCCTTCGGCTTCGGCGATGTCGCCGCCCAGGTACCAGACCCATTGACCATCGGCGGCCGGGTGGGTCGTCACGGTCAGGCGCGGTTTGGTGCCGCCGCCCAGGCAGTGGGCGTACAGTGGCTTGAGCCCCGGGCCTTTGGCGATGATCATGTGCAGCGGTCGGCGCTGCATGGCCGGCTGGCTCAGGCCGAGCGCGGTGAGCAGGTCGGCGGTGCCGGCGCCAGCGCTGAGCACGATGCGCTGGGCGCGGATCTGACGCTCATCGACTTTCAAGCCGACCAGCTCACCGTTCTCCAGCAACGGCTCGATGTTCTGCCCGGCGAGCAGGCCATCGCCCGCCAGATCGGCCAGGCGCCGGATCAGGCTCGGCACATCGACCACCAGTTCCGCCAGGCGATAGACCTTGCCCTTGAAGCGCTTGTCTTGCAGGGCTGGCGGCAATTGCTCGCCCTTGACCTGATCGACGCGACCGCGCACGGCTTTGCTGGCAAAGAAACTGGTGAGGTTGCCGGCGAGGGTGCCGGGGGACCAGAGGTAATGGGCCTCGGACAGCAAGCGCACGCCGGACAGATCCAGCTCACCATTGCCCGCCAGGGCTTCACGCCAGCGGCGCGGCATGTCGGCGATGGCTTCCGAGGCACCGGTCAGGGCGCCGTGCAGCGCGTATTTGGCCCCGCCGTGAATGATGCCCTGGGACTTCACACTCTGCCCGCCGCCGAGGCTGGCGCTTTCCACCAGCACGGTCGAAAAACCCTGGCGACGCAGACGCGCATTCAGCCAGAGGCCGGCGACACCAGCGCCGACAATCAGAACGTCGGTGGAAATAACGGATGGCATGCAGCGACCTCTGTGTTCAAGACGAGGGCGCAGTATACAGACTCGAGGATTGGAGGGGCTGACGCCAGTACTCTCGAGCCAACGAGTAACCCTGTGGGAGCGAGCTTGCTCGCGATGGCGGCATGGCATTCAGCATCAATGTTGACTGACCCACCGCTATCGCGAGCAAGCTCCCACAGGGGATTGCGTTTCGAAGGTTAGTGCCCTGCGGTTTTGGAGAAGAGCTGGATGACCACGACGCCCAGCACGATCAACGCCATCCCCAGCATCGCCGGTACGTCCAGCTTCTGCCCATAGATAAACAGCGCCGCGACGCTGACCATCACGATCCCCATGCCGGCCCACACGGCATACGCCACGCCCACCGGAACGCTGCGCACCACCAGGGTCAGCATCCAGAAGGCAATCCCGTAGCCGAGGATGACCAGCACCAAGGGCAGCGGGGTGCTAAGGCCTTTGACGGCTTTCATCGAAACAGTGGCAATCACTTCGGCGCAGATGGCAATGGCCAGGTAGTAGTAAGCGGTCATGGGTCAATCCTCGTGTGAAGTGTTGCTCTCTGAGGTCGGCATTCTAGTGATTCGCCAGATGCGGTAAAGTCATTACCTATCTGTTTTCAAGATGGGTTGAGCCATGAGTATGCAATGGAATCTGGAGCAGCTGCGGTTGTTTGTCAGCGTAGCGGAGCAGCGTTCGTTTTCTGCGGTGGCGCGGGACCAGCGCAAGGCACAGTCGGCGGTCAGCAGTTCGATAGCGTTACTGGAAGAGGACCTTGGCGTCGGCCTGTTCGATCGCAGCAGCGGCCGTCAACCGAAACTCACCGAAGCCGGCACGGCGTTGCTGGACGAAGCGCGGGAAGTATTGCGCCAGTGCGAACGACTCAACGGCCGGGCCTTGGCGATGATGCGCGGGCAGGAAGCACGACTGCGTGTGGCGCAGGACGAGGCGATGCCGTATCAGCCAATCATCGAAAGCTTCGAGGCCCTGGCGGAAAAATTCCCCAGCCTTGAAGTGCAACTGACCAGCGCCGCCCAGGGCGATGTCGCGCGTAAGCTGGTGGAGCGGCGCGCCGATCTGGGGCTGCTGTTCTTTCACGATCAGATTCCCGAGGCGCTTGAGCGGCGGGTACTGGGCAGCGTGGAAATGGTCACGGTGTGCGGCAAGGATCATCCGTTGGCGGGCAAAGGCTCAGTGGACGGCCAGCAACTGGCGCAACACCGGCAGTTGCTGATGTCCACGGAGTCGAGCATTTATCCGGGCAGTGATCCCGCCAGCCCGCAAGTCTGGCGCGCCGACAGTTTCTATGTGATGGCCGAATGGCTGGTACGCGGCCTCGGCTGGGCTTGGTTGCCACGCCACGTGGTGCAGTACCCGACTTATCAGAATCAGATGGTCGAACTGGCCAGCGAATGGACCCCGCCGGCCCTGGTGGTGGAACTGGTATGGCGCCGGGATGAACCACTCGGTCCGGCCGCGCGCTGGCTCGCCGAACGTTTTGCCGTGCACTTGCAGGCGATTGGCGAAAAAAGCCGATAAACTCCGCCGCCATGAATAGAACTCTCTACACCGTGCTGTTTTATCTGGGGCTGCCATTGGTAGCGATTCGGCTTTGGCTGCGCGCGCGCAAGGCGCCGGCGTATGCCAGGCGCATCGGCGAGCGCTTCTCCTATGGGATGCCGGCGATGAAGCCGGGTGGCATCTGGGTGCACGCCGTGTCAGTGGGCGAAAGCATTGCTGCCGCACCGATGATCCGCGCCTTGCTGGCGCGTTATCCGAATCTGCCGATCACTGTGACCTGCATGACGCCGACCGGTTCGGAACGGATCCTGGCACTGTTCGCCAATGAGCCGCGTATCCAGCACTGTTATCTGCCTTACGACCTGCCTTGCGCCGCCCGGCGCTTGCTCGATCGGGTCCAGCCGAAACTGGCGGTGATCATGGAAACCGAACTGTGGCCCAACCATATCCATCAATGTGCCAAACGCGGGATTCCCGTGGCATTGGCCAATGCGCGGCTGTCCGAGCGCTCGGCCAGGGGCTACGGCCGGTTCCGCAAGCTGACCCGGCCGATGCTGGCCGAGATGAGCCTGTTCGCGGTGCAGACCGAAGCCGAAGCCCAACGCTTTCGCGACCTGGGCGCGCGGGCGGAAACCGTCGAAGTGACCGGTTCGATCAAGTTCGACCTGACCATCGATCCGCAACTGCTTGTGCGCGCCAGCCAATTGCGCGGGCAATGGCAGGCGCTGGAACGACCAGTGTGGATCGCGGCCAGTACCCATGACGGCGAAGACGAGGTCGTGCTGGCAGCCCATCGTCAGTTGTTGGCCAATCACCCCGATGCCTTGCTGATTCTGGTACCGCGTCATCCGGAGCGCTTCAATTCGGTGTACGGGTTGTGCCAGCAACAAGGTTTTGCCACGGTCCGGCGTTCCAGCGGCGATGCGGTCAGTGCGAATACTTCAGTGTTGCTTGGCGACACCATGGGCGAGTTGCTGTTTCTCTACGCCCTGGCGGACAGTGCCTTCGTCGGCGGCAGCCTGGTGCCCAATGGCGGGCATAACCTGCTGGAGCCGGCGGCCCTCGCCAAGCCGGTGCTGAGCGGGCCGCATCTTTTCAACTTCCTCGAAATTGCCGCGCAGTTGCGCAGTGCCGGGGCGTTGCAGGAAGTGGAGGATGCCGAAGGGCTGGCGGTGGCGGTGCAGCGGCTGTTCGAACTGCCCCGTGATGCGCAGTGCATGGCAGAGGCCGGGTTGAAGGTGATGCGTGCCAATCAGGGGGCGTTGCAGCGCTTGCTGGACGGGTTGGGGCGGTTGATCGACCGCTAGACCGCGTTGTATCCATTCGCGAGCAGGCTCGCTCCCACCGTGTTTCGAGTGTGGGAGCGGGCCTGCTCGCGAAGCTTTTGCTGTTACTGCTCCGGTCTCGCTTTCAATTGCTCGGCCGCAGCCTTGGCCAGATCCGGTGGCAGGAAGTCCTTGTCCGGGTTGTAGTTGGGGTTGAGCCAGCGTGCCAGGGTTTGCAGATCCCCCGGATTCAACGTGCCGGCCTGTTGCTTCAGGCGCAGGTTGTCGAGGATGTAGTCGTAGCGGGTGTTGTTGTAGTCGCGTACCGAGCTGTACAGCTGGCGCTGCGCATCCAGCACGTCGACGATGTTTCGCGTACCCACCTGATAGCCGATTTCGGTCGCTTCCACCGCGCTCTGGTTGGAGATGATCGATTGCTTGCGCGCCTGTACCTGCTCGACATCGGTGTTTACCGCGCGGTGCAGGTCGCGGGTGTTTTCCACGATCTGCCGGCGCAGGGACTCGCGCTGCTGCTCGGTCTGGTCCAGTTGTGAATACGATTGGCGCACCTGGGAGCTGATCAAGCCGCCGCTGTAGATCGGGATGTTCAGTTGCAGGCCAACGGTCGTTTGCGAGACGTTGCCACCGTACGGTACTGGCTGGTTATTCGGGTTGCTGAAGCCCAGTGCGTCGTTGTCGCCTTTCTCGTACTTGGCTATCGCGTCAACCGTTGGCAAGTGCCCGGACTTGCGCTGCTTGAGGGTTTGCTCGGCGGCGCTGACGGCATAGTTGCTGGCCAGCAGATTGAGGTTCTGCCTGCCCGCCGTTTCGACCCAGGCCTTGGCGTCGTTCGGTGCCGGCGGCAGGATCGGCAAGTTATGGCTGATACCCCAGATCGAGTTGTACTGGCGGTTGGTCAGGGTGATCAATGCTTCAAAGGCGTCGTCCACCTGGCGCTGTGCAACGATGCGGTTGGCGCGTGCGGTGTCGTAGCTGGCTTGTGAGTTCAATACGTCGGTCTTGTCCGAGAGGCCGACATCGAAACGCTCGTTGGATTGATCGAGCTGGCGTTTGAACGCCGCTTCTTCGGCCTTGGTCGAGGCCAGGTTGTCCTGGCTGCGCAGCACATTGAAATAGCTTTGAGCGGTTTGCAGGATCAGGTTCTGCTCGGTCGCCGAGAGTTGCAGGGCGGCCTGTTCATTGACTTCCTTGGCGGCCTGGAACTGGAACCAGCGATCGGCGCGGAACAAGGGTTGCGCCAGGGTGGCCTGGTACGAATGAGCATCGCGGTTGGTCGTGGCGGACGGCTGATCGAGCGACGTACGCACCTCGGAAATATTCGCACCGCCCGAGAGGTTCGGCAGCAGCCCGGCACGGGCCTGGGGGACGATTTCCTTCTGCGCGCCGTATTGGGCGATCGCAGCCGCGAGGTCGGCGTTGTTGTTGACCGCTTCCTGATAAACGCTGACGAGGTCCGTCTTGTTCGATAAGGGCGCATCTGCTGCCCAGGCCATTCCATTGGTCGCACAAGACACGGCAAGGGCCAGTGAGAGTTTGCGCAGCATAGACGTTCCCTAGAATTGATATTACACAGGTAATTTGAGCGCCAAGGCTAAGGCGCTGCGTTGGCAGCGTCAATGCGCGACTCGGCGTAGCGAGTGTAGTTGCGCATTCGGGCGGCAACAATCCTGATACTGCGTGCTATTACGCCATTCATCATGGTGTTTGCAGTGGGGTTGGCGTTCTTTGCCAGTTGTGTCTAGACTGGCCGGGTTCTTGTCGGGGTGCCTTGCTATGAGGCTGAGATCGAATAATTTCGGATCCCGTTGAACCTGATCAGGTTAGCGCCTGCGTAGGGAACAAGATTTCTCGTCACCCGGCGAGTCCTCTTGTGCTTCGTCCGGGATGTTGTTCGACAATCGAACACCCCTCGAGCACTGAGCACAGCACAGCTGGTTTTCCCAGCGCCCGTGCGTCCATTCGTTTACAGGTTCGCTCCGACAAAAATCCACTGCCTGGATGCTGTCTGGAGAGCCCGTGATGACTACAAAAGCAAAAATCGAAACCAACCTGAGTGACTCGGCCAAGGTCGATCAGCAATCGGTTCAGCCTTTTACCCGCTCGCAAAAAATCTATGTTCAGGGCACTCGCCCGGACATCCTCGTGCCGATGCGCGAAATCAGCCTGGACGTGACGCCGACCGACTTCGGTGGCGAGGTCAACGCGCCGGTGGTGGTGTACGACACCTCGGGCCCGTACACCGACCCCAATGTCATCATCGATGTGCGCAAAGGTCTGGCCGATGTGCGTTCGCCGTGGATCGAAGCCCGTGGCGACACCGAGCGCCTGAGCGGCCTGAGCTCGAATTTCGGCCAGGAGCGCCTTGCCGATCCGGAGCTGACCAAGCTGCGCTTTGCTCACGTCAACAACCCGCGCCGCGCCAAGCCGGGGGCCAACGTCAGCCAGATGCACTACGCGCGCAAAGGCATCATCACCGCCGAGATGGAATACGTCGCCATCCGCGAAAACATGAAGCTGGAAGTGGCCCGCGCCGCCGGCCTGCTGGACCAGCAACATGCCGGCCACAGCTTCGGCGCCAGCGTGCCGAAAATCATCACCCCTGAATTCGTCCGTGACGAAATCGCCCGCGGCCGCGCGATCATTCCGGCCAACATCAACCACACCGAACTGGAACCGATGATCATCGGCCGTAACTTCCTGGTGAAGATCAACGGCAACATCGGCAACAGCGCCCTGGGTTCGTCCATCGAAGAAGAAGTGGCGAAACTGACCTGGGGCATTCGCTGGGGTTCGGACACGGTCATGGACCTGTCCACCGGCAAGCACATCCATGAAACCCGCGAGTGGATCATCCGCAACTCGCCGGTGCCGATCGGTACCGTGCCGATCTACCAGGCCCTGGAAAAAGTCGGCGGCGTGGCCGAAGACCTGACCTGGGAGCTGTTCCGTGACACGCTGATCGAACAGGCCGAGCAGGGTGTCGACTACTTCACCATCCACGCCGGCGTGCTGTTGCGCTACGTACCGATGACCGCCAAGCGCGTCACCGGCATCGTCTCCCGTGGTGGTTCGATCATGGCCAAGTGGTGCCTGGCACACCACAAGGAGAACTTCCTCTACACCCATTTCGAAGACATCTGCGAAATCATGAAGGCCTACGACGTCAGCTTCTCGCTGGGCGATGGCCTGCGTCCGGGCTCGATTGCCGACGCCAACGACGAGGCGCAGTTCGGCGAGCTGGAAACCCTCGGCGAGCTGACCAAGATTGCCTGGAAGCATGACGTGCAGTGCATGATCGAAGGCCCGGGCCACGTGCCGATGCAGTTGATCAAAGAGAACATGGACAAGCAGCTCGAATGCTGCGACGAGGCGCCGTTCTACACCCTCGGCCCACTGACTACCGACATTGCGCCGGGCTACGACCACATCACCTCCGGCATCGGTGCTGCGATGATCGGCTGGTTCGGCTGCGCCATGCTTTGCTACGTGACGCCGAAGGAGCACCTGGGCCTGCCGAACAAGGATGACGTGAAGACCGGGATCATCACCTACAAGATCGCCGCGCATGCCGCCGATCTGGCGAAGGGGCATCCGGGTGCGCAGATCCGCGACAATGCCTTGAGCAAGGCGCGTTTCGAGTTCCGCTGGGAAGACCAGTTCAACCTGGGCCTCGATCCGGACACCGCCCGCTCGTACCACGATGAAACCCTGCCGAAGGATTCGGCCAAGGTCGCGCATTTCTGCTCGATGTGCGGGCCGAAGTTCTGCTCGATGAAAATCACCCAGGAAGTCCGCGAATATGCGGCCAACCAACGGATCGAAGCGGTCGACGTGGACGTCGCCAAAGGCATGGCGGAACAGGCCGAGCGCTTCAAGCAGGAAGGTAGTCAGCTGTACCAGAAAGTTTGATCTGACCTGAAAAGGTGAGGCCTGAAAGGGCCTCTTCGCGAGCAGGCTCGCTCCCACAGGGATTTGTGAACAACACAGATTCAATGTGGGAGCGAGCCTGCTCGCGAAAGCGATCTACACAACAACAAATGTCCCTCTGAGATAACACCTTGAGCATTCAACCCAGCACTTACTCCCCCGATATCGCGGTGCCGACCGACAAGCGTGTGTTCGGCGGTCGCGATCTGTTTTCCCTGTGGTTCTCCCTCGGCATCGGCCTGATGGTGTTGCAGACCGGTGCCTTGCTCGCGCCAGGCCTGGGCCTGTCCGGTTCGTTGCTGGCGATTTTTCTCGGCACCCTGGTCGGCGTTCTGCTGCTGGCGGCGGTCGGTGTGATCGGCAGCGATACCGGCCTGTCGTCGATGGCCGCGCTCAAGCTCAGCCTGGGTACCAAGGGCGCGAGCCTGCCGGCGGTGCTGAACCTGCTGCAACTGATTGGCTGGGGTTCGTTCGAAATCATCGTCATGCGCGATGCCGCCAGTCTGTTGGGCGCCAAAGCCTTCAGCGAAGGCAGCCTGCTGTCGAATCCAATGCTGTGGACCCTGTTCTTCGGCGCACTGGCGACCTTGCTGGCTGTCAGCGGTCCGCTGACTTTCGTCCGGCAGATCCTGCGCAAATGGGGCATCTGGCTGCTGCTGGCCGCGTGCATCTGGCTGACCTGGAACCTGTTCGCCAAGGCTGACCTGGCTGCGTTGTGGGCCCAGGCCGGTGACGGTTCGATGCCGTTTGCCGTGGGATTCGACATCGCCATTGCCATGCCGCTGTCGTGGTTGCCGCTGATTGCCGACTACTCGCGCTTCGGCAAGCGGGCGAAAAACGTCTTCGGTGGCACCGCCATCGGTTTCTTCATCGGCAATTTCTGGCTGATGAGCCTGGGCGTGGCCTACACCCTGGCGTTCGCGCCGAGCGGTGAAGTCAATGCCTTGCTGTTGGCTCTGGCCGGGGCTGGCCTGGGGATTCCGCTGTTGCTGATTCTTTTGGATGAATCGGAAAACGCCTTTGCCGATATTCACTCGGCGGCGGTGTCCAGCGGGATTCTGTTGCGCGCCAAAGTCGAGCATCTGGCCCTGGCTATCGGCGTTATCTGTACGTTGATTGCTCTGCTGGCGCCATTGGCCCAGTACCAGAACTTCCTGCTGCTGATCGGTTCGGTGTTTGCGCCGTTGTTCGGCGTGGTGCTGGTGGACCACTTCATCCTGCGCAGGCGCAGTGGCCAGGTCGCCTCAACTGCACTGCGCTGGCCGGCGCTGCTCGCCTGGCTGGGCGGAATCAGCACCTACCATTTGCTGGCCAACCTGTACCCGGATGTCGGCGCCACCCTGCCGGCGCTGGTTCTGGCAGGGTTGCTGCAGCTTATGCTGGGTGCTGCCTTCAGCTACGGCCGGGAAACAGCTCGGGTTTGATGATGCCGTTCAGGCGAGGGTAGGGGATCTTCAGTTCGACATGGCCCAGCGCGTAAGGCGCAATGCTGCTGGTTTCGTACTTGAGGATCACCCCGCCGTAGGTCAGCGCCACGTTCCGGGTTTTCTGGAACGGCCAGCTCTTCACGAACTCTGGTTCCTGATCGAGCTTGGTGCTGATCAACCAGCTGTTGTGCGCCACCTGCGCCGCTTTCCAGAACGCTTCTTCCTGCCCTGGCACCAGCATGTCCGACAGCGTCAGCACTTTATGTTGCTGGCGCGAATAGTTGATAAAACCTCGGCCTGGCGTGCCATGGGCACCGCCGGTGTCCAGGTAGCTGGATAATTCGACGATCACCAAGCCGTCATGCTGCTCACGTACCTTCGCTTGCAGATAGCTGCTGTTGCGCGGGCCGGCGGTGCGCAAAAACTCTTCGCGATAGGCCGCCAGGGTCGGGGCGACCGGCGTGTCGGGCGAGGTGCGGGCCATCTGCAGCAGGCGTTTTTCGATGATGCCGTCCAGTTGCGGCTCGGCCGGGAAGTGCAGGGTGTCGATGTTGACCAGTGGGCAATCCGGGTTGCTGCAACCTGGCTTGAGCTGCTCGGAAGCGTCGCGGGTGGTTTCCAGCGGCGTCCGGTAGTTGGGCTGGAACAGACTCGCGCAAGCGCCCAGGGTCAGGGCGATAGCGGCCACGGAGGCGATTTTGAAAAGCGACATGTGCGTCCTTTCTGAAACAGGGGAAGGCAAAAAGATACCGGCTTCGACTCTCAACAAAGCAATCAGTTCGCCACTAAGCTAATTAGAGTGGGTTTCGCCCTCACCGTCCATCCCGCTGACGGGAAAGGGGCTGCATCAAATGTCACGGGCGCGTTAGGATGGCGCGAAGTCGAGGCCCAGGAAAAAAGGAGCCTCGGACAGGATTTGCAGTAAAAGAGGATTGTCATGACGGATTTTGCCAACGCCATTCCGACCGCCGTTGATATCGTGCGGCGCGAAAAGTGCTACGAGGGCTTCTACAAACTCGAACGCGTGCACTTGCGCCACGAATTGTTCGCCGGGGGCATGAGCCGCGAAATCAATCGTGAAGTGTTCGTTCGCCATGACGCGGTATGCATGCTGCCTTACGACCCGCAGCGCGATGAAGTGGTGCTGATCGAGCAGTTTCGCGTCGGTGCCATGGGCAAGACCGACAATCCCTGGCTGATCGAACTGGTCGCTGGTCTGATCGACAAGGATGAAATACCGGAAGCAGTTGCTCACCGCGAAGCGCAGGAGGAAGCTGGGCTTGTAATCGGGGCGCTCTGGCCGATGCTCAAATACTTTCCATCACCGGGTGGCAGCAACGAATTCGTGCATTTGTACCTGGGGCGCTGTGACACTACCGGGGTGGGCGGCCTGCATGGGCTGGAAGAAGAGGCAGAAGACATCCGCGTTACGGTCTGGGCTTTCGATGATGCCCTGCAAGCCGTGCGCGACGGGCGTATTGCCAATGCGGCGAGCATCATTGCCTTGCAATGGCTGGCTTTGAACCGCGTTGAAGTGAGGGGGTTATGGTCGTAAACAAGCTGCGCGATCGCTATCGGGTGGACCTGGTGGGGCTGCAAGCGTCCTGCGAGGCGAACTACGCGCGCCTGATGCGACTGCTGCCGGACATGCGCAGCGAGCCTGCCGCGCGGCGCATCGCCGTGACCCATGGCGACCAGATGCTGGGTGTGCTGGCGCTGGAAGTGTTGCTGACCTGTCCTTACACCACGACTCTGCAAGTGCGTCAGGAACACAGCCTGCCGTGGCTGCCGGTGCCGCAGCTGGAAGTGCAGGTCTATCACGACGCGCGCATGGCCGAAGTGGTCAGCGCCGAACATGCGCGACGCTTTCGCGGCATCTATCCTTACCCGAACGCCTCGATGCACCAACCGGACGAAAAGGCTCAACTGAACATGTTTCTGGGTGAATGGCTGAGCCATTGCCTGGCGCTGGGGCATGAGTACGCAGTTGTCCGGTAATTGAGCAACGCAGTTGTGAACTGCGTCAGGTTCAACAGTTTCCCCTTTTAGTCATCCCCCAGCATAATTGCGGTATCTACCCATCTCCGTGATCACGCCCTGGGAGAACGCCTTGCCGAGCGTATCCACATTGACCACCGCCGATCCGGCGTTGCTGGTGCAACTCTCCGACAGCCATCTGTTTGCCGAAGCGGACCGCACGTTGCTGGGCATGAACACCCGCGACAGCCTGCAAAAGGTCATCGACCTGGTGCGCGCGCAACAGCCGCGGATTGACTTGATCCTGGCCACGGGTGATCTGTCCCAGGACGGGACGCTGGAGTCCTACCGGCAATTTCGCGACCTGACGCGCCAGCTCGCTGCGCCGGCGCGCTGGATTCCCGGTAATCACGATGAGCCGCAGATCATGGCCGAGGCGGCGGTGCAGAGTGCTCTGCTCGAACCGGTGGTGGATATCGGCAACTGGCGAGTCACGTTGCTCGATTCGGCGGTGCCAGGCTCTGTGCCGGGTTATTTGCAGGACGAACAGTTGCAGTTGCTCGCCCGCTCGTTGAGTGAAGCGTCGGAACGCCATCATCTGGTGTGCTTCCACCATCATCCGGTGTCCATTGGTTGTGCCTGGATGGAACCGATCGGCTTGCGCAATCCTGAGGCGCTGTTCGCCGTGCTGGACCGTTTTCCACAGGTGCGCGCGGTGTTGTGGGGGCATGTGCATCAGGAAATCGACCAATTGCGTAACGGCGTGCGTCTGCTCGCCTCGCCCTCGACCTGCATCCAGTTCGAGCCGGGCAGCGAGGATTTCAAGGTCGGAGAGCAAGCGCCGGGGTATCGCTGGTTGCGACTGCTGCCCGATGGACGGCTGGAAACGGGTGTTGAACGGGTCACGGGGTTCGATTTCACCGTGGATTACGGTTCCAACGGTTACTGATTGCTCTTTCATTTCCAGAAACCGAGGCGCGACCATCGCGAGCAAGCTCGCTCCCACGGGGGTATTTGAGCGCCTCAGGTCCCTGTGGGAGCGGGCTTGCCCGCGATGGCGTCCGTTCAGGCGGCCTGAATTTTGTGGATATCCCCGATTCCCCCGAGTCCCTGTAAACTCCGCCTCTTTAGCCGACGCACAGGGAGCTCAAATGTCCGGTTCGATCCTTTATATCCACGGCTTCAACAGCTCGCCGTTGTCGAAGAAGGCCTGCCAGTTGATCGACGTGATGGAGCGTCTGGGCCTGAGCGAACATTTGCGCGTTCCGGCACTGCACCATCACCCGCGCCAGGCTATTGCGCAACTGGAGCGGGCGATTGCCGAACTGGGGCGGCCACTGCTGGTCGGCAGCTCGCTCGGCGGCTACTATGCCACTCACCTGGCCGAGCGCCTTGGCTTGAAAGCCCTGTTGATCAACCCTGCCGTCAGCCCGCACCGGATGTTCGACGGCTATCTGGGGACACAGAAAAACCTGTATACCGAAGAGGCCTGGGAATTGACCCACGACCACGTGGCGGCCCTGGCCGAACTGGAAGTGCCGGCGCCCCGGGATCCGCAGCGCTATCAGGTGTGGTTGCAGACGGCAGACGAAACGCTGGACTATCGCCTCGCCCAGCAGTATTACCGGGCATGTGCCTTGCGTATCCAGGCCGGCGGTGACCACAGTTTCCAGGGTTTTGCCTCGCGATTGCCGGCCATGCTGAGTTTTGCCGGCATTGGCGCTGATTTGTATCAGGCAATTGATTTCACATCGCTTTGATGCGATGCCTGTTTTCATGGATTTCTTTTTTCACGCAACACTGACGACGAGACCCCATGGCCACTCCCAGCGCTAGCTCTTATAACGCAGACGCCATCGAAGTCCTCTCGGGCCTCGACCCGGTGCGCAAGCGCCCCGGCATGTACACCGACACCAGTCGGCCGAACCACCTCGCCCAGGAAGTCATCGACAACAGTGTCGACGAAGCCCTGGCCGGCCACGCCAAATCGGTACAGGTCATCCTGCACGCCGACCACTCGCTGGAAGTCAGCGACGACGGACGTGGCATGCCGGTCGACATCCACCCGGAAGAGGGCGTGTCGGGCGTCGAGTTGATCCTTACCAAACTCCACGCGGGTGGCAAGTTTTCCAACAAGAACTACCAGTTCTCCGGCGGTTTGCACGGGGTGGGCATTTCCGTGGTCAACGCCTTGTCCACCGAAGTGCGGGTACGGGTCAAGCGTGACGGCAACGAATACCAGATGACCTTCAAGGATGGCTACAAGGCCACCGAGCTGGAAATCGTCGGCACTGTCGGCAAGCGCAACACCGGTACCAGCGTGTTCTTCGCGCCGGATCCGAAATACTTCGACTCCCCTAAATTCTCCATCAGCCGCCTCAAGCACGTGCTCAAGGCCAAGGCCGTGTTGTGCCCGGGGCTGCTGGTCAGCTTTGAAGACAAGGCCACCGGCGAGAAAGTCGAGTGGCATTACGAAGACGGCCTGCGTTCTTACCTGGTGGATGCGGTCAGCGAATTCGAGCGCCTGCCGGACGAGCCGTTCTGCGGCAGTCTGGCCGGTAACAAGGAAGCGGTGGATTGGGCGCTGCTGTGGCTGCCGGAAGGTGGCGACGCGGTCCAGGAAAGCTATGTCAACCTGATCCCTACGGCTCAGGGCGGTACCCACGTCAACGGTTTGCGTCAGGGCCTGCTCGACGCCATGCGCGAGTTCTGCGAATTCCGTAGCCTGTTGCCACGCGGCGTGAAGCTGGCGCCGGAGGACGTCTGGGAGCGCATTGCCTTCGTGTTGTCGATGAAGATGCAGGAACCGCAATTCTCCGGCCAGACCAAGGAGCGCCTGTCGTCCCGTGAGGCGGCGGCGTTTGTCTCCGGTGTGGTCAAGGATGCGTTCAGCCTGTGGCTCAACGCCAATCCGGAAACCGGTATGTTGCTGGCGGAACTGGCGATCAACAACGCCGGCCGTCGCCTCAAGGCGAGCAAGAAGGTCGAGCGTAAACGCATTACCCAAGGCCCGGCGCTGCCGGGCAAACTGGCCGACTGTGCCGGGCAGGACCCGATGCGTTCCGAACTGTTCCTGGTGGAAGGTGACTCCGCCGGCGGCTCGGCCAAGCAGGCGCGGGACAAAGAGTTCCAGGCGATCCTGCCGCTGCGCGGCAAGATCCTGAACACCTGGGAAGTCGACGGCAGCGAAGTGCTGGCCAGCCAGGAAGTGCACAACATCGCGGTGGCCATCGGTGTCGATCCGGGCGCGGCCGACATGAGCCAGTTGCGCTACGGCAAGATCTGTATCCTCGCCGACGCCGACTCCGACGGTCTGCACATCGCGACGTTGCTGTGCGCCTTGTTCGTCCAGCATTTCCGCGCGCTGGTGGATGCCGGTCACGTTTACGTGGCCATGCCGCCGCTGTACCGCATCGACCTGGGCAAGGAAATCTACTACGCCCTGGATGAAGCCGAACGCGATGGCATTCTTGATCGCCTGGTGGCCGAGAAGAAGCGCGGCAAGCCGCAGGTCACGCGATTCAAGGGGCTTGGTGAAATGAACCCGCCGCAGCTGCGTGAAACCACCATGGACCCGAACACCCGGCGCCTGGTGCAGCTTACTCTGGATGATTTCGAGGCGACTGCGGAAATCATGGACATGCTGCTGGCGAAGAAACGCGCCGGTGACCGCAAGACCTGGCTGGAGTCCAAGGGCAACCTGGCCGAGGTTCTGGGCTGATGCGTCTGGGCTTTGCCCTGGCCTGCGGGTTGCTGCTGACATCGTTCACGGTCACCGCCGGGCCGGCGCCACAGTTGCGCCTGTTGTCCGGGCATGTCGTGGACGGCATGCGCGGCGGCAACCTGTCCGGGCTGGCGCAGTGCGGCAATGATCTGTGGGCGGTTTCCGACCGCGATGATGATCAGATCTATCGCCTGGATACCCGCGAATCTGCCTGGCAGGCCGAAGCGGTGCACATTGATGTACCCCCGGTGCCTGACAGCGGCTTGCCCTGGGGGCTGAAGTCTCGTGTCTGGGGGGCTTCGTTCGTGCGTGGCGGCGATCTGGACTTCGAGGGCATCACCTGCGACGGCGTCGGTAATCGTTACGTGGTCAGTGAGGGCCATGCCGCTGTCCTGCAAGTGCCGCCAACGGGGCCGGCCTCCTGGCTGAAGATTTCGCCGATGCTGGTTCGCGAGGCGCGGGCCAGTGGTCTGTTGTTGCAATTCAACGCACTGTTCGAAGGGCTGGCGATCAATCCGGCGGGCGATCAGATGTGGCTCGCCGCCGAACGTCAAGGTCGTGGACTGCTGATGATCAAGCGCAAACAGACGGTGTGGGATTGCGACGGTGGCTGCGTACTGCTGAGCGAGGCGGGCATGGAAATGCAGCCCGAGCAGTTTCCCCACGCCAAAGCTGTGCCGCGGGACTTCTCTGACCTGTCGCTGTTCGACGGCAAGCTGTTCACCCTTGAGCGCAATGCCTACCAGATCTGTCGCCGGGATTCGCAGACGGCCAAGGTCGAGCGCTGCTGGTCGTACGCCGCCGAGTTGTTGCAGGACAACCGTCGTTATCCACAGAACTACGGACTGGAAGAAGCGTTGATCGTGGATGCCGATGGCGCCTGGATCGGTGTCGATAATAACTTCGGTCCGCGCGCCGATGGTGAAGCGCGTCCGGTGGTCTGGCGTTTCGCTGCACCGGAAGGTGGCTGGAGTGCCAGGTTGT
This sequence comes from Pseudomonas sp. BIC9C, assembly GCF_034541995.1. Lineage (NCBI taxonomy): Bacteria > Pseudomonadati > Pseudomonadota > Gammaproteobacteria > Pseudomonadales > Pseudomonadaceae > Pseudomonas > Pseudomonas sp. BIC9C. The sequence goes on from NZ_JAWDGM010000002.1 coordinate 497,470, forward strand.
GAAGCAACAATCGCCGGGGCAGCGCATCGGCCGGGTGTTTATGGTGCTGGCCTGGTGTGCGGCGCTGTTTCTGGCCACGCGGTTTTTCGGCCAGTGGGAAGCGCGCCAGCAAAATCCGAACGTGGTGGTCAGTTCGGAGCAGGGCGAAGGTTTCATTGAGGTGAAACTGGTCAGCAATGTACAAGGGCATTTCGTCGCCAGCGGCCAGATCAACGGCCAGCCGGTGGACTTCATGCTCGACACCGGGGCGACCGACGTGTCGATCCCGGCGGACCTGGCCAGGCGCTTGAAGCTCGAAGAAGGATTCGGCGTGACCCTGAGCACGGCCAATGGCCTGAGCCAGGGCTATCGCACTCGTATCGAACGCCTGCAACTGGTCGACATCGTGCTGCGGGATGTACGCGCACTGGTGGCCCCGGGGCTGCATGGCGATCAGGTGCTGCTCGGCATGAGCGCACTGAACAAACTTGAATTTACCCAGCGCGGTGGCACCATGCTGCTGCGCCAGACAACGAACCGATGAGGCCCGCATGAGCGACTCCCTTGATCTCAGCCTGGACGGTGTAGAACGCCGGTCACTGGCTGACTTCACCGAAAATGCCTACCTCAACTACTCCATGTACGTGATCATGGACCGTGCCTTGCCGCATATCGGCGACGGCCTGAAACCGGTACAGCGACGTATCGTCTACGCCATGAGCGAGCTGGGGCTGGACGCCGATTCCAAGCACAAGAAGTCGGCGCGTACCGTCGGTGACGTGCTCGGTAAGTTCCACCCCCACGGTGACTCGGCCTGCTACGAAGCCATGGTGCTGATGGCCCAGCCGTTCAGCTATCGCTACACGCTGGTCGACGGTCAGGGCAACTGGGGTGCGCCGGATGATCCCAAGTCCTTCGCCGCCATGCGTTACACCGAAGCGCGGCTGTCGCGTTATTCCGAAGTACTGCTCAGTGAACTGGGCCAAGGCACGGCGGACTGGGGGCCAAACTTCGACGGCACGCTGGACGAGCCGCTGGTCTTGCCTGCCCGTCTGCCGAACATTCTGCTCAACGGCACCACCGGTATCGCCGTGGGCATGGCCACCGACGTTCCGCCACACAACCTGCGCGAAGTCGCCACCGCCTGCGTGCGCTTGCTCGACGAGTCCAAGGCCACGGTCGAACAGCTCTGTGAACACATCCAGGGCCCGGACTACCCGACCGAAGCGGAAATCATCACTCCGCGCGCCGACCTGCTGAAAATCTACGAAACCGGCCGCGGTTCCGTGCGCATGCGCGCCGTGTATCACATCGAGGACGGCGACATCATCGTCACCGCGCTGCCGCATCAGGTTTCGGGCGCCAAGGTGCTGGAACAGATCGCCGCGATGATGCAGGCCAAGCCGTCCAAGGCGCCGCAAATTGCCGACCTGCGTGACGAGTCCGACCACGAAAACCCGTGCCGGATCGTGATCATCCCGGGTGCCCGGAAAAACTTCGACCACGATGCGCTGATGCAGCACCTGTTCGCCAGCACCGAGCTGGAGTCGAGCTACCGGGTCAACATCAACATCATCGGCCTGGATGGCAAGCCGCAGCTGAAAAACCTGCGCGCGTTGCTGGTCGAGTGGCTGGAGTTCCGGGTGCAGACCGTGCGTCGTCGCCTGCAATTCCGCCTCGACAAGGTCGAGCGTCGCCTGCACCTGTTGGACGGCTTGTTGATTGCCTACCTCAACCTGGATGAAGTGATCCACATCATCCGCACCGAGGAGTTTCCACGGGCCAGGCTGATCGAACGCTTCGCCCTGAGCGAAATCCAGGCCGACTACATCCTCGACACCCGTCTGCGTCAGTTGGCGCGGCTGGAAGAGATGAAGCTGCGTGCCGAGCAGGATGAACTGCTCAAGGAACAAGCCAAGCTGCAAGCTCTGCTGAGCAGCGAAGCCAAGCTGAAAAAACTGGTGCGCAGCGAGCTGATCAAGGACGCTGAAACCTATGGTGATGACCGCCGGTCGCCAATTGTCGAGCGCGCCGAGGCCAAAGCCCTGACCGAGCACGATCTGCTGCCGAACGAGAAAGTGACGGTCGTGCTGTCGGAAAAAGGCTGGATTCGCTCCGCCAAAGGCCACGAGATAGATGCCACCGGGCTTTCCTACAAGGCCGGGGACGGTTTCAAGGCGTTGGCAGCCGGGCGCTCCAACCAGTTTGCCGTGTTTATCGACTCCACCGGCCGCAGTTATTCGGTGGCCGCCCACACCTTGCCGTCGGCCCGTGGCCAGGGCGAACCGCTGACCGGTCGCCTGACGCCGCCGCCAGGGGCGAGTTTCGAATGTGTGCTGATGCCGGAAGACGATGCGCTGTACGTGATCGCCTCCGACGCCGGTTACGGTTTCGTGGTCAAGGGTGAAGACCTGCAGGCCAAGAACAAGGCGGGCAAGGCCTTGTTGAGCCTGCCGAACAATGCCAAGGTCATGCTGCCGCGTCCCGTGGCCGATCGTGAGCAGAACTGGCTGGCGTCGGTGACGACCGAAGGTCGCCTGCTGATCTTCAAGATCAGCGACCTGCCACAATTAGGTAAGGGCAAAGGCAACAAGATCATCGGGATTCCTGGTGAACGAGTGGCCAGTCGCGAAGAGTATGTGACGGACATCGCCGTATTGCCGGACGGTGCAACACTGGTGTTGCAGGCCGGGAAACGTACCTTGTCGCTGAAAGCGGACGACCTCGAACACTACAAGGGTGAACGCGGTCGTCGGGGCAACAAGTTGCCGCGTGGTTTCCAGCGGGTAGATGCGCTGCTTGTCGAAAACCTCAATTAGGCGACCTGGGGGCGTTCTCGACTAGTTTCACCACCGCGCCGGGTCTGCTGTTGAGCAGGGCAAGGCGCGAGAAGCGAGGTTTGGTCATTCCAAATAAGCTTCGAGCAACACAGCCCTGCACAACAGCAGGCCCGGCCCTTCGGGTTGTGCCTTAAAGCGGGCCAGGCTGCGTTGGAGGCCTTGGAAAGGGAACAACCATTACCTGCGGCCTCCGCCTTGCCTAGCCCGCTTTAAGGCGACAACGCGGTGGTGAAACTAGGCGAGAACGCCCCCTGGAAGCGCCGAACTACGATTTAACCCGTAGTTCGGCGCTTTGCGCTGGAGTCGGAACGCATATTCACGGATGATATGGCCTTTCAAGCGTCGGCGTAGCCGCGCATTTTTAATATTTGTTGAGTATTTTCACTGTGGTCAGCCTTTTGGCGATCACCTGGATGGGACGATGACTGCTCTGCGCCTTCCTTTTATTCTCATGCTCGCCGGCGTACTTGGCCTGGCGGGTTGCAGCGTTCACCAACCGGTGTCGTTGTACCAGCTGGATGCTGGAAATCCGGCTCAGCCTGCACAGAACGCAGGCATGGCGGTATTGTTGGGCCCGGTCACCGTGGCCGACTACCTGCAACGCGAAACCCTGTTGCAGCGTCAGCCGGATGGCAGCCTGCAAGCCTCGACCGACGGTCGTTGGGCCGGCAGCCTTTCGTCGGATATCGATCAGTTGCTGCTGCGTCAGGTCTCGGGTCGCCTGGACAGCCAGCGCGTAGTGCTGGCCCCGGCGACAGTGGGTTTCACCCCGGACGTTCAGGTGCTGTTGACCATCACGCGCCTGGATTCGGGTGAAAAACAACCGGCGATCCTCGACGCGCAATGGCGCCTGATCGACCGTCGCGGGCAGGTCCGCGACAACCGCATCATCCATTTGCAGGAACAGCATGCCGGTAGTACGGCGGCTCAGGTCCAGGCGCAGGGCGTGTTGTTGCAACGCCTGGCCGAGCAACTGTCGGTGGCAATCAAGCCTCTGGCCAATCAGCCGCCGATCGCCGAAGTCCCGCGCAAGCCGGCGGCAGCCAAGGCGACAGCACCTGCGGTAGAACAGGAAAAGCAGCCGAAGATCCCGATGGCCGCGCCTATTCGTACGGATATGGAAGTGTTCCGCTTCTGAGTCTGGATGGATTTGAAACAAAGCCCGCATTGATGCGGGCTTTGTTGTTTCTACAGGTTGGAGATCTTTAGCGTCAGTTCCGGCCTCTTCGCGGGCAAGACAGGCAACAAAAATGTATGGTCAGCCCATCTCCTGCAACCTCATTGGTTGTTTTCGGTAAAGCTGGCTTGCGCTAATGTATTCGGGCTCATGGTGAGCGTTGCTGTAACAACGCTCGGCCCTCGATGAGTAGCCGCTCCCGACTGTCCTGAAAAAGCCCTCAGCCTCTAAAGCTGAATTTTGTGCCAGGTCCTCAGTCGGGCCGTTTGCCGTTTACTGTCATCAGTCAGTGACGTCGCAAAAGCCGGTGATAAAGCTGTACGTTCAAGCGTTCGGATGTGGGTCGTACTGGCCGCCTTTGGCCAGTACCGCCCACACGATTCGCGCCAGTTTGTTGGCCAACGCGCACGCTACGACATTGGAATGTCGGCGCGTCAGCAGTTCTCGAACCCAAGGCCCCAGGGCATCTTCCCGCTTGTCGATATAACGCATGATGGCTCGCGCGCCCTGCACCAGCAGTTGGCGTATGTGCTTGTCGCCACGCTTGCTGATCCCCAATAGCACTGTTTTCCCTCCCGTTGAATACTGCCTCGGCACCAGTCCTAATGAAGCGGCAAAGTCGCGTCCACTTCGATAGTTCGACGCATCGCCCACATCCGCCAGTACTGCGCTGGCAGTGATCGGGCCGATGCCTGGAATACTCTGCAAACGACGCCCGGCATCGTCTTCTTTCAGCTGCTGCTTCAGGTCGGACTCGATGTCCTTGATTTCATCATTGAGCTGTTGAATTTGACGATAAAGACGCATCACCACGCCCTTCAAGCGCACAGGAACGGGGTGTTGTGGATCGTCCAGCAGCGCCGGCACGCGGTGCAACGCAATAACGCCAATAGGCAGGCTGATCCCGAACTCCAGCAGAAAGCCATGAATCTGATTGGTCGCGACAGTGCGATGGCCAATCAATGATTCGCGGACACGGTGCAGCGCTGAAAGCGTTTGCTGCTCTTGGGTTTTGATCGAGCAGAAGCGCATCGCGGGGCGGCTCGCCGCCTCGCAAATCGCTTCGGCATCAATGAAGTCGTTTTTGTTGCCTTTGACGAATGGTTTTACGTACTGCGGGGCGATCAGCTTCACCTCATGGCCCATTGCACCGATCTGTCGAGCCAGCCAATGGGCGCCACCGCACGATTCCATCACCACCGTACAGGCCGGCAGCTGGGCCAATGTGCTGAGCAACTGAGCGCGGCTGGTTTTCTTGCGTAAAACCTGATGACCTTTGGCGTCCTGGCCGTGCAGGTGGAAACTGTGTTTTCCAATGTCGATACCGAGAAGCGTCATCGTGTTCATGAGAGATCCTCCGCCGAAAACGAGAAAAGCCCTGCAAGCGTAAACCTGCAGGGCTTCTCGGTCAGGCTGACCATCTCATTAAGCCCGCAGACGATCACTCGTTTGCGGGCTTCCGGGTTCAAAGGCTAAAAGATCGCAGCCTTTGGCAGCTCCTACGCGCGGCGTTCGTGCATCCGCGCCAGTTGCCGTTCAAGCATCGACGGATACGGTTCCATCAACCGTTCCACGCAGCACGCACCTTCAGGGCTGGCAATCGGGCGGATCCGCGCGCGCTGGCGGATCAACGCGTCATCACTGATCTTGCGTTCCACCAGCAGCAGGTTGCGGCTGTGTTGCGACAGGGCCAGGGCGTCCTGTGCGGAGTCGGTCAGCAGCAGGTCGATCTGGCTCAGGCCGAACAGTTCTTCGCCGAGGGTCAGGCCCAGCTGCAATTGCAGGGTGATGCCGCTGTCCGCGACTTCGATCTGCAACTGGTGGCCCAGGGCCCGCAGCAGTTCGCCACAGCAAATGGCGTTGGTCAGGTAATCGTCGCCGCTGTCTTCGGTGTGGAACAGCATCAGGGTGCTGCCATCGTTCAAGGTCTCCACTTCGCCCTGATACAGCGAAGCGGCCTGATCGAGGCAGTCGCGATAGCGTTCGAGCAGTTCTTCCAGACGTGCTCGCGGCAGGCGTCGCAGTTGTTCCTGGGAGCCCAGTTGCACTGCCAGCACCGCGCTGTGTTGCGGCACGCTCGGAGTGGCCCGGCGAATGACCGGTTGTGGGTTGCTGCCCAGTGACTCGTCGCGCAGATCGGCGAACGGGTCTTCATCATCGTCGTCTTCGACGGTGCTGACGATCTGCCGTGGCGCTGGCTTGAGCGCCGCTACCGGGCGGCTCTCGTCGAAACTCGGATCGCGCAGGTTACGCACTTCGAAGGCCGGGTCGGCTTCGTCATCGACGTCGTCGAATTCCGGCTCCGGTTCCGGCACAGGGGCGGGCTCCGGGGCGAAGTTGGCGTGCAGCTGACGCGCCAGGTCACCGATCTCGTCCTGGCGGTCGGTGGCCGGGGTGTATTCATCGATATTGCGCAGCCATACCCGCAATTGCAGCAGCGGCGTGGAGAGATAACGCCCCATGCGCAGACTCAAGGCCAAAGACAGCGCCAGCAGGATGGCGCTGAGGATGCCCATGCTTTGCAGGCTGATGGTCATCGGCTGCTGGAACTGGTCCATGTCCAGGCTGATGCGCAATTGCCCGGCGGTCACGTCCTGGAAGGTGATCTTGCTCTGGTACATGCCCTCGGCTTCGCCCAGCAGGCCATGCTTGGGGCGCTGGCCGGACTCGGCAAGGATGCGGTTGTCCGGACTGTAGATGGCGGCGTGGGCCACCAGCTTGTTCTTGGTCAGGTTGTTGAGCAGCACGTTGAGGCTGAGGATGTCGTTGGACACCAACAGCTCGGTGGCCGAGGTGGCCGTCTGCGTGGTCAGGCTTTCGCCCAGCGCATCCGCCTGCTCGTGCATGGCCTGCTTGAACTGCAAGCCCATCACACCGGCATAGATGACCAGGGCCAGGGCGACCAGGATCACGTTATGGCTGGCGATGCGCAATGCAATCGGTACACGGCGGTGGCGCAGTGCCCGGAAGATCAGCAGGAAGAAGTTGTCGGTTTTTACTGGCGTGGGCCGGTTCACTTGAGCTCGGCTCTTTTGTCCGTGAAGTTGACGCGCAGTATAGCGACAGGCCCTAGACCGTCAAAGCGCTCACGGTGCCCGATGGTCACTGAAAGTGGGTAGAATGCGGTTTTTTTCCACCTGCGGGGGTGCGCCTTGCGCGAAATCGTCCTGATAAACATCACGGGAGTCGACCGTCCGGGTCTGACTGCGGCCATTACCGGCGTTCTGGTCCAGGGTGGTGTGAACATTCTCGACATCGGTCAGGCGGTGATCCACGACACCTTGTCGTTCGGCATCCTGGTTGAAATTCCTGACACCGAGCAAGGCAAGTCCGTGCTCAAGGACATCCTGTTCAAGGGCTATGAGCTCGATCAACAGGTGCGTTTCACGCCGGTATCCGAACAGGATTACCAGCAGTGGGTCGGCAACCAGGGCAAAAAGCGCCACATCGTGACCCTGTTGACCCGCAAGGTGACAGCCGGGCAGTTGCAGGCCGTAAGCTCGATTACCGCCAAATATGGCTTGAACATCGACCACATCGACCGTCTTTCCGGGCGCATGCCGCTGGACACCCCTGCCGACAAGGGCAAGGGCTGCATCGAGTTTTCCGTGCGTGGCGAGGCGGCTGATCCGCAGGCGCTGCGTGCGGAATTCCTCAGCGTTGCCCAGGAACTGAACGTCGACATCGCCTTCCAGGAAGATTCGCTGTTCCGTCGCAACCGTCGCCTGGCGGTGTTCGACATGGACTCGACGCTGATCGAAGCCGAAGTGATCGATGAACTGGCCAAGGCGGCCGGCGTGGGTGACAAGGTGTCGGAAATCACCGAGCGGGCAATGGCCGGTGAGCTGGATTTCCGCGCCAGTTTCAAAGAGCGTCTGGCCTTGCTCAAAGGGCTGGATGTCAATGTGCTGGATTCCATCGGCGCCTCGCTGCGCCTGACCGAAGGTGCTGAAACCCTGTTCGCCGAACTCAAGCGCCTGGGCTACAAGACCGCGATTCTGTCGGGCGGCTTCACCTACTTTGCCAAGCAATTGCAGGCCAAACTGGGCATCGACTACGTGTTCGCCAACGAGCTGGAAGTGGTCGACGGCAAAGTCACCGGCGTGGCGATCGAGCCGATTGTCGATGCACAGCGCAAGGCGGATTTGTTGAAGGAATTGGCACACAAGGAAGGCTTGCGCCTGGAGCAGACCATTGCGGTCGGCGATGGTGCCAACGATCTGCCGATGCTGGCGATTGCCGGGTTGGGCGTGGCCTTCCGCGCCAAGCCGCTGGTCAAACAATCGGCCAAGCAGGCGATTTCGACGCTGGGGCTGGATGGTGTGCTGTATCTGCTGGGCTTCCGCGATCGCGACGGCCAACTCTGACACCGCAAAACAACTATAGGAGCAGCCGGTCGACGCTCGATTGCTCGCGATGAACGGCGAGGCGACGCGGGCATTCAGATTGCCCGCGTCATCGTTAACGCCCATCGCGAGCAGGCTCGCTCCTACAGTTATGTGCGTTGATCAGGCTTTTGGTGAGCCCATGCCCTGACCCATCTGCACCGCTGTACCGGCGGTCATTTCTTCAGCCCACTTCACCTGTTCCGGCCCGAACAGCACGACGGCGGTCGAACCCAGTTTGAAGCGACCCAGTTCCGCACCTTTTTCCAGATGGATCGGCGCGCGCGCGGCTTCGTCGTAGCGGAAGGTTTTCAGTTCGCGCTTCGGCGGCGTCACCAGGCCCGCCCAGACGGTTTCGATCGAGGCCACGATCATCGCGCCCACCAGTACCACGGCCATCGGGCCGCGCTCGGTGTCGAAAATGCACGCCACGCGTTCGTTACGTGCAAACAGTTCCGGAACGTTTTCAGCGGTGGTCTGGTTGACCGAGAACAGGCGGCCCGGGATGTAGATCATCTCGCGCAGGGTGCCGGCCAGTGGCATGTGCACGCGGTGATAGTCCTTCGGCGACAGGTAGATGGTCGCGAAGTCGCCGCCCATGAACGGTGCCGCATTCGCCGCATCGCCACCGAGCAGTTCGAGCACGCTGAAGCTGTGACCCTTGGCCTGGAACACACGACCGTGCTCGATCGGGCCGAGCTGGCTGATGGCGCCGTCGGCCGGGCTGAGGATCGCGCCCGGGGTCTCGTCCAGCGGGCGGGCACCGGCTTTCAGTGCGCGGGTGAAGAATGCATTGAAGTGCTCGTAGGCGGTCAGGTCTTCGACCAGCGCCTGGGACATGTCCACCTGGTAACGCTTGGCGAACCAGGCGGTAAAGGCGTTCTTGAACCAGCGCACGCGGCATTCGGCGATGCAGCCGGCCAGTCGCGAGAGCAAGTTGTGGGGCAGCAGGTACTGGCTGAGGATAAACAGACGATTGTTCATTAACTGTCCTTGAAAAACTCAAATCTCTACGGGCGTATCGGGATGGTTGCCCCATTCGCCCCAGGAGCCGGCGTAGCCTTTGACCCGCGGATAACCGAGAGCCTTGGCCACCAGATAGGTGAAGCCGGACCGATGATGGGTCTGGCAGTGGGTAATCACTTCTTTGTCTTTGCTGATCCCGAGTTGTTCGAGGATCTGCGGCATGTCGGTGCGGATGCGCAGCTGGCGCGCCTGATCCATGCCGGCGGTCCATTCGAAATTGACCGCGCCGGGAATGTGGCCGCCCTTGGCTGCCAGGACTTTCTCGCCGGAATACTCCAGCGGCCCGCGTGCATCCCAGATGGCCAGGTCGGCGGCGCCGAGACGGCTTTGCAGGTATTCGCGGGTGGCAGTGGGTTCGTCGTGCAAGGTCAATGCAACCGGGCCACCCACCGGTGGCGGGATCTGGATCGACATGGGCGAACCTTCTGCCAGCCAGGCCGGCAGGCCGCCGTTGATATAGTGGTACTTGCTGTGGCCGATGACATCCAGCAGCCAGATAAAGCGTCCGGCCCAACCGCCGCCTTCGTCGTCATACACCACGTAGACCGCGTCGGGGTTGTGTCCCAGCTCACCAAACAACGTTTCGAGTGCTGCCTGCGGGGGCATCAGGCCCGGGGCGGGCGCCTGACCCAGTTGCGTGCGTTTGGGATCGACAAAGCGCGCGCCGGGAATGTGCCCTTCGGCGTAGCGGGCGGCACTGGTCAAGTCCACCAGAATCAGTTCGCGGGCGTCGAGACGAGGGAGCAAGTCGCTCGGCTCGATCACCAGCGGCAAGCCAGAGAAGTCAGACATGTGAGGTCTCCAGAGCACAAAAAGGGAGGATTGTAGCGCAGCTTATTGGCCTCGGTTGCTAAAGCTGTGCAGGGCTTTTTCGATGCATTGTGCGGTTTTGCCGAAGGCTTGTACGGAAATTTCCGAAAACGGCCCACCGCCCTGATCCGCCACGACGATCATGATCACCCGGCCATTGTTGACCAGCGAACGCAGCAGCAGGTGTTCGCCGCTGAACTGCGAGCGCAGGTTGTTGGGCAGCAGGGCCGAGAATTGCGCGTTGTTGGCTGGCGTCAGGCGGACCTGGGCCTGTTGCGCGAGCAAGCGTTGCAACACGTTGCTCTGGCTGACCACGAAGTTCAGCCCGGCCGCCTCTTTCGGCAGGCCGGCCGTCTGGTGCACGCGCAGGTTGGCGTGGGTGCGGTCGGCCATCAGGATCATCACCCGACGCATGCCGCAGGCTGCAAGGGCGTCCCGGGCGGCGATGGTCAGGTGCATGGCGTTGGTGAAACGGCTCGGCTCGACCAGCAGTTCGGCGCATTGCTTGCGCCATTTCGCCAGATCTTCGGCGGTGGGTGCCGCGGCCGGCAGCAGTCCGGCGTGGATACGGTTCATGCCCCACGGCCAGATCAGCGATTCGGCGGGGTGCCAGAGATCGGGCATGGCATGCTGGCGCGCACTGTTGGCGGCTTGCTGATGCAGTTGCTGCTGCACCTCGTCCATCGGCATTTGCAGGTAAAGGCTGGTCAGGTACTGCCAGCGCTCACTGTGCGGGCTGTCCCAGGCGTGCTGCGCCGACAGCGCCAAGCCGTTGGCCAGCAACACGGTATTGGCCGGTTGATTGAGCCAGCGGCGCAGGGTCGGGTTGTCATCGAGGCGGTTCTGCTGGCGCAATGGGTGCTCGCTGTCACGGGCAATGCGCAGGACTTTCACCAGTTCCCGCTGTTCAGTGAGCAACAGTCGATAGCCTTGTTGTACCCAGATCGGCAAGCGCCAGATCTCCACCAATGCCTGGCCGATGCCCAGCAGACGTACACCAAACAGTTGCCGCTCGACTTTGCGTGCCGATTCGCCTTTATGGATGACCCGCAGTTCCCAGTCTTCGAGCAGTTCTGGATGGGTTAGCGCCAACGGCCACAGGGGCGAAAGGAACAGCAGGCTACCCCAGTGGATGTCCTGCCACAGGCGTGCCAGGCGACTGGCAAAAAAACCGTTGGCCTGTTGGGTCGCGTGCTGGCTGATCATCTGCAGCTGACGCAAGGCTTTGGGAATGTCGGACTGGGGTACGGCGGGCAAGCGTGCGAGCAGCTCTTCGGTGCGCTTGAGGCCAAGGCGATTGATCGCGATCTCGAGGTTTTCCGCCGGCTCCGTCATGCTGCCGTGGGAGTGCCGGTTGGCTTCGCGAATCACGCTCAAGGCCAGGGCCGGGCTGCCTTGCATGAGGTCGGCGATGTCACGCAGCGAGCTGCGATTGTCGCGGATGGCCTTGCAGACAAGGTCGTGGCTGGCTTGCGGGACGGGAAGGCGTACGCCATCGAGCAGCTTGACCCAGCCCTCGATCGTCGTCGGTTTTGGCGTTGGAACGTTCGTTTCGTTAACCATGGTTGGAGGCGATCATCATCAGCATTACCCGGGCCCGGAGTGGGTCAAATTGGCTTTTCGCCTGAACGGGCTTTAGTCTGGCGCAGTTTTGCCGATAAGTAGAAGAAGAGATTTTTTAACTTCCGAATATGACCTTGAACCCGACTCAGTAAGTGCTCTCCTACCTATGGCTAAAATTATCGGCATCATCGTCGTATTCGCGAGCGTGCTCGGCGGATACGTGCTTTCCCACGGCAAGATTGCCGCCCTGATCCAGCCTTTCGAGGTCATGATTATTGGCGGTGCGGCCCTCGGCGCATTCCTGCAGGCCAACCCTGGTCATATGACGATGCACGTGCTCAAGAAGTCCTTGGGCATGTTCAGTTCACGTTTCAACCACGGCTTCTACCTTGAAGTGCTGGGCCTGATCTACGAGATCCTCAACAAGAGCCGCCGTGAAGGCATGATGGCCATCGAAGGTGACATTGAAGATGCCGTCGCGAGCCCGATCTTCGCCAAGTACCCGGCGGTGCTCAAGGACGAGCGCATGACTGCGTTCATCTGCGATTACCTGCGGATCATGTCCTCCGGCAACATGGCTCCGCACGAGCTGGAAGGCCTGTTCGACATGGAGCTGTTCAGCCTCAAGGAAGACCTGGAGCATCCATCCCACGCGGTCAACGGCATCGCCGACGCCATGCCCGGTTTCGGTATCGTCGCGGCGGTACTGGGTATCGTGGTGACCATGGCTTCGCTGGGTGAAGGTGACCAGAAGTCCATCGGCCTGCACGTGGGTGCGGCACTGGTCGGTACCTTCTTCGGTATTCTCGCCGCCTACGGTTTCTTCGGCCCGCTGGCTCACTCCCTGGCCCACGATGCCAAGGAAGAGCTGAACGTCTACGAAGCCATCAAGGCCTCGCTGGTGGCTTCGGCTTCCGGTATGCCGCCATCGCTGGCCGTGGAGTTCGGGCGCAAGGTTCTGTACCCGGCGCACCGTCCTAGCTTCGCTGAGCTGGAACAAGCGGTTCGCGGTCGTTAAGCCATGGAAAATAACCAACCGATAATCATCAAGCGCGTCAAGCGCTACGCCGGCGGGCATCACGGGGGCGCCTGGAAAATCGCCTTCGCCGACTTCGCCACGGCGATGATGGCGTTCTTTCTGGTGTTGTGGCTGTTGTCCACCGCAACACCGGAACAGAAGATCGCCATCGCCGGTTACTTCAAGGATCCGATCGGCTTTTCCGAAAGCGGCACGCCGTACATCATCGATCTGGGTGGCACGCCGACCCTGGCGCCGGAAAACACCCTCAACCCCGAGGTGAAGTCCCAGCCACAGCCGGACAAGGTGACCGTCGATGCCGAGCAGGTCGAAGGTATGGCCGAGATGGTCGAGAAGGAGCGCCTCGAGCTGTTGCTGCAAGAGTTGCAGAACAAGGTCGAAGAGAACCCGCAACTGCAGAAATTCAAAGACCAGATCATGTTCGAGATCACCCCGGACGGCCTGCGTATCCAGATCGTGGATGCCGAGAACCGGCCGATGTTCGACTCAGGCTCGGCCCGTCTGAAGCCGTATTTCGAAGACATCCTGCTGGCCATGGCCGACACCATCAAGGCGGTGCCGAACAAGATCAGCATCAGCGGTCACACCGATGCCAAGCCATACACCGGGACCGGTGACTTCGGTAACTGGGAGCTCTCGGCCAACCGTGCCAACGCGGCACGTCGCGCGCTGGTGGCGGGCAGCTATCCGGACAGTCAGGTGGCGCGGGTCGTCGGTTATGCTTCGTCGGCCTTGTTCGACCGCGAGCACCCGTTCAATCCGGTCAACCGCCGTATCGACATCATCGTGCTGACCAAAAAAGCCCAGCGCGCCATCGAAGGTTCCCAAGGCGCGGAGCCGGCTCCAGATGCCTCGCAAGGCGCTCCCGGCACAGCGCCTGCCGCGCCGGCTGACCCAAACGCGTTGCCAGCGGACAAGGAGCCGCTACCGGCCCACGAACTTCGCGAGCGGCTGAATCTGTTTGACGATCCGGCGCCAAAACCGGGTAGCGCGCCCAAACAGTGACCCATGAAAAAACCGCGATGATCGCGGCTTTTTCATGTCTGCGGGAAGCGGCTCAGTAGCCGTTTTCCGGCAGGCTGGCGATGATCGAGCGATAGCTGTTCATCCGTTGCTGCTGCACGCGGCCGTCTTCAAGGGCCTTGAGCAGGGGCGCAACCGGGCTCGCGGTCATGCTTGCAGTCACGGAAGCGGCAGGTACCGAGCAGGTCATTGAATTCGATGAAGCCGGCTTCGACGTCGGCACGGCTGACGTGGCCCAGGCCGAATTCGCGGATTCCCGGGGAGTCGATCAGCTCACCGCCGCCGGGGAAGTGGAACAACCGGGCGGTAGTGGTGGTGTGAGTGCCCTGGCCGGACAGCTCGGACAGCGGGCCGACGCGGGTTTCGACATCCGGCAGCAGGCTGTTGACCAACGACGACTTGCCGACACCGGACTGGCCGACGAACACGCTGATGCGCCCGTCCAGTTGCGCCTGCAATTGCTCCATGCCATTGCCGTGGTGCGCCGACACTTCCAGCACCGGATAGCCGAGGGTGCGGTACACCGCGAGCAAGGCATTGAGCGCCGGGGCGTTGTGTTCGTCGATCAGGTCGAACTTGTTCAGCAGCAACAGCGGCTTGATGCCCGCATGCTCGGCCGCCACCAGATAGCGGTCGATCAGGTTGGCGTGGGGTTCGGGCAGCGGTGCAAACACGATGACGATCATGTCGACGTTGGCTGCCACCGGCTTGAGCTGACCACGGCTGTCCGGGCGACACAGCTCGGTGTTGCGCGGCAGTTGCGCCACGATCACGCCGATGCCCTGGTTGCCGGCACGCCACACCACCTGATCGCCGGTCACCAGCGCCGGCAGGTTGGCGCGCAGGTGGCAACGGAACACCTGGCCGGCCAGTTCGCCGTCGCGGGCCTCGACCTCGACCTGCACACCGAAGTGCGCGATCACCAGACCGTGCTGTTCCGGGCCCAGATCGCCGCCCTCAAGTGCCTCGACAGCCGAGGACTCGCGTTTGGCGGCGCGGGCAGCGCGTTCGCCCTGAATCTTTTCGATGCGCCAGTTTTGGCGGCGATTGAGTTGGCGTTTGGCCATGGGTGTTCCGTATCAAGAATGCAGCGATTAGGTAAAACGGCCGCGAGTTTAGCACGCCCGGCCACCGGCCTAGGCTAAACTGCGCAGCATTGCCTAGGAGCCGACACATGCAAAACCCGCAGAACCTGATCTGGATCGACCTGGAAATGACCGGTCTGAACCCTGATTCCGACGTCATTATCGAAATGGCCACCATCGTCACCGACAGCGACCTGAACACTCTGGCCGAAGGCCCGGTGATCGCCATTCACCACAGCGACGAAATCCTCGCCGGCATGGATGAGTGGAACACCCGTCAGCACGGCGGTTCCGGGCTGACCCAGCGAGTTCGCGACAGCCGCATCAGCATGGCCGAAGCCGAGGCCGAAACCATCGCCTTCCTGGAGAAGTGGGTGCCAAAGGGCAAATCGCCGATCTGCGGCAACAGCATCTGCCAGGATCGTCGCTTCCTTTATACCCACATGAAATCCCTGGAAAGCTATTTCCACTACCGCAACCTCGACGTGTCCACCCTCAAAGAGCTGGCTGCACGCTGGGCACCGGATGTGCGTGACAGCTTCAAGAAGGGCAGCACCCACCTGGCGCTGGATGACATCCGCGAATCCATCGCCGAGTTGCAGCACTACCGCAAGCACTTCATCAAGGCCTGATACAGAAGGGCTGTTCCGGCCCCATCGCGAGCAGGCTCGCTCCCACATTGGGCTGGGTTGGCCTCGTGGGAGCGAGCCTGCTTGCGATGGCGTCCGTACCGTCACTATTGATGGTTGGGCTGATTCTGTGGTGCCCTCTTTTGGTGCCTGGGTGAACTGAGTAGACTGCGCGCCTTTCTGCAAGGACCGCCACTATGCTGTTGATGCTCTACCTGATCGCCATCACCGCCGAAGCCATGACCGGTGCCCTGTCTGCCGGGCGTCGTGGCATGGACTGGTTCGGTGTTGTGCTGATCGCTTGCGTCACGGCGCTGGGTGGCGGGTCGGTGCGCGATGTACTGCTCGGGCATTACCCGCTGACGTGGGTCAAACACCCGGAATACCTGGTGCTGACCACGGCCGCCGCGATGATCACCGTGTTCACGGCGCGCTGGATGCGGCATTTGCGTTCACTGTTTCTGGTGCTCGACGCCGTCGGTCTGGTGGCGTTCACCCTGATCGGCTGCATGACCGCGCTGGAAATGGGCCACGGCATGCTGGTGGCTTCGGTCAGCGGCGTGATCACCGGCGTCTTCGGCGGCATCCTGCGGGACATTTTCTGCAACGATATTCCGCTGATCTTCCGGCGTGAGCTCTATGCCAGCGTCTCGTTTGCGGCGGCGTGGTGCTACATGCTCTGCATCTATCTGCAATTACCCGATGAACAATCGATTCTGATCACCCTGTTCGGCGGTTTTCTGCTGCGCTTGCTGGCAATCCGCTTTCACTGGGAAATGCCCAAGTTCGTCTATAACGACGAAGCCTGACGCGGTCCCCTGTGGGAGCGAGCTAGCTCGCGATGGACGTCAACGATAACGCGGCAAGCCTGGTGGCCCGCGGAGTTCTCCGGTTCATCGCGAGCAAGCGCGCTCCTACATAAGGCCGTGTTGTTTCAGAGCCCACTCGACATGTTCACGTACCAGTTGCGAAGGATGTTCCCGTCGCGCCTTCAACGCTTCCAGCACCGGAATCGTCGAAGGCGCATTCCCCAGGCCTACCGCCAGATTGCGCAACCAGCTTTCATAACCTGCCCGCCTTAGCGGCGAACCTTCGGTGCTACTTAGAAACCTGGCCTCATCCCACATGAACAGCGCGGCCAGGTCGGCGTTGTCCAGGTTGTGCCGCGGCTTGAAGTCGCTTTCACCGGACGGACGGGCAAAGCGGTTCCACGGGCAGACAATCTGGCAATCGTCGCAACCGAACACCCGATTGCCGATCAGCGGTCGCAGGTCTTCAGGGATCGCGCCTTTGAGTTCGATGGTCAGGTAGGAAATGCAGCGTCGGGCGTCCAGCACATAGGGGCCGACGAAGGCATTGGTGGGACAAATGTCGAGGCAGGCGCTGCACCGTCCGCAGTGTTCGGTGGCGTGGGGCGGGTCTACCGGCAGCGGCAAGTCAACGAACAGTTCGGCGAGGAAGAAATAGCTGCCTGCCTTGCGATTCAACACCAGAGTGTTTTTGCCGATCCAGCCAAGGCCGGCCTGTTCCGCGATGGCTTTTTCCAGCACCGGGGCACTGTCGACGAAAGCGCGATAGCCGAAAGGCCCGATGACCGCCTGAATCTTTTCCGCCAGTTGTTGCACGCGTTTACGGATCAACTTGTGGTAATCGCGACCCAGGGCATAGCGCGAGACGTAGGCTTTTTCCGGCTGGGCGAGCATTTTCGCCATGTGGGTGTCGCCCGCCAGATAGTCCATGCGCAGCGAAACCACACGCAAAGTGCCGGGCACCAGTTCTTCCGGGTGCGAGCGTTTGCTGCCATGGGCGCCCATGTAGTCCATTTCGCCGTGGTAGCCGGCGGCGAGCCAGCGCTCCAGGTGTTGCTCATGCTCGCCCAGGTCGAGGCCGCTGATGCCGACTTGCTGAAAGCCCAGTTCGCGGCCCCAGTCCTTGATGGATTGGGCGAGGGCAGGCAGGTCTGTGGTGATGGCGGACATGAGGCGAGAGAAACCGGAGCTGAGGTGCGTATAATTCTGCCAGACATCGGAGCCCGAAGACGCATGCCACAGACGAAAGATGAATTACCCGACGCGCTGTACGGTGCCGCACAGGTGCGTGCGCTCGATGCGCGGCTGATTGCCGCGGGCACGCCGGGCTTCGAATTGATGCAGCGCGCAGCCCGCGCAGCGTGGCGGGCGCTGGTACGGCAATGGCCGTCGGCGAATGAACTGACCGTGCTCACCGGGCATGGCAACAACGCTGGCGACGGTTATCTGGTGGCCGTGCTGGCACGGCGTGCCGGGTGGCAGGTGCGCGTGTTGGCGGTCGGTGATCCGCAGCGCTTGCAGGGCGATGCCGCGCTGGCTCATACCGAGGCGCTGGCTGAAGGTGTCGCGGTGCAGGGCTGGAGCGGCCAGAGCGAGTTGCGTGGTGTTGTCCTCGATGCCTTGCTCGGCACCGGCCTGAGCGGCGAAGTGCGCGAGCCTTACTCTGCTGCCATTAAAGCGATCAATGCCAGCGGCCTGCCGGTGACGGCGGTCGATATTCCTTCCGGACTGTGTGCCGACACCGGGCGAGAATTGGGTGTCGCGGTGCGTGCCGATCTCACGGTGACTTTCATCGGGCTGAAAGCGGGTCTGTTCACGGGCGACGCAGCGGATCACGTCGGCGAGCTGGTGTTCAACGATCTGCAGGCCACGGCTGAAACATACAGTGATATTCCTGTTCGCGCCCAACGTCTCAACGCAGCTAATCTTCCGCGCCCGGCGGCTCGCCCACCGACGTCCCACAAGGGGCGTTTCGGGCATGTGCTGTTGATCGGTGGCGATCATGGCCTTGGCGGAGCGATCCTGCTCAGCACCGAAAGCGCATTGCGCAGCGGCGCTGGAATGGTTTCGCTGGCAACCCGCCCCGAGCATGTGCCAGCGGCGTTGAGCCGAGTGCCGGAAGCCATGGCGCTCGGCACTTCGTCGGCCAATCAGTTGATGGGGCTGTTGGAGAAAGTCTCGGTGCTGGTGGTCGGTCCAGGCCTAGGGCAGGCCGGTTGGGGGCGTTCATTGTTGTCGGCCGCCGCCAATGCGCCATTGCCGCAAGTGTGGGATGCCGACGCATTGAACCTGCTGGCAGGCGGTTTCGTCCGCTTACCCAAGGATTGCGTGATCACTCCGCATCCGGGCGAAGCGGCGCGCTTGCTGGGGGTCAGCACTGCCGAAGTGCAGGCCGATCGCCTGGCCGCAGCGATGGCGTTGAGCAAGAAATACTCGGCAGTGGTGGTGCTGAAAGGTGCCGGTAGCCTGATCGCCCATCCCGACGGACGTCTGGCGCTGTGTCATCAGGGGCATCCGGCGATGGCCACTGCCGGTTTGGGCGATGTACTGGCCGGTTTGCTCGGTGCATTGCTGGCCCAGGGCATGGGCCCATACGACGCGGCCTGCCTGGCGGTCTGGCTGCACGCCAATGCCGGTGAGCAACAAGGAAAATTCGGCCGTGGGCTGGCGGCCAGTGATCTGATTCCAGCCATTCGTCAGTTGTTGGAGGAGCAAGCACCGTGTCTGAAGTAACCCTGTACCTGGCCGATGAGCAGGCCATGAGCGACTTTGGCGCACGCATTGCCCGAATCACCCAAGGCCATGGCCTGATCTTCCTCGAGGGTAACCTGGGGATGGGCAAAACCACGTTGTCCCGAGGCATCATTCGCGGTCTGGGGCATGCCGGGGCTGTGAAAAGCCCGACCTTCACCCTGGTCGAACCCTACGAAATCGACGACATTCGCGCCTTCCATTTCGATTTGTACCGGCTGGTCGATCCGGAAGAACTGGAGTTCCTCGGTATCCGCGACTACTTCGAAGACGATGCCCTGTGTCTGATCGAGTGGCCCGACAAAGGTGCAGGCTTTTTGCCAAAGCCTGACCTGACCATTACCATTAGCCCGCAAGACAGCGGGCGTTCGCTGAAAATTTTATCCCAGGGCTCGCGTGGCGAGGCCTGGTGTGCCGCTTTGGCATTGGAATCCAAATAGATGATGGGGTTAGGTATGCGCTTTCGCGCGTTGGTGGCTGCCGTAGGGGTGTTGTTTTTGGCGGTAACCGTCGACGCTGTGGCCGATTCGAAGGTCAACAGTGTCCGTCTGTGGCGGGCACCGGACAACACACGACTGGTGTTTGACCTGACCGGCCCGGTGCAACACAGCGTCTTTACCCTGACGGCTCCGGATCGCCTGGTCATCGACATCAATGGCGCGACCCTCGGTGCGCCACTCAACGTCAACACCTCGAACACCCCGATTACCGCCATGCGCTCGGCTCAACGCACGCCGACCGACCTGCGGGTGGTCATCGACCTGAAAAAGGCCGTGACACCGAAAAGCTTCTCCCTGGCGCCGAACGCCCAGTACGGCAACCGGTTGGTGGTCGATCTGTTCGATAACGCCGCAGATGCCGCGCCTCCTCCAACACCAACACCATCGGTCGCCACGGTGCCTGCCGTGCCGGTCACGCCTGCGGAACCTGCAATCAAGCTACCGCCGGCCCCGGCCGGCAAGCGCGACATCGTTGTGGTGATCGACGCCGGACACGGGGGTGAAGACCCGGGTGCTTCGGGTTCTCGCGGTCAACGCGAGAAAGACGTGGTGTTGCAGATCGCCCGCGAATTGCAGCGCCAGATCAACGGCATGAAAGGTTTCCGCGCCGAACTGACCCGTACCGGCGACTACTTCATCCCGTTGCGCGGCCGTACCGAAATTGCCCGCAAGAAAGGCGCGGACCTGTTCGTCTCGATCCACGCCGACGCCGCGCCTTCTGCCGCCGCTTTCGGCGCCTCGGTATTTGCCCTGTCTGATCGCGGTGCCACTTCGGAGACGGCCCGCTGGCTGGCCGACAGCGAAAACCGTTCCGACCTGATTGGTGGTGCCGGCAACGTCAGCCTCGATGACAAGGACCGCATGCTCGCCGGCGTGCTGCTTGACCTGTCGATGACGGCATCCCTGACGTCCAGCCTGAACGTTGGCCAGAAGGTGCTGAGCAACATTGGCCGGGTGACGCCTCTGCACAAGCAACGGGTCGAACAGGCCGGGTTCATGGTGCTGAAGTCGCCGGATATTCCGTCGATCCTGGTGGAAACCGGGTTTATCTCCAACGCCAACGAAGCCTCGAAGCTTGCCGCATCGAACCACCAGCAGGCGCTGGCGCGATCGATCAGCAGCGGCGTGCGCCAGTTCTTCCAGCAGAACCCGCCACCGGGCACTTACATTGCCTGGCTGCGCGACTCCGGCAAGATTGTGCAAGGTCCACGTGACCACCGCGTCAACCCGGGCGAGACCCTGGCGATGATCGCTGTGCGCTATCAGGTGTCGCCCGCGACCCTGCGCAGCGCCAACAACCTGTCGAGCGATGAGCTCAAGATCGGTCAGCACCTGACTATTCCGGGCACTGAATTGGCGGCCAAAGAATGAATCAGGTCGTGAACGGTGGAGCTCGAATCGAGCTGCTCAGCCCGCGACTGGCGAACCAGATTGCAGCGGGTGAGGTGGTCGAACGCCCGGCTTCGGTGATCAAGGAGCTGTTGGAAAACAGCCTCGACTCCGGCGCCAGGCGTATCGATGTCGATGTGGAGCAGGGCGGCGTCAAGCTGCTGCGGGTGCGCGACGATGGCAGCGGCATTTCCGCCGATGACCTGCCGCTGGCGCTGGCCCGTCACGCCACCAGCAAGATCCGCAACCTGGAAGACCTCGAGCAGGTCATGAGCCTGGGCTTTCGCGGTGAGGCGCTGGCGTCGATCAGTTCCGTTGCGCGATTAACCCTGACGTCGCGCACCCGCGATGCCGACCAGGCCTGGCAGGTCGAAACCGAAGGCCGGGACATGGCGCCCCGCGTACAACCCGCGGCCCACCCGGTGGGCACGTCGGTTGAAGTGCGCGACCTGTTCTTCAATACGCCAGCGCGGCGCAAGTTTCTCAAAAGCGAAAAAACCGAATTCGATCACCTGCAGGAAGTGATCCGGCGCCTGGCCCTGGCGCGCTTCGATGTGGCCTTCCATCTGCGCCACAACGGCAAGACCATCCTCAGCCTGCACGAGGCCCATGATGATGCGGCCCGTGCCCGGCGCGTGGCGGCGATCTGTGGGCCGGGATTCCTGGAGCAGGCATTGCCGATCGAAATCGAGCGCAACGGCCTGCACCTATGGGGCTGGGTCGGCTTGCCGACCTTCAACCGCAGCCAGGCCGATTTGCAGTATTTCTTCGTCAATGGCCGTGCTGTACGCGACAAACTGGTGGCCCACGCCGTGCGCCAGGCCTATCGCGACGTGCTGTTCAACGGTCGGCACCCGACCTTTGTACTGTTTTTCGAAGTTGACCCGACTGGTGTCGACGTCAACGTGCACCCGACCAAGCACGAAGTGCGCTTCCGTGAAGGACGCATGGTCCACGATTTCCTCTATGGCACCTTGCACCGCGCCTTGGGCGATGTACGGCCCGACGATCATCTGGCGGCGCCGGTTGCCACGGCCATCGTCCGGCCTACCGGCCTCGAAGCCGGTGAATTCGGGCCCCAGGGCGAAATGCGCCTGGCCGCCAATGCGCTGCTGGAGCAGCCTCAGGCTCAGCCGTCATTCAATACGCCAGCGGGTTCGGGTTCTGGCGCGGGTTATCAGTATCAATACACGTCGCGTCCGCAGTCCGGTGTGCCTGTCGCCGAGGCGCAGGCCGCCTATCGCGAGTTTTTTGCGCCGCTGCCCGAGGCCAATGCCGTCGCGCTACCGGCCGGGCAGGACGACATCCCGCCGTTGGGTTATGCGCTGGCACAACTCAAGGGTATCTACATTCTTTCGGAAAACGCTCAAGGCCTGGTGCTGGTGGATATGCACGCCGCCCACGAGCGGATCATGTATGAGCGTTTGAAGGTGGCGATGGCCAGCGAAGGCCTGAGCGGCCAGCCATTGCTGGTGCCGGAGTCCCTGGCCGTCAGCCAGCGTGAAGCCGATTGCGCCGAGGAACACGTCGCCTGGTTCCAGCGGCTGGGCTTTGAATTGCAGCGCCTGGGCCCGGAAACCCTGGCGATCCGGCAGATTCCGGCACTGCTCAAGCAGGCCGAAGCCAACCGGCTGGTCGCCGACGTCCTGGCCGACTTGATGGAGTTCGGCACCAGCGACCGCATTCAGGCGCACCTGAATGAATTGCTCGGGACCATGGCCTGCCACGGTGCGGTTCGTGCGAATCGGCGTTTGGCCCTGCCGGAAATGAACGGTCTGCTGCGTGATATGGAAAACACCGAGCGCAGCGGTCAATGCAACCATGGCCGACCGACCTGGACCCAACTGGGCCTGGACGATCTGGACAAACTGTTCTTGCGCGGTCGTTGATGAACCAGTTCCCACCTGCGATTTTCCTGATGGGGCCGACCGCTGCCGGCAAGACCGACCTGGCCATCGAGCTCACCAAAGTCCTGCCTTGCGAGTTGATCAGCGTCGATTCGGCGCTGGTCTACCGTGGCATGGACATCGGCACCGCCAAGCCTTCCAAAGAGCTGCTGGCGCAATATCCGCATCGTCTGATCGATATTCTCGACCCGGCCGAGAGCTATTCGGCTGCGGATTTCCGCCGAGACGCCCTGCAAGCCATGGCCGATATCACCGCGCGCGGGAAAATTCCGCTGCTGGTGGGCGGCACAATGCTCTATTACAAGGCTTTGGTTGAAGGTCTGGCGGATATGCCGGCCGCCGATCCCGACGTCCGTGCGCAAATCGAAGAAGAGGCTGCACGCCTTGGCTGGCAAGCCTTGCACGAACAATTGGCGGTGATTGATCCGGAGTCTGCGGCGCGAATACATCCGAACGATCCCCAGCGGTTGAGTCGAGCACTGGAAGTTTATCGTGTCAGTGGTCAAAGCATGACCGCCCTGCGTTTGCGACAATCTGTGCAAAGTACCGAAGCAGCCGCTTCGGGACAGCAACAATTGCCCTATACTGTTGCGAACTTGGCCATTGCCCCGGCAAATCGCCAGGTACTGCACGAGCGAATTAAACAAAGATTCACTTTAATGTTGGAACAGGGATTCATTGACGAGGTCGTAGCCCTGCGTAATAGAAGTGACCTGCATGCCGGGTTGCCGTCTATACGTGCAGTAGGCTACCGCCAAGTCTGGGACTACCTGGATGGCAAGCTGACGTCAGCCGAGATGCAGGAGCGTGGAATCATTGCCACGCGCCAATTGGCGAAACGCCAGTTCACCTGGCTGCGCAGTTGGACTGATCTGCATTGGCTGGACAGTCTGGATTGCGACAATCTGCCGCGCGCCTTGAAATACCTCGGGACCATCTCCATATTGAGCTGAGTCCTTGCAATTGCCGTCTATCCTTGGGGGTGTGGCGGCCGAAGCCATCTGTTTACCTATTTTTTTATATAGAATCCTTAAAGGAGTGCGGCACATGTCAAAAGGGCATTCGCTACAAGACCCTTACTTGAATACTTTACGTAAAGAGAAAGTTGGGGTGTCCATCTACCTGGTCAACGGTATCAAACTGCAAGGCACGATCGAGTCCTTCGACCAGTTCGTAATCCTGCTGAAAAACACCGTCAGCCAGATGGTCTACAAACACGCGATCTCTACAGTGGTGCCGGTTCGTCCAATTCGTCTGCCTAGCGCAACCGAATCCGATGCAGGTGACACTGAGCCAGGTAACGCCTGATAGGAGTCTCCTTTGTTCTTTGAGCGCCACGGTGGTGGTGAACGAGCCATTCTCGTTCACTTGGATGGTCAGGACCCTGAGGCGCGCGAAGATCCGCAGGAGTTTCAGGAGTTGGCAATTTCGGCTGGCGCCGAGACCGTCGCGTTTTTCAACGTGCCGCGTAATCGGCCAACCGCCAAATACCTGATTGGCAGCGGCAAGGTCGAGGAGTTGCGCGACCTGGTCAAAGCCGAACAGGTAGATCTGGTGATTTTCAATCACATCCTCACGCCCAGTCAGGAACGTAACCTCGAACGTGTTTTCGAGTGTCGCGTGATCGACCGCACGGGGCTGATTCTCGATATTTTCGCCCAACGCGCCCGCACCCATGAAGGCAAGCTCCAGGTCGAGCTGGCCCAGCTTGAGCACATGAGTACGCGGCTGGTTCGCGGCTGGACTCACCTTGAACGGCAGAAAGGCGGTATCGGCCTGCGCGGTCCCGGTGAAACCCAGCTGGAAACCGACCGGCGCCTGTTGCGAATTCGCCTGCGGCAGATCAAGGGGCGCCTGGAAAAGGTCCGCAGCCAACGCGAGCAATCGCGCCGCGGCCGCAAACGGGCTGACATTCCGACGGTTTCGCTGGTGGGTTATACCAACGCCGGCAAATCGACGCTGTTCAACTCGGTGACCGATTCCGACGTTTTCGCCGCTGACCAGCTCTTCGCTACCCTCGACCCGACGCTACGCCGACTCGAGCTCGAGGATCTCGGGCCGATCGTGCTGGCAGACACCGTGGGCTTTATTCGTCACTTGCCGCACAAACTGGTTGAAGCATTTCGGGCTACGCTCGAAGAGTCGAGCAACTCCGACCTGTTGCTGCATGTGATCGACTCCCATGAACCCGAGCGCATGGCCCAGATTGAACAGGTCATGGTGGTGCTCGGAGAGATCGGGGCTCAAGACTTGCCGATCCTGGAGGTCTATAACAAACTCGATTTGCTCGAGGGCGTGGAGCCGCAGATCCAGCGCGATGCCGATGGCAAGCCGCAGCGGGTCTGGCTTTCGGCGAAAGACGGTACGGGGCTGGACTTGCTCAAGCAGGCCGTGGCCGAGTTGCTTGGCGATGAATTGTTTGTTGGCACCTTGCGATTGCCGAACCGGTTTGCTCGACTGCGTGCGCAGTTTTTCGAACTCGGTGCGGTACAGAAAGAAGAACACGATGACGAAGGCATCAGTTTACTGGCCGTTCGTTTGCCACGGGCCGAATTGAATCGGCTGGTGAGCCGCGAAGGTTTGCAACCGATGGAATTCATCGAGCAACACACTTTGCAATAAAAGCCTGAGAAAGCGGTTGTGTCGTGGTGACAGGCATTCTGTAGCATTGGTCGGCGCGCCGTGGGTGCGTCTTTGCTTTATCAGATGGAGAGCGCTATGGCTTGGAATGAGCCGGGTGGCAACTCGAATAATCAGGATCCTTGGGGTGGCAAGCGTCGTAACAACGGCGACCGCAAGGGACCACCGGATCTCGACGAGGCCTTCCGAAAGCTGCAGGAAAGCCTGAACGGTTTGTTCGGTGGTGGTAAGAAACGTGGTGGCGACGACGGCGGTGGTCCGGGCAAGAGTGGCGGCTTTGGCGGCCTGCTCGGCATCGGTCTGGTCGTGCTGGCCGCCGTTTGGCTGTACAGCGCGGTTTATGTCGTCGACGAGCAGGAGCAAGCCGTGGTGCTGCGCTTCGGCAAGTACTACGAAACCGTGGGGCCGGGCCTGAATATCTACTTCCCGCCGATCGACAGGAAGTACATGGAAAACGTCACGCGTGAGCGTGCCTACACCAAGCAGGGCCAGATGCTGACCGAAGACGAGAACATCGTCGAAGTGCCACTGACCGTGCAGTACAGGATCAGCAACCTGCAGGACTTCGTGCTGAGCGTCGATCAGCCGGAAATCAGCCTGCAGCACGCGACCGACAGCGCCTTGCGCCATGTGGTGGGTTCCACCGCAATGGACCAGGTGCTGACTGAAGGTCGTGAATTGATGGCCAGCGAAATCAAGGAGCGTCTGCAACGCTTCATGGACACCTACCGCACCGGTATCACCGTTACCCAGGTCAACGTTCAGAGCGCAGCGGCACCGCGTGAAGTCCAGGAAGCCTTCGATGACGTGATCCGTGCCCGGGAAGACGAGCAGCGTTCGCGCAACCAGGCCGAAACCTATGCCAACGGCGTCGTGCCGGAAGCTCGTGGTCAGGCCCAGCGCATCCTTGAGGATGCCAACGGTTACCGTGACGAAACCGTCTCGCGCGCCAAGGGTGAGGCCGATCGCTTCACCAAACTGGTCGCCGAGTACCGCAAGGCTCCTGAAGTCACCCGCCAGCGTCTGTACCTGGACACCATGCAGGAAGTCTTCAGCAACACCAGCAAGGTTCTCGTGACCGGCAACAAGAATGGCCAGAACAACCTGTTGTATCTGCCGCTGGACAAGATGGTCGAAAGTGGTCGCAGCACCAGCACTCCGATGAGCAGTGCGGCAGCCATCAGCAATGAAGCGAATACGCGTGCGGCAGCAGATCCGCAGCAGCAAGCACGTACCAGGGAGAGTCGCTGATGAGCAATAAATCGCTGATCGCCCTTATTGTCGGCGTCGTCGTGGCGATCGCTGCCTGGAACTGCTTCTACATCGTGGCTCAGACCGAGCGTGCGGTGTTGCTGCAGTTCGGTCGCGTGGTCCAGACCGATGTTCAGCCAGGCCTGCATGTGAAAGTGCCTTACGTTAACCAGGTGCGTAAATTCGACGCACGTCTGATGACGCTGGATGCACCGACACAACGTTTCCTGACGCTGGAAAAGAAAGCCGTGATGGTCGATGCCTACGCCAAGTGGCGCGTGAAGGACGCGGAGCGTTACTACACCGCGACTTCCGGCCTCAAGCAGATCGCCGACGAGCGTCTGTCCCGTCGTCTGGAGTCGGGCCTGCGTGACCAGTTCGGTAAGCGCACGTTGCACGAAGTGGTCTCCGGTGAGCGTGATGCGCTGATGGCGGACATTACTGCTTCGCTGAACAAGATGGCTGAAAAAGAACTGGGCATCGAAGTTGTCGATGTTCGGGTCAAGACCATCGACCTGCCGAAAGAAGTGAACCGCAGCGTGTTCGAGCGTATGAGCACCGAGCGTGAGCGTGAAGCTCGCGAGCACCGCGCCAAGGGTAACGAGCTGGCCGAAGGCATCCGTGCCGACGCCGATCGCCAACGCCGCGTGCTGCTGGCCGAAGCCTATCGTGAATCCGAAGAGGTTCGCGGTGACGGCGATGCCCAGGCTGCTGCGATCTACTCCAAGGCCTACGGTCAGGATCAGGAGTTCTACGCGTTCTACCGTAGCCTGCGCGCCTACCGTGAAAGCTTCGCGAACAAATCCGACGTCATGGTCCTCGACCCAAGCAGTGACTTCTTCCACTACCTGGAAAAAGCCAAGCCTTGATACGGCGTTGACCTGAATCCTCCCGCCGAGCGGCTAAAACCTCTGGCGGGGTGATCCTTTGGGAAAACGTGTGTATGATGCGGCAGCCGGGAAATTCCCGGCTTTTTTGCGTCTGCATGTTTGATTGCTGTTTTTAAGCGGACGCCGGGCCGACTGGCTCGACAGTTTTTCGAGGAAAGTGGTTGGCGAAGCCGGTAGAAGGGCTTTTCGCTCCGTCGCTCATGCGCGTGGATTGTGCATAAGCTGATCATTTTCTGCTTCACTCAAGGCTCGCCGACAGGCTGGTCGCCCGGATATAGGGGAAGGCGTAATGGCAACGGTAGACCGCTGGCTTCTGCCAGATGGCATCGAAGAAGTACTGCCACCGGAAGCGGCGCGTATTGAAGTCGCGCGTCGTCAGGTGTTGGATCTGTTCCAGAGCTGGGGTTACGAGTTTGTCGTGACACCCCATATCGAGTACCTGGAATCCCTGCTGACCGGCGCGGGCCAGGACCTGGATCTGCGGACCTTCAAGGTCATCGACCCGCAATCGGGCCGGCAAATGGGCTTCCGTGCCGACATCACGCCGCAAGTGGCGCGCATCGATGCGCACACCCTGCGCCGTGAAGGTCCGAACCGCCTGTGCTATGCCGGCAGTGTGCTGCATGCCCAGCCACGCGCCTTGTCGACTTCGCGCAGCCCGATTCAGTTGGGCGCCGAGTTGTACGGCGATGCCAGCCCGAGCAGCGACGTCGAAGTCATCAGCCTGATGCTGGCCATGCTGCAGCTGGCCGATGTGCCGGATGTGCATATGGACCTCGGCCATGTCGGCATCTATCGCGGCCTGGCCCGCGCCGCCGGTTTGTCCGGTGAAGTTGAACAGCAGTTGTTTGATGCATTGCAACGTAAAGCCATCGACGAGGTCATTACCTTGACCGAAGGCTTGCCGGCGGATCTGGCTGGCATGTTGCGCGCGTTGGTCGACCTGTGTGGCGGCCGTGAAGTGCTGGCTGCGGCCCGTGAGCGTCTGGCCAAGGCACCGGCTCAGGTGATGGCGGCGCTGGACGACTTGCTGGCGATCGCCGAGCGGCTGTCCGTGCGGTTCCCTGAGCTGCCACTGTATTTCGACCTGGGTGAGCTGCGCGGTTACCACTACCACACCGGTGTGGTGTTCGCCGTGTTCGTACCGGGTGTTGGCCAGTCCATTGCCCAGGGCGGTCGTTACGACGACATCGGCGCCGACTTCGGTCGCGCCCGTCCGGCAACCGGCTTTTCCACCGATTTGAAAACCCTGGTGACCCTGGGGCGTGCTGAGATCGAGCTACCGTCTGGCGGTATCTGGATGCCTGACAGTACGGATGCAGCACTCTGGCAGCAGGTTTGCCAGTTGCGCAGTGAGGGTCAGCGTGTCGTTCAGGCCTTGCCTGGACAACCATTGGCCGCCGCCCGTGAAGCGGACTGCGACCGGCAATTGATTCAGCAGAACGGGCTTTGGCAAGTATCGCCACTGGCTTCTTGAGTTTTCCCGCCGGCTGCCGCCGGCACCAAGTTTGCGCGAATGAGGACAAGTGTTATGGGTAAGAATGTCGTAGTCCTGGGCACCCAATGGGGTGATGAGGGCAAAGGCAAGATCGTTGATCTGCTGACCGAACATGCTGCCGCCGTAGTGCGCTACCAAGGTGGCCACAACGCTGGCCACACCTTGGTGATCGACGGTGAAAAGACTGTCTTGCACCTGATTCCGTCGGGCGTGCTGCGCGAAGGCGTGCAGTGCCTGATCGGCAACGGCGTGGTGGTTGCACCTGACGCCCTGATGCGTGAAATCGTCAAGCTGGAAGAGAAAGGCGTACCGGTGCGCGAGCGCCTGCGTATCAGCCCTTCCTGCCCGCTGATCCTGTCCTATCACGTAGCGCTGGACCAGGCTCGTGAAAAGGCCCGTGGCGAGCTGAAGATCGGCACCACCGGTCGCGGCATCGGCCCGGCGTACGAAGACAAGGTTGCACGTCGCGGCCTGCGCATCGGCGACCTGTTCCACCGCGAGCGTTTCGCCGCCAAACTGGGCGAGTTGCTGGATTACCACAACTTCGTACTGGTCAATTACTACAAAGAGCCAGCCATCGATTTCCAGAAGACTCTGGACGAGTGCATGGAATACGCCGAGCTGCTCAAGCCGATGATGCTGGACGTCACTGCCGAGCTGCACAACCTGCGTCGCGCCGGCAAAGACATCATGTTCGAAGGCGCCCAGGGCTCCCTGCTGGACATCGACCACGGTACCTACCCGTACGTCACCAGCTCCAACACCACCGCTGGCGGTATCGCTACCGGTTCGGGTGTTGGCCCGATGTTCCTGGATTACATCCTCGGCATCACCAAGGCCTACACCACCCGTGTTGGCTCGGGTCCGTTCCCGACTGAGCTGTTCGACGACGTGGGTGCATTCTTGGCCAAGCGTGGCCACGAGTTCGGTGCGACCACCGGCCGTGCCCGTCGTTGCGGCTGGTTCGATGCCGTCATCCTGCGCCGCGCCATCGACGTCAACAGCATCTCCGGCCTGTGCCTGACCAAGCTCGACGTACTGGACGGCCTGGAAGCCATCAACATCTGCGTTGGCTACAAGAACGCTGACGGTGCAGTGATCGACGCACCGACCGATGCCGACAGCTACATCGGCCTGGAGCCAGTGTACGAAGAGATGCCGGGCTGGAAAGAGTCCACCCTGGGTGCCAAGACCCTGGAAGAGCTGCCACAGGCTGCGCGCAACTACATCAAGCGCGTCGAAGAGTTGGTCGGTGCGCCGATCGACATTATTTCGACGGGCCCGGACCGCAACGAAACCATCGTTCTGCGTCACCCGTTTGCTTGATAAGTCGTTGATGTAAAACACAAAGGCCCCTTAATCGGGGCCTTTGTCGTTTATGCCTGTCGAACGGCATGACCTTTGCTGTGAACATTAAAAAAGCATTGCTTCCGGCGTGCTATCAATTTAATGGCGCCAAAGCAGAGGGATTTCAGATGTCGGCCGTTCTCTCATTGTTACAAAGCCGTTTGTTGCGGCCCGTGTTCGTTACCCTTGGTATCGCCCTTTTGGTGCAGGTGCTGGTGGCTGTTGCTCTGACCCGGAGCACGGTGACCGCGCTGGAGGCCGATCTCGGCATGCGCCTGGGTGCGGACAGTCAAAAGCTCTCCGCTGAGCTCGAGCAGGCAGGGCGCGAAGTTACGTCCAGTCTGGACAGTCTTTCTACCAGTACGCGTCAACGTCTCACGGCCGGTTTGTCCTCGCGTCTTGAGCAAGAGCAGGCGCAATTGCGTTCGACCCTGGAAAAGGACCTGAAGGACTCCGCCAGCGACATGGCGCAGCTTCTGGCTTCAGTCGCGCCCCGCGCCATGTGGGACAACGACGTTCCGACGCTGTCCGAGTTCGCTCGCCGGGCCCAGCGCAATCCCAATGTACTGTTCGTAGTCTATGACGACGCCACCGGCCAGCACCTGACGCGCTACCTCAACCGGGAAAACCCGATCAACAAGGCACTGCTGGAAAAAGGCCAGGGCGAGCGGGCGCTCGACAAGGTGCTGGATGCGGCGAAAAACGATCCTTCGGTCTTCTACGTCGAGGCTTCGATCAACCCCAACGGCGTGGAAATCGGCAAGGTCCTGATGGGGGTCTCGACTGCTTCGGTGGAGACTGATCTCGCGGCCCTCGACAAGCGCTTCTCGGCCTTGATCGCCAGCAGCGATCAACTGGTGGGCGACAGCCTCAAAGGCGCGGCCGCCGATAGCGCAGCGGCCATGCGCTCGCGTCTGCAGTCGGCACAGTCCACAGCGGCTGAAATGAAAGCCAATACCACCGGCACCGTACAGGAAGCAGCCGCGACATTGCGCTGGCGTATTGGCGTGTGTCTGGCGGTGGTGGGTTTCGGTGTCCTGCTGTTGTTGGCGGTGGTGCTCGGTCGCCGAGTGGTCAATCGCTTGAAAATGCTGATCGTTGCCATGGATGACCTGGCGGCGGGCGAGGGCGATCTGACCAAGCGGGTGCAGATCAACAGCAAGGATGAGATCGGCGACATGGCCTCGGCGGTCAATCGCTTTGTGGATAAGTTGCAGCCGATCGTGCGCGAGGCGGGCGATGTGGCCCAGCGTACCGGTGTGGAAATTGGCGCCATGACCCTGCGCAATGCTGGCGCTGACGCGGCAGCCGGCATGCAGCGCGATGAAGTGGCCGAGAGCTTGCGGGCGTTGTCGCAAATGGCGGATGAGGCTCAGTCCGAGAGTCAGGCGATGCAGGCCGCTTTGAAGCAGGTGGTGGATATTCGTCAGGCCACCGACGAAAACACCCGGACTTCAGCGAAAGTCGGCAGCCTGATCGAGGCATTGGCCGGGCAGGTGGACACCGGTGCGCAGGTGATCGAGCGACTGGCGCAGCAGAGTGAACAGATTGAAGTGGTGCTGACGGTGATTCACGGGATCGCCGAACAAACCAACTTACTGGCATTGAACGCGGCCATCGAGGCGGCGCGTGCCGGTGAGACCGGACGCGGTTTTGCGGTGGTGGCAGATGAGGTGCGGGCGCTGGCGAGCAAGACGCAGAGCTCCACCGGCGATATTCAGGCGCACATCGTTGCGTTGCAGCAAGGTGCGCGTGAGGCGGTGGCGGCGATTGGTCAGGCCGGGCGCCAGGCCAGCGAAGGTTTGCTGGTGCTGCGCGACAGTGCCCGGTTGCAGCAGTCGGTGCAGGCATCCGTCGAGCAGGTTCATGCGGCGATCGGTTTGGCTACCCAGGCTGCAGCGCATCAGGCGCAGGGCGCGCAGGCCGTGCGAGGGCGGGTCCAGACCATTCACGCCCAGGCCGAGAAGGCGGCGCAAGCTGTCGTGGAGACCACGGCCAGCGGCAAGGTGCTCGATGGTCTGGCGGCGCAGTTGAAGGCGAGCCTGGGGCAGTTCAGAGCGTAAGGTGTTGTCCATCCGGCCTCATCGCGAGCAGGCTCGCTCCCACATTTGAATGCGTTCTCCTGTGGGAGCGAGCCTGCTCGCGATAGCAGTTTCAGCGACTCAGATACATCCGCGTCGTCAGCAGATAGACCGGCAACCCCGACACCAATATCAACAACGCCGCATAAGGCGCCGCCGCCGCAAACTCCACATTCGCGGTATGCGCCCACACCTCCGTCGCCAGGGTATTGAGTCCGGTCGGGCTCAGCAGCAGTGTCGCCGTCAGTTCCTTCATCGCGTCCAGGAACACCAGCGCAAAAGCCGCGCCCAGTGCCGGAAAGATAATCGGCAGCGTCACTCGGCAGAAAGCACTGAATGACGAGGCTCCGAGTGTGCGAGCTGCCTCCTCAAGTTGCGGCGCCGCCTTGTTCAGGGCGGTGCGGATCGGTGCCTGGGCCAGCGGCAGAAATAGCAGGGCGTAGGCGATCAGCAGCAATGCCGAAGTCTGGTAAAGCATCGGCACGTAGTGCAGGGCGAAATGCACCAGGGTCAGGGCAATGACCAGCCCTGGCAGGGCGTGCAGCAAATACGGCAAGCGCTCGGCCCATATCGCCAGTTGGCCTTTGTAGCGCACTACCAACAATCCGACGGGCACTGCCAACACCAGGCATAACGCTGCGCCGCCCAGAGACAGGGCAAGGGATGACAGCAATGCTTCGACGATTGCCGCCACGGGAAAGGCTGCCGATGATCCCACCGCCAACCAGTAGGCCAGCATGCCCAGCGGAATCCCGCTGCCAATGATTGCCAGCAGCAGGCAATAAAGCTGTCCCGCCATCGCCAACGGCCCCAGTTGAACCTGTTCCGCGTGTCGAGCCGCACCCTGGCCGGTACGCACGTGTCGACCCTTGCCGCGCACGCGCAGTTCCAGCCACAGTAGCGCCAGGCACAGCATCAGCAGTACGGCGGAGAGCATCGCCGCGTTGGCATTGCTGAACTCCAGCTCGAACTGTTGATAGATCGCCGTGGTGAAGGTTTGCAGGCCGATGATCGACAGCGCGCCGAATTCCACCAGCATGTGCAGGGCAATCAGCAAAGAACCGGCGAGCAGCGACGGCCAGAGCAGGGGTAGGGTGACCTTGAAGAATACGCCCCAGCGGTTCTGTCCCAGTGTGCGCGCAGACTCTTCCAGTGATGGGTCGAGATTACGCAGGGTCGCCGCCACCGGCAGGAAAATCAGCGGGTATTTGGAGAGTGTCATCACCAGAATTGCCCCACCGAGCCCTTCGAAATGCGCGCTCAATGAAACCCAGGTGAAGCTGCTGACAAACGCCGGTACCGCGAACGGCAGGCACAGAATCACGCCCCACAGGCGCCGGCCTGGCAGATTGCTGCGCTCCAGCAACCACGCCAGCGACAGGCCGATCACGCCGCAGGCCAGCGTCACGCCGACCATCAGCGCCAGGGTGTTGCGCAGCAACCCGAACACATAGGGGCGCCACAGCAAATGCAGCGCCTCGGCCCAGCCTGCTTGCCAGGCCTTGAGCCCGACATAGGCCAACGGCAGCAGGCTGAGCACCACCAGTAGCAAAACCGGCAGGACCAGCCAGATCGACGGCCGCTTGCGCCGTGGCACGTACCCGTCATGTGCGGAAAGCGATGCGCTCATCAGTTCAGGCCAACGTCACGTTCCAGGTCCAGGGCTTCTTCGGCATTGCCCAGGTCGGCTGGCGTGACTTTCGGTGCTTCCAGCTCGCTGAATGGCTTGAGCCCGCGATCAGATTCCATACCTTTGTGTAGCGGGTATTCGGCGGTGGTCTGGGTGATCACGCGCTGGCCTTCCTCGCTGGCCATGTAGGCGAGCAATTGCTGTGCTTCTTTCGGGTGTTTGCTGGATTTCAGCACCGCTGCACTGGAAACGGTGATCAGTCCGCCGACGTCGCCGCCGGTGAAATAATGCAGTTTTGAATCGAGCTGGCCTTTTTCGCGCTGCAAGGCAAACCAGTAGTAGTTGTTGGCCAGTACGGTGGCCACTTCGCCATTTTCCACGGCTTTGAGCGCGACCATGTTGTTGCTGTAGGTTTTACCGAATGCGCGCAGGCCGGTCAGCCATTCTTCGGCGGCGTCCATGCCGTGCACCTTGATGATCGCAACGGCCTGTTCCTGGAAGGCACCACTGCTGGGCACGAAGCCGACTTTGCCTTGCCATTTGGGGTTGGAGAATTCCATCACCGACTTTGGCAGGTCTTTTTCATCAACCAGTTTGGGGTTGTAGGCCACAACACGCACCCGGGCAGTCACGCCAATCCAGGTGCCGCTGCCGGCCACGTATTCCTTGGGCAGGACGGCCAGCGTGGCGTCATCCGCCCTGGCCAGCAGGCCTTGTTCGCCGAGTTTGTTCAGGGGCGGCGATTCTTCGGTGTAGATGACGTCGGCGGGGGAGCGATCGCCCTCTTCGACGATCTGACTGGCGAGCTGATTGCTGCTGCCTTTGCGCACATTGACGTGAATGCCGGTCTTGGTTTCGAAGGCTTTGGCGACTGCGTCGCCGACTTCTTTGTGTTGGCCGTTGTAGAGCGTCAGGGCAACCGGGTCGGCGGCTTGGGTGAGGGGAGTGGCGAGTGCCAGGCCGAGCAGGGAAATGGTCAGGCCGCGGCGCAGGGTATTTCGAAACATCATTCGCAGGGTTCCTCACGGTCGCATTGCAAAAACTTGCAACAATGATAAACGATATTGTTTCTCAAATGCGCCGATAAATCCTGTAGGAGCGAGCTTGCTCGCGATGGGCGTGAACGATGACGCGTTCTGTCTGCTAACCGGTGCCACCTTCGAGTGCATCGCGAGCAAGCTCGCTCCTACAGAGGGGGGTGTGTTATTTTTCAGAAGTCAGAAACGCAAAAACCCGCTTTCGCGGGTTTCTGTGAAATTCAAGGTCGTAACCTTGAATTTGAATTGGTGCCCAGAAGAAGACTCGAACTTCCACGGCCGTAAGGCCACCAGCACCTGAAGCTGGCGTGTCTACCAATTTCACCATCTGGGCATTCATCTTCAGCGTTGCCGCTGTTGATGTGGCGCCCTATACGGAGAGCGTTTTGATCTGTAAACCCCTGCTTTTAAAATTAATAAACCAGGGGTCCAAGATGCAAAAACCCGCTCTCGCGGGTTTTTGTGTGAGCCTTGAAATTGATCTAATCTCAAGCTCGAAATTGGTGCCCAGAAGAAGACTCGAACTTCCACGACCGTAAGGTCACCAGCACCTGAAGCTGGCGTGTCTACCAATTTCACCATCTGGGCATTATCGGCAACGTCTGCGTCGTCGATGGCGCGCACTATACGGAGCGTCTTTTTAACTGTAAACCCCCGGCCTCAAAAAAACCTGAAAAAATTCACCAGCGGTCTGCAATTCAGCTTTGAGGTGTCGATACAGGGCTTTAGATGGGTCGTCTTAGCTTGAAATTTCCCGTTTCATTACGCCTATGCCAAACTAACCCGCATATAGACAAGGTGAAAACTCTCTAATGGCCGATTGGCAGTCCCTCGATCCCGAGGCCGCTCGTGAAGCGGAAAAATATGAAAACCCCATTCCTAGCCGCGAACTGATCCTTCAGCACCTTGCTGATCGAGGTTCGCCTGCTAACCGCGAGCAACTGGTCGAAGAGTTTGGTCTGACCACGGAAGACCAGATCGAAGCCCTGCGCCGCCGCCTGCGCGCCATGGAGCGCGATGCTCAACTCATCTATACCCGTCGCGGCACTTATGCGCCGGTGGACAAGCTCGACCTGATCCTGGGCCGCATCAGCGGTCACCGCGACGGCTTCGGCTTCCTGGTGCCGGACGACGGCAGTGACGACCTGTTCATGAGCCCGGCGCAGATGCGTCTGGTGTTCGACGGTGACCGTGCCCTGGCCCGTGTATCCGGTCTGGATCGTCGTGGTCGCCGCGAAGGCATGATCGTCGAAGTGGTGTCCCGCGCTCACGAAACCATCGTTGGCCGCTACTTCGAAGAAGGCGGTATCGGTTTCGTCGTTGCCGACAACCCGAAGATCCAGCAGGAAGTGCTGGTCACGCCGGGTCGTAACGCCAACGCGCAGATCGGTCAGTTCGTCGAAGTGAAGATCACTCACTGGCCGACGCCACGCTTCCAGCCGCAAGGCGACGTGGTTGAGGTCGTGGGCAACTACATGGCGCCGGGCATGGAGATCGACGTTGCCCTGCGTACCTATGACATTCCTCACGTCTGGCCTGAGGCCGTGCTCAAGGAAGCCGGCAAGCTCAAGCCGGAAGTCGAAGAGAAAGACAAAGAGAAGCGCATCGACCTGCGTCATCTGCCGTTCGTCACCATCGACGGCGAAGATGCCCGCGACTTCGATGACGCGGTCTACTGCGAAGCCCGTCCGGGCAAGCTGCGCCTGTTCTCCGGCGGCTGGAAGCTGTACGTGGCGATTGCCGACGTATCCAGTTACGTGAAGCTCGGTTCGGCGCTGGATGCCGAGGCGCAGGTTCGCGGCAACTCGGTGTACTTCCCCGAGCGCGTGATTCCGATGCTGCCTGAGCAGCTGTCCAACGGTTTGTGCTCGCTGAACCCGCAAGTCGATCGCCTGGCCATGGTTTGCGAGATGACCATCTCCAAATCCGGCGAGATGACCGACTACTGCTTCTACGAAGCGGTGATCCACTCCCATGCCCGCCTGACCTACAACAAGGTCAGCGCGATGCTGGAAACGCCGAAAGCCACCGAGGCGCGCAAGCTTCGCGGTGAATACACCGACGTGGTGCCGCACCTCAAGCAGCTCTACTCGCTGTACAAGGTATTGCTGGCCGCTCGTCATGTGCGTGGCGCGATCGATTTCGAAACCCAGGAAACCCGGATCATCTTCGGCTCCGAGCGCAAAATCGCCGAAATCCGTCCGACCGTGCGCAACGATGCGCACAAGCTGATCGAGGAATGCATGCTGGCGGCCAACGTGGCTACCGCCGAGTTCCTGAAAAAGCACGAAATCCCGGCGCTGTATCGCGTTCACGATGGTCCGCCACCGGAGCGTCTGGAAAAGCTGCGCGCCTTCCTCGGCGAACTCGGCTTGTCCCTGCACAAAGGCAAGGATGGTCCATCGCCGAAGGATTACCAGGCACTGCTGGCCGGTATCAAGGATCGTCCGGATTTCCACCTGATCCAGACCGTCATGCTGCGTTCGTTGAGCCAGGCGGTGTACAGCGCCGATAACCAGGGCCACTTCGGCCTGAATTACGAGGCGTACACGCACTTCACTTCGCCGATCCGCCGCTACCCGGACTTGCTCACGCACCGGGCGATTCGCAGCGTGATCCATTCGAAGCAGGACACCCCGCACGTTCGTCGTGCCGGTGCGATGACCATTCCGAAGGCGCGCATCTATCCGTACGACGAGGCGGCCCTGGAGCAGCTCGGCGAGCAGTGCTCGATGAGCGAGCGCCGTGCCGACGAAGCGACCCGCGACGTGGTGAACTGGCTCAAGTGCGAGTTCATGAAGGATCGCGTGGGCGAATCGTTCCCGGGCGTGATCACCGCGGTGACCGGTTTTGGTCTGTTCGTCGAGCTTACAGACATTTATGTCGAAGGCCTGGTGCACGTCACCGCGCTGCCGGGCGATTACTACCACTTCGATCCTGTGCACCACCGCCTGGCCGGTGAGCGTACCGGTCGCAGTTTCCGCCTGGGTGACACTGTGGAAGTGCGGGTCATGCGCGTCGACCTCGACGAACGCAAGATCGACTTCGAGATGGCCGAAAAAACCATCAGTGCGCCGATCGGCCGCAAAAAGCGTGGTACCGAAGCGGCAGCCCCTGCGGCCCTCTCTACAAAAACAGTCGCAGAACCGGCCCCGGCGAAAACCGGTCGTCGTCCTGCCAAGGAAAAGGCTGTCGAGGCCTATCGCCCAAGCGATGCAGCGGCGAAAAACGCCGAAGTGCGCAAGAGTCGTGAAATGAAGCAGGCGTTGCTGGCCGGTGCGAAAAGCGGCGGTAAAGCGGCGTCTGGGGGAAAGACCAGCCGGTCGGCGCCTGACAAGGCAGTCGGCGGCAAACCAGCCAAACCGAGCAAACATCGTAAAGGTCCGCCAAAAGCGGGCTCGGCTCCAGCCAAGACTGGCGGGGCGCGTAAACCTAAGGCCAAGCCATGAGTCAGTTGGAAAAGATCTACGGCGTACACGCTGTAGAAGCGTTGTTGCGTCACCACCCGAAACGCGTAAAGCAGATCTGGCTGGCCGAAGGCCGCGGTGATCCGCGGGTGCAGGCGTTGATCGAACTGGCCAACGAAAACCGTGTCCAGGTCGGTCAGGCCGAGCGTCGTGAAATGGATGCCTGGGTTGAAGGCGTACACCAGGGCGTGGTGGCGGACGTAAGTCCTAGCCAGGTCTGGGGCGAGGCGATGCTCGACGAGCTGCTCGATCGCACCGAAGGCGCGCCGTTGTTGCTGGTGCTCGATGGCGTGACCGATCCGCACAACCTCGGCGCCTGCCTGCGTTCTGCCGATGCGGCGGGTGCACTGGCGGTGATCGTGCCGAAGGAC
Organism: Pseudomonas sp. BIC9C; assembly: GCF_034541995.1. Taxonomy (NCBI): domain Bacteria; kingdom Pseudomonadati; phylum Pseudomonadota; class Gammaproteobacteria; order Pseudomonadales; family Pseudomonadaceae; genus Pseudomonas; species Pseudomonas sp. BIC9C. Next base: position 536,594 of record NZ_JAWDGM010000002.1, read on the forward strand.
AAGTCAGCGACCCTGACACCGGTAGTGCGAAAGGTTGCCTGCGGTGCGGCGGAAGTGATTCCGCTGGTTGCCGTGACCAACCTGGCGCGCACCCTGGAAAAACTCCAGCAGCGCGGCTTGTGGGTTGTCGGTACGGCAGGGGAGGCCGAGGTCAGTCTTTATGACCAGGATCTCACCGGCCCGACCATCCTGATCATGGGTGCCGAAGGCAAGGGCATGCGTCGCCTGACCCGCGAGCATTGTGACTACCTGGTGCATCTGCCGATGGCCGGCAGCGTCAGCAGTCTCAACGTGTCGGTAGCGACTGGCGTGTGCCTGTTCGAAGCGCAGCGTCAGCGTGGTGCGAAAGCTGCGGCGGCCGCCAAGAAAACCTGATTAGCGCACGATCCTCTGTAGGAGCGAGCCTGCTCGCGAAGGACTCAAGATCACCGCGGGGCATCAGCTTCCCCGCGTTATCGTTGACGACCTTCGCGAGCAAGCTCGCTCCTACAGTGCTTTTTGGTGTCGAGGGCTGTTCAAATAATCACCAATTACCTTGCACCTCCCTCGCCCCTTCTCTACAATTGCGCCCCTTGCTGTGACGGCAGGCATTCATGTGCCTTACCCACGCAAGTCCATAAGTGTCATTCACTCCTTGTCTGACCGCTTTTGAGCGGCAGGCTACAACCCGTAAGGAGCATTCATGCGTCATTACGAAATCATCTTTTTGGTCCACCCGGATCAAAGCGAGCAAGTCGGCGGCATGGTTGAGCGTTACACCAAGCTGATCGAAGAAGACGGCGGCAAAATCCACCGTCTGGAAGATTGGGGCCGTCGTCAACTGGCCTACGCAATCAACAATGTTCACAAGGCTCACTACGTGATGCTGAACGTTGAGTGCACTGGCAAGGCCCTGGCCGAGCTGGAAGACAACTTCCGCTACAACGATGCAGTGATCCGTAACCTGGTCATCCGTCGCGACGAAGCCGTTACCGGCCAGTCCGAGATGCTCAAGGCTGAAGAAAACCGCAGTGAGCGCCGTGAGCGTCGCGACCGTCCTGAGCACGAAGGCGCTGAAAGCGTTGACAGTGATGACAGCGACAACAGCGATAACGCTGACGAGTAATCCACGGACCTTTTAAGGAGCCTATCAAATGGCACGTTTCTTCCGTCGTCGTAAATTCTGCCGCTTCACCGCTGAAGACGTGAAAGAGATCGATTACAAAGATCTCAACACTCTGAAAGCCTACGTATCCGAGACCGGCAAAATCGTTCCAAGCCGCATCACCGGTACCAAAGCTCGTTATCAGCGTCAGCTGGCCACCGCTATCAAGCGCGCCCGCTTCCTGGCCCTGCTGGCCTACACCGACAGCCACGGCCGCTGAGACCGGGCAGTCGACTCGTAGCAAAGGATTGAATGCATGCGGGCCATAGCTGAGTTCATCATGCGCGGCCGTATGCAGGCCACTCTAGTAGTGGCTGGATGCGCGGCGATGCCGTTGTTGTATTGGTTGGGTGCTGCCGCCGGATGCCTTGTGCTCCTGCGGCGCGGATTGAGGGACGCCCTCGGCGTTCTTGCTCTGGGACTGCTGCCGGCATTGGTCTGGTGGCTGTACTCCGACGACCCACGGGCACTTCTGGTGCTGCTGGGGTCTGCGAGCCTTGCGTTGGTTTTGCGCGCAAGCGAGTCCTGGAACCGCGTGCTGCTGGTCAGCATAGCGATGGGAGTGGTGTTTTCAGTGGTGTTGGGGACAGCTTTTGCTCCCCAGATCGAGATGCTGGCGCAGGCTTTGATCAAAGTCATGCCGTCGCTACTCGGTGATGTCTACCAGAAGATGTCGGTAGACGAACAAGCGCGTTTCGCGTCCCTGATTGCACCGGTCCTGACCGGCCTGATTGCGGCGTTGTTGCAAATCGTCAGCTTGCTGAGCCTGCTTGTCGGGCGCTACTGGCAGGCGTTGTTGTACAACCCGGGCGGTTTTGGTCGCGAGTTTCGCGCCATCCGCTTCCCGCTGTTGCCGGCGATGTTGCTGCTGGCGTGCATGCTTCTGGGGCCGAATATCGGCTCGCAGATGGCCATGTTGACGCCGTTGTGCAGCGTACCGCTGGTGTTCGCCGGGCTGGCCCTGATTCACGGGTTGGTGGCGCAGAAGCGACTGGCCAGATTCTGGCTGGTGGGGTTGTACGTGACGCTGTTGCTGTTCATGCAGCTGATCTATCCGTTGCTGGTGGTCCTGGCCATCGTCGACAGCCTGATTGATTTTCGCGGTCGTTCGGCACCGAAAGATGCCGATAACGCGAACGGTGAAGGTTAAAAGTTAAGAGGATTTTCACATGCAACTGATCCTTCTGGAAAAAGTCACCAACCTGGGCAACCTGGGTGACAAAGTGAACGTTAAGGCTGGTTACGGTCGTAACTACCTGCTGCCTTACGGCAAAGCTACCGCTGCGACCCCAGCCAACCTGGCTGCGTTCGAAGAGCGTCGTGCCGAGCTGGAAAAAGCTGCAGCAGATCGCAAAGCATCGGCTGAAAGCCGCGCTGCCCAACTGGCCGAGCTGGAAGTGACCATCACTGCCACCGCTGGCGACGAAGGCAAGCTGTTCGGTTCGATCGGTACTCACGACATCGCTGACGCACTGACCGCCTCCGGCGTTGAAGTGCAGAAGAGCGAAGTTCGTCTGCCGAACGGCACCATCCGCAACGTAGGCGAATTCGACGTAGCCGTGCACCTGCACGCCGAAGTTGAAGCCACCGTACGCGTTGTCGTGGTAGCAGCTTAAGCAGCACTTGTCGGCTGGCACCCTCGTGTGCTTGCCGGTAACATCGGGCACGATCCTGTTTACAGGTCGTGCCCTTTGTCTTTCTGAACCCCCTGCTTTTCATCACCCAAAACACAAGTGGCCATGAACGATATCTCCGCTCCCGAGCAATACGATCTGCAAACCGCCGCCCTGAAGGTGCCGCCGCACTCCATCGAGGCCGAACAGGCCGTGCTCGGTGGTCTGATGCTGGACAACAACGCCTGGGAACGCGTGCTTGATCAAGTCTCCGACGGCGATTTCTATCGACATGACCATCGCCTGATCTTCCGCGCGATTGCCAAGCTGGCCGATCAGAACATGCCGATCGACGTCGTGACCCTGTCCGAACAACTGGACAAGGAAGGTCAGACCTCGCAAGTCGGCGGTCTCGGTTACCTCGGTGAGTTGGCGAAAAACACGCCGTCCGTCGCCAACATCAAGGCTTATGCGCAGATCGTCCGCCAGCGTGCGACTTTGCGCCAGTTGATCGGCATCAGCACCGAAATCGCCGACAGCGCCTTCAACCCTGAAGGTCGCACGGCTGAAGAAATCCTCGATGAAGCGGAACGACAGATCTTCCAGATCGCCGAGGCCCGGCCAAAAACCGGCGGCCCGGTGGGTGTGAACGAACTGCTGACCAAGGCCATCGACCGCATCGACACCCTGTTCAACACCGATAACGCGATCACCGGCCTGTCCACCGGCTACACCGATCTCGACGAGAAGACCAGCGGCCTGCAACCGGCCGACCTGATCATCGTCGCCGGCCGTCCGTCCATGGGTAAAACCACCTTTGCGATGAACCTGGTGGAAAACGCCGTGTTGCGCAGCGAGAAGGCTGTTCTGGTTTACTCCCTCGAGATGCCTGGCGAATCGCTGATCATGCGTATGTTGTCGTCCCTGGGGCGCATCGACCAGACCAAGGTCCGTTCCGGCCAGCTGGAAGATGACGACTGGCCGCGCCTGACCTCGGCGGTCAACCTGCTCAACGACCGCAAGTTGTTCATCGACGATACCGCCGGCATCAGCCCGTCGGAAATGCGCGCCCGGACCCGCCGCCTGGTGCGTGAACACGGCGATGTCGGCCTGATCATGATCGACTACCTGCAATTGATGCAGATCCCGGGCTCCAGCGGTGACAACCGGACCAACGAGATTTCCGAGATCTCCCGATCCCTGAAAGCCCTGGCCAAGGAATTCAACTGCCCTGTGGTGGCGCTCTCGCAGCTCAACCGTTCCCTGGAGCAGCGGCCGAACAAGCGCCCGGTGAACTCCGACTTGCGGGAATCCGGAGCGATCGAGCAGGACGCCGACGTGATCATGTTCGTTTATCGCGACGAGGTGTATCACCCGGAAACCGAGCACAAGGGCATTGCCGAGATCATCATCGGCAAGCAGCGGAACGGCCCGATCGGCTTTATCCGCCTGGCCTTCATTGGTAAGTACACTCGATTCGAGAACCTGGCGCCGGGCAGCTACAACTTTGACGATGACGAATAACGGTTGATGCAGGGCCCCTGTGGCGAGGGAGCTTGCTCCCGCTGGGCTGCGCAGCAGCCCCAATACCTGCGACGGTATTGATTCCGGCATACCGCATTTGCTGGTTTTGCGACTGCTTCGCAGTCGAACGGGAGCAAGCTCCCTCGCCACATAGGTTGTGTGTGCCAGAGCTTCCACCAATTTCCGACCATGGCCGTCGGAATTGGTCAAAATTTGTGCTATATTCCGCGCCCGCGAAATTCAATGAAAGCCAACACCGGTTATCGACATGCAAGCAGCCAAGCCGTTATTTGACTATCCCAAGTACTGGGCCGAATGTTTCGGGCCAGCGCCGTTCCTGCCCATGAGCAGGGAGGAGATGGATCAGCTCGGCTGGGATTCCTGCGACATCATCATCGTCACCGGTGATGCCTATGTCGACCACCCGTCGTTCGGCATGGCGATCATCGGCCGGCTGCTGGAGTCCCAGGGCTTCCGCGTCGGGATCATTGCCCAGCCGAACTGGCAGTCCAAAGACGACTTCATGAAGCTCGGCGAGCCGAACCTGTTCTTCGGTGTCGCGGCCGGCAACATGGACTCGATGATCAACCGCTACACCGCCGACAAGAAAATCCGTTCCGACGATGCCTACACGCCGGGTGGCCTGGCCGGCAAGCGTCCGGACCGCGCCAGCCTGGTTTACAGCCAGCGCTGCAAGGAAGCCTACAAGCACGTGCCGATCGTGCTCGGCGGCATCGAAGCGTCCCTGCGCCGCATCGCGCATTACGATTACTGGCAGGACCGTGTGCGCAACTCGATCCTGATCGACGCCAGCGCCGACATCCTGCTGTACGGCAACGCCGAGCGGGCCATCGTCGAGGTCGCCCAGCGTCTGTCCTACGGTCACAAGATCGAAGACATCACCGACGTGCGCGGCACAGCGTTCATCCGTCGTGACACGCCGCAAGGCTGGTACGAAGTCGATTCCACGCGCATCGACCGTCCGGGCAAGATCGACAAGATCATCAACCCGTACGTCAACACCCAGGACACCGCTGCCTGCGCCATCGAGCAGGAGAAGGGACCGGTCGAAGATCCGCAGGAAGCCAAGGTCGTGCAGATCCTGGCCAGCCCGCGCATGACCCGCGACAAGACCGTTATCCGTTTGCCGTCGGTGGAAAAGGTCCGCAACGATGCGGTGCTCTACGCCCACGCCAACCGCGTGTTGCACCTGGAGACCAACCCGGGCAACGCCCGCGCCTTGGTCCAGAAGCACGGCGAAGTGGACGTCTGGTTCAACCCTCCACCGATTCCGATGACCACCGAAGAAATGGACTACGTGTTCGGCATGCCTTATCAGCGCATTCCGCACCCGGCGTACGGCAAGGAAAAGATCCCGGCCTACGAAATGATCCGTTTCTCGGTGAACATCATGCGTGGCTGCTTCGGTGGTTGCACCTTCTGCTCGATCACCGAGCACGAAGGCCGGATCATCCAGAACCGTTCCCACGAGTCGATCATTCGCGAAATCGAAGAGATTCGCGACAAGGTCCCGGGTTTTACCGGTGTTATCTCCGACCTCGGCGGCCCGACCGCGAACATGTACCGCATCGCGTGCAAGAGCCCGGAAATCGAATCCGCGTGCCGCAAGCCATCGTGCGTGTTCCCTGGCATCTGCCCGAACCTGAACACCGACCACTCGGCGCTGATCCAGCTATACCGCAGTGCCCGTGAGTTGCCGGGGGTGAAGAAGATCCTGATCGCTTCCGGCCTGCGTTATGACCTGGCGGTCGAGTCGCCGGAGTACGTCAAGGAGCTGGTGACCCACCACGTCGGTGGCTACCTGAAGATCGCCCCGGAACACACCGAGGAAGGTCCGCTCAACCAGATGATGAAACCGGGCATCGGCAGCTATGACAAGTTCAAGCGCATGTTCGAGAAGTATTCGAAGGAAGCCGGGAAAGAGCAGTATCTGATTCCGTACTTCATCGCCGCCCACCCGGGCACCACCGACGAAGACATGATGAACCTGGCGCTGTGGCTCAAGGGCAACGGCTTCCGTGCCGACCAGGTGCAGGCGTTCTACCCGTCGCCGATGGCCACCGCCACCGCGATGTACCACTCGGGCAAGAACCCGCTGCGCAAGGTCACCTACAAGAGTGACGCGGTGACTATCGTCAAGAGCGAAGAGCAGCGTCGACTGCACAAGGCGTTCTTGCGTTATCACGACCCAAAAGGCTGGCCGATGCTGCGTGAGGCACTGACCCGCATGGGCCGCGCCGACCTGATCGGGCCGGGCAAGAACCAGTTGATTCCTTTGCACCAGCCGTCGACCGACAGCTACCAGAGCGCCCGTCGCAAGAATTCGACGCCGGCCGGCAGCCATAAAGTGGCCAAGGAAAAGACCACCAAGATCCTCACCCAGCACACGGGCCTGCCACCGCGTGCCAGCGATGGCGGCAATCCGTGGGACAAGCGCGAACAGGCCAAGGCGGCGGCGTTCGCCCGCAACCAGCAGGCGGCCAAGGAGCGCAAGGAAGCGGCCAAGGGCAAGGGGCCGAAGCCGGCTCGCAAGCCGGTCGTACCGCGCTAAGTCGCGCTTGAGCTGAATAGAACGCCAACCTTCGGGTTGGCGTTTTGCGTTTCTGAGCCTCGGAAAACCAGGGTGTCCGCTCGGAAGTCGTGCTGGGTCAACTGGCCTCTTCGTCGGATCGCCGCCCGGACCAAGCCCGCTCCCACAGGTTTTTCTGTGAATGCAGAATCTGTGAATGACAGAGATCACTGTGGGAGCGGGCTTGCCCGCGAAGAGGCCGGAACAGCCAACCATTTTCTGGCTGGTTGCCACATTTACGTGCACCTGCGCCAAACCATTTTCCCGCATCGCCCGATTTTGGTGCTGTACTGCCTCAGGCAACCGAAGAAAGCGCCAGCGTTGCTGGATGGCATAAGTCTTGCGCGCTTTCCCATACGCTCAAGGCTCGCAGGAGGCACGCCGTGTCGATTCATGTCGCATTGCACCATGTCACGCATTACCGCTATGACCGCGCTGTCGAGCTCGGCCCGCAGATCGTTCGCCTGCGTCCCGCCGCTCACAGCCGCACGCGGATTCTGTCCTATGCGCTGAAAGTCTCGCCCGAGCAGCACTTCATCAACTGGCAACAGGACCCTCAAGGCAACTACCTGGCGCGGCTGGTGTTCCCGGAGAAGACTGAAGAGTTGCGGATCGAAGTCGACCTGCTGGCTGAGATGGCGATCTTCAATCCGTTCGATTTCTTCCTTGAGCCCTACGCGGAGAAAATCCCTTTCACCTATGCCGCTGACGAACGCAAGGAGCTGGCGCCGTACCTGGAAACCCTGCCTCTGACGCCGAAGTTCAAGGCCTATCTGGACGGCATCGAGCGCACGCCGTTGCCTGCCGTGGATTTTCTCGTCGCGCTCAACCAGCGCCTGAGCGAAGACATCGACTACCTGATCCGCATGGAACCCGGCGTACAAACACCGGAACACACCCTCGAACAGGCCTCCGGTTCCTGCCGCGATTCCGCCTGGTTGCTGGTGCAACTGTTGCGCAACCTGGGGCTGGCGGCGCGTTTCGTGTCGGGTTATCTGATTCAACTGACCGCCGACGTTAAAAGTCTCGACGGTCCGTCCGGCACCGAAGTGGATTTCACCGATCTGCACGCCTGGTGCGAGGTGTACTTGCCCGGTGCCGGCTGGATCGGCCTGGATGCGACCTCCGGGCTGTTTGCCGGTGAAGGCCATATTCCGTTGGCCTGTAGTCCCGATCCGTCCTCTGCGGCGCCGATCAGTGGCCTGGTGGAACCGTGCGAGTGCGAATTCAGCCACGAAATGTCCGTGGAGCGGATTTGGGAAGCACCACGGGTCACCAAGCCCTACACCGATGACCAATGGCTGGCGATTCAAGCCCTGGGTCGACAGATCGATGCCGATTTGCTGGAAGGCGATGTGCGCCTGACCATGGGCGGCGAGCCGACCTTTGTGTCTATTGATGACCCGGATGGCGCCGAGTGGAACACCGCGGCACTGGGGCCGGATAAACGGCGGCTGTCCGCCGAACTGTTCCAGCGCCTGCGCAAACACTACGCGCCCAAGGGGCTGGTGCATTTTGGGCAGGGCAAGTGGTACCCCGGCGAGCAACTGCCGCGCTGGTCGCTCAATTGCTATTGGCGCCGTGACGGCGTGCCAATCTGGCACAACAGCGCGCTGATCGCCGATGAGCAGGAAGACTACGGTGCCGATGGCGCACTGGCCGGGCGTTTTCTGGCGAGCGTCGCCGAACGCCTGAAGATTCCGACCCGCTTTGTGTTTGCGGCCTACGAAGACAATTTCTATTACCTCTGGCGCGAAGGGATGCTGCCGCAGAACGTGAGCGCTGAGGACTCGCGTCTGGAAGAACCACTGGAGCGTGCGCGTCTGCGCAAGGTCTTCAGTCAAGGCCTGGACAAGGTCATCGGCCAGGTCCTGCCGCTGGCACGCACCGCCAAGGGCGATCAGTGGCAGAGCGGGCGCTGGTATCTGCGCGACGAGCACTGCCGACTAGTGCCGGGGGATTCGCCGCTGGGGTATCGCTTGCCGCTGGGCTCACAGCCCTGGGTAAAAGCGGCGGAGTACCCGTTTATTCATCCGCAAGACCCGAATCAGGATTTCCCGCCGCTGCCCGACACCGCGCAACTGCAAAGCCAGGACGAGACTGCCGAGGTGCAGGAGCGCGCACCGAAGCTCGACGAATCCGCCGACTGGCTGACCCGCACGGCGTTCTGCGCCGAGGCGCGGGAAGGCCGTTTGTACCTGTTCATGCCACCGCTGGAGCGGGTCGAGGATTACCTCGAACTGGTGGCGGCCATCGAAGCCACCGCTGAAGAGCTGATGTGCCCGGTATTGCTGGAGGGCTATGAGCCGCCGAACGATCCACGCCTGAGCAACTTCCGTATCACGCCGGATCCGGGGGTGATCGAGGTCAACGTGCAGCCCTCCGCGACCTGGGATGAATTGGTCGAACGCACCGAATTCCTCTACGAAGAAGCGCGCCAGACTCGGCTGACCACCGAAAAATTCATGATCGACGGCCGGCACACTGGCACGGGTGGTGGTAACCATTTCGTGCTGGGTGGCGCGACCCCGGGGGACTCGCCGTTTCTGCGTCGCCCGGATCTGCTGCGCAGCCTGATCAGCTACTGGCACAACCATCCGTCGCTGTCCTACCTGTTTTCCGGATTGTTCATCGGGCCGACGTCCCAGGCGCCGCGGGTCGATGAAGCACGCAACGATGCCTTGTACGAACTGGAAATTGCCTTCGCACAAATGCCTGAAGCGGGCGAGGAGTGCCCGCCATGGCGGGTGGATCGACTGCTGCGCAACCTGCTGATCGATGTAACGGGCAACACCCACCGCGCCGAGTTCTGCATCGACAAGCTCTATTCGCCGGACGGTGCCACCGGACGCCTCGGATTGCTGGAGCTGCGTGCGTTCGAGATGCCACCCCATGCCCGCATGAGCCTGGCGCAACAATTGTTGCTGCGGGCGCTGGTGGCGCGGTTCTGGCGCGAGCCCTATGCACCGCAGAAGCTGGCGCGCTGGGGCACGGAGCTGCACGATCGCTTCCTGTTGCCGCACTTTATCGAGCAAGACTTCGCCGATGTCATCGTCGACCTCAACGCCGCCGGTTATCCGGTGCGGGCCGAATGGTTCGCCGCGCATCTGGAGTTCCGTTTTCCCAAGGTTGGCGATTACGCCGTCAGTGGTATTGCGCTGGAACTGCGCCAGGCGCTCGAGCCTTGGCACGTACTGGGGGAGGAGGGCGCCATGGGCGGTACGGTGCGTTACGTGGATTCGTCGCTGGAGCGTTTGCAGGTCAAGCTCAGCGGCTTGCCGCCCCAGCGTTATCTGCTGACCTGTAATGGCATCCCGGTGCCATTGCAGCCCACGGGGCGGGTCGGCGAGTTCGTGGCCGGTGTGCGTTTTCGAGCCTGGCAACCGGCCAACTGCCTGCAACCGACCATCCCGGTCCATGCGCCGCTGGTGTTTGACCTGCTCGATACCTGGATGCAGCGATCGCTGGGCGGCTGCCAGTACCACGTCGCTCATCCGGGCGGGCGCAATTACGACAGCTTGCCGGTCAATGCCAACGAGGCCGAGAGCCGGCGCATGGCGCGTTTCTTTCGCATCGGACACACGCCGGGAAAACTGCCTGTACCCAATCTTGAAATTAACGACGAGCTACCGATGACGCTCGATTTGCGACGTTTCTGAACCGTGCGCGACGCTCGGATTTTTCGTATATCCGGGCGTCACGAGCCTGCGTTAGTCTGACCGTTCACTGCTGTCTGCCGAGTTTTCCATGCCTGACCTGCTAGACCGCTACCCGCTGACAGCGGGCACCTATCATGAACTGCTCGACGACAGTGGTGCCGTGCGCCCGCACTGGCGCCGGCTGTTCGAGCAGTTGCAACGCAGCACGCCGGCGCAATTGGTGCAGCGTCAGGCCCTGCTGACCCGGCAGATTCAGGAAAACGGCGTGACCTATAACGTTTATGCCGATCCCAAGGGCGCTGACCGGCCATGGGAGCTGGACCTGCTGCCGCATATCATCGCTAATGATGAGTGGGAGCGCCTGGCGGCCGGCATCGCGCAACGGGCCAGTTTGCTCAATGCCGTGCTGGCTGACCTGTACGGCCCGCAGCGCCTGATTGCCGAGGGGTTGCTGCCGGCGGAACTGGTGTTCGGTCACAACAATTTCCTTTGGCCCTGTCAGGGCATCCGCCCCCCTGACGGAGCCTTTCTGCATCTGTATGCCGTGGATCTGGCGCGCACGCCCGATGGCCGCTGGTGGGTCACGGCGGATCGTACCCAGGCGCCTTCGGGTGCCGGGTATGCGCTGGAAAACCGCACGATTGTGTCCCGGGCCTTTCCCGAGTTGTACCGCGATCTGAAAGTGCAGCACCTGGCCGGGTTCTTCCGCACCTTGCAGGAAACGTTGGCTCGTCAGGCCCCGAGTGACGGTGACGCGCCGTTGGTCGTGCTGCTGACGCCGGGGCGTTTCAACGAAAGCTATTTTGAACATCTGTACCTCGCTCGTCAGCTCGGCTACCCACTGGTGGAGGGCGGCGACCTGACGGTGCGCGACGCCACGGTCTACCTGAAGACCCTGAGCGGCCTGCGTCGGGTCCACGCGATCATGCGCCGACTTGACGATGATTTCTGCGACCCGCTGGAGCTGCGTACCGACTCGGCCCTGGGTGTGCCGGGGCTGCTTGAGGCTGTGCGGCAGGGGCGGGTATTGGTGGCCAACGCTCTGGGCAGCGGAGTGCTGGAGTCGCCAGGTCTGTTGGGTTTCCTGCCGAAGATCAATCAATTCCTGTTCGGCGAAGAACTGATCCTGCCGTCCATCGCCACCTGGTGGTGCGGCGAAGCGCCGGTATTGGCCCAGGCCCTGGAAAAACTGCCGGAGCTGCTGATCAAGCCGGCGTTTCCGTCCCAGAGCTTTGTACCGGTATTTGGCCGTGACTTGAGTGAAAAACAGCGTCAGGAGCTCGCCGAGCGCATGCAGGCACGGCCATACGCTTATGTGGCGCAAGAACTTGCGCAATTGTCCCAGGCGCCGGTCTGGCAAGCCGAAGACGGTCAGTTGCAACCCCGTGCCATCGGCATGCGTGTGTATGCAGTCGCCAGCCGCGAGGGATATCGGGTGCTGCCCGGTGGCTTGACCCGGGTCGCCGCGCAAGCCGATGCCGAAGTGGTGTCGATGCAGCGCGGTGGCGCCAGTAAAGACACCTGGGTGCTGGGCGATCGTGCGCCCAGCGGCGAACAATGGAAGGCCCAGCGCAATATCGGTGTGCATGACCTGGTGCGGCGCGATCCGTACCTGCCATCGCGGGTGGTGGAAAACCTGTTCTGGTTTGGTCGTTACTGCGAACGTTGCGACGACAGTGCCCGTTTGCTGCGCATCATGCTGGCGCGCTACGTCGATGGCGACGACCCGCAAGCCCTGCAGGCGGCAGTGGATCTCGGCGAGCGGCTGATGCTGCTGCCTGATGAGGGCGAATTGCCGGAGCGCCTGTTGGCGGCGCTGCTCGGCGATGACTGGCCGTTCAGCCTGCGTTCCAACCTGCAACGCTTGCAGTGGGCGGCTTCGCAGGTGCGCGGCAAGCTCTCGCGGGAAAACTGGCAGGCGCTGGTGGAATTGCAGCGTGAAGCCATGGAGCTGGAAACCGAAGAGCCGGATTTCGGCGAGTTGCTGGATTTCCTCAACCGTCTGGTGATGTCCCTGGCGGCGCTGTCCGGTTTTGCCCTGGACGACATGACCCGGGACGAAGGCTGGCGCTTCCTGATGATTGGCCGGCGGATCGAGCGACTGCAATTTCTCAGCGGCAGCCTGGCGGCGTTCCTGCGGGGCGCCGGGGCTTTCGATCAGGCCGGGCTGGAGTGGTTGCTGGAACTGGGCAACAGCAGTATCACCTACCGTTCTCGCTACCTGGCGGTAGCGCAATTGATCCCGGTGCTCGACCTGTTGTTGCTCGACGAGCAGAACCCTCACGCCGTGTTGTTCCAGTTGAAACTGGTGACCCGCACCCTCAAGCGCCTCAATGATGACTTTGGGGTGCCGCGCGAAGCCGCACTGCCGCAATTGGTCGAGCGTCTGGCGCGATTCGATCTGGGCTGCCTGGAAAACCCGCTGTTCGGCGACGCGAGTGTTCGCGCCGCCATCGAGGGACTGGCCGCGCTGCTGCAAGAGATCGCCGACGCCAGCGGGCAGGTTTCCGATCGCCTGGCGCTGCGGCATTTCGCCCATGTCGACGATGTCAGCCAGCGCACGGTGTCCGTCTGATGAGCGCTCACTACCAGATTTTCCACGACACCCATTATCACTACGACAGCCCGGTGTCCCTGGCCCAGCAACTGGCGCATTTGTGGCCGCGGCCTTGTGACTGGCAGCGCTGCACCGACCGGCAATTGCAGATCAGTCCGCAGCCGACCTCGCGTCGCGATGAACTGGATGTATTCGGCAACCCGCTGACCCGGCTGGCATTCGAGCGTCCCCACGATGAACTGCTGGTCAACGCCAGCCTCACGATCGAAGTGTTGCCCCGACCTGCGCTGGACTTCAGTCGGTCTCCGGCATGGGAAAGCACACGAAGCGCGCTGACCTACAGCAGCCAACCGCTGTCGCCTCAATTGCTGGAGGCCTGCCGATACCGCTATGAATCACCGTATGTGCATTTGAAGAAAAACTTCGTGGAGTTTTCCGAAAGTTGCTTCCCGCCGGGTCGACCGCTGCTGCTTGGCGTGCGTGCGCTGATGGAGAAAATCTTCAGCGAGTTCACCTTCGATGCCGAAGCGACCCAGGTGGCCACGCCGCTGGTGGAAGTGCTGGAGCGCCGACGCGGGGTCTGTCAGGACTTCGCTCACCTGATGCTCGCTTGCGTGCGCTCCCGTGGATTGGCGGCGCGGTACATCAGCGGTTACTTGCTGACCCAGCCACCGCCGGGGCAGCCACGGCTGATCGGTGCCGATGCGTCCCACGCCTGGGTATCGGTGTTTTGCCCGGTGCTGGGTTGGGTGGATTTCGACCCGACCAACAATGTGCAACCGGCACTGGAGCACATCACCCTGGCCTGGGGCCGGGATTTTTCCGATGTGTCGCCGTTGCGGGGGGTAATACTGGGAGGAGGAAACCACGACCCGGAAGTTCGGGTAACGGTGATGCCACTGGAATAACAACGATCCACCCTGCAGGAGCGAGCTTGCTCGCGATGGACGTCAACGATGACGCGTCCTGTCTGGAAAAACGCGCTGTCTTCGATATCTTCGCGAGCAAGCTCGCTCCTACACGGGACACAGATCCGGTGGACCGGATCAGATCAACCGGCCCGGAGGTTCTCAGGCGTCGGGCGCCGAGTCTTTCGGTGCATCAACATCATCTTCTGCAGCCACTTCACCCTCAGGGTTCAGGGCAGCGTCTTCAGCTGAAGCTTTCTTGCGCTGAAGCTTTTCCTCTTTCTTCTGCTCCTTGGCCAAGTCTCTCTGACGTTTGGCGAAGGAATAATTAGGTTTGGCCATGGGCGATCCTCTGGGGTCGAAGGTGAGGTTGAGCGGCGCATATTCTGCCCTGTATCGGTGCCGGGCCGTTAGCTGGGTTTTTGCTCGGCCCATTTTGGCGCTATGGACGGTTGCCAGGCATCCAGGGCATCGAGCAGGGTTTGCGGCGATTCGCTCACTTGCAGCATGTCACGGTGCTGCCCGCGAACGAAGCCTTCGCCGACGATGTGATCGAGAAAAGACGTCAATTTGCTGTAGAAACCGTTCACTTCCAGCAAACCCAACGGTTTGCCGTGGTAGCCGAGCTGGCCCCAGGTCCAGACTTCGAACAGTTCCTCGAGGGTGCCAAGGCCTCCGGGCAGCGCGATAAAGGCATCGCTGAGCTCGGCCATCCGGGCCTTGCGCGCGTGCATGCCATCGACGACTTCCAGGCGAGTCAGGCCGCTGTGGCCGATTTCCTTGTCCTTGAGGCTTTGCGGGATGATGCCGATCACTTCACCGCCGGCCGCCAGGGCCGCATCGGCGACAACTCCCATCAGGCCCACGGCGCCACCGCCGTACACCAGGGTCAGCTTGCGTTCGGCCAAAGCCCGGCCAAGAGCCACGGCGGCTTCACGGTAAGCCGGGTTGGTGCCGGTGCTGGCACCACAAAAAACACAAACGGATGTTAAAGACATGCCTTGCTCCTTGGTCGATCAGGGCCACAGAGTAAAGGCAGGCGCACGGCACTCCAAGGACTAGACTTCGTGTTTCGGCGTTTCGTACGTACCGCTGGCGCCGCAGGCGTAGGCGGCGAGCAAACTGCACAACAGGCTGTTGATGGACATGATCAGTGCTCCGGCTTTTTTTGGGGAGAGAGGAGGGGACGGCCTGATGATAAGGCCGGGCCAGACGCTTGGCCGGTAGATTGTTTGCATCGTGCCTATAGCCCGAAAGTTGTATACAATTTTTGATTCAAGTCATATGAACTTGCGAAGTTTTCAGGCAGTCTTCTGTCCATTCGCATTTCTGCTAACCCTGCCTTGGAGATTCACCATGTTTGCCAAACTTGTTGCGGTATCCCTGTTGACACTGGCCAGCAGCCAATTGATGGCTGCAGAGTGCAAAGTCACCGTCGACTCCACCGACCAGATGTCTTTCGACACAAAGGCCATTGAAATCGACAAGAGCTGCAAGACGTTTACCGTGGAGCTCAAGCACTCCGGCAGCTTGCCGAAGAACGTCATGGGCCATAACTGGGTGCTGAGTAAAGAAGCCGACATGCAGCCGATCGCCACCGACGGCCTGAGCGCCGGCATCGACAAGAACTACCTGAAGGAAGGCGACGCCCGCGTGATCGCCCACACCAAGATCATCGGCGCCAATGAAACCGACTCGGTGACCTTCGACGTGTCGAAGCTCGACGCCGCTGAAAAATACGGTTTCTTCTGCTCGTTCCCGGGCCACATCTCGATGATGAAAGGTACCGTGACCCTGAAGTAAGCCGACGTACCGCGTTATCGTTCTTCGCGGGCAAGCCCGCTCCCACAGGTACGGAGTTGTCCCAGTGGGAGCGGGCTTGCCCGCGAAGGGGCCAGAAGCATCAACGCATGTTTTGGCCAAAGAAAAAGCCCGCTGAAGCTCAACACTTCAGCGGGCTTTTTCATTCACTCACGCCTCAAGGCGCAAACGGCATCACACGCTTGTGATGGGTCTTGTTGTAGGTGTCGCAAATGATCCTGAATGCTTCCTCGCGCACCGGGTTGCCGTGCAGGAACGCATCGATCTCCGCGTAGGTCACACCGTGGGAGGCTTCGTCCGGTTTGCCGGGCGACAGGTCTTCAAGGTCGGCGGTCGGGACTTTCTCCACCAGCGACTCCGGCGCGCCAAAGCTGCGGGCGATGGCGCGGACCTGGTTTTTCACCAGGCCACTCAGTGGCGCCAGGTCGCAGGCGCCGTCACCGAACTTGGTGAAGAAACCCATCACCGCTTCCGCCGCGTGATCGGTGCCGATCACCAGGCCATGGGTCGCGCCGGCGATGGTGTACTGGGCGACCATGCGCATGCGCGCCTTGGTGTTGCCGAGCACGAAATCCACCGACACCGCATGTTTGCCTTCAAAGGCCGCCACTTCATTGGCCAGGGATTTGACCGCCGGGCCGATGTTCACGGTGTGGCGCTCGTCCGGCTTGATGAAGTCCACCGAAGCCTGGGCGTCGTGCTCATCGAACTGGGTTTCGTAGGGCAGGCGCACGGCGATGAATTTGTAGGCGGCATCACCGCTGCGCTGGCGCAGTTCACGGACGGCACGTTGGGCCAGCAGGCCAGCGGTCAGGGAGTCGACACCGCCACTGATGCCCAATACCAGGGTCTTGAGCCCGGAATTGACCAGGCAGTCCTGAATGAAAGTCACCCGCCGGGCGACTTCAGCCTCGAGGGCGGCCTCGTCGGCGAATGGCGGCTGGACCTTGAGCTGTTCAGCAATCTCACGCTGTACGGCTTGCATGAATTCACTCCTTGCTTGATGTACTTGAAAGGGCGGCAGGAACCTGGAAAACGTGTCGCAAGTAAGCGACGAAATTCGGGTCTTTGCAGTGCGTCTTGCCAGGCTCGTCGGAGACCTTCGCCACCGGCTGGTCGTTGCAGGCGGTCATTTTAAGCACGATGCTCATCGGTTCGACACCCGGAATATCACAGGTCAGGTTGGTGCCGATGCCGAAGCTGACATTGATCCGACCGCGCAGCACCCGGAATATCTCCAGGGCCTTGGGCAGGGTCAGGCTGTCGGAGAAGGTCAGCGTCTTGCTCATCGGGTCGATGCCGAGCTTGTGATAGTGGGCAATGGCTTTTTCCGCCCAGACCACCGGATCGCCCGAGTCGTGGCGCAATCCGTCGAAAAGCTTGGCGAAAAACAGATCGAAATCGCCGAGGAAGGCATCCATGGTGATGCAGTCGGTCAGTGCGATCCCCAGCAGCCCACGGTATTCGCGAACCCAGCAATCGAGTGCGGCGATCTGGCTGTCAATCAGCCGTGGGCCGAGTTGCTGGTGCGCCATGATCCATTCGTGGGCCATGGTGCCCAGCGGTTTCATGTCCAGCTCACGGGACAGATGCACGTTGCTGGTGCCGACGAAGCGTCCGGGGAAATCGTGCTTGAGCACATTCACCACTTCTTCCTGCACGCGATACGAGAAGCGACGACGGGTGCCGAAATCGGCCACCTGCAATTCGGACAATTCATCACTGCTGGCGTTGGCGCTCAGCCAGTCGAACTTGCGGTAGAGCTGCTCGCGGGCCCGCTCCAGCACGACTTCGCGGTAGCGATAGCGGTTGCGCACCTCGCTGACCAGCGCCAGCAGCGGCACTTCGAACAGGATCACATGCAGCCAGGGGCCCCGCAGGCGGATAAACAGCTGACCGTTTTCGATACCGGTGTGGATGTAGCGCAGGTTGAAGCGGAACAACCCGAGAAAACGCAGGAAATCCGGCTTCAGGAAGCTGATGCGCTCCAGAAAGCTCAATTGATCGGCGCTCAGGCTCAGTTCGGCCAGACGCTCGATCTGGAAACGGATTTCCGCCAGGTAGGGGCGCAAGTCCTCGCTGTTACGGCAACGAAACTCCCATTCGACTTCGACGTTCGGGTAGTTGTGCAGCACCGCCTGCATCATCGTCAGTTTGTAGAAGTCGGTGTCGAGCAGGTTCTGCACGATGCGATCGGCAAACACACTCTCGCTCATAACGGGAATCTCCAGCGTTGCAGCGGTATTGATCAATGGCGCTAGTGGCGCATATCAATGGGCAGGATTGCCAGCGATTTCTTGGATCACAACAGATCCCTGTGGGAGCGGGCTTGCTCGCGAAAGCGGTTTCACATCCAACAATGATGTTGCCTGACACTCAGTCTTCGCGAGCAAGCCCGCTCCCACAGGTACAGCGTTAACCCTAGATTTGCGAGATCTCCGGGCTATCGATCTGCTCCAGCATCCACTTCACAAAGTCCCGCACCTTGGGCACTTCCGCCGAGTGCTCCGGGTACGCAAGGTAATAGGCATCGCTGCTGGGCATTGCATGCTGCCAGGGAATGACCAGCTTGCCGTCGGCCAGTTCCTCTTCCACCAGAAACCGTGGTAACAGCGCCACGCCGCAGCCAACCTGGGCGGCGCGGATGCACATATAAAAGGTTTCGAAACGCGGGCCGTGGTAGCTGTGCTCGGTGTGGTAACCCTGGTGGTCGAACCAGTCATGCCAGGCCTGGGGGCGGGAAGCGTTTTGCAGCAGGACCAGGTCGGTCAGTTGCGTCGGATCGGTAAATGGCATGTCCGGCAGGCTGCCGGGGGCACATACAGGAACAAGCTCTTCGCCGAACAGCTTCAGGCATTCGGTGCCGGGCCGCGAGCCCTGGCCGAAGTAGAACGCCAGGTCGCTGCGACCTTGCAGCAGGTCGTCGGCTTCCTGCTCGCTGCACAGGTCGAGGTGGATCGACGGGTGCCGCAGGCGCCAACCTTTCAGGCGCGGCACCAGCCAGCGCGCGCCGAAGGTGGGGGGCGTCGAAACCCGCAGGACTTCTGTTTCGCCACCGTAGGAACGCAGATAATGGGTCGACATCTCGACCTGCGTGAGGATTTTTCGCACCTCAACCAGATACAGATCACCGGCCGGCGTCATCTGCAGGCGGCGGCGCACCCGGCGAAACAGCAAGTGTTGCAACAGCTCTTCGAGTTGCGCGACCTGTTTGCTCACGGCGCTTTGGGTCAG
Source organism: Pseudomonas sp. BIC9C (assembly GCF_034541995.1). Classification (NCBI taxonomy): domain Bacteria; kingdom Pseudomonadati; phylum Pseudomonadota; class Gammaproteobacteria; order Pseudomonadales; family Pseudomonadaceae; genus Pseudomonas; species Pseudomonas sp. BIC9C. Next base: position 555,644 of record NZ_JAWDGM010000002.1, read on the forward strand.
GTTCAACTCTTCGGCGGCCCGGGTGAAGCTCAAGTGCCGGGTGACGGCTTCGAAGCACTGCAACGCAGCGATCGATGGCAAGTAGCGTTTATTCAGCATGGGCGGTCCTTGGTTCTTGTTTCTTATTGCCAGCAATGCACAGCATGAATAAACGGAATGATATCTCTCTTAAAGGTCGTTTGTTGAGTAACCTCCGGGCAGCTAAAACTACAGGTCTGATCAGTCGCGATTTTCCGGCTGCACATGTTCTGTCTTTTGCTTGAGGAGTGACCCATGGTTGCCGCATTGCTTGATCGTCTAGGTGTGAACCCGGCCCTGTACCAGAACGGCAAAGTGCCGGTGCATTCGCCGATCGATGGCAGCAGGATCGCCGCCGTGAACTGGGAAGGCGCGGCTGAAGTCGAGCAGCACATCAGTCGCGCAGATCATGCGTTCGAACTGTGGCGCAAGGTCCCGGCACCGCGCCGTGGCGAATTGGTGCGTCAACTGGGCGACATCCTGCGTGAATACAAGGCCGATCTCGGTGAGCTGGTGTCCTGGGAAGCCGGCAAGATCACTCAGGAAGGCCTGGGTGAAGTTCAGGAAATGATCGACATCTGCGACTTCGCCGTCGGCCTGTCCCGCCAGTTGTACGGTTTGACCATCGCTTCCGAGCGTCCTGGCCATCACATGCGTGAAACCTGGCATCCGTTGGGCGTCGTCGGGGTGATCAGCGCTTTCAACTTCCCGGTCGCGGTCTGGGCCTGGAACGCCACGTTGGCGCTGGTCTGCGGTAACCCGGTGATTTGGAAACCGTCGGAAAAAACCCCGCTGACCGCCCTGGCCTGTCAGGCGCTGTTCGACCGCGTGCTGAAGAACTTCAGCGATGCACCTGCCCACCTGAGCCAGGTCATCATCGGCGGTCGCGATGCCGGCGAAGCGCTGGTCGATGACCCGCGCGTGGCCCTGATCAGCGCCACCGGCAGCACCCGCATGGGCCGCGAAGTGGCACCGAAAGTGGCCGCGCGTTTTGCCCGCAGCATTCTCGAATTGGGCGGTAACAACGCGATGATCCTCGGCCCGAGCGCCGACCTGGACATGGCCGTTCGCGCGATCCTGTTCAGCGCCGTCGGCACCGCCGGTCAGCGCTGCACCACCCTGCGTCGCCTGATCGCGCATGAGTCGGTGAAAGAAGAAATCGTCACCCGCCTGAAAGCCGCGTACTCGAAAGTACGCATCGGCCATCCGCTGGAAGGCAATCTGGTCGGCCCGCTGATCGACAAGCAAAGCTTCGACAACATGCAGGACGCGCTGGAGCAGGCCTTGAGCGAAGGCGGTCGGGTGTTTGGCGGTGAGCGCCAACTGCAAGACCAATTCCCGAATGCCTACTACGTGTCGCCGGCCATCGTCGAAATGCCGGAGCAGAGCGACGTGGTCTGCCACGAAACCTTCGCCCCGATCCTGTACGTGGTCGGTTACAGCGATTTCCAGGAGGCCCTGCGCCTGAACAACGCGGTGCCACAAGGCCTGTCCTCGTGCATCTTCACCACCGACGTGCGTGAGGCCGAGCAGTTCATGTCGGCGGTGGGCAGCGACTGCGGCATCGCCAACGTCAATATCGGTCCAAGCGGCGCGGAAATCGGCGGTGCTTTCGGCGGTGAGAAAGAAACGGGTGGTGGTCGTGAGTCCGGCTCCGATGCATGGCGCGGCTACATGCGCCGCCAGACCAACACCGTGAACTATTCGCTGGAGTTGCCGTTGGCGCAGGGCATCACCTTCGACTGATAGGTGCCTTCCTGTAGGAGCGAGCTTGCTCGCGATGGACTTCAACGATAACGCGTGTTTTCTGCATAACCGTGTTGCCCTGACGTTTTTCGCGAGCAGGCTCGCTCCCACATTTGAAGTATGTGTTTGTTAGGTTTCTGTTGGAGTCTGGCAATGCCGTTACGCGAAGAGTGTCTGTGGGAAAAACTGACGCCGCAAAGGCCGGACAATTCGGCCCTCAAGGGTGAGGTCACGGTGGATGTCTGTGTCATCGGCGCCGGTTTTACCGGTTTGTCGGCGGCGGTGCATCTGCTGGAGCAAGGCAAGACCGTTTGTGTGCTGGAGGCCCATCGCGCCGGCCATGGTGGTTCGGGACGCAACGTCGGGCTGGTCAATGCCGGGATGTGGATTCCCCCGGACGAGATCGAAGCCGGGTTCGGCACGGAAGTCGGCAGCCAACTGAACCGCATGCTGGGCGCGGCGCCATCCCTGGTGTTCAGCCTTGTGGACAAGTACAACATCGATTGCCAGCTGCGCCGCGAAGGCACGCTGCACATGGCGCACAACGCCCGTGGCGAGGCCGACTTGCGCAGTCGTGAAGAGCAATGGAAACGCCGGGGGGCGCCGGTGGAATTGTTGACCGGTCAGGCTTGCGAGCAAGCCACGGGCACCAAAAAGATCGCCGCGGCGCTGCTCGATCGCCGTGCTGGCACGCTCAACCCGATGGCCTATACCACGGGGCTGGCCAAGGCAGCCATCGGCCTCGGCGGTCAATTATTCGATCATTCCCCGGTCACCCGGCTCGAACGCCAGGGCCAGCGCTGGTCAGTGCAAACCGCCCAGGGTTCGGTCATGGCCGAGAAAGTGGTGATTGCCTCCAATGCCTACACCGAAGGCGACTGGACGGAGCTGCGGCGCAATTTCTTCCCCGGTTATTACTATCAGGTGGCCTCGGTCCCGCTGACCGAAGAGGCCGCCCGGCAAATTCTTCCCGGCGGCCAGGGTTCCTGGGACACCCGCCAGGTCCTGAGCAGCATCCGTCGTGATAAAGACGGAAGGCTGCTGCTGGGTAGCCTCGGTAATGGCAATCAGAAACCGGCCTGGTTTCTCAAGGCCTGGGCCGATCGGGTACAGCAACACTATTTCCCGTACCTCAAACCGGTGGAGTGGGAGTGCACCTGGACCGGTCGCATCGCCTTCACCCCCGATCATTTGATGCGCCTGTTCGAGCCTGCGCCCGGTCTGGTGGCCGTCACCGGTTACAACGGGCGGGGCGTGACCACAGGGACGGTGGTCGGCAAGGCCTTTGCCGACTACTTGTGTAACGGAAATCCTCAAGCGCTACCGATCCCCTTTGCCCCCATGCAGCCACTGGCCGGGGTGGGGTTGCGCAGCTGTCTGTATGAGGCGGGATTCTCGCTGTATCACGCAGGCCAGTGCCTGCGGATCGTGATCTGAATGTTGATTTTTGCAGCGGGAAGCGGCGCTTTTTCGATCTGCAGCTAGCCTGTCAATGGTGCGGGTTGTAGCAGTCCCCGCACCAGCAGTGTGCACTTCGGTGACGCACGTTGTTACAGGCTGGTTGCACGTCGTTTGATGCCGCGGTTGCAATGATGGCGCAGGCGGGTTGCGCCTCAAAAAAATAATGGTTTTACCTTCCGCGGTTTAGACGGTTGCACGCCCAATGAAAATGGGCTCGAAACAGTCGAAATAACAAGAAAGCAGCGACTTTTTTCAGAATAAAAAACCGATGGCACGGCCCTTGCTCTGAGCATTCAGTGAAGTCGCAGTGCCAATTAAAAAAAACCATGGAGCACCACCTCATGTCCCATACGTTTTACAAGAAAGGCTTTCTGGCTCTCGCAGTGGCAACTGCGCTGGGTGTTTCTGCATTTGCACAAGCTGACGTGAAAATCGGTGTGGCGGGCCCGATGACAGGCGCCAACGCGGCATTTGGTGAGCAGTACATGAAGGGTGCACAGGCAGCAGCCGATGCGGTGAACGCAGCGGGCGGCGTGAATGGGGAAAAAATCGTACTGGTCAAAGGCGATGACGCCTGCGAACCGAAACAGGCTGTGACGGTCGCCAAGGACCTGACCGAAAAGAAAGTCGCTGGTGTGGTAGGTCACTTCTGCTCCTCGTCGACCATCCCTGCCTCCGAGATCTACGACGAAGCCGGCATCATCACGATCACCCCGGGTTCCACCAACCCCAAGGTGACCGAGCGCGGCCTGAGTGCCATGTTCCGCATGTGCGGGCGTGACGACCAGCAAGGTATCGTGGCTGGCGACTATGTCGTCGACGTGCTCAAGGGCAAGAAAGTCGCCGTACTGCACGACAAGGACACCTACGGTCAGGGCCTGGCGGACGCCACCAAGGCTCAGCTGGAAAAGCGCGGCGTGAAGCCGGTGCTGTACGAAGGTCTGACCCGCGGCGAGAAAGACTTCAGCGCCGTCGTCACCAAGATCCGTGCGGCCGGTGCCGACGTGGTCTACTTCGGCGGCTTGCACCCGGAAGCCGGTCCACTGGTTCGGCAACTGCGTGAACAGGGCCTCAAAGACGTCAAGTTCATGTCCGATGACGGTATCGTGACTGACGAACTGGTGACCACCGCCGGTGGCCCACAGAACGTTGATGGCGTACTGATGACTTTCGGTGCCGACCCACGCCTGCTGCCAGACAGCAAGACCGTGGTAGACGCTTTCCGCAAGGCCGGCACCGAACCTGAAGGCTACACCCTGTACGCCTACGCTTCGGTCCAGACCCTGGCCGCAGCCTTCAACGGCGCCAAGTCCAACAAGGGCGAAGACGCTGCCAAATGGCTGAAAGCCAACCCGGTCAAGACCGTCATGGGCGAGAAGACCTGGGACAGCAAGGGCGACCTGAAAGTCTCCGACTACGTGGTTTACCAGTGGGACAAGGACGGCAAATACCACCAACTGGAAAAACAGAAGTAAGGGCTGACTTGATCGGCTGAGCCCCACAGGTCTCCCTGTGGGAGCGAGCCTGCTCGCGATGACGGACAGACAGGCGACACCCTCGTTTGAATGTTCAACCGCTATCGCGAGCAGACTCGCTCCCACGGGAACCGGTGGTGGCCTGCCTGATCGTGGCTGACATTGCTCCGACGTATATCTGTATTTTCCTTAGAAGAACCGCACAGCCACCTGTGCAGGTTCTCATTGCGTGAGATTGCGTTATGGATGGTATTTTCCTGCAGCAAATGGTCAACGGCCTGACCCTCGGGTCGGTCTATGGCCTGATCGCCATCGGCTACACAATGGTCTATGGCATCATCGGCATGATCAACTTCGCCCACGGCGAGGTTTACATGATTTCCGCTTACCTCGCGGCAATCAGTCTGGCTCTGCTGGCGTACTTCGGTATTGAATCCTTCCCCCTGTTGATGCTCGGCACACTGATCTTCACCATCGTCGTCACGGCGGTGTATGGCTGGGTCATCGAGCGTGTTGCCTACAAACCCCTGCGTAACTCCACCCGACTGGCACCGCTGATCAGCGCCATCGGGATCTCGCTGATCCTGCAAAACTATGCACAGATCGCCCAGGGTGCCCGCCAACAAGGCGTTCCGACACTGCTGACGGGTGCATGGCGAGTAGAAGTCGGGACCGGCTTCGTCCAGCTCACTTACACCAAGATCTTCATTCTGGTCGCCGCGTTTGTCGGGATGGGCTTGCTGACCTATGTCATCAAGTACACCAAGCTCGGCCGCATGTGCCGCGCGACCCAGCAAGACCGCAAGATGGCCTCGATCCTGGGGATCAACACCGACCGCATCATTTCCTACGTGTTCATCATTGGTGCAGCAATGGCGGCCCTGGCCGGCGTGCTGATCACCATGAACTACGGCACGTTCGACTTCTACGCAGGCTTCGTCATCGGCATCAAGGCGTTCACCGCCGCGGTGCTCGGCGGGATTGGCTCGCTGCCTGGTGCCATGCTCGGCGGGATCATCCTCGGCATCTCCGAGTCGCTGTTCTCCGGTCTGGTCAACTCGGACTACAAAGACGTCTTCAGCTTCTCGCTGCTGGTTCTCGTTCTGGTCTTTCGGCCCCAGGGCCTGCTCGGCCGTCCTCTTGTGTCGAAGGTGTAAGCGATGTCTTCAACCACTAAAACAACCATTGATCTCAAAAAAAGCCTGGTTGACGCGATTCTTGCCGGCCTCGTGGCCCTGATTGTGTTCGGTCCGATTGTCGGCATCGTCCTCGATGGCTATGGCTTCAACCTGGAAGCGACCCGGGTGGCCTGGATTGTCGCTATCGTCATGGTCGGTCGTTTTGCCTTGAGCCTGTTCCTGCAAACCCCAAAGGGCCTGAGAATTCTCGAAGGCTTTGAAAGTACTGGCTCCGGGGTTCATGTACTGGCGCCTGATTACAAATCCCGGTTGCGCTGGATCATCCCGCTGATGATTGTCATCGCCGTGGTGTTCCCGTTTTTCTCCAACTCCTATCTGCTGGGCGTGGTCATCCTCGGGCTGATCTACGTACTGCTGGGGCTGGGGCTGAACATTGTGGTCGGCCTGGCCGGTCTGCTCGACCTGGGTTACGTGGCGTTCTATGCCATCGGCGCCTACGGCCTGGCGCTCGGTTATCAGTACCTGGGGCTGGGTTTCTGGACGGTGTTGCCGCTGGCGGCGATCACGGCCGGCTTGGCCGGTTGCATCCTCGGTTTCCCGGTGTTGCGCCTGCACGGTGACTACCTGGCGATCGTGACCCTGGGCTTCGGTGAAATCATTCGCTTGATCCTCAATAACTGGTTGTCCCTGACCGGCGGTCCGAATGGCATGGCAGCGCCGTTGCCAACCTTCTTCGGCATCGAGTTCGGAAAAAGGGCGAAAGAGGGCGGGGTGCCGTTCCATGAGTTCTTCGGCATCGCCTACAACCCTGACGTGAAGTACTACCTCATTTACGCCGTGTTGTTCTTGGTGGTCCTGGCCGTGCTGCACATCAAGCATCGCCTGACCCGCATGCCGGTCGGCCGCGCCTGGGAAGCCCTGCGGGAAGACGAAATCGCCTGCCGCTCCATGGGCCTGAACCACGTACTGGTCAAGCTCTCGGCGTTCACCATCGGTGCTTCGACTGCCGGGCTGGCCGGGGTGTTCTTCGCCACTTACCAGGGCTTCGTCAACCCGACCTCGTTCACTTTCTTTGAGTCGGCGCTGATCCTCGCCATCGTGGTACTGGGTGGCATGGGTTCGACCATCGGCGTGGTGATTGCAGCCTTCGTGCTGACCGTCGCCCCGGAACTGCTGCGTGGCTTCGCCGAATACCGCGTGCTGCTGTTCGGCATCCTGATGGTGTTGATGATGATCTGGCGACCGCGCGGCCTGATTCGGATCAGCCGTACCGGTGTGACCCCGCGTAAAGGAGTAGCGCCATGAGCGAAGTCGTACTCAGTGTCGAAAAACTGATGATGCACTTCGGCGGCATCAAGGCGTTGAACGATGTCAGCCTGAAGGTCCACCGCAATTCGATCTTCGCCCTGATCGGGCCCAACGGTGCCGGCAAAACCACGGTGTTCAACTGCCTGACCGGGTTCTACAAGGCCACCGGCGGCAAAATCGAACTCAATGTGCGTGGTCAGCAGACGAACGTCATCAAATTGCTGGGCGAATCGTTCAAGCCGACCGATTTCGTCTCGCCGAAATCCTTCGCCAGCCGGCTGTTCTACAAGGCGTTCGGCGGCACTCACCTGGTGAACCGTGCCGGGCTGGCCCGGACCTTCCAGAACATTCGCCTGTTCAAGGAAATGTCGGTGCTGGAAAACCTCTTGGTGGCCCAGCACATGTGGGTCAACCGCAACATGCTGGCCGGCATCCTCAACACCAAGGGCTATCGCAAGGCCGAAAGCGATGCGCTGGACCACGCGTTCTACTGGCTGGAAGTGGTGGACCTGGTGGACTGCGCCAACCGTCTGGCCGGTGAACTGTCCTACGGTCAGCAACGCCGCCTGGAAATCGCCCGCGCCATGTGCACCCGTCCGCAGATCATCTGCCTCGACGAGCCGGCCGCCGGCCTCAACCCTCAGGAAACCGAAGCGCTGAGCGCGATGATCCGACTGCTGCGCGACGAGCACGATCTGACCGTGGTGCTGATCGAACACGACATGGGCATGGTAATGAGCATTTCCGATCACATCGTGGTGCTGGACCACGGCATCGTCATCGCCGAGGGCGGACCCGATGCGATTCGTAACGATCCGAAAGTGATTGCGGCCTACCTGGGCGCCGATGAAGAGGAAGTGGTGCTATGAGCCAACCCATCCTCGAACTCAAGGAACTGGATGTGTTTTATGGGCCGATCCAGGCCCTGAAGAAAGTCTCGCTGCACATCAAGGAAGGAGAAACCGTCAGCCTGATCGGCTCCAACGGTGCCGGCAAGTCGACCCTGCTGATGTCGATCTTCGGCCAGCCGCGGGCAGCTGACGGGCAGATCCTTTATCAGGGCGTGGACATTACCCACAAGTCGTCCCACTACATCGCCTCCAACGGCATCGCGCAGTCGCCGGAAGGGCGGCGGGTGTTCCCCGACATGACAGTCGAGGAGAACCTGCTGATGGGCACTATCCCTATCGGTGACAAGTACGCCAAGGAAGACATGCAACGCATGTTCGAGCTGTTCCCGCGGCTCGAAGAGCGGCGTACCCAGCGGGCGATGACCATGTCCGGCGGCGAGCAGCAGATGCTCGCCATCGCCCGGGCCCTGATGAGCCGGCCCAAGTTGCTGCTGCTGGATGAGCCGAGCCTGGGCCTGGCGCCGATCGTGGTCAAACAGATCTTCGCGACCCTGCGGGAACTGGCCAAGACCGGCATGACCATCTTCCTGGTGGAGCAGAACGCCAACCACGCCCTGCGTCTGTCGGACCGGGCGTACGTGATGGTCAACGGTGAAATCCGCATGACCGGCACCGGCAAGGAGCTGCTGGTCAACGAGGATGTGCGTAACGCCTATCTCGGCGGGCACTGAGTCTCAGTGGTTATACACAAGCCCCGGCGCGCAATCGCCGGGGCTTTTTTACATCTCCCACAGGGTTTTTGGTGTGCCTGCAGGAAATTGTGGAAAACAATATTCCCAAGCTCCCGAAACGCGACATAAAGCCGCTGCAAATACCTGTTTTGTCACGGTTTTGACTTGTCCCCGTTTGCTGTGGAGCCGGCTGTGAATAACATGGGAGTATCTGGCTGGAGGCCTTTTAATCCGTGGTCTGTAGATGTGTGGTTGTTTTTTGATCAGGTGGTTTTGCGTAACTTCAAGGCCGCTTTGTCAACCTTTTTGTTCGTGATGAAAGTGTGCGGAATCAGCGTGGACAAGCCTGTGGATAAGTCTGTGATTAAACTCTGGAAAGACTCCGCTGAAGGCCGTGGTTACTGGCTTGGCGCCATCGCCGGTTTGACTCGTCAGTCATGAAAATGGCCAAGGGCTACACAGCAGGCGCTTGAGGGTCAAGCAAAAAAGTTTTAAAACCCCGCGCAAAGCCTTGTGGACAGCGGCTTGCAGCTTTTCCACTTGCCCCCAAAGACTGTGGACCGGCCTGTGGATAACGTGCGTGCACATGGCTGCAGGCCACGCTGGTCAAGGGCTTGCCGGGGTTGAGCGTTTTTTGAACAGTTTGAGTGGTGGTTGCCGCTGCGAACAAGGCCGGGCATGCTGCCTGCTGATTTTCTATTCCAATGGCTGGCGATCAGCCGAAGCAAGGAGAACACGATGTCCAACACCCTGTTTATTACCGGCGCGACCTCCGGTTTTGGTGAAGCCTGTGCCCGTCGTTTTGCCGAGGCCGGCTGGAAACTGGTGCTGACGGGTCGTCGTGAAGAGCGCCTCAATGCACTGTGCGCCGAGCTGTCGAAGCAAACCGAAGTCCATGGCCTGGTGCTCGATGTGCGTGATCGCAAGGCCATGGAGGAGGCGATTGCCAATCTGCCGCCATCCTTTGCCAAACTGCGCGGGTTGATCAACAACGCCGGGCTGGCCCTGGGGGTTGACCCGGCGCCCAAGTGCGACCTGGACGATTGGGACACCATGGTCGATACCAACGTCAAAGGCCTGATGTACAGCACCCGTTTGCTGTTGCCACGCCTGATTGCCCACGGTCGTGGTGCCGGCATCGTCAACCTGGGTTCCATCGCCGGCAACTATCCGTACCCGGGCAGCCACGTGTATGGCGCGACCAAGGCGTTCGTAAAGCAATTCTCCCTGAACCTGCGCTGCGACCTGCAAGGCACGGGCGTACGGGTCAGCAACATCGAGCCAGGCCTGTGCGAAAGCGAGTTCTCGCTGGTGCGTTTTGCCGGTGACCAGGAGCGCTACAACGCCACTTACGCCGGCGCCGAGGCGATTCAGCCGCAAGACATCGCCGAAACCATCTTCTGGGTGCTCAACGCCCCGGCGCACATCAACATCAACAGCCTGGAGCTGATGCCGGTGAGCCAGACCTGGGCCGGGTTTGCGATTGATCGCAAGTCTTAAGACCGAATAACGGCCAATCGCGGGCAAGCCCGCTCCCACAGGTTTTTGTGTCGTCCACACAACTTGTGTTCACCACGATCCACTGTGGGAGCGGGCTTGCCCGCGAAGGGGCCGGAACAGACTAAACAGGACATCAGCTAGACTCCTTCCTCAAGCAAGCCACCGCACCCGGCGGTCTAGAGGCCTTTGAGGATATCAAGTGAGTAATCGAGGCGAGCAGTCGCTGCTCAAACAATCGACCTTCCTGATGCTCGCCGTGACATTCGCCGGGATCATCACCGGTTTTGTTTCAGGCGCCCAATCCATCCTGTTCGATGGCTTCTTTTCGTTGATCGCGGCCTTCATCAAGGTCCTGATGCTGATCACCGCCCGGCTGATCGCCAAGGAAAGCAATCAGCGCTTCCAATTCGGTTCCTGGCACCTGGAGCCCATGGTGCTGGTGATCGAAGGTTGTTTCATATTCCTGGTGGCCGTTTATGCGTTTCTCAACGGTGTGTTCGGCATCATCAATGGAGGCCGCGAGGTCGAACTCGGTCTGGTAATCCTCTATGCGGCGGTGTTTACCGTCGTTGAACTGATTTATTTTTTCTACGTCCGCCATCGCAATCGCACACTCAACTCATCGCTGATTCAGTTCGACAACATCAGTTGGCTGGTGGACGCGATGCTGTCGGCGGGCCTGTTGGTGAGTTTTCTTATCGCGCTGCTGCTCAAGACTCAGGGGTACGATAAATGGGCGGTGTATGTCGACCCGATGATCCTGATTCTGCTGGCCCTGGGCATGCTTCCTCCGGCGTTCAAAATCCTCGGGCCGGCCTTGCGCGATGTGCTGGGGATCGTCCCGGATCAACTGGACGACAAGGTGCGTCAGGTGATGGAGGTGGCGAAGGTCGAGCATGGTTTCGACGACTACATTTCCTACGTGCAGAAACACGGCAGGGCCTGTTTCATCGAGATTCACATCGTATTGCCGAAGGATTACTGGCTCGATGGTGTGGGGCAACTGGACAGCTTGCGCGAGGAAATTTCCACAAAGCTTGGCGAGCCGGACGCTGCTCGATGGCTGACGATCAGCTTTACCGGGGATCGCAAGTGGATTGAGTGATTGGACGCGACTGTGTGGCGAGGGAGGCTTGCCCCCTCACCACACAGTCAGCCGAGATACTCTGCCAACCCGCGATAACAGGTCGCCAGGTGATAAGGCGTGGTCGACGGCATGTCACGGCGGCTGACCTCGCCCTGTTCATCGCGGCATTCGTACCAGCCGCCGGCATGCAGCGAGCGCTGCTGCAACGCCTGCAACTGGCGCAGTACATCCGCTTCGCTGTCCGGTCGCAGCGTCAACGCGCGCAGGTATTCGGCCTGGGCCCAGATACGCTGCGTGGCGTCCCGGACGCCGCCATCCGCTCTGAAGTCGAGCATCGCCCGCACAGCGCCAGTCTGCTGATCGACGCCTACGTGCTCGGTAAAGGTGAAGGCCCGCTCCAGATCGGCATGCAGCGTCGAATGGCGTAACAGCGCCGAGGATTCCAGCAGGAAATACCATTCGAACTGATGCCCCGGTTCAAACCAGTTATCCACAGACCCCAGCGGCTTTTCCATCAACACGCCCTGTTGCGGATCAATGAAACGCGTGTGCATGGCTGTGCATAACTCGACGAGTGCGTGTTGCACGTCGGGATCTTCACGCACCGAGAGGGTGGCAAGGAATGCTTCGGCCAGGTGCATCAGCGGGTTTTGCAACGGGCCGCTGTCCAGCGGTGCCCAGTCGCGGTCGAGCGTGGCTTCGTACAGACCGTCGTCCGTGGCGAAACACTGCGCGATCACTTCCAGCGAGGCGTTGAGTACCGACTCGACCAATGGCTCGCGGACCTTGTCCCAGTAATGGGCGCAGGCGAACAGGATGAAGGCGTGGGTGTAGAGGTCTTTGCGTGGGTCCAGCGGCGCCCCTTGTGCATCGACGCTGTAGAACCAGCCACCGTGCTCGGCATCGTGGAAGTGGCGCTGCAACGAGCGGAACAACGCGGCGGCGCGCTCTTCGGCGCCGGGCGTCTGACCGATCAGGCTGGCAAACAGATACAACTGCCGCGCACAGGCCATGGCCCGGTAGCGTTGCGGGGGCAGCGGCTGGTGTTCGGCATCCAGCGCCTCATAGGGTAACGCCATGTCGGCATTCCAGCCCGGACCTTGCCAGAGCGGCACGATGACGTTCAGGAAGTGCTGTTGCACCGAGGCGAACAGGGCGGTCAATTCAGGCTGAGAGGCGGAGCGGGAAACAGGCGGCATTGGCTGGCGTCGTCACGGCAGGGGCGATTGCGCGACATGTTAGCAGAGAGGCTGACCTGAGAGAGGCTGTGTCTATCAGGCCGCCTTCGTCGGAGCGCCGCCCGGAGCAAGCCCGCTCCCACAGGGACTCGCGATGTACATGCGATTGTAATCACACCACAAAAACCTGTGGGAGCGGGCTTGCCCGCGAAGATGTCAGGTCAGACGCTGAGGAATCAACCCGCCAACAACCAGACCCCGGTCGCCGCCGAAGCCGCACCCGCCAGTCGCACCAAGGGTGCCGCCGCCTGCGGCAACACCCGCACCAGCGCATAACCTGCCGCGTGCAACACTGCCGTCGCCGCGACGAAGCCTGTGGCGTAGGTCCAGGGACTCGACATCTCCGGCAGCTCCAGGCCATGGGCCACGCCATGGAACAGCGCAAACAACGCCGTCGCAGCCACCGCCATGCCCAGTGGTGGACGCACCGCCAATGCCACGGCCAGGCCCAACGCGAACACCGACGCGGCAATCCCGCTCTCCAGTGCCGGCAGGTTCAATCCTGCAAAGCCCAACAGTCCGCCGATCAGCAGGGTGCCGACAAAAGTGCACGGCAGCGCCCAGCGCGCAGCGCCTTTCTGCTGCGCTGCCCACAACCCCACCGCAAGCATCGCCAGCAGGTGATCGAGACCGCCAAGCGGATGGCCGATACCGGCGATCAGGCCGTTGCCGCCGTGCCCCGGATGGGCGAAGGCGAGGGCCGGGGTCAGCAGCAGGGCCAGGGCAGCCAGAATGCGTTTCAGTGTCATGGGTAAGCTTCCTTGTTGATAAGTCGTACTCAGGCCGCGGTCAGCAAACCCTGGCGTTCGATGAAGGCGATGATCTCTTCCAGACCCTGGCCGGTTTTCTGATTGCTGAACACGAATGGCTTGCCGTTGCGCATGCGCTGGGTGTCGCTGTTCATCATCTCCAGCGAGGCACCGACCAACGGCGCCAGGTCGATCTTGTTGATCACCAGCAGGTCGGATTTGCAGATCCCCGGCCCACCCTTGCGCGGCAACTTGTCGCCGGCGGATACGTCAATCACGTAGATGGTCAGGTCGGACAGTTCCGGGCTGAAGGTCGCGGAGAGGTTGTCGCCACCGGACTCCACGAGAATCAGGTCCAGCCCCGGAAAACGGCGATTGAGTTGATCCACGGCTTCGAGGTTGATCGAGGCGTCTTCGCGGATGGCCGTATGCGGGCAGCCACCGGTTTCCACGCCAATGATGCGTTCCGGCGCCAGGGCTTCGTTGCGCACCAGAAAGTCGGCGTCTTCGCGGGTGTAGATGTCGTTGGTCACGACGGCCAGGTTGTAGCGCTCGCGCAGGGCCAGGCACAGGGCCAGGGTCAGGGCGGTTTTGCCGGAGCCGACCGGACCGCCGATGCCGACACGCAGGGGTTGTGTGTTCATGTGGTTCTCCAAAATAAGGGGCCCTAGGAACGGAACAGGCGGCTGTATTGGCGCTCATGGGCCATACACGCCAGGGACAGGCCGAAAGCGGCGCTGCCGTAATGATCGGGATCGATTCGAGTGGCGTTCTGTTGAGCCTGTTGAAGCAGCGGTAACAGTTCGCTGGTCAGGCGTTGGGCGGCTTGCTGACCCAATGGCAAGGTCTTCATCAGCACCGCCAACTGGTTTTCCAGCCAGCTCCACAGCCACGCGGCCAGGGCGTCCTGCGGGTTGATCTGCCAGGCGCGTGCGGCCAACGCCCAACCCAGGGCCAGATGTGGCTCGGTGCGTTGTTCGAGGAAGGTGCGGGCGGGTGTGTCGAGCTCCGGCAAGCCGTTGAGCAATTGCTGCAACGAGTAGCCCATCTGCCGGCTCTCCTGATGCAGCTCGCGGGTTTCGCGACTGGCGCGGTGTTCCTCGCAGCATTGCAGCAATTGGCCCCAGTTGTCCTCACTGGCGGCCATGCAATGGGCGAGCAGCAACGGTGCTTCGAAGCGGGCCAGGTTCAATAACATCTGATCGCTGATCCAGCGTCGGGCGCTGTCGGAATCGTTTACGCGGCCGTTATCCACCGCCATTTCCAGCCCCTGTGAATAGCTATAGCCGCCAATCGGCAATTGCGGACTGGCCAGGCGCAGCAGTGCCCAGGCCGGGTTCATGGGCGTACGCCGAACTGGTGCAGTTTCGGCGCGTAGTTGAAGTCTTCGTCACCGTGGCGCGAATGATGGTGGCCACCGCCATAGGCACCGTGTTCCGGCTGGAATGGCGCTTCGATGTTCGAGGCAACGGCGCCGAGTTGTTCGAGCATGGCCTTGAGCACGTAATCGTCGAGCAGGCGCAGCCAGCCGTCGCCGACCTGCAGGGCGACATGGCGGTTGCCCAGGTGATAGGCCGCGCGGGTCAGTTCGAAGGCATTGGCGCAGGTGACGTGCAGCAATTGTTCGGGGCGGGCGCAGACACGCACGATACGCCCGTCTTCGGCTTGCAGGCATTCGCCGTCATGCAATGGCGGCTGGCCGCGTTCCAAAAACAACCCGACGTCTTCGCCCTCGGCACTGAAACAGCGCAAACGGCTTTTGCTGCGGGCTTCGAACGTCAGGTGCAGTTCGGCGGCCCAAACGGGTTGAGGGTCGATTCTGCGATGAATCACCAGCATCGGAAGGCTTCCAGCAATGAACAATGCTCAGGCTAGAGCAAGGGGCTTGCCAATCGAGGTGAGGCGTAGGAAATGGCTGAAGGAGACGTGGGACTGGTATCGAAGACGTGAGTTTTTTGGTTGAAGTTGGTGCGTTGTTTTTGATGTGCGCACCAAGTTGAGGCGATGCACGTCATTGTGGGAGCGGGCTTGCTCGCGAATGGGGCGCCACGGTCTTTCAGGCACACCGCGTTATCGTTCTTCGCGAGCAAGCCCGCTCCCACAGGGTTACTCAGTACTTCCCAGCCCTTGCCAATGCTTGAGGCCAATAAAGATAAAACGCAGTTGCTGGGTGATTTTCGCCTGAGGCGTCAGGTGCTCGGGCAAGGCTTCGGTTGGCGGATCGATGATGTCCGGCAGGGTGGCGAACACGCTTTTGACGATCAGATCCGCCATGACGCTCAGGTCGGCGATGTCCAGATGCTGCAGTTTCGGCATCAGTGACAAATCTGCCGCCAGGTCCGAACTGATGTCTTCACGCAAACGGCCGATGGCCTTGCGCACCGGCAGCGAACCGCCGTATTGCTCGCGGGCGAGAAACAGGAACTGCGAACGGTTGGCGCTGACCACGTCGAGAAAGATCCGCACCGAGGCATCGATGATGCCGCCCATCACGAATTCGTTGTGTCGTACCAGGCGAATGGTTTCGCGGAATGTCTGGCCGACTTCGCTGACCAGCACCAGGCCCAGTTCATCCATATCGGCAAAATGGCGGTAGAAACCGGTCGGTACGATGCCGGCGGTTTTCGCGACTTCGCGCAGGCTCAGGCTGCCGAATCCTCGGCCGCCGTCCATCAAGCGCCGGGCAGCGTCCATCAGGGCGTTACGGGTCTGTTGCTTCTGTTCGGCGCGGGGCAGCATCGCAAGGGCGTTTTCTGGACAGGGACGCGGCGCACTCTAGCAAATCGGCTTTGCCGGCGTCGAACGACTGTGAGGGATCAAGCGGGGGACGTGCGGCATCTATCAAGCGGACCGCTGAAAAGTCAAAAGCCCAATCCGGGGATTGGGCTTCTTTTCAGGGCGGCCATGGGGCTTAGGCCTGGGCGCTGTTGCGTTCGATCACACGATCACCACCGCCTTCAGCGAGGGTTTGACCTTGTGGAGTGCGATCTGAACCGTCGGCAGCCAGGGTTTGACCTTGTGGCGTACGGTCGGAACCATCAGCAGCCAGGGTTTGGCCTTGTGGCGTACGGTCGGAACCGTCGGCAGCCAGGGTTTGGCCTTGTGGAGTGCGATCCGAACCGTCAGCGGCGAGGGTTTGGCCTTGTGGCGTACGATCCGAACCGTCTGCGGCAAGGGTCTGGCCTTGTGGGGTGCGATCGGAACCATCGGCAGCCAGGGTTTGGCCTTGTGGAGTACGGTCCGAGCCATCCTGAGTGATCAGGCCTTTTTCTTTCAGGCGATCATTACCGCCTTCGGCAAGAGTCTGGCCTTGTGGAGTGCGTTCGGAGCCATCAGCGGCGACGGTTTGGCTGAACACCGAGTGGTTCTGTTTCACTTGTGGCGTGGCCTGGTCAGCGGCTGGCAGGGCAAAGGCGGTGCTGGCCAGCATCGAGAGGGAAAGGCTAAGCAGGAGTTGGCGTTTCATGATTGTTGTGCTCCTTGGGGGGGCGAAAAAGTGGGTACGAGAGCAATGCTACTCTCGATAAGTCGATATAAAAGTTCATAAACGCAATGGTAATAATCAACGGAATTGATTGTTTGCTGCGGAGGCTCTAGGCCGAGCGTCTCCGGCGAATTATTTTGCGCCAATGTGGGTATTTACGACTCACCTGTGACATGCAGAAGTGCGGAGTCGGTAACGCTGATTGACCGGCTGGTCACAGATTGACTTGGTGAAATCTGTCTATCGATTAAACCTGGCGGATTTTTATCAGTCGTAGCTTCATGGGGAGCCGCTTGCGGCTCACCGTTTCACATGTGCGTCGCAGTCGGGGCGCCCGGTCGTATCAGGAGCCCTGTGCAATGACGCGCACCCAAAAGACGTTTGTCTGGACCCTTTCCACTTTCCTTACCTTGATGGCGGTGCTGGTGCTGATCATCGTGTTCTTCGACTGGAACCGGATCAAACCGCCGCTCAACACCAAAGTTTCCGAAGAACTGCACCGCGCTTTTGCCATCAACGGCAATCTGTCGGTGGTCTGGCGGCCCGAACCCGATGAAAGCGGATGGCGCGCCTGGGTGCCGTGGCCCCACGTGGTGGCCGAGGACCTCAGCCTGGGCAATCCGGACTGGTCAAAGCAACCGCAGATGGTCACCCTCAAGCGCGTCGAGCTGCGTATTTCACCCCTGGCATTGCTGGCGCAGCGGGTGGTGATCCCGCGTATCGATCTCACCGAGCCGTATGCCCACCTGCAACGCCTGGCTGACGGGCGCGCCAACTGGACCTTTAAATTCGACCCGAAAGACCCGAACGCCGAGCCTTCCAGCTGGGGGGTGGATATCGGTGCGATCGGCTTCGACAAGGGCCACGTCATCCTCGACGACCAGAGCCTGAAGACTCAACTCGACGTGCTGATCGATCCATTGGGCAAACCGGTTCCATTCAGCGATATCGTCGGCGACAAAGCGGCGAAAGCCGCGCAGGAAAAGGGCTCGTCCCCTCAGGATTATGCGTTCGCCCTCAAGGCCAACGGCCAGTACCACGGCCAGAAACTCGCGGGCCAGGGCCAGATTGGCGGGTTGTTGGCGCTGCAGGACGTGGCGCGACCGTTTCCGCTTCAGGCACAGGTGAAGATCGCCGATTCCAGCGTTGAACTGGCCGGTACCCTGACCGATCCGATGAATCTCGGCGCCCTGGACCTGCGCCTGAAACTGGCCGGCACCAGCCTGGGCAACCTCTACCCGCTGACCGGCATAATCCTGCCGGACACGCCACCCTATGCCACCGACGGCCACCTGATTGCCAGGTTGCACGAGGCCGGTGGCGCGGTGTTCCGCTATGAAGAATTCAACGGCAAGATCGGCGAGAGCGACATCCACGGCAACCTGACTTACGTGGCCAGCCAGCCACGGCCAAGACTCAGCGGCTCGCTGTTGTCCAATCAATTGCTGTTCGCCGATCTGGCGCCGCTTATTGGTGCCGACTCCAACGCCAAACAGAAGGCCCGTGGCGGTGACAGCAAACAACCGGCGGACAAGGTGCTGCCGGTAGAAGAGTTCAAGACCGATCGCTGGCGCGATATGGATGCCGATATCGAGTTCACCGGCAAGCGCATCGTGCACAGCGAAAAGCTGCCGTTCAACGACCTCTATACCCATCTGGTGCTCACCGACGGCGTGCTCAGCCTTGAACCGCTACGCTTCGGCGTGGCCGGCGGCAAGCTGGATGCGCAGATTCGCCTGAACGGCCACACCGATCCCCTGGAAGGCCAGGCCAGACTTACGGCGCGGGGCTTCAAGCTCAAGCAGTTGTTCCCCGGCTTTGAGCCGATGAAAACCAGTTTTGGCGAACTCAACGGCGATGCCGATATCAGCGGGCGCGGCAATTCGGTGGCCAAACTGCTGGGCAGCGCCAATGGCAATCTGAAAATGCTGATCAATGATGGCGCCATCAGTCGCGAATTGATGGAACTGGCGGGCCTGAACGTCGGCAACTATGTGGTTGGCAAGATCTTTGGCGACAAGGAAGTGAAGATCAACTGCGCGGCCGCCGACTTCGGTATCCAGTCCGGCCTGGCGAGTACCCACTTGTTTGTGTTCGACACCGAGAACGCCATCATCTACATCGACGGCACGGCTAACATGGCGACCGAGCAACTGGACCTGACCATCACCCCGGAATCCAAGGGCTGGCGCCTGCTTTCATTGCGTTCGCCGCTGTATGTGCGTGGCAAGTTCATCAAGCCCGATGCCGGGGTCAAGGCCGTGCCGTTGATGCTTCGCGGAGCCGGGATGGTGGCGCTGGGCGTGATCGCCGCACCGGCGGCGGGATTGCTGGCGCTGGTGGCGCCGAGTGGGGGCGAGCCGAATCAATGCGCGCCGTTACTGGAGCAGATGAAGGCGGGCAAGGCGCCCAAGACCGTCAAAAACTGATCGCTGATCCGCGCACTGCATGACCGGACAACAATGCCTCTTCACGCAGCCACGCAAAAAACGCCCGAACCGGTGGATGACGTTCGCGTCCCGGCACGCACAGAGCGCTATAGCCAGCACCGTCGACCTGGATTTCGCCTCGGTACGGCAACAACAGACCACTGGCCACGCTTTCCGACACCAGGATATTGCTTGCCAACACCAGGCCTTGCCCGGCAATCGCCGCTTGCAGGGCGTAATGCTCTTCGTCGTATTCGCGCACCGCGGGCCGGCCGCTCAACCAGGTTTCGCCGGAGCGAGCGCACCAGGCCTCCCAGCCGTGGGCATAGAGCTTCGAATTGTGCCAGCGCACGCTGATCAGCGTCGGGGCACGACTCAACGCCAGGGCCACTTGTTCGGGGGAGCCGTAGACACCGAAGGACTCATCGAACAGGCACTGGCCGTACAGGTTGGGGTAATCGTCGAGGCTGTAGCGCAGCACCAGATCGACACTGGCGTCCTGATGCAGATCGATGACCTCGCAGTGGGTATCGAGGCGCACGTTGATGTTCGGGTGCCGGGCGTAGAAACGTCCCAGCCGTGGCACCAGCCACAGCGCGGCGAAGGCCGCGGTGGTGGAGACCGTCAGGTTGGCGCCGCTGCGTTGCGGGCGCAGGGTGTCGACACTTTGCGCCACTTCGAGGAAAGCCCCGTGCAGGCTCTGGAACAGCCGTTCGCCGCACTCGGTCAGGCGCACCTGGCGTGGCAGGCGCTCGAACAACGGCACGCCGAGCCAACTCTCCAGTGAGCGGATCTGATGGGACACCGCCGTCGGGGTGACCGACAGTTCTTCGGCGGCGGCCTTGAAGCTCAACAAGCGTGAGGCGGATTCGAAGGCGCGCAGGGCGGTCAAGGGCAACGAGGCGAACATTGAAAGCTCCACGGATGAAATGGATTCACCCTGACTGATTTTTGCTCATTTGAAGAGGCGCAGCTACGAGCCTCAAGCTGCAAGCCACAAGCCGTTTGAGTTTAGTCCCTGAGGAGATTCAGATGAGTAAAATTCTTGCCGTTCATGCCAGTCCCCGTGGTGATCGCTCTCACTCCCGCCGTTTGGCCGAAGTGTTTCTGACGGCCTGGCAGGCCCGTCATCCACAGTCACAGTTGACCCGGCGCGAAGTCGGTCGGGCGCTGATACCGCCGGTCAACGAGGCATTCGTGGCCGCTGCGTTTTACCCCGAGCCCGACACCCGGCCACTGTCGATGCAGGCCGACCTGGCGTTCAGCGACGAGCTGGTCGGCGAACTGCTGGGCCACGATGTATTGCTGATTTCCACGCCGATGCACAACTTCAGTGTGCCCAGCGGCCTCAAGGCCTGGATCGATCAGATCGTGCGCGTCGGGGTGACCTTCGATCACACCCAGGACAATGGCGTGGCCCAGTACCAACCGTTGGTGCAGGGCAAAAAAGCCCTGATCATCACCAGCCGTGGTGGCTTCGGCTTTGGCCCGGGAGGCGAGCTGGAATCCATGAACCATGCCGACAAGCTACTGCGCACGGTGCTCGGATTCGTCGGCATCACGGACGTCACCGTGGTGGCCGCCGAGGGCGAAGAGTCCGCCGAGCGCACCTTTGAAATCTCTGCCGCCGAGGCTGAGCGGCGCTTGTTGGCGCTGGCCGGGGAGTTCTAGATGGCCTGGCTGTTTCTGCTGGTCGCCGCCGGGTTCGAAGTCACCTTCGCCATGGGCATGAAGTACGCCGAGGGCTTCACCCGGCTCGGGCCTTCGTTGATCACCGTGGTGGCCGCTGTGGGCGGGATCTACTTCCTGACCCTGGCCATGCGCGAATTGCCGGTGAGCATTGCCTACCCGATCTGGACCGCCATCGGTTCGCTGGGCACGGTGTTTCTCGGTTTCGCGCTGCTGGGTGAAAGCCTGACCGTGATCAAACTGGTCTCGGTCGGGCTGATCGTGGCGGGTGTGGCGGGGTTGAAGTAGGGTGGATGACATAGACTTGTCGTCGAGTTGTCATCTTCGCTGGTGATGCTTGGTGGATGTCCTGCACCCCGCCTCGCGTCACCCCCCCGACCACAAGGATGTCCACCCATGTCGCAAGGTTCTGCCCCGCGCTACCCGCTGGTGTTGGTACCCGGAATGCTCGGGTTCATCCGGTTGGTGTTTTATCCGTACTGGTACGGGATCGTCGAGGCGCTACGCCGCGGCGGTGCGGTGGTGTTCGCGGTGCAGGTCTCGCCGCTTAATTCGAACGAGGTGCGCGGCGAGCAATTGCTGGCGCGTATCGAAGAAATCCTGCGGGAAACCGGTGCTGGCAAGGTCAACCTGATCGGCCATAGTCAGGGCTCGCTGACTGCCCGTTATGCGGCGGCCAAACGTCCGGACCTGATCGCTTCGGTGACCTCGGTGGCGGGGCCGAATCACGGTTCGGAACTCGCCGATTACCTGCATGAGCATTATCCCCATGACAGTGTACGTGGCCGACTGCTGTGCTTTTTGCTGCGGATGATCGGCGCGCTGATGGGGTGGCTGGATACCGGTTACCGCGGGCCGAAGCTGCCGGTGGATATCCATGCGTCCCACCACTCCCTCACCACCGCTGGCGTCGCGCGGTTCAATCAGCATTATCCACAAGGGCTGCCTGACATCTGGGGCGGTCACGGGCCGGGAGAGGTCAACGGCGTGCGTTATTACTCCTGGTCCGGCACCTTGCAACCGGGTATTACCGATCGCGGGCGCAATCTGCTGGACTGCACCAACCGCAGTTGCCGGTTATTCGCCAAAACCTTCGTCCGCGAAGCCGGACATTGCGACGGCATGGTCGGACGCTACAGCTCGCACCTGGGGACGGTGATTGGCGATGAATATCCGCTGGATCACTTCGATATCGTCAACCAGTCGCTGGGGCTGGTGGGCAAGGGGGCCGAGCCGATCCGGTTGTTTGTCGAGCATGCGGCGCGGCTGGCGGCGGCAGGCGTCTAGACCGCGTTATCGTTCTTCGCGAGCAAGCCCGCTCCCACAGGGGAATGCATTCCAAATGTGGGAGCGGGCTTGCTCGCGAAGGCGGCGGATCAGGCAATACTGATCTTGCGACCCAACACCGTCGTCCAGCGTTCGGAAACAATCACCCCGCCCAAGGTCAACACCCCGCCCACCAGGTGATACATCGCCAGTTGTTCATGCAGCACCACCGCCGCGATCAATGCGGTAATCAACGGCAGCAAGTTGAAAAACTGCGTGGTCCGGCTCGGACCCAAACGCACCACGGCCTGCATCCACGCCAGCGGCGCGACCATCGAAGCCAGCAGACAGGCGTACAACACCAGCGGAATATTCTGCAGGGTCGGGCCGATTTTCGGTGAGGCGAGGAACAGCGGAAACAGCACCACCACCGCCACCAGCACCTGCAAATACAGGAGCACCAGCGGCGGCAGTTTCAGCTGCCATTTTTCAACAGGGTGCTGTAGATCGCGTAGGCCAGGGTGGCGATCAGCATCATCGCGTCGCCCAGGTTGACCCCGTGCTCCAGCAATGCGCCAAGGCTGCCGGATGACACCACCACCAGGACACCGGTGAATGACAGCGCCGCACCGGCCAGGGCCCCCATGGTCAGGCGCTGGCCGAGGCTGATGATTGCCATGGCGAGTGACATCAGCGGCATCAGCGACAGGATGATGCCCATGTTGGTCGCCGAGGTCAGGCTCGCGGCGAAGTACGCCAGGCTTTGATAGACCGCCATGCCGAGAACACCGAGGACAAGGATCTTGCCCAGGTTCGGGCGGATCAACGGCCAATGGTCGAGCACCGGTTTAAGCATGAAAGGCGTGAACAGCAACCCGGCCAGCAGCCAGCGGTAGAAACCGATCTCGGCGGGGAAGATCGCCCCGGCCGACATTTTGGTGATTACGGTGTTGCCGGCCCAGATAAAAATGGCCAGCAGGGGATAAGCGTATTGCATCGGGAAAAACCAGAACGTTAATGAGGGGCAATTATCCCCTTGTCTGGATGCAAGCCTATACTTCGAACCAGACAACCCGCCCCTGATGACGGACAGCATGAGCAGTAAACACATCGACCTGCTGGATTTCAGCGAACTGCCGTCGGCGGTGTACTTCCGCTACGCCGATTTCGACGCCCACGAATACGCTGCACCCCATCGACATCCCTGGGGGACGCTGGAATATGCAGCCCATGGCGTGCTGCACATGGACGTCGAGGGCAGCCGCTTCATGTCGCCACCGCAATACGCGGTGTGGGTACCGCCGCAGATCGAGCACAGCTTCTATAGCCACCAGCCGGTCAACTACCGCGCCGTGTGCCTGGCACCCAAGGTGTGCGCCGATCTGCCGTCGCGAGCCTGCACCCTGGCCATCAGCGACATTCTCAAGGCGATCCTCAAGGACTTCGCTGCCCGGGACGTGAAAATTCCCGAACTGGCTGCCGATCAGCGTCTGGCCCAGGTATTGGTGGACCAGCTACAACAGGCCCCGGTGCACGAGTGCTATCTGCCCTACGCCAGCAGCCCTGGACTGCTGGGGATCCTGGAAGCGTTGCAGGCCGAGCCTGGGGATAACCGGCCTTTGTCGGAATGGGCCGCACGCATCCATGTCAGCGAGCGCACCCTGGCACGGCAGTTCATGCGGGAACTGGGTATGAGTTTCGGTGAGTGGCGCCAGCGCCTGCGCTTTCTGGCGGCGATCGAAACGCTGGAAAGCCCGCGAAGCATTCAGGAAATCGCCTTCGACATGGGCTACAGCACCGGCTCGGCGTTTATCGCGATGTTCCAGCGACAGGCCGGGTGTACGCCGGAGCAGTATCGACGCAGCCATCTGGAGAACAGGAAGGTGTAACAGGGGTTGTCTACACTCCAGTACAAGGCCGCGCCCCTCGGTGTGGCAGCCAGGAGAAAACTCCATGAAGATGTTGCGTGTCCCTTTGTTGATGATCGGTTTGCTGCTCTGTTCCCAAGGCTTCGCCGCCACAGCACAACAGGAAAAGATGACCACCTGCAATGCCGACGCCACGGCCAAAAGCCTCAAGGGCGACGAGCGCAAAGCCTTCATGAGCACCTGCCTGAAGGCCGCGCCGGCGGCAAACGATGCCGGTAAAGCCTTGACCCCTCAGCAGGAAAAGATGAAGACCTGCAATGCCGACGCCGCCACCAAGGCCCTCAAGGGTGATGAGCGCAAGGCGTTCATGAGTGATTGCCTGAAGAAAAAATAAACCTGGAAGCCAGTGGTGAATGTGCCGCCCTCATCGTCGGAACGCCGCCCGGAGCAAGCCCGCTCCCACACGGTTTCTGTGCTGAACAAAAATTACGCAGGCATCCAAGATCCCTGTGGGAGCGGGCTTGCCCGCGATGAGGTCGGCAAGGGCAGCGGTAACTCAAGCTGCCACCCCACCAAGGTCGCCCCACACAATCCCTAGTGCTCGCACCGGATCGCTGGCAGACTGCCAATCCTTTTTATGCCGTTCGTTTTTGAGGCTGTATGCCAACGTTTTCTCAGCGTCAAGTTTTGCTGGTCATCAGCTGGGTCATCATTTTTGGCGGGCTGCTGCTGGTCCTGCCGCTGCGGTTGCTGCCCAGCCTGCTCGCCGGGTTGCTGGTGTTCGAACTGGTCAACATGCTCACCCCGCAACTGCAACGACTGATTGAAGGCCGACGTGCACGTTGGCTGGCAGTGGCGTTGCTGGGGACTCTGATTGTCAGCGTACTGTCGTTGATCTTTGCCGGCGCCATCAGTTTTCTGCTGCACGAAGCGGAAAACCCCGGTGCTTCCCTCGACAAGTTCATGGGGGTGGTCGACCGCGCGCGCGGGCAACTGCCGCCGTTCATCGACGCCTATCTGCCGGCCAGTGCCGCCGAGTTTCGCGTGGCGATTGGCGAATGGGTCAGCAAGCACCTCAGCGATTTGCAACTGGTGGGCAAGGACGCAGCGCACATGTTCGTGACCCTGCTGATCGGCATGGTGCTGGGTGCGATCATTGCCTTGCAGCGTGTGCCGGACCTGACCAAACGCAAGCCGCTGGCTGCGGCGCTGTTCGATCGCCTGCACCTGCTGGTCCAGGCGTTTCGCAACATCGTGTTCGCCCAGATCAAGATTTCCCTGCTCAACACCTTCTTCACCGGGATTTTCCTGGCGGTGATCCTGCCGCTGTTCGGCATCAAGCTGCCGCTGACCAAAACCCTGATCGTGCTGACGTTCCTGCTCGGCCTGCTGCCGGTGATCGGCAACCTGATGTCGAACACCCTGATCACCATCGTCGGTCTATCGCTGTCGATCTGGGTTGCCTTGGCGGCGCTGGGTTACCTGATTTTTATCCACAAGCTCGAATACTTCCTCAACGCGCGCATCGTCGGCGGGCAGATCAGTGCCAAGTCCTGGGAGTTGCTGCTGGCGATGCTGGTGTTCGAGGCCGCGTTCGGCCTGCCGGGGGTGGTGGCGGGGCCGATTTACTACGCGTATCTGAAGAGTGAGTTGAAGCAGGTGGGGATGGTTTGATCTGCTGGATCTTTATTGCCTGATCTGGCGCCTTCGCGAGCAAGCCCGCTCCCACATTTGACTGTATTCCATCTGGAGGAACCTGGTTGAATGTGGGAGCGGGCTTGCTCGCGAAGGGCGCACCAAAGATTTCAGATCAGTCCATCGAGCCGTAACGCTTTGCAGCCTCGATCGCCAGACCGCTACCGATACTGCCAAAGATATTCCCTTCCACATGCCGCGCCTTCGGCAGCATCGCCGAGACGCTGTTGCGCAGCGCCGGGATACCGCTCGAACCGCCGGTGAAGAACACCGTATCGACCTGGTCGACCCGTACGTCGGCGTTTGCCAGCAGTTGGGTGACGCTGTTGCGCACCCGCTCCAGCAGGCTGTCGATGGCCGACTCGAACAGTGCACGGCTCAAGTCCACGCTCAGGCCCGCTTCAATGCGGTCC
Organism: Pseudomonas sp. BIC9C; assembly: GCF_034541995.1. Taxonomy (NCBI): domain Bacteria; kingdom Pseudomonadati; phylum Pseudomonadota; class Gammaproteobacteria; order Pseudomonadales; family Pseudomonadaceae; genus Pseudomonas; species Pseudomonas sp. BIC9C. The sequence continues at coordinate 581,791 of NZ_JAWDGM010000002.1, forward strand.
AGCGGCACGTGGCGGCTGTCGGCGTGGGTCAGCTGGATCTTGGTTTCTTCCACTTCCATCGCCAGCCAGTGCCCGGCGCGCTGTTCGATCAGCTTGAACAGGCGATCGATGCCGCCGGTGTCCTCGATGTCATAGCGCATGCTGCCCAGAGCCAGCTGGGATTTCTGCGAGTACACCGAGTTGATCGTGTGCCAGGTCGCCAGGTTCATGTGGTGGCTGGTGGGCATGTAGGCGCCGCTCTTCATCCGGCTGCCGTAGCCGAACAGGGGCATCAGGCCGGCCAGCGACAGTTGCTTGTCGAAGTCGGTTCCGCCGATGTGCACACCGCCGGTGGCGAGGATGTCGTCCTGGCGGTTATCCACAGCGCGACGCTCCGGCGACAGACGTACCAGGGAGAAGTCGGACGTACCACCGCCGATGTCGACGATCAGCACCAGCTCTTCTTTCTCGATGGTCGACTCGTAGTCGAATGCCGCGGCAATCGGTTCGAACTGGAACGAGACTTCCTTGAAGCCGATCTTGCGCGCCACATCGACCAGGGTGTCTTCGGCTTCCTTGTCGGCCATCGGGTCGTCATCGACAAAGAACACCGGCCGACCCAGCACCACTTCTTCGAACTCCCGACCGGCGGCCGCTTCGGCACGGCTCTTGAGCTGGCCGATGAACAGCCCAAGCAGGTCCTTGAATGGCATCGCCGTGCCCAGGACGCTGGTGTCGTGCTTGATGAGCTTGGAACCCAGCAGGCTCTTGAGCGAGCGCATCAGGCGGCCTTCGTAGCCTTCCAGGTACTCGTGCAGCGCCAGCCGGCCGTACACCGGGCGGCGTTCTTCGATATTGAAGAAGACCACTGACGGCAGGGTGATCTTGTCGTCCTCCAGCGCGATCAGCGTTTCCATGCCGGGGCGCAGCCAGCCGACGGTGGAGTTGGACGTGCCAAAGTCGATACCCACGGCACGGGCTGGAGATGCGTTGTTCATGTCTTTCAGGTTCCGGTTAAAAAACGGCCGCGCAGTGTATGTCAGAGCGCGCCAGATTCGAAGGCCGGTTATCTGCTAATTCTTCGCGAACAATGCCTTGAAAGATGGGGCATTCCCCCCAAACTACCCTGCATCAACCGGACAGCCGCGGGAGTGCTCGCAAGAAGCCCCGCCTGTTGCCGATAAACTTCTTCTGCGCCGCCCGGTCACAAACTTGAGATCGGTCAGACCAATGGCTGCAAACAAGCGCATGCTGTGGCCCGTGGCGCGATTTGATAACGGATGGTGATTCCCGCGATGGACTTCAAAGACTATTACAAGATTCTCGGTGTGGAGCCGACCGCAGACGATAAGGCGATCAAGGCCGCCTATCGCAAGCTGGCGCGCAAATACCACCCCGACGTCAGCAAGGAAAAGGATGCCGAGGCCAAATTCAAGGACGCCTCGGAAGCCTATGAAGCACTTAAAAGCGCCGACAAACGTGCCGAATACGATGATCTGCGCCGCTATGGCCAGCATGGCCAGCCGTTCCAGGGGCCACCGGGCTGGCAGAGCCGTGGCGGTTTCGGTGGTGGCGGCCAGGACACGGGCGATTTCTCGGACTTTTTCAGTTCGATATTCGGCAACCGTGGGCCAGGCTTTGGTGGTGGTGGACAGTCGCGTCGCAGCACCGGACGTCGAGGGCAGGATGTGGAAATGGAGCTTGGGGTTTTTCTCGAAGAAACGCTGTCGACCGAGTCGAAGAAGGTCACCTTCCAGGTGCCGCAGTACAACGCGGCCGGCCAGCATGTGAGCAACACCAGCAAAAGCCTGAACGTGAAGATCCCTGCCGGCGTGAGCGACGGCGAGCGTATTCGCCTCAAGGGGCAGGGCGCGCCGGGTGTGGGTGGCGGGGCCAATGGCGACCTGTACCTGACGATCCGTTTTGCGCCGCACCCGAAATTCGACGTCGAAGGCGAGAACCTGATCATCACCTTGCCACTGGCACCGTGGGAGCTGGCGCTGGGCGCCGAAGTCGCCGTGCCGACCCTGACCGGCAAGATCAACCTCAAGGTGCCAGCCGGCAGCCAGAACGGCCAGCGCATGCGCGCCAAGGGCCATGGCCTGATGAACAAGGCCGGTGAGCGGGGTTACCTGTTCGTGCAACTGAAGGCCGTGATGCCGAAGAAGTCTGATGATGACATCAAGGCCTTGTGGCAGGAGCTGGCGAAAAAAGCCGCGTTCGACCCGCGAGAGCATTTTTGATCCCTTGGAACCAAGGAGTCACTGACAATGAGCAGTCCCCTGAACGTTCAACTGGACATGGCAGAATTCTGTGAGGCGACCGAGCTGTCGGACGTCTACGTGATCGAAATCGTCGAACACGGCATCCTCGAACCTCAGGGCGCTCAGCCCAAGGACTGGCGTTTCAATGACTACGAGCTGACCCTGGCCAAGCGCGCCGCCAAGCTGCGGCGCGACCTTGACCTGGAATGGGAAGGCGTCGCTCTGGCGTTGGACCTGCTCGAAGAAGTCCGGCAACTGCGGGCAGAGAACCGCATGCTCAAGCAGCGGTTGGGGCGGTTGTTGGTCGAGTAGGTGTTCTGTTGTTTTTGCCTGGCCTGTCAGGCCGCTTTCGCGAGCAAGCCCGCTCCCACAGGTTGTTCACCGTCCATGTGGGAGCGGGCTTGCTCCGGGCGGCGTTCCGACGAAGAACGATAACGCGGTCTCCCAATCTCACACCTTCCTGGGCAACACCACGGTAAACGTCGTCCCGTCGGTCTCATTGGAGCTGACTTCAATGGTGCCGCAATGGGCATCGACCACTTCCTTGACGATAAACAGACCGAGCCCAAGGCTGGTAGAAGGCTGGCCCAGTTCTTCGTCGGCGCTGCGCACCAGCGGATCGAAAATCGAGCCGATGGCATCTTCGGGAATAGGGGGGCCGTAGTTGTGAACGGTCAGGCGAACTGTTTCCGGCTCGCCTGTCAGGGCCACGGTCACGTCGTGTTTGTTCGACCCATGTTGCAGCGCGTTACCGATCAGGTTTTGCAGTAGTTGCTGGAGTCGCCCGGCATCCCAGACGCCGCGGGTATCGCCCACGGTTTCCAGGGACGGATCACAGGCGGGATTGCCGGCGCAGGCCTCGGCGATGGCTGCGTGTGCCGCATCGGCCAGGTCCACGGGCGCCGGATCGATCGGCAGGCGTTTGCCCAGGCGACTGCGCACCAGCTCCAGCAAGTCGCTGACCATCACCGCCATATGCTGGGTGCCACGCTGGATGTGGGTCGCACAGGCCAGGGCATCGCCCTCGAGTGTGGTTTTGCGCAGGAGCATTTCGATGGACATGCTCACCGCTTGCAGAGGTGCGCGCAGGTCATGACCGAGGATAGCCAGAAAGATGTCCCGCGAGCGATTGACCTGTTCGGCATAGGCGGCGGTGGATTCGGCCAGGGCTTCGTCGATGGCTTCATTGAAACGGATCATGTCCTGGAAGTAGGACATGTCGGGGGATTCGAGACTGTCGACCCACAGGCGAATGACACAGGCGCGCAAGTGGCGGAATTCGCTAGTCATCTGCACCAGGTCGAAGCCCACGGTATGGCGCAGTTCGCCATGGCTGGCGCCGGCCTGATCCAGGCTTGGGGTCTTTTCCGGGCCTTCGCCTCGGGCCTTGGCGGCCTGCTCAAGCGGGCTCTGGGGTTTGGTCATGTCCCGGGCAGCGGCCAGCAGAATCGATTTCGCATGATCGCGCAGCGCGATGCAGTCCATGGATTCGGCGGCCGGAGTGATGGTTTTGGCGAACTGTTCCCACTCATCGACGATGCGATTGACGTTCTGCACGATGAAATCGGAAAGGCGCATGGCAATTACCTGAGCATGAGTCGAGGGCAGCGAATCGAATAGTAGCCCCTTTGGCGGAAAATACACGACCGCTCATGATCTGGTTTCATTGTCCGTAAGCGGTAAGGAAACAGGCCAAAATCCCTCGCGTCCTGCAAGGCATCGAGGCCTGTTTCATGGTGGGGCGAAGGCTCAGAACAGGAAATATCGCTGGGCCATCGGCAGGGTTTGCGCCGGTTCGCACCACAGCAACACACCATCGGCCTTGACCTGATAAGTCTGCGGATCAACGTCGATGTTCGGCAGGTAGTCGTTGTGGATCAGGTCGGTTTTCTGCACGTCGCGGCAACCTTTGGCCACAGCGATTTTCTTCTTCAAACCCAGTGCCTCAGGCAAGCCTGCATCCAGCGCCGCCTGGCTGATGAAGGTCAGGCTGGTGGCGTGCAGCGAACCGCCGAAGCTGGCGAACATCGGGCGGTAGTGTACCGGTTGCGGCGTCGGGATCGAGGCATTGGCGTCGCCCATCAGGCTGGCCGCAATGGCACCCCCCTTGAGAATCAGCGTCGGTTTCACGCCGAAAAACGCCGGGCGCCAGAGCACCAGATCCGCCCATTTACCCACTTCCACCGAACCCACTTCATGGCTGATGCCGTGGGTGATCGCCGGGTTGATGGTGTACTTGGCGATGTAGCGTTTGGCGCGGAAGTTGTCGTTGCCTTCACCATCGCCGGGTAGTGGCCCGCGCTGTTTTTTCATCTTGTCGGCGGTCTGCCAGGTGCGGGTGATGACTTCGCCGACGCGGCCCATGGCCTGGCTGTCGGAACTGATCATCGAGAAGGCGCCGAGGTCGTGCAGGATATCTTCGGCGGCAATCGTCTCGCGGCGAATGCGGCTTTCGGCGAAGGCCACGTCCTCGGCAATGCTCGGGTCAAGGTGATGGCAGACCATCAGCATGTCGAGATGCTCATCAATGGTGTTGCGGGTGAACGGCCGGGTGGGGTTGGTGGAGCTCGGCAGCACATTGGCAAGACCGCAGGCCTTGATGATGTCCGGCGCGTGACCGCCCCCGGCACCTTCGGTGTGATAGGTGTGAATGGTGCGGCCCTTGAAGGCGGCAATGGTGGTCTCGACGAAACCGGATTCGTTGAGGGTGTCGGTGTGGATCGCCACCTGCACGTCGAACCGGTCGGCCACGCTCAGGCAGTTGTCGATACTCGCTGGCGTGGTGCCCCAGTCCTCATGCAACTTGAGGCCGATGGCGCCGGCCTTGACCTGTTCGATCAATGGTTCCGGCAGGCTGGCATTGCCCTTGCCGGTCAGGCCGATGTTCATCGGGAACGCATCGGCGGCCTGGAGCATGCGCGCCAGGTGCCACGGCCCGGAAGTGCAGGTGGTCGCATTGGTGCCGGTGGCCGGCCCGGTGCCGCCACCGATCATGGTGGTGACGCCGCTCATCAATGCCTCTTCGATCTGTTGCGGGCAGATGAAGTGGATGTGGGTGTCGATGCCGCCGGCGGTGAGGATCATGCCTTCGCCGGCGATGACTTCGGTGCTGGCGCCAATGGCGATGTTGACGTTGGGCTGGATGTCCGGGTTGCCGGCCTTGCCGATCGCCGCGATGCGCCCGTCCTTGAGACCGACGTCTGCCTTGACGATGCCCCAGTGATCGATGATCAGTGCGTTGGTGATCAGGGTGTCGACCACCTCGGCGGCCAGCAACTGGCTCTGACCCTGGCCGTCACGGATGACTTTACCGCCACCGAACTTCACTTCTTCGCCGTAGGTGGTGAAGTCCTGTTCCACTTCGATCCACAACTCGGTATCGGCCAGGCGCACCTTGTCACCGACGGTGGGACCGAACATGTCGGCGTAGGCTTGACGGGAAATCTTCATTCGTTCGCCTTGGAATTCAATTGAGTTTGAGACTGTTCGCTTCGCTCACAGATTCGCGAGCAAGCCCGCTCCCACATTCGATCGCGTTCCCCTGTGGGAGCGGGCTTGCTCGCGAAGGCGTCAGTGGGGACATCGGATTACTTAGAGGTCACCCATGATGCGCCCGGCAAACCCGAACACCCGGCGATGCCCGGCCAGATCCACCAACTCCACCTCGCGACTCTGCCCCGGTTCGAAACGTACCGCCGTGCCGGCCGGGATGTTCAGGCGCATGCCGCGACTGGCGGCGCGGTCGAAAGTCAGGGCGTCGTTGGTTTCGAAAAAATGGTAATGCGAGCCGACCTGGATCGGCCGGTCGCCGCTGTTGGCCACCTTCAGGCTGAGGGTGCGCCGGCCGGCGTTGAGCTCGATCTCGCCGGGCTGGATCTGGTATTCACCGGGAATCATCAATGGGCTCCTTGGAGAACCTTGTAGTAGAGGGCGGTCGGCTTGTAGCGGCCACTCGGGTCGCAGGCGTAATCGGGAATCTCACCGGCGCGGGTATAGCCCAGCGATTGGTAGAAGGCTTCGGCGGGCGAACCGGCCTCGGTGTCGAGGTAAAGCATGCCGCGCTTGTGCTGCAGGGCGGCCGCCTCCAGAGCGCTCATCAGTTGCTGGCCCAGTCCGCGGCGCCGCGCGTGTTCGCGTACCAGCAACTTCTGCACTTCGGCACGGTTCCGACCGTTGGCTTTCTGGCACAGACTCAGTTGTACGCTGGCCTGCACCTGCTCGTCCTTGACCACCACCCACAGCAGCACACTGCCCTTGTTCAGGTTGTCCTGGACCTCATCGAAATACGCATGGGCCTGGGTCGCATCGAGGTCAGCCATGAAGCCGACACTGGCGCCATAGCCGACGGCATCGAGCAGCAGGTCGATCAGGCCCTGGCGATAATGCGCAAAGCTTTCAACGTTGACGCGTCGCAGTTGGGCGGCATTCATAGGGCATTACTCCTGGTTGACGCTCGGCGGTTGCGCGCCGGGGTCGAGGGTCAGTTGCATGAAGGTCAGGTCCAGCCAGCGACCGAACTTGGTGCCGACCTGCGGCATTTGCCCGGTGGTGACAAAGCCGATGCGCTCATGCAAGCGAATGGAGGCCGCGTTACCGCTTTCGATGGCCGCGACCATCACATGCTTGCCGCAGCCTTTGGCGCGTTCGATCAGCGCTTCCATCAATTGCGGGCCGAGGCCGTTGCCGCGCTGGTCGCTGCGCACGTAGACCGAGTGTTCGACGGTATGGCGGAAACCGTCGAATGGCCGCCAGTCACCGAACGAGGCATACCCGAGCACCGTGTTGTCGGCATCGACGATCACCAGAACCGGATAAGCCTGGGATTGCCGGGCGCTGAACCAGGCCTGGCGGTTGCCGAGGTCGACTGCCTGCTCGTTCCAGATCGCCGTGGTGTTGAGCACCGCGTCGTTGTAGATGTCGCGGATCGCCGGCAGATCGGCATGCACGGCATCGCGGATGTGGTAAGTCATGACGCGGCCTCAGGCGATGGGTTGGTGGACGGTGACCAGTTTGGTGCCGTCGGGGAAAGTGGCCTCGACCTGGATTTCCGGGATCATTTCCGGGATGCCTTCCATCACTTGTTCGCGGGTCAACAGGGTGGTGCCCAAGTGCATCAGCTCGGCCACGGTCTGGCCGTCGCGGGCGCCTTCAAGCAGCGCCGCGGAAATGTAGGCCATGGCCTCCGGGTAATTGAGCTTTACACCGCGAGCCAAACGCCGCTCGGCCACCAGACCGGCGGTGAAGATCAGCAGCTTGTCTTTTTCGCGTGGGGTCAGGTCCATTGTTGCAATCCGTATTCGGCAGTTAAAAGGTCATTCAATCCGAGAGCACAATCCCTGTGGGAGCGGGCTTGCTCGCGAACGCGGACTTTCATTCAACACGTATGTCGCCTGACACGCCGCTTTCGCGAGCAAGCCCGCTCCCACATTGAATCGCATTTCAAGTGTTCCAAATTCGTGGTGGCACGGCCTCGCGCCCCAATAACGCCGGTCTCAACAATCGCCATAAGTCGATAAGCCAGCCTCGCGCCAACAGCGCCTCACTGGCCAGACACCGCGCCACCAGCAATCCCGGCAATTGGGTCAAATCACCGCGCACCTCGCTGGCCAGCGAGCGGCAGCGCTCCAGCAGCTCGCTATCGATCTCACCCGTCACCAGCAACGTCGCAAACACCGGCTGCCCATCCAGCCCGATGGGCGAATCCAGCAAACCGTCCGCCCCGACAATGCGCTGGCGTTCATGCCAGAGCAACTGGCCGTCGCGGCGGATGTCCAGATGTGCCTGGAAGTGCCCGAGGTCGAAGCGTTCGCCACTGGCCGGGCGGCCCAGGGCCACGACGTCCCAGTAGAACAGCCGTGCATTGCCTTGAAGGTCGATGGAGGTGCTGAGTTCAGCCTGGGCAGCGCTGAAAATGATCGTTTCCTGGGGCAACCATTCCAGTGTCGCACCAGCCGCCACCTGCAATTTCAGCTGCTGATAGGCGGGGCCGGCGGCGCGATACCACTTGGCCGCGCCGGGGCTGGTGATTTGTGCCCAGGCGTCGCCCTCGACACTGGCCGAGATGTCCAGCCGATCACCGCCGGCAATCCCGCCGGGGGGGTGGACGATGATGTGCTGACAGACTTCCGGCCCTTCGGCATACAGGTGTTTTTGCACCCGCAACGGGCCTTTGTGTCGGCGCTGGACCGGGCGAGTGGTGTTGTCGAACCGGGCGTAGCCCAGTTCCAGTTCGGCGTGCCAACTGGGGGTGAACAAGGCACCGGAAGCGGGAAGAGTCATGGTCAGTGCTTATCGTGAGGTCATCAGGATCTTGCAAAGGCTGTGCCGCAAGGTATTGCAGGCAGGAGGCGGCTGTTGAATGTCGTGGCGCACCAATGGTGTGCGCGGCCGTAGGTTTGGTGCGACAAATTGGTGCCTTGCCTCCCGAAGCGGTCTGCTTCGGGAGGTTCCGGCTCGGTGAGTGCGGACTGTGATGGCTCAGATGGTAACGAGCCCGCGTACACCTTCTGCTTCCATATTTTCACCGCGCCCCTGTTGCACGATTTCGCCCCGGGACATCACCAGGTATTGATCGGCCAGTTCAGCGGCGAAATCGTAGAACTGTTCCACCAGCAAAATCGCCATGTCACCCCGGGCGGCGAGCTTTTTGATCACGGCACCGATCTCCTTGATCACCGACGGCTGGATGCCTTCGGTGGGCTCGTCGAGGATCAGCAGGCGAGGGCGGCTGGCCAGCGCACGGCCAATGGCCAATTGCTGTTGCTGACCACCGGACAGGTCGCCGCCGCGCCGTTGCTTCATTTGCAGCAACACCGGGAATAGCTCGTAGATAAACGCCGGGACTTCCCTGGCTTCGCTGCCGGGAAACCGCGACAGCCCCATCAGCAGGTTTTCTTCCACGGTGAGGCGGCCGAAGATCTCCCGGCCCTGCGGCACGTAGGCGATGCCGGCATGCACCCGCTGGTGTGGCTTGAACGTGGTGATGGGCTTGCCTTCCCAGTTCACTGCGCCTTCTTTGGCCGGCAGCAGGCCTATCAGGCATTTGAGCAGGGTGGTCTTGCCCACGCCGTTACGGCCCAGCAGGCAGGTGACCTCGCCGACTTTTACGTCAAACGTCAGGCCGCGCAGGATGTGGCTCCCGCCGTAGTACTGGTGCAGTTTGTCGACTTGCAGCATGTTCAAATTCCTTCTGTTCCACACAAATCCCTGTGGGAGCTGGCTTGCCGGCGATAGGGCCGGCACATCCAGTATTGATGTTGGTTGACCCACCGCCATCGCTGGCAAGCCAGCTCCTACAGTGGCGGTGTTCGCAGCTTCAGCGACCGAGATACACCTCGATCACCCGCTCGTTGTCCTGCACCTGCTCCAGCGACCCCTCGGCGAGCACGCTGCCCTGGTGCAACACCGTGACGTGGTCGGCAATCGAGCCGACGAAGCCCATGTCGTGTTCCACCACCATCAGCGAGTGCTTGCCGGCCAGACGCTTGAACAGTTCGGCGGTGAATTCGGTTTCGGCGTCGGTCATGCCCGCGACCGGTTCGTCGAGCAGCAGCAATTGCGGGTCCTGCATCAGCAACATGCCGATCTCCAGGAACTGCTTCTGGCCGTGGGACAGCAAGCCGGCCGGGCGATTGACCGAGCTGGTCAGGCGAATGGTCTCCAGCACGTCGGCGATGCGGTCTTTCTGCTCGCCGCTCAAACGCGCCCGCAGGCTGGCCCACACCGACTTGTCGGTGTTCTGCGCCAGCTCAAGGTTTTCAAACACGCTCAGGGCTTCGAACACCGTCGGCTTCTGGAACTTGCGGCCGATACCGGCCTGGGCGATCTGCACTTCGCTCATCTGCGTCAGGTCCAGGGTTTCGCCGAACCAGGCCTTGCCGTGACTGGGGCGGGTCTTGCCGGTGATCACGTCCATCAGCGTGGTCTTGCCCGCGCCGTTGGGGCCGATGATGCAGCGCAGTTCACCAACGCCGATGTACAGGTTCAGATTGTTCAGCGCCTTGAAGCCATCGAAGCTGACGCTGATGTCTTCCAGGGTCAGGAGGGTGCCGTGGCGCGTATTCAGGCCTTTGACGGCGCGCTGGCCGAGACCGATCGTATCGCGGCTGGTGCCGGCATCCTTGTTGGGCTCCACGGGGAAAAAGGCTGGCTCAAGCATGAATTCAGCCGTCGCAGTGACTCTCATGATTCACCTCTTTTCTTCAACAGACCGATCACACCCTTGGGCAGGTAAAGGGTCACGACGATGAACAGCGCGCCAAGGAAGAACAACCAGTACTCGGGGAATGCCACGGTGAACCAGCTCTTCATGCCATTGACCACACCAGCACCAAGCAATGGACCGATCAACGTGCCGCGTCCGCCCAAAGCCACCCACACCGCAGCTTCGATGGAGTTGGTCGGCGACATTTCACTCGGGTTGATGATCCCCACTTGCGGCACGTACAGCGCCCCGGCCAGGCCACACAACACCGCGCTCAACACCCAGACGAACAGCTTGAACCCGCGTGGATCGTAGCCGCAGAACATCAGGCGGTTCTCCGCATCGCGCAGCGCAGTCAGCACCCGGCCGAACTTGCTCTGCGCCAGGCGCCAGCCGATGTACAGGCTCGCCACCAGCAACAGTACGGTGGCGAAAAACAGCACCGCGCGGGTGCCCGGTTCAGTGATGCCAAAGCCAAGAATCGTGCGGAAGTTGGTGAAGCCGTTGTTGCCGCCAAAACCGGTTTCATTGCGAAAGAACAACAACATGCCGGCGAAGGTCAGGGCCTGGGTCATGATCGAGAAATACACGCCCTTGATCCGCGAACGGAAGGCAAAGTAACCGAACACCAACGCCAGCAACCCCGGTGCCAGCACCACCAGGCACAAGGTCCAGAGGAAGCTGCTGGTGCCGGTCCAGAACCACGGCATTTCGGTCCACGACAGGAACGTCATGAACGCCGGCAAACCGTCGCCCGAGGCCTGGCGCATCAGGTACATGCCCATGGCATAGCCGCCGAGAGCGAAGAACAGGCCGTGGCCGAGGGACAACAGGCCGGCGTAACCCCACACCAGATCGAGCGCCAGCGCGACGATGGCATAGCAAAGAATCTTGCCCACCAGCGTCAGCGTGTAAGCGGAAACGTGCAGCGTGCTGTCCGGCGATAACAGCGACAGCAGCGGTAACGCCAACAGCAGAACGAGGATCACCGCGCCGACGGCAATCGTGATTTTCGGGCCGGCCTTTTGTGTGGCCTTGAGCATCAGGGGCTGGTTCATCAGTCGATCACCCGTCCTTTGAGTGCGAAGAGGCCTTGCGGACGTTTCTGGATGAACAGAATGATCAGCGCGAGGATGAGGATCTTGCCGAGCACGGCACCGATCTGTGGTTCGAGAATCTTGTTGGCAACCCCTAAGCCGAATGCGGCCAGCACGCTACCGGCCAACTGGCCGACACCGCCGAGCACCACCACCAGGAATGAGTCGATGATGTAGCTCTGGCCGAGGTCCGGGCCGACGTTGCCGATCTGGCTCAGGGCTACACCGCCGAGGCCGGCGATGCCCGAGCCGAGGCCGAAGGCGAGCATGTCCACGCGCCCGGTGGGCACGCCGCAACAGGCGGCCATGTTGCGGTTCTGGGTAACCGCACGCACGTTGAGGCCCAGGCGTGTCTTGTTCAGCAGCAGCCACGTGAGCACCACCACGAACAGCGCAAAGGCAATGATGACGATGCGGTTGTACGGCAGCACGAGATTGGGCAGCACCTGAATCCCGCCCGACAGCCACGCGGGGTTGGCGACTTCGACGTTCTGCGCGCCGAACACCAGGCGCACCAGCTGGATCAGCATGAGGCTGATGCCCCAGGTGGCGAGCAGGGTTTCCAGAGGACGGCCGTAGAGGTGGCGAATCACCGTGCGCTCCAGCGCCATACCGATGGCCGCGGTGACGAAAAACGCCACGGGCAGCGCGATCAGCGGATAGAACTCGATGGCCTGCGGGGCGAAACGCTGGAACATCAGTTGCACCACGTAGGTCGAGTAGGCGCCGAGCATCAGCATCTCGCCGTGGGCCATGTTGATCACGCCGAGCAGGCCGAAGGTGATTGCCAGACCGAGGGCGGCAAGCAGCAGTATCGAGCCCAGCGACATACCGCTGAATGCCTGGCCGAGCATCTCGCCGACCAGCAGTTTGCGTTTGACCTGGGCGAGACTGGTTTCAGCGGCGGTACGCACATTCGCGTCGGTTTCAATGCTCGGTTCCAGCAGGCTTTCGAGGCGGGTGCGGGCCAGCGGATCGCCGGTTTCGCCGAGCAATCGCACGGCGGCGAGGCGCACGGCCGGATCGGCGTCGACCAGTTGCAGATTGGCCAGGGCCAGGCTGAGGGCGGCATGAACGCTCTCGTCCTTCTCGCCCGTCAGTTGCCGGTCGAGGAATGCAAGCTGCGCGGGTTTGGCGCTTTTCTGCAATTGCTGTGCGGCGGCCAGACGGATTCTGGTGTCGGCGGCGAGCAACTGATGACTGGCCAGGGCCGTGTCGATGAGACCCCGCAGGCGGTTGTTCAGGCGCAGGGTTTTCGGCTGCCCGTCGATGGTCAACTCGCCTTGTTGCAAGGCGTTGATCAACTCGATACGGGCCGGATCGGGTTGCGCGGCCCAGGTTTCCAGCAGCCTGGCTTGCTGCACGGGATTGGCGGCGACGAAGTCTTCGGCGTCACCGGCGTGAGCGGCCATCGGCAGCAACAGCGCGAGGGCAAGGATGTAGCGGTAGAGGGCAGTGGGCATGTCATTGGCCTTACGCGATCAATGTGGGAGCGAGCTTGCTCGCGATAGCGGTGGTTCAGTCACAGTGATGTTGAATGGGCCGCCCTCATCGCGAGCAAGCTCGCTCCCACAGGGAATTGTGTCGGCCTCAGGCACTGTGCCTGGAGCCGACACCCAGTGGCTCAGTTGCTCTTCACCGCATACTCCGGCTTCTTGTCATTGCCCGGGATGAACGGGCTCCACGGCTGGGCGCGGATCGGCCCTTCGGTCTGCCACACCACGTTGAACTGACCGTCAGACTGGATCTCGCCGATCATCACCGGCTTGTGCAGGTGGTGATTGGTCTTGTCCATGGTGAGCGTGTACCCGGACGGCGCGGCAAAGGTCTGGCCGGCCAGTGCTTCACGGACTTTGTCGACGTCGGTGGACTTGGCTTTTTCCGCCGCTTGCGCCCACATGTGGATGCCGACATAAGTGGCTTCCATCGGGTCGTTGGTCACGGCCTTGTCGGCGCCCGGCAGGTTGTGTTTCTTCGCGTAGTCTTTCCAGTCTTCGACGAACTTCTTGTTCACCGGGTTCTCCACCGATTCGAAGTAGTTCCACGCCGCGAGGTTGCCCACCAGCGGTTTGGTGTCGATGCCGCGCAGTTCTTCTTCGCCGACCGAGAACGCCACGACCGGAACGTCGGTGGCTTTCAGGCCCTGGTTGGCCAGTTCTTTGTAGAACGGCACGTTGGAGTCGCCGTTGACGGTGGAGATAACGGCCGTCTTGCCGCCCGCCGAGAATTTTTTGATGTTGGCAACGATGGTCTGGTAGTCGCTGTGACCGAACGGGGTGTAGACCTCTTCGATGTCTTTGTCGGCCACGCCTTTGGCGTGCAGGAACGAACGCAGGATCTTGTTGGTGGTGCGCGGGTAGACGTAGTCGGTGCCGAGCAGGAAGTAGCGCTTGGCGCTGCCGCCTTCTTCGCTCATCAGGTATTCAACGGCGGGGATCGCTTGCTGGTTCGGCGCGGCGCCGGTGTAAAAGACGTTTGGCGACATCTCTTCGCCTTCGTATTGCACCGGGTAGAACAACAGGCCGTTGAGTTCTTCGAACACCGGCAGCACCGATTTGCGCGACACCGAGGTCCAGCAACCGAACACCACGGCGACCTTGTCCTGGGTCAGCAACTGACGCCCCTTCTCGGCGAACAGTGGCCAGTTCGACGCCGGGTCGACCACCACCGGCTCGAGCATCTTGCCGTTCACGCCGCCCTTGGCGTTGATCTCGTCGATGGTCATCAACGCCATGTCCTTCAACGACGTTTCGGAAATCGCCATGGTCCCGGACAACGAATGCAGAATACCGACCTTGATGGTCTCGGCGGCCTGGACAGTCCAGGTCATGCCCATCGCGGCAATGCTTGCCGTGAGTGTGAAAGCCTTGATCAAACTGCGACGCTTCATTGTGCGATCTCCATGAACATTGAGTTTTTGTGGTTGGCAGATGCGGACGACTGAAGGGTCTTTAGCAAGGGCTGTGCCCAGTCGGAACAAGGCAGGGAAATGTCGTATTAGAGCGGTTGCGCGGTTGGGGTGACGCACCATGAAGGACCGCGTCTGGCGCGTTGGTGCGAGGAGGTGCGCCACATTAGGGCGGCACCGCAGATCAAATGTGGGAGCGGGCTTGCTCGCGAAAGCGGTATGTCAGGCACATTGATGCTGGATGTGCCTGCCTATTCGCGAGCAAGCCCGCTCCCACAGGGGGCAGTGGTGTTCCTGTGGGATCAGTGGCGGCGCATCAGACCGATGAAGAACAATCCGCCAAGTGCGGCTGTGGCCACGCCGATGGGCAAGTCTTCAGGCGCGATCAGCGTCCGCGCCGCGACATCGACCCAGACCAGAAACACGCTGCCGAGCAGGACGCACACTGGCAGCAGACGCCGGTGTTCGGCCCCGACCAGACGCCGGGCAATGTGCGGCACCATCAGCCCGACAAACCCGATGGAGCCGCTGATCGACACCAGCACGCCGGTCATCAGCGATGCAATCACGAATACGCGCAGTCGCACCGCACGGGCATTCAGGCCCAGGGTGACGGCGGTCTGTTCACCGGCCATCAATGCGTTCAGCGGTCGTGCCATGCCGAGCAACAGAACCAGTCCGAGCAACACACTCAGTGCCGGCACCGCGAGCAGCTCCCAGCGCGCCAGCCCGAGCCCGCCGAGCATCCAGAACATCACCGCGGAACTGGCGCGATGGTCGCCCATGAACAGCAGCAGATTGGCGATCGCCATCATCACGAACGAGACCGCCACGCCGCACAGCAACAACCGGTCACTGTCCAGGCGCCCGTGGCGACTGGCGATCATCAGCACCACCAGCATGCTCAGCAATGCACCGATGAACGCAGCAATCGGCAACGTCAGCAGGCCGACGATTTCGCCGACATGCAACACCACAATCACCGCACCGAGGGTGGCGCCGGAGGTAACGCCGAGCAGGTGCGGATCCGCCAACGGGTTGCGTGTCACCGCTTGCAGCACCGTGCCGATCAGTGCCAGCCCGGCGCCCACCAGCGCGCCGAGCAACATGCGCGGCACGCGGATCAGCCAGACAATGTGTTCCTGGCCGGCGCTCCAGTCCTGCACGCCGATGCCGAACAGTTTGTGCAGCAGGATCCGCCACACCACGTCCAGCGGCACCCGTGCCGGGCCAAAACCCAGGGATACCACGCACGACACCAGCAGCATGGCCCCCAGGGCGATCAGCAGCAGCGCAAAACGACGATTGATCATTCGCCGTGGAAACCTTTGGCGAGGGTTTCCACGGCCAGCACATTGTCGATACCCGGCGTGGCCTGCACGTAAGGGATGACGATGAAGCGCTGGTTCCTGATCGCGTCCACCGATTGCAGCGCCTTGTTTTTCAGCAGGAACCGGATCTTCTGTTCGGCGGTGATTTCGCTGTAGTCGACGATCACGATTATCTGTGGATTGCGCTCGACCACGGTTTCCCAATTGACCCGGGTCCAGCTCGCATCGACGTCATCGAGGATGTTGCGCCCGCCAGCGGCGTCGATCAGTGCTTGCGGCATGCCGAGGCGACCGGATGTCATGGCGCGGTCTTCGCCGCTGTCGTAGAGGAAAACCCGGGGTTTTTCCGTTGGCAGGTCCTTGCCAATCTCTGCGATCTGATTCTGCATGGCGGCGATGAGCGCGTTGGCGCG
The DNA here is from genome assembly GCF_034541995.1 of Pseudomonas sp. BIC9C. Classification (NCBI taxonomy): domain Bacteria; kingdom Pseudomonadati; phylum Pseudomonadota; class Gammaproteobacteria; order Pseudomonadales; family Pseudomonadaceae; genus Pseudomonas; species Pseudomonas sp. BIC9C. Next base: position 597,986 of record NZ_JAWDGM010000002.1, read on the forward strand.
ATCCTGCACGTCGAAGATTTTGCCGAGGTTGCGCAGGTCGTTGTAAGTGTCTTCCAGGGTCGCAGCAGGGCGCTTCATCACGAAGGCGCAGGACTCGGTCAGCTCGTACACATTGATGCCCAGCGGTTGCAGGGTTTGCGGCGTGAGATCGCCACCGACGCGCATGCCATAGTCCCAACCGGCGAAGAGGAAATCGACGTTGGCATTGAGCAGGGTTTCCACCGACGGGTACTTGGCCGCCAGCTCCGGCAGGCCTTCGAGTATGGTCTGCATCTGGGGCGTCACGGCCTTCCAGCCACTGATGCCGCTGTAACCGGCCATCCGTGGCTTGAGGTCGAGGGCGAGCATCATCTGGGTCATGTTGATGTCGTGGCTGAGGGCGTGTTGCGGCGCCTGCTTGAAGGTCACTTCGCGGTTGCAGCTTTTGATCGTCAGCGGGTAATGGGTGGCTTCGGCCAATGCCTGGACGCTGCCCAGCAGCATCGCGAGAGAGAGACAGGAGCGCAGCAGGGAACGCAAAGTCATGGTTGGGTTATCCAGGTGATTCGTGGGTAGCCGTGCAGCGGATGTTCATCGATCAGCGCTTCGACGCCAAACACATTGCGCAGCAGCGCAGCTGTCAGGACTTCTTTCGGTGTGCCGCTGGCGACGATACGGCCATGGTTGATCACATACAGCCGATCACAAAAAGCCGCAGCCAGGTTGAGGTCGTGGATGCTCGCCAGGGTGCCGATGTTCAAGCGCTTGACCAACTTCAAAAGCTCAAGCTGATATCGCGGGTCGAGGTGGTTGGTCGGCTCGTCGAGGATCAGCAACTGTGGCTGCTGGGCCAGGGCGCGGGCGAGGATGACTCGCTGTTTTTCGCCACCGGAGAGGGTGGCAAACCCGTGGTCTTCGAAGCCCTTGAGACCGACTGACGCCAGGGCCTGGTTGATGAGGTTCGAGTCTTCAAACGTGTCGCCATCGAACAAGCCTTTGTGCGGTGTACGGCCCATGGCGACCACCTCAAAGACGGTCAGGCCGAAGGCATCAGGGAACTCCTGCAACACCACGGCGATGCGTTGTGCGCACCAACGCGAAGATTGCTTCCAGACGTTCTGGTGATCGAGCCTGACCTCGCCGTGCTCCGGTTTGCTGAAGCGCCAGGCACAACGCAAGAGGCTGGTCTTGCCGCTGCCGTTAGGGCCGATCAGCCCGACGAGCTCACCGGCGGCCACGTGCACAGAAGCATCACGCAGCTGGAACTGGTGATGGCAATGGCCATGGCCCAGGGGTGTCCAGGAAATGTTTGCGAGGTTCAACGAGGTCATGCAGTAACTCTTGAGGTGATGCTGATGGCCCCTTCGCGGGCAAGCCCGCTCCCACAGGAATTGCGCAAATCCTGTGGGAGCGGGCTTGCCCGCGAAGGGGCCCGAAAGGACACCCTGAATGCGAGAGGGAGACGCGCGGGGGAGTTTACAGCCCATTGAGCCCCGCGCATCTCGCCTGTTTCATGATGAAGATGAGGCCGATTCAGTCTGCCGGGTAAAACGCGACAGCAGCAGGCGATCCAGCACCCACACCGCCACCAGCGAAGCACCCACCAACGGAAAGGCCACCGCCAGGGCGAACATGATCACCATCGCGGTTTTCCATTTCGGCAGGTCGTGGCGCAGCGGCGGCACGCCGAGTTTTCCTTGCGGGCGGCGCTTCCACCAGATCACCACACCGCTGACGGCACTGAGCAAAATCATCAGGCAGATCAGCAACACGATGATCTGATTTAGCAGGCCGAACATTTTGCCTTCGTGCAGCATCACGCCGATTTCCGTGGCGCGGGCGACGGTACCGTAGTGCTCGTAGCGCACGTCGGCCAGGACCTTGCCGCTGTACTGATCAATATGCAGGGTGGCATCGTTGCGTGGGTCATCGGCGAACACGGCGATGGTGAACACGCCGGTCGCGGTGGTTGGCAGGGTGATGCTGTAACCCGGCTCGACCTTGCTCTGCGTGGCGATGTCTTGTACGTCTTGCAGGCTGATGGTCGGCGCCGCCGGACCAGCATGCGCACCGTCGTGGGCCATGTGCTCGGCGTGGTCACCGGACATTGGCATCGGCGTATTTTCCATGGCCCATGGCACGGTCTGGCGTGTGGCGCTGTTGAGGCTGCGTGCCTCGATGTCGGACTTCGGCACGTCGTTCCACATGGCTGCCGGGAACACGTTCCACACTTCGGCGTATTGCTTACCCCAGAAGCCGGTCCAGGTCATGCCGCTGAGCAGCATCACCAGCAACAGGAATGCGCCCCAGAACCCGGTGACCGCGTGCAGGTCACGCCACAATACGCGACCACGGCTGTTCAGACGCGGCCACAAAATGCCCGCTGCCTGACCGCGCGGCCACCACAGGAAAATGCCGGACACCACCAGCACCACGCCCCAACCAGCGGCCAGTTCGATCAGTCGATCGCCAACAGTACCGATCATCAATTCGCCGTGAATCGCCCGCGCGATGGCTTGCAGGTTCTTTTTGGCGTCTTGCTCACCAAGGATGTCGCCGTGGTACGGGTCGACGAATACATTCAGCTCCTTGCCGCTGTCGAGCACGACAAACTGAGCGCTGCGTTCGGCGTTCATCGGTGGCAGGTATTGCTTGATCGTGCCTTGTGGATAAGCGCCTTTCACCCGGTTGAGCAGGTCGTCGGCCGCCAGGGTGTGATGGCCGGCAGGGACGTTGAGCAGGCTGCTGTACATCATTGAGTCGAGTTGCGGTTTGAACAGGTAGAGGGTGCCGGTCAGGGCCAGCATCACCATGAAGGGCGCCACGAACAATCCGGCATAGAAATGCCAGCGCCAGGCCAGGTTGTAGAAATTCACTTTGGGCTGTTTCATCACGTGTGCTCCGCTTGGCTGGATCTTTTAGTTGTTTGTCTGGCGGTTGCTGCGCAACCGGTCGCGAGCAGGCTCGCTCCCCTGCAGGAGCGAGCCTGCTCGCGATGCTCTTAAAAGCTCATGTCCACCTTGGTCCAGAGCGTGCGCCCCGGTTCCTTGATGGCTTGCGGGTCATTGGCGGGGAAGCCGAAACCGGCGTTGCCGGCCAGGTTCAAGTGCTCGGCGTAAGCCTTGCCGAACAGGTTGTCGACGCCGCTGCTGACCTTCCAGTTGCTGTTGATCCGATAGGCACCGTTGAGGGAAAACACGCCGAACCCTGGCGTCTTGTCGAAGTCCTTGCCGACCACGTTGCCCTTGTTCTGGTCGATACGGTTCTGCGCGGCAACCACTCTCCACAGTGCGCCGGCGCTCCAGTTGTCTGCGCTGTAGGTCAGGCCGAAACGGGCATCCAGCGGCGGCATTTGCGGCAATGCAGTGCCATCGCTGCTGTTCTTGCCCCAGGCGTAGGCCAGGGTCGCGTCGGCTTTCCAGTTGTCGGTGAAGTTGTAAGCGGCGCCCAGTTCGCCGCCCATGATTCGCGCGTCGATGTTTTCGGCTTGCGAGGTTGTACCCATCATTGTCGGGGTGTAGTTGAACAGGATGTAATCGCGTACCTGCCCGACGTAAGCCGAGGCCCAGGCTTCGAGTGCTTCGGTCTTGTACTGCAGGCCGAAATCGAGCTGGGTGGTTTTTTCCGGTTTGATCGAGTCGAAGGCATTCACCGAACCGGCGGGGCCGGACTTGGGTGAAAACAGCTCCCAGTAATCCGGGAACCGCTGGGAGTGACCGAGGCCGGCATACAGGGTGGTCGGGCTGTCGGCCAGGTCGTGCTCGTAGCGGATGAAACCGCTCGGCAGGGTATCGGCGCGGGTGTCGTCGGCGGTCGGATTCGGGCGGGTCATCGTTCCCGAGCCGGTGGTCTGCCGAAAGTCCTTGGCCGAAGCGCGGTCCAGGCGTGCGCCGCTGATCAGGCGATCACGGTCGGCGGTGTACCAGGTCAGTTCGCCGAACACGCCATAGTTGTGGAAGTCGGCATCCTTGGTGTACGGCAGGTCCTTGTAGGTGTCGACACCCATGGCGCTGCGCTGGCGATGCTCGTTGGTCTGCGCGTCGATGCCGCTGATCAGCTGAACATCGGCCCAGCGCCAGGTGGCCTTGATCCGTGCGCCGAGGGTGCGACGGTCGACGTTGGAGGCCATGGGGCCGGCCATCATCCCGGTGCCGGATGGCGTGCGCAGGGTGTAGTTGTCCATCACGTGGTCGGCGTAGTTGTAGTAGACCTGTGCTTCGACCTTATCCAGTACGTCGCCGATGTTGGACTGCTCGAAACGCAGGCCGAGGCTTTCGCGCAGGAACTGCGAACCGTCCATGCCGCGCCCGGCGTACCGGGCTTCACCATCGCCACGGCCGGCGGTCAGTTCCAGCAGGGTGTCGGCGTTCGGCGTCCAGCCCAGCGCCACATCACCGTTCCATTTTTCATAGCGCGACGGCACGGTGTCGTTGTTGCCGTCCTGGTAGTCGTCGGAGTGCGCGGTGTTGCCGATGATCCGCACGTAACCCGACTGGCCACCGGCTGCGGCGTCCACCAGTTTGTCGAAGCGGCCCCAGGAGCCGGCCAGCACGCTGGCATTGACCCGTGTGCCGAGCTCGCCGAAGTGCTCCGGTTCGCGGTCGAACAGGATGGTACCGGCCGAAGAGCCCGGCCCCCACAGCACGGTTTGCGGGCCTTTGATTACGGTGAGCTTGTCGTAGGTTTCCGGCGAGATGTAGGAGGTCGGGGCGTCCATCCGGCCCGGGCAGGCACCGAGCATCATGCTGCCGTTGGTGAGAATGTTCAGCCGCGAACCGAACATGCCACGCAGCACCGGGTCGCCATTGGTGCCGCCATTGCGCACCAGGGCGAAGCCCGGGATGGTTTTCAGGTAATCGGCGCCGTCGCTGGCCGGCACCGGTTGGCGCGGGTCCTTGGGGTTGGTGACGATGGTCAATGGCGAGCTGGGCGCAACGGCGGTAATCACCGTCGGGCTCAGTTCTTCACTGTGACCGGCATGCTCATCGGCCAGCGCAGAAGGCGCCAGCAAGGCACCGCACAGGATGGCGGTGGCGTGCCTGAAACGAACGGCGGATTCGTTCAGGGCAAAAGAGGCTTGGGCAGGGCTCAAGCACGGGACAGCGGCAAAACTGGACATGACAATTTCCATCGAACAGTCGTAAACGACACGGCCGGCAGCCTGAGGCAGTCCCTGTGGGAGCGAGCTTGCTCGCGAAAGCGGTGTGCCAGACGACATCACGTTGACTGACACTCCCTCTTCGCGAGCAGGCTCGCTCCCACAGGTTGCTTTGGCTGTCTTGCGGACCGTGTGAAATCAGAAGTGAGTGTTTACGCGACGATGGCGGGCGGGGCGCGGGTGCGGGCGCCGGGAAAGTAGGTTTGCCGGGCATGGCCCTGGCGCGCAGAGGGTGTGGTGAAGGTGTTGACGGGTGAGATGACGAAGTTGGCGAAGGACACGCCACCGGTCAGCGCCGGGCAATTGAACAGCAGGCTGCAATAGCCGCACTTTTCCCACAGCACATGGTGCCCCGGGGCAGGCGGGCAGTGCTCGGCGGTGGCTTGCGCGCCATGGTCGGCATGCTCCATCGCCGACATGTCCATGCTCATACCCGCAGGCATGCTCATCGACATGGCGCGCGAATCCATCGGCATCGACTGAGAAATCAGTGGACCGATGAAGATCATCAGCATGGCGAACAGGCTGATCCAGCTGCCGCGTGTCAGGCTCAATGCCTGATTTCGCGACCTGGATGACCTGGCGCTAAGCGAGCGCATGGGCGTTTCAGCTCAGGCGATTACGGCGTGTGCACGTGCGCTTGCAGGCTGTCCGGCGCCTGCTTCTGCACTGCGACTTCGACCGTCACGTCACCGGACTTCTCGAAGTGCAGCGTCATGGGGAAGCGCTTGCCGTCAACCAGCAGGCTGCGGTCCTTGAGGCCCAGCAACATCACGTGATAGGCCATCGGTGCGAATGTGACCTCGCCGCCGGCGGGCACTTCCACGCTCGGCACGTGCTGCATTTTCATCACGTCGCCTTGCATCAGGTGCTCATGCAATTGCGCTTCGCCCGCAATGGGCGTGTCGACGCTGAGCAGGCGGTCGGCGGTCTTGCCTTCATTGTTGATCACGAAATACGCCGCGACGGTGGGCGCATTGGGCGGTAACTCCTGGGACCACGGATGAGCGATTTCCAGTTCGCCGACCTTGTATTCGTGGGCATTGGCAAAGCAGGCAGGCAGCAGCAACGCGGCCAGAACGATGAGTTTGTTCAACATGGCAGTTCTCCGGAACGATTTGAGACGCAGGTCAATTGCGAAAAAAATCACACCAGAGGGGATGCGCGGGGGTTGAGACTCGGCCATTGCTGGCGCGGTGACGGGCTTTCGAGAGAGGTCGCAGGCAGGCTTCGGTTGGACTCGAAGTGCGCGAAATACAGCTGTGGCGTATGCCCCGGCAACGCCACCAACGGCGCAGAACCCGAGCAGCACCAGCAATGCTGCATGTTGGAATGATCGTCGCCTTGCGGGGCTTTCTGTTCCAGGTCCCCGATGGCAATCGCCATCATCCTGGTGCCGCTGGAGCTGCAGAAACTGCCCCACAACAACTGTTCGGCAGGTGCTTTCGCCGTCTGTGCCATCGCTCCGGACATCGGCATGGCGAGCAGGTTGAACAGCACTGCGAAGCAGGCTATCCAGGCAATTGCGAGCCGTTGTCGGGACATGGGACAAATCCGTTTGGGTGGGCGATCAGGCGCGGGCTATTTAGCCTGATCAGGGCCGATAAGTAAAAAGGCGGCGTGCGGTTTGGTGTCGCAGCAAAAAGACATTAGCTCAGTGCGCACGTACCGCATGTACTTGAATTTCTACTCCAAGCGTAGCGCGAATTACGGCGAATATTGCAGCCAGGTTGTCCATGCTTGGGTTGCCTTTGGCGGACAACATTCGATGGAGGCTTTTGCTGGGCTTTGCCGTTTCCTTTGCCAGTTCTTCAAAACCAACGGTGGCGTTGATGAGGTCGCGCAGGATGATCCGGGCCATTTCGGGTTCGCCGTTAAGAAACAGAGTAGCAGCCTCATCCAACAGTGCCTGGGCGAACTCGGGATCACGTTGGGCACGCTCGGCAATGGTGTGTTTGTAGCTTCGGGTGAGCGCCATGACGTTATCTCCGGTGTCGTTCAGTCTTTTTTCGGGATCGAAACTCGGCTATCAGTACTTTCGCTTGTTTGATGTCAGTTTTTTGTGTGGACTTGTCACCGCCACCAAAAAGGATGATCAGGTGTTTCCCTTCTTGAACGAGATAGATTCTATAGCCCGGGCCCCAATTTATCCGGTACGCGCCGAGCCCATCGAACCACTTGATGTTTGATGTGTTTCCTAACTCGAGGCGCAGCAGCGCGGTGGATACCTTAAGTGCTGCCTGCGTATTCAAGTTGGAAAACCAGCGACCAAAGGGGCTGGTTTCGTTGTCCTGTACGTATTCTTCGAGTGTGATCACAGGCGGCCCTGACGGTAACAAATAGGTTACTTATCATGCAAGCCAATGATCCTGACCTAATGAACGAAGACCGACAACGCGGCAAGTGTTTCCTCAGGCGTCAGGAACTCCCGATCAACCCCCGGCAACACCGGCCGCTTCAAGACGATCACCGGCACTCCCCGCTCACGGGCGACTTCCAGTTTCGGCTCGGTCGCCGTGCTGCCGCTGTTCTTGCTGATCAGCACGTCGATCTGCCGACGTTCGAACAACGCACGTTCATCGTCGATCAGGAATGGCCCACGGGCGCCGATCACTTCACAGCGCTCGTTGCCCGGATACAGGTCCAGGGCGCGCAGGGTCCAGAATTGTTGCGCAGGAATTTCATCGAGGTGTTGCAGGGGCTCGCGACCGAGGGTGAACAGCGGTCGACGGAAGGGCTTGATGGCTTCGATCAGTTCGGCCCAATCGCGGACTTCCCGCCAGTCATCACCGGCCTGGGCTTGCCAGGCCGGACGCCGTAACGCCCAGCAGGGAATGCCGCTCGAGCGCGCGGCGGTCGTGGCGTTCTGGCTGATTTGGGCGGCGTAGGGGTGAGTGGCATCGAGCAGCAGATCGATACCCTCATCGCGAATGAATTGTGCCAACCCCTCTGCGCCGCCGTAGCCGCCGACGCGAACCTGGCATTGCAGATCCGTCGGTATCCGACCGACACCAGCCAGGCTGTAGATATGCTGCGGTCCGAGCGTGCGGGCAATGGTCATGGCTTCGGTCACGCCGCCGAGCAACAGGATGCGCTTCATTCAAAGGCTCCCGCATGGCCAACAATCCCGCCCTGGCGATCGATGGCAAAGACTTCCACCTGAACCTGCGCCGGCACCACGCTGCGGGCAAAATCCAGGGCGTGCTGACAGACTGCATCACCCAGCGCGACCCCGGCTGCGGCGGCCATGGCCAGTGCCTGCTGGCTGGTGTTGGCCTCGCGGATGCTCTGCTGCAAGGCCGCATCGGCGCCGACCTGCGCCGCCCATGACGCCAGTTGCGGCAGGTCAATGCTCGAATGGCGGCTGTGCAGATCCATATGCCCGGCCGCCAGTTTGCTGATCTTGCCGAAACCACCGCACAGGCTGAGTTTATCCACAGGCACTTTGCGCAAGTGCTTGAGCACGGCGCCCACGAAGTCGCCCATTTCGATCAGGGCGATTTCCGGCAGGTTGTAGACCCGGCGCATGGTGTCTTCGCTGGCGTTGCCGGTGCAGGCGGCGATGTGCAGGTAACCGTTGGTTTTCGCCACGTCGATGCCCTGGTGGATCGAGGCAATGTAGGCTGCACAGGAAAACGGCCGGACGATGCCGCTGGTACCGAGTATCGACAGGCCGCCAAGAATGCCCAGGCGCGGGTTCATGGTTTTCAGTGCCAGTGCCTCGCCGTTCTCGACATTGACTGTAACGTCGAAACCACCGCTGTAGCCGAGTTCGTCGGCCAGTCGGGCCAAGTGCTCACTGATCATTTTGCGTGGCACCGGATTGATCGCCGGCTCGCCGACACCCAGCACCAGCCCGGGCCGGGTCACGGTGCCGACGCCGCGGCCGGCCTTGAAACGAGTCCCAGGTTCGGCGCTCAGGCGCACCTGGGTGTAGAGCAGGGCGCCGTGGGTCACGTCGGGATCGTCACCGGCATCCTTGAGGGTTCCCGCTTCGGCGCCGTCCTCGATCAGGCGACAGAACTCCAAGCGCATCTGCACCTGTTTGCCCTTGGGCAGCACGATTTCCACCGCATCGGTCGATGTGCCATCCAGCAGCAGGCGCGCGGCGGCGAGGCTGGTAGCCGTGGCGCAGCTGCCGGTGGTCAGCCGCTGCGCAAGGGGGCGGGTTGTTCGGCGGTTTCATCACGCATCGAAGGGTTTCGTCACGTCCAGCAGGGTAATCGGCAAGGCCTGGCGCCAGGTGTCGAAGTCGCCCAGCGGTTGTGCTTGTGCGATATGAATGCGGGTCAACTCCCCGCCGCGTTGCTCGCGCCAGGCCATCAGGGTCATTTCACTTTGCAGGGTGACGGCGTTGGCGATCAGCCGGCCACCGGGTTTGAGTTCGGCCCAGCAGGCATCAAGCACGCCTTCGCGGGTGACACCGCCGCCGATGAAAATCGCATCCGGCCGCTCCAGCCCGGCCAAGGCCTGGGGCGCGCTGCCGCGAACCAGCTGCAGGCCGGGAACGCCAAGGGCATCGCGGTTGTGTTCGATCAACGTTTGTCGGCCCGCATCGGCCTCGATGGCCAGCGCGCGGCAGCTGGGGTGAGCGCGCATCCATTCGATGCCGATCGAGCCGCTGCCGGCGCCGACGTCCCACAACAGTTCACCGGGAGTTGGAGCCAGGCGGGCGAGGGTGATGGCGCGCACATCGCGTTTGGTCAGTTGGCCGTCGTGCTGGAACGCCGAGTCCGGCAGGCCAGCCAGTCGCGACAGCCGCAACGTGTTCGGCTCGGCGATGCACTCGATGGCGATCAGGTTCAGGTCGGCGATCGGCGAATCGTTCCAGTCGCTGGCGATACCGTCGATGCGTCGTTCGGCGTCGCCTCCCAGGTGTTCCAGCACGGTGAGACGGCTAGGGCCGAAACCACGTTCGCGCAACAGTGCAGCGATGGCGGCGGGGCTGCGGCCGTCGTTGCTCAATACCAGCAAGCGCACGCCGCTGGACAGGTGGACGTTGAGTGCGGCGACAGGCCGGGCCACCACTGAAAGTGTCACCACCTCCTGCAACGGCCAACCCATTCGCGCGGCGGCCAGTGAGCAGGAGGAGGGCGCGGGAAGTGTCAGCATCTCGGCTGCGGGGAGTTGCCGGGCAAGGCTGGCGCCGACGCCGAAGAACATCGGATCGCCACTGGCCAGGACGCAAACGGGTTCGCCACGGTGCGCCAGCAACGACTCAAGGGAGAAGGGACTCGGCCACGGCTGGCGCTCGCCGCGTATGCACGGCGGGAGCAAATCCAGGTGCCGCTGGCCGCCGAAGATTTTCGAGGCGCGCAGCAGCGCATGCCGGGCGTTCTTGCCCAGGCCCTTGAAACCGTCTTCGCCGATGCCTACTACCGTCAGCCAGGGGGTCATGCTGTTCCTCAATCACGCGTTCAACGTTGTTGGGCGGCATGATAGCGCGGGTTCCTTGAGCTGACTGCCTTCTCTTCCCGACCGGAGTCTTTTCATGCAGCGAAGTAAAGCAGGCATAATACCGCGCACTTTTGCCGTGAATCGCTTCGCCATCTGAACGGGTCCACCTTGAACGAACGTCCGCTGTCCGCTGCCTTACGCCCCTCGGCTTGCCCGGGGTTGCTGCGTATCGTGCCCGCGCTGGATGGCGGCATCTGCCGGATCAAGTTGAACGGCGGTTCGATCAGCAGCTTCCAGGCCGAGGCCGTGGCGGCTGCGGCCGAGCGTTTCGCCAGCGGAGCGATCGAGGCGACCAACCGGGCCAACCTGCAGATACGCGGAATTGGCAACGAGCCAAAGGCGTTGATTGACAGCTTGCTGGCCGCCGATCTGGGACCGCGCACGGCGGCTGGCGACGATGTGCGCAACCTGATGCTCAGCCCCGGCGCCGGGATCGACCGGCATAGGCTGTTCGACACTCGCCCGCTGGCCGGGCAGATCCTCGCCACACTGCAAAGCCACGAGGTTTTTCACGACCTCAGTGCCAAGTTCGCCGTGCAGCTTGATGGCGGTGAAGACCTGGCGATGCTCGAACATCCCCATGACCTGTGGCTCTCGGCGTTTGCGCGAGACGGTGAGCAACGGCTGGCGTTCGGTCTGGCGGGATGCCCGACGGACAGCCCCGCCGGTTCCGTTGCACTCGACGACGGGCATGCACTGGTGGTCGCGGTCCTTGAGTTGTTCCTTGAACTGGCACGCCCCGAGCAGACGCGGATGCGCCATTTGCTGGCCGAGTGTTCGGTCGAGGCCTTGCTGCTTCGGCTGGCTGAGCGAGTACCGATGCAAGCCGTTGACGACTGGCAGCGGGTTTCGGGCGCCAGTGATTTGAACATGGGCGCCCATCCCCAGGCCGAGCCCGGTGTTGTCTATGTAGGGGCTGTCCCGCCACTGGGGCGGCTCGATCCGGCGATGCTGCGGGGCGTGGCACGACTGGCACGGGAATTCGGTGATTCCAGTCTGCGCTTCACACCCTGGCAAAGCCTGCTGCTGCCCAATGTCCGCGCGCAAAACGCAGCCGAGGTCATTCGGCAATTGCAATGTCTGGGCTTGCAGTGCGAAGCCGATCAGCCCTTGTCCCGGTTGATCGCCTGCACCGGTTCAAACGGCTGTGGTAAAGGCCTGGCCGAGACCAAGGGCGATGCCCTGCAATTGGCCAGTTTGCTGCAGCGTCACGGGCAAACACCGAGCGTGCATTTGAGCGGGTGCGCGCGTTCCTGCGCCGCCGCGCATACGGCGCCCGTCACCTTGCTGGCCGTCGCCCCCGGCCACTACGATCTCTATTTTCGCGATGCAGCGCAGCCGGGTTTCGGCGCTCTGCACGCACGCAACCTTACTATTGAAGCGGTCGCGGCCCTGCTCGACGCCCGCTCACGGAGCCCCCTTGATGCTTGATTACATCCGCGACGGTCAGGAGATCTATCGCAACTCCTTCGCGATCATTCGCGCCGAGGCCAACCTCGACCGAATCCCGACCGATCTGGAGAAACTCGCGGTCCGTGTGATTCACGCCTGCGGCATGGTCGAGGCCATCGACGGTTTGCAGTTTTCCGAAGGGGCGGGCAAGGCTGGGCGTGATGCGCTGGCAGCCGGCGCGCCGATCTTGTGCGATGCGCGGATGGTCTCCGAGGGCGTGACCCGCGCGCGGTTGCCGGCGAACAATCCGGTGATCTGCACCCTGCGCGATGAGAGCGTTCCGGAACTGGCCCGTGAATTGGGCAATACCCGTTCAGCCGCTGCGCTGGAACTGTGGCGTCCGCACCTCGAAGGCAGCGTGGTGGTCATCGGCAACGCTCCGACGGCACTGTTTTACTTGCTGGAAATGCTCGACGCCGGTGCGCCGAAACCGGCGCTGATCCTCGGTTTTCCAGTGGGCTTTGTCGGCGCGGCCGAATCCAAGGCAGCGCTGGCGGCCGACAGCCGTGGCGTGCCTTTTGTCATCATGCAGGGTCGCCTGGGCGGTAGCGCCATGGCCGCCGCCGCCGTCAATGCCCTCGCCACGGAGATCGAATGATGCAGCAACCTGGACGTTTGATCGGCCTCGGCGTCGGTCCCGGTGATCCGGAACTGATTACCGTCAAGGCTCTGCGTTTGCTGCGCGAGTCGCCTGTAGTGGCGTACTTCGTCGCCAAGGGCAAGAAGGGCAATGCCTTCGGCATCATCGAAGCGCACCTGCAAGATGCACAGAACCTGTTGCCACTGGTGTACCCGGTGACCACCGAAGCCTTGCCGGCTCCGTTGTCCTACGAGCAAGTGATCAGTGACTTCTACGATGACGCTGCCGCAGAACTGGCCACGCATCTCGACGCGGGCCGTGACGTGGCGGTGATCTGCGAGGGTGATCCGTTCTTCTACGGCTCCTACATGTACTTGCACGACCGGCTCGCCCAGCGTTATCAGGCTGAAGTCGTGCCCGGTGTGTGCTCGATGCTCGGCGGTGCCTCGGTGCTCGGTGCACCACTGGTGTATCGCAATCAGAGTCTGTCGGTGTTGTCCGGTGTGTTGCCGCACGACGAACTCAAGCGTCGCCTGGCCGATGCCGATGCGGCGGTGATCATGAAACTGGGACGCAACTTTCCCAAAGTCCGCCAGGTACTGGAAGAGCTCGGCCTGGCCGAGCGTGCGCTGTACGTCGAACGCGCGACCATGGCCAACCAGAAGATCGTGCCGCTGGATCAGGTCGAGCCGATGTCCTCGCCGTATTTCTCGTTGATCATCGTTCCCGGTGAAAGGTGGCAAGGCTGATGACCCGTCCAGTTCCGGCGATTGTCATACTTGGCAATGGCAGCCTCGCTACCGCGCGCAGCATTCAGCAGGTGTACCCCGAAGCCTTGATCCACGGCCTGGCCGAACGGGTCGACGGCGCGGATCGGGTCTATCACGAATTTGGCGCGACCCTGCGCGAGCTCTACCGACAGGGCACACCGGTCATTGCCCTGTGCGCGGCCGGGATCGTGATCCGCACGCTGGCGCCCCTGTTGCTGGAAAAGGGCGCCGAGCCACCGGTATTGGCGGTGGCCGAAGACGGCAGCGCCGTGGTTCCACTGCTGGGTGGTCTCGGTGGGGTGAATGTGATGGCACGTGAGATTGCCGCCAGGCTTGAAGTCGCTGCGGCGATCACCACCAGCGGCGAGTTGCGTTTCGGCACGTGCCTGCTCAACCCGCCCAGCGGTTATGCCCTTGGCGATCTGGAGCTGGGCAAGCGTTTCGTTTCCGATTTGTTAGCCGGCGAAACGGTGCGCATTGAGGGTGAGGCCCCGTGGCTGGCGCAGGCGCAGTTGCCCGAAGATGCCCAGGCCCGATTGGCGGTGCATGTCAGTCATGCCCAACGGACACCCGCGGCCAATGAACTGTTGATCTATCCGCGCAATGTGGTGGTCGCGGTGGATGCTGGCCTGGCGAACGTCGCGGGGGCTGTGCGCGAGGCATTGCATCGGGCCAGAATCGCCGTGCAGTCGTTGGCTTGCCTGTTGGCCTCCGACACCGAAATGGCCAGTCCCGGGTTGCACGAAGCGGCGCTTGAATTGGGCGTGCCGCTGCGTTTCGCCTGCGCCAGGGGGAATCTCGGCGAGTGCCTGCGCTTGGCGATCGGCGAGCCCGTCAGCCTCCATGGCGACGATACGCTGACCATCGCGGTTGCCGGTCAACCGCTGGATCCGTTGCAGGTTGGCCGACCTCGTGGACGCCTGGCCGTGATCGGTTTGGGGCCGGGTGCCGCGGAACTGATGGTGCCGGCCGTGAAAGCGGAACTGGCCCGCGCAACCGACGTGCTGGGTTACGAAACCTACGTGCGCATGGCCGGGCCGTTTCGCGCCGATCAGGTGCTGCATTGCACCGACAACCGCGAAGAGATGCAACGCGCCCGCCATGCTTTCGAACTGGCCGCCCAAGGGCGCTCGGTAGTGGTGGTTTCTTCTGGGGATCCGGGGGTTTTTGCCATGGCTGCGGCGGTGCTGGAAGCGTTGCATGAATCCACCGACGCCCATTGGCATAACGTTGATCTCGAGATTCTGCCGGGGGTTTCCGCCTCACTGGCGACAGCCGCCCAGGCCGGTGCACCACTGGGCCATGACTTCTGTGTGCTGTCGCTGTCGGATAACCTCAAGCCATGGGCAATCATCGAGAAACGGCTGGACCTGGCCGCTCAAGCCGATCTGGCCCTGGCGTTCTACAACCCGATTTCCCGTTCGCGGCCATGGCAACTGGGCCAGGCGCTGGACATCGTCGCCCGGCACCGTGTGCCTGACACTCCAGTGGTGTTGGGCCGGGACATCGGGCGTCCGGGGCAAACACTGCGGATCACCACCCTTGGCCAATTGACCCCGGATCAGGTCGACATGCGCACCATGGTGTTGATCGGTTCATCCATGACCTGCGTTTTTCCACGTGCTGGAGGAGGGGAGTGGGTCTACACACCACGCTGGTACGGCGAGAAGCCATTGACCTGATTTTTCAGGTGGAGTATGGGCTTTTCAGCCGCGCTCCACCGCGATCAGGTGTCAAGGCGCCAGATAACCTTTCACGCCGGTAAAGATGATCTGTGCCGCAAGCGCGCAGACGAACAGCCCCATCAAACGACTCACAATCTGCAATCCCTGGTCGCCGAGAATGCGTTCGATGCGGCTCGACAGATAAAGCACCACCCCCACGGTGAAGCTGGCCAGGGCAATACTGACAATGGCGGTGAGCTTGTCATCCCAGTGCGGCTGGCTCACACCCATCACCAGCAAGGCACCGATGGTGCCGGGGCCGACGGTCAGCGGAATGGTCAGTGGGACGATGGTCACATCCTGCTGCACGTTGTCGGTCTGTACCGCCGATTTGCCTTGTGCCATTCCGAGTGCCGAAATGAACAGGACGCTGCCTGCGCCGATGCGGAAGGCGTCCACTGTAATGCCGAAGACACTGAAAATCACTCGGCCGAACAAGTACAGCAGGACACTGGAGACCAGTGTGGCGACCGCTACTTTCCAGGCCAGTCGACGCTGTTCCTTGCGCGAATAACCACGGGTCAGGCTGATGAAGCAGGACAATACGAAGAATGGGCTGTAGAGCACCAGCATCTTCAGGTAAACGCTGAACAACACATGGAGCATGGTGCCGGGCTCACTGGCGAGGGAAGTCGAGGGGAGTCTATCAGGGGTTGCGCAGTCTGTCGGCTCAGGACGTTTGGGTCGTTGCGCGATTCTGCTGGTCACGCTGGGCGACCCAGTGCTCGATCAATTCGCGCAGCTGCGACAGTTCGACCGGTTTGGCCATGTGCCCGTCCATGCCAGCCTGTCGCGCACGCTCTTTGTGTTCGGCCAGGATATGGGCGGTCAATGCCACCACGGGGGTACGGACACGCTGGTTGCCGACTTCCCAGGCACGCAATTGCTGGGTGGCCGAGAAGCCGTCGAGGATCGGCATTTCGCAGTCCATCAGGACCAGGTCGTAACGCTGGGCTTTCATCGCCTGCAAGGCTTCTTCACCGTTGCAGGCGGTGTCCGGTTGCAGATTGAGCTTGTTCAGCATGCCGCGGATCACCTTGGTCGAGATGCTGTTGTCTTCGGCCACCAGAATGCGGAAGTCGCAGGGGACCTTGACCGGCAGGGCAGGGCCGTTTGGCAGTGGCTGCGTGACAGCCAGGCCTTTGTTGCGTTGGGACAGTTCGTCGGCCAGGGTGGTCTTGAGGGTGTAGCCGGCCACCGGTTTGGCGAGGATGCGCTTGATCCCGGAGTTGCGCGCAATGATCTTGCTCGGCGCATTGCTGATGCCGGTGAGCATGATCAGCAGGATGTCATGGTTCAGGCTCGGGTCTTCCTTGATCTTGGCCGCCAGTTGCATGCCGGTCATGCCAGGCATGTTCTGGTCCAGCAGGACCACATCGAAGTAATCGCGCAAATGAGCCTTGGTGCGCAGCAGTGCCAGCGCTTCCTTGCCGGAAGGTGCGGCGCTGACGTTCAGGCCCCAGGCGCTGCATTGTTGTACCAGCACCTTGCGACAGGTGTCGTTGTCGTCCACCACCAATACCCGTGCACCCTGCAGCGGGCCGTCGAGGTCTGAGGTCGGGTGTTCGAGGCGATCGGGGTCCAGCGGCAAGGTCAGCCACAGGGTACTGCCCTGGTTGCTGCCACTCTTGATTCCGAATTCGCCTTGCATCAAGCGAATCAGCTGCCGGGCAATCACCAGGCCCAGGTTGCCACCCAGGTGGGTGGCCGAAAGGAAATGCCGGCTGTGCAGTTCGGCGTGCATCAGGGCGTCGCGCTCTTCGGCGTCCATGGGCTCGCCGCTGTCCTGCACGGCAATACGCAGGCGCGGTTTGGCGTTGCGCTCGTCGAGCGCCACGACGATCAGGATTTCGCCTTCGTCGGTTTTTTTCAGGGCGTTTTCCAGCAGGCTCAACAGGGTCTGGCGCAGACGTGTCGGGTCACCGCTGATCACCCGTGGCACTTGCGGCTGGATGAAGCTGATCAACTCGACGTTTTGCTGCTCGGCCTTGGCGCGGAAGATGCTCAGGCAGTCTTCGATCAGTGCGTTGAGGTCGAACTGCACATCGTCCAGCTCGATCTGCCCGGACTCGAGTTTGGATATGTCGAGAATTTCGTTGATCAGTGTCAGCAGTTCGTTGCCGGCGCTGTGGATGGTCTGCACATAGTCGCGCTGCTTGACCGAAAGCGGTGTGCCCAGCAGCAGCTCGGTCATGCCGAGGACGCCGTTCATCGGGGTGCGGATCTCATGGCTGATCTTCGCCAGGAACTCGGCCTTGGCGTTGATCTCGGCGTTGCTGGCCGCCAGGTCGCGACTGATGCTGAAGCGGTCTTCGGTGATGCGGCGCTGGCGCTCGCTCAACGCGATGCTCATCAGCAGGCCGCTGATACAGATGAATACCAGCAATGTGGTGATCAGGCCGTGGGGTTCGATCAGGGTCAGCCCCAACAGGGCGGGCAGGATGACCAGTGTCCCGAGGTTGAACACCACCATGGCCGCTACGAAGAGGCGAGCCGGGCGATAGCCTTTTTGCCAGTGATAGGCGCTGATGAACAGCATGCTCAGGCCTGCCAGGGCGACCAGGCCGTAGGTAATGAAGTTCAGCGGCAAGGTATTGACGAACAGCAGCATCAGGCCGCAGGCGGTGATGAGCAGGACCTCGCCGAGCAGCAACCGATTCAGCGGGTGCGGCCCGAGCGGGGAGAAAAAGCGATGGGCAAGCATCAGGCCGCAGGGCGCAGTCAGTAGCAGTGCCAGGTAAGCCCCCGGCGTTTGCAGTGCGTGCCAGTCCGGTAGCCAGGGGCCGGCGAGGTTCAGCAACAGCAGAAGGCTGAGCATCAACAGTCCTTCGCACGCCGCCAGCCAGAGGGCACTGCGCGAGCGGGTGTAGGCGTAGCGGATGAGATTGTGCAGGATCAACATGGCGATGCAACCGAACAGCAGGCCATAGATCAGCGTCTGGTTCTGGTTGGCAGCCGCGGTGATCGCCGATTGCAGGGTGATATAGGGCCGTAACTGGTGGTCAGAGGCCAGTCGCACGTATACATCGAGGGGGTTGTCGCTTTGCGGCAGGGACAGCATGAAGTCGCTGCTGGGCAATGGCCGCTCGGATCGGGGCTGTTCGTTGCCCGTGCTGGATTGATCGATCAGCTTGTCGCCGTCCAGTACGTACATGTTGAACTGGTGCAGGTCAGGCGCGAACACCCGCAGCAACTGTTCGTGCTTGCCCGGTGCCAGCCTGAATCGCAACCATAACGCGCCATCGGGTTCGGCCGCGGTAATGCGGTCGGGTTCGATAGGGCTGAATTGATTGGTGTAGCGTGCGGAACGGATGTCGCTCAGTTGCAGGTCGCCCTGTTCGTCGAGCAATACCGCCCAGCCACTGCCTTGCGTGGCCTGGGCCGGTAGCATGCAGAGCAAGGTCAGCAAAGTGACGGTCAAGCTTATGGCAATCCTGAGCCAGCGCACGGCGAAATCCCTTCGTTAGGTTGATGCCAGAATATAACGATGCGCGGCGCCGGAATAGCCAGGCAATAAACCGTGTTCATTGCCTGGCGCGGTGTTTACCTTATTCCTGGCTCTCGCCACGCTCGCGGGCAATGGCGCGGTAGCCAATGTCCTTGCGATAGAAACAGCCTTCCCAGTCAATCGCGGCCGCCAGCTTGTAGGCCTGCTGCTGTGCGGCGTCGACGCTGGCACCCATGGCTGTGGCGCACAATACACGACCACCGGCCGTCACTACCTGGCCATCCTTGAGCGCAGTGCCGGCGTGGAAAACCTTGCCTTCCAGTGCAGAGGCTGCATCCAGCCCCTTGATGGCTGCGCCTTTGGCGTAGTCAGCAGGATAGCCGCCAGCGGCCAGGACGATGCCGACGCTCGGGCGTGGATCCCATTGCGCTTCAACTTTATCCAGTGCCTGGGCCAGGGCGGCTTCGACCAGCAGTACCAGGCTCGACTGCAGACGCAGCATCACCGGTTGGGTCTCAGGGTCGCCGAAACGGCAGTTGAATTCGATGACTTTTGGGTTACCAGCCTTGTCGATCATCAGGCCGGCGTACAGGAAGCCAGTGTAGACGTTGCCTTCCTCGGCCATGCCGCGCACGGTCGGCCAGATCACCAGATCCATGACGCGCTTGTGCACGTCGGCGGTGACCACTGGCGCCGGGGAGTAAGCACCCATGCCGCCGGTGTTTGGACCGGTGTCGCCGTCGCCGACGCGTTTGTGGTCCTGGCTGGTGGCCATCGGCAGCACGTTCTTGCCGTCGACCATGACGATGAAGCTGGCTTCTTCGCCGTCGAGGAACTCTTCGATGACCACGCGCGAACCCGCATCGCCAAAGGCATTGCCCGCCAGCATATCGCGCACGGCGTCTTCGGCTTCAGCCAGGGTCATGGCGACGATCACGCCTTTACCGGCCGCCAGGCCGTCGGCCTTGATCACGATCGGAGCGCCTTTTTCACGCAGGTAAGCGAGGGCCGGCTCGATTTCGGTGAAGTTCTGGTAGTCGGCAGTCGGGATCTTGTGGCGAGCCAGGAAATCCTTGGTGAAGGCTTTCGAGCCTTCCAGTTGTGCAGCGCCAGCGGTCGGGCCGAAGCAGTCGAGTCCGCGGCTGCGGAACAGATCCACAACACCGGCAACCAGCGGCACTTCAGGGCCGACGATGGTCAGGGAAACGTTTTTCTCGGCAAAGTCTGCCAGTTGCTCAAGCGCCAATACGTCGATGGCGACGTTCTCGCATTTGGCTTCGATGGCGGTACCGGCGTTGCCCGGCGCCACGAACACCTTCTGCACGCGCGGATCCTGAGCCACTTTCCAGGCCAGGGCGTGTTCACGGCCACCGCTGCCAATGATCAAAACATTCATTTCAAAAACCTCGGATGACGCTAATTCTGGAGGCGGCACTGGAGCCGCTTTTCTGTGGGAGCGGGCTTGCTCGCGAAAACGGTGTGTCAGTCAACATCAATGTCGCTGACAGATAGCATTCGCGAGCAAGCCCGCTCCCACAGTTGATCGTCGTACTTAGTGACGGAAGTGGCGCATGCCGGTAAATACCATTGCAATACCGGCTTCGTCGGCAGCAGCAATCACTTCAGCATCACGCATCGAGCCGCCCGGCTGGATCACTGCAGTGATACCGACCTTGGCCGCGTTGTCGATACCATCGCGGAATGGGAAGAACGCATCAGAGGCCATGACCGCGCCCTGCACTTGCAGACCGGCGTGTTCTGCCTTGATCGCAGCAATACGCGCGGAGTTCACGCGGCTCATCTGGCCGGCGCCGACACCGATGGTCTGGCGATTCTTGGCGTAGACGATGGCGTTGGATTTCACGTACTTGGCGACTTTCCAGGCGAAGATCAGGTCGTGGATTTCCTGTTCGGTCGGTGCGCGTTTGGTCACGACTTTGAGGTCATCGGCGCCGATCATGCCGATGTCGCGGCTCTGTACCAGCAGGCCGCCGTTGACGCGCTTGTAGTCCCAGGCAGCAGCGCGGTCAGCCGACCACTCGCCGCAGGCCAGCAGGCGTACGTTGGCTTTGGCCGCGACGATGGCGCGGGCCTCTTCGCTGACCGACGGAGCGATGATCACTTCGACGAACTGACGTTCGACGATGGCCTTGGCGGTCTCGGCGTCCAGTTCGCGGTTGAAGGCGATGATGCCACCGAAGGCGGATTCGGTGTCGGTGGCGTAGGCCAGGTCGTAGGCCTTGCGGATGCCGCCTTCGGCATCAGGGCTCACAGCCACGCCGCACGGGTTGGCGTGCTTGACGATCACGCAAGCCGGCTTGACGAAGCTCTTCACGCATTCCAGCGCAGCGTCGGTGTCGGCCACGTTGTTGTAGGACAGTTCCTTGCCTTGCAGTTGGGTCGCGGTAGCGATGCCGACTTCGGCAGGCTTGGCTTCAACATAGAACGCCGCGCTCTGGTGCGGGTTCTCGCCGTAGCGCATTTCCTGGGCCTTGATGAACTGGCTGTTGAAGGTGCGCGGGAACTCGCTGCGACCTTCGGTGCTCAGGGTATCGGCAGCCTGGTTCACGGTGCCCATGTAGTTGGCGATCATGCCGTCGTAGGCGGCGGTGTGCTCGAAGGCCTTGAGCATCAGGTCGAAACGCTGGGCGTAGGTCAGGCCACCGGCCTTGAGGTTTTCCAGGACGCTGGCGTAATCGCTGGCGTTGACCACGATGGCCACGTCCTTGTGGTTCTTGGCGGCGGAACGGACCATGGTCGGGCCACCGATGTCGATGTTCTCGATGGCGGTCGGCAGGTCGCAGCCTGGTTTGCTGATGGTGGCTTCGAACGGGTACAGGTTGACCGCTACCAGATCGATCGGCTTGATGCCGTGCTCGTTCATGATGGCGTCGTCGATACCGCGACGACCGAGGATCCCGCCGTGGATTTTCGGGTGCAGGGTCTTCACCCGGCCGTCCATCATTTCCGCGAAACCTGTGTAATCCGCGACTTCCACTGCGGCAACGCCGTTGTCCTGCAGCAGCTTGAACGTTCCGCCGGTGGAGAGGATCTCGACGCCCAGGGCTTCAAGCTCCTTGGCGAATTCGAGGATCCCGGTCTTGTCGGAAACGCTGATCAGGGCGCGGCGGATCGGCAGGCGGGTGGTCTGGTCGGTCATCTCAATTTCCATCAAAAGCAAAGGAAGTCAGCAAAAAGGCGACCGGTTTTACGCGGGCGCCTTTCTGGTTTGATTGAATGCTTACAGCAAATCGTACTGCTTGAGTTTCTTGCGCAGCGTGCCCCGGTTCAGCCCGAGCAGCTCGCTGGCCTTGGTCTGGTTGCCCTTGACGTAGTTCATCACGCACTCGAGCAGGGGAGCCTCGACTTCGGAGAGCACCAGGTTGTACACATCCGTGACGGCGGCGCCCTCAAGGTGGGCGAAATAATTGTGCAGCGCCTTCTCGACACTCCCGCGAAGGGTCTGGCCCTCTTCGCTCGGTGTATTGAGGTGCTGTTTCAAATTCACGTTGTCGCTCACGGGTGTTGTTCCACTCACTAAAGTCTCGGTCATCATCGTCATGCGGCCACCCACTCTCCGTCCCCTGTCAGGCTCTTGTAACGTTCGGCGAAAAACGCCTGAACGTTGGCGCATTGTGCATCCGTACCATCCAAACGATTGAAGTGGGCGCGAAACTCCCTGGCGCCCGGCAGGGTTGCGAGATACCAGCCCACATGCTTTCGAGCAATGCGCACACCCATGACATCGCCATAGAAGGCGTGCAGGGCGGCCAGATGCTCTAGCAGAATGCGTTCCACCTCGATCAGTTCCAGCGCCGGGAGCTTCTCGCCGGTACGCAGGAAATGGTCGATCTCGCGAAAAATCCACGGCCGCCCCTGGGCGGCCCGGCCAATCAGCAGGCCATCGGCACCGGTCGCGTCGAGCACGTACCGGGCTTTTTCCGGCGAGTCGATATCGCCGTTGGCGAAGACCGGGATCGACACCGCCTGCTTGATCGCGGCAATGGTGTCGTACTCGGCTTCACCGGTGTACAGATCGGCACGGGTGCGGCCATGCACTGCCAGCGCCGTAATGCCTGCCTGTTCGGCGATTTTCGCCACCGTCAGGCCGTTCTTGTTGTCCCGGTCCCAACCGGTCCGGATCTTCAGGGTAACCGGCACATCGACCGCGGCCACGACAGCCTGCAGGATCTCGGTTACCAGGGGTTCATCCTTCAACAGCGCGGAACCGGCAGCCTTGTTGCAGACCTTCTTCGCCGGACAGCCCATGTTGATGTCAATAATCTGTGCGCCCAGTTCGACGTTGGCCCGAGCCGCATCCGCCAGCATCTGCGCGTCCCCACCGGCGATCTGTACCGAGCGTGGCTCGGGATCACCTTCGTGGATCATGCGCATGCGCGACTTGCGGGTGTTCCACAAGCTCATGTCGCTGGTGACCATTTCCGAGACAACCAGTCCCGCGCCCAAGCGCTTGCACAGCTGACGAAAGGGCTGGTCGGTGACGCCCGCCATGGGGGCGAGAATCAAGCTGTTATGTAATGTGTATGGGCCGATGCGTACCGCCGACATAGGACTTCCCTGTTGTGGGGCCGGATCATGAGAGTTCGAAAAAGGGTTGGCATGATACCCGCTCTCGATGACTGGATAAAGGCTGAATTGAACAAAATCTGAACAGTTATTCTGTTATTACCCGTGGTTTGGTTTGCCGGGTGGAGTCAGAAAGCCGAGATCAATCCGGGCTCGACGAGGCGTTTCACTCCGGAGAGTGAAAGCTCAAACTGTAGTTCACGGCTTTGGCGCCGGGGTCGAGAATGTCCAGGGCGATGTGGATCGGCGTTTGCGGTGGCATTTCCGCCATGCCTTCGAGATCGCCATTGAGGTACTCACCGGGTTTGAAGCGGCGGCTGGCGATCAGATGGCCATTAAGGTCGGCGAAGCGCAGTTCCAGCAGCGGGAAGGGCTGGGAGAAGGGCGCGCGGTTATAGATGATCGCATCGACCACCAGAGCGCCATTGAACTCGGGATGGCTGCGCACCACCAGGTTGCTGCTTTTGATTTTCGCGATGTCGACTTTGGAGGGCACGGTGCAGCCGATTTGCGGGCAAAGTTGCTGGAACCACGGACGATATTGATCCTGTCGCGCCAGTTCCTCGAAATGGTAGGCGATGTACTGGCCGGCGAGGGCGCCAGCGGCAATCAACACCAGCAGCGCCCACAGCAGCCGTCGGCCCCAGGGCGAGCGGCGTTTTTGCCAATCCAGTTGCAGTGGATCGTCGGTCAGGTCTTGCAGCACTTCGGCACGCACGCCCGGCTCACTGCGTTCTCGTCGTTTGCGCAGCGGTTCGATCGAGGGCAGGTTGTCGTCGATTTCTTTTTCGTCGGTGGCCGACAGGCGTTCGTGGTTCAGCGGCGCATCGAGAGGGTCGTGCAATCGCAACTGGGGTGGCTGCAGCTCGTCGTCCAGATCAACCGGTTCCAGAGATAGCGAAGGTTCGGTACGTGAGGCCTTGCCCGGTTCGACCGTGGGCTCTGGCGTTTCAAGGCTGTCGAGCGGTTTGTCGGCTTGCGCGCGATCGGCGGCCGATTCACTGAACAGGCTGTCGGACCACGGCTCTTCGTCATCCTGCCCGGTGTTGTCGCGCCGGGCGCTCAGCGAATCGTCGCGGTGGCGACCGAGTTCGGTGGCCGGCTGGATCTCCCGCTGTTCGAGCCGGGCAAGTTCTTCGTCGAGGTCGAGACTGTCCAGGTCCAGTTCGGTCGCGCTCCATTGCTTTTGGCTGATGGCGCGCGGCGGCGATGGTTCGAGGGGCTCGGCAGGCTGCACAGGCGGGATCGGCGTCGCTACCGGTGGTTCCTTGCCGGCCTGTTCAAGCAACTGCCTGGCGGCATTGAACACCTGCAGGCAGGAGCCGCAACGAACCACGCCACGCGCCACGCTCAACTGGGCATGGCTGACGCGGAAGCTGGTTTGGCAATGCGGGCACTGGGTGACGAAGCTATCGGTCATGCGGCGATCCGGATTATGCAGGCGGTCATTCTAGCGCCGACGGCCAGTAATGCGCACCCAGCCATCGCGATTGGCGATCGGGTCCAGATCGAAGTCCTTGGCATAGGCGGCCGCGACTTCGTCGCCCTGTTCGGCGAGGATGCCCGACAGCGCCAGGCGACCACCCGACTTGACCAGGCCGGACAGCTGCGGCGCCAGGGAAACCAGCGGGCCGGCGAGAATGTTGGCGACCAGCACGTCGGCTTGAACCTGCGGCAGGTCTTGCGGCAGGTACAGCGGGAACAGATCTTCGGCAATGTTGTTGCGTCCGGCATTGTCGCGAGAGGCTTCCAGTGCCTGCACGTCGATATCGGTGCCGACGGCCTGTTTGGCGCCCAGCAACAGGGCGGCAATCGCCAGGATCCCCGAGCCGCAACCGAAGTCCAGCACGTTGCAGTCCTTCAGGTCCTGACCGTCGAGCCATTCCAGGCACAGTGCGGTGGTCGGGTGGGTGCCGGTGCCGAATGCCAGGCCCGGGTCCAGCAGCAAATTCACTGCATCAGGTTCCGGCGCGGCGTGCCAGCTCGGCACGATCCACAGGCGCTGGCCGAAGCGCATTGGCTGGAAGTTGTCCATCCAGCTGCGTTCCCAGTCCTGGTCTTCGATCACTTCGCTGTGGTGTTCAGGCAGCGGGCTGCCAGTCAACAGCTCCAGATGGGCCAGTACCGGGCCGGGCTCGGTACCGCCTTCGAACAGGGCCAGCAGGTGCGTGTGCGACCACAGCGGCGTGGTGTTGAGTTCCGGCTCGAAGATCGGCTGATCTTCGGCGTCCATGAAAGTCACCGACACGGCGCCCACTTCAAGGAAAGCGTCTTCATAGGTTTCGGCTTGTTCTGGGCTGATGGCGAGACGTACTTGCAGCCAAGGCATGGCGGGCACCTTTGAAAAATGTTGATTGCAGCCTAGCGGGCTGCGAGAAGCGCGCAAGTTTACGCGAGCGCGGAGGGTTTGTGGGAGTCCACTGTACCTGTGGGAGCGGGCTTGCTCGCGAAATCGGACTGCCTGCCACATTGATGTTGGGTGTGCAGACGCCTTTGCGGGCAAGTCGAATCGTCGCACCGCCGCTCCCACAGGGAATGTGCAAAGTCGCCTATCTGATGGAGCGTCCAGATACAACAAAGCCGCCCAAAGGCGGCTTTGTTGATCGGCTGGAAGCTTAGTGCTTCTCGCCAGCCAGCTTGTGCTCGAGGTAGTGAATGTTCACGCCCCCTTTGCAGAAGCCTTCATCGCGGGTCAGGTCGCGGTGCAGCGGGATGTTTGTCTTGATCCCATCGACCACGATTTCGTCCAGCGCATTGCGCATGCGCGCCATGGCTTCGTCACGGGTTGCGCCGTAGGTGATCAGCTTGCCGATCAACGAATCGTAGTTCGGCGGAACGGCATAGCCACTGTACAGGTGCGAGTCGACGCGAACGCCGTTGCCGCCTGGAGCGTGGAAATGCTTGACCGTGCCCGGGCTCGGCATGAAGGTTTTCGGGTCTTCGGCGTTGATCCGGCATTCCAGTGCGTGACCGCGGATGACGACGTCATCCTGGGTGAACGACAGCTTGTTGCCGGCGGCGATGCTGAGCATCTCCTTGACGATGTCGATGCCGGTGACCATTTCCGATACCGGGTGCTCTACCTGGACACGAGTGTTCATCTCGATGAAGTAGAAGCGACCGTTCTCGTACAGGAACTCGAAAGTACCTGCGCCACGGTAACCGATGTCGATGCACGCCCTGACGCAGCGGGCGAGGACTTCCTCGCGCGCGTTCTCGTCAATACCCGGTGCCGGCGCTTCTTCGAGAACTTTCTGGTGACGACGTTGCAACGAGCAGTCGCGGTCGCCCAGGTGGATGGCATGACCCTGGCCATCGGAAAGGACCTGGACTTCCACGTGACGTGGGTTGGTCAGGAATTTTTCCAGATAGACCATCGGGTTGCCGAACGCCGCGCCTGCTTCGGAGCGGGTCAGTTTGGCCGAGGCAATCAGGTCTTCTTCTTTATGCACAACGCGCATGCCGCGACCACCGCCGCCGCCAGCGGCCTTGATGATCACCGGGTAACCGACTTCGCGACCGATGCGCAGAGCGGTTTCTTCGTCTTCCGGCAGTGGGCCGTCAGAGCCCGGAACGGTCGGTACGCCAGCGGCGATCATGGCGTGCTTGGCCGATACCTTGTCGCCCATCAGGCGAATGGTTTCGGCTTTCGGGCCAATGAACGCGAAGCCGGATTTCTCGACCTGCTCGGCGAAGTCGGCGTTTTCCGCAAGGAAGCCGTAGCCCGGGTGAATGGCGGTGGCGCCAGTCACTTCGGCTGCGGCAATGATTGCCGGAATGTGCAGGTAGGAGTGGGCGGCCGATGCCGGACCGATGCAGACCGATTCGTCTGCCAGGCCCAGGTGCATCAGTTCCTTGTCAGCCTTGGAGTAAACGGCGACGGTCTTGATGCCCATCTCTTTGCAGGCGCGCAGGATCCGCAGGGCGATCTCACCGCGGTTGGCGATCAGAACTTTTTCCAACTTCGCAGTCATCAAAGGCTCTCCGCGGTTCAAACGATGGTGAACAGCGGTTGGTCGTACTCAACCGGCTGGCCGTCTTCGACGAGGATGGATTCGATCACACCGCTGGTTTCAGCTTCGATGTGGTTCATCATCTTCATGGCTTCAACGATGCACAGGGTATCGCCTTTCTTCACGGTCTGGCCGACTTCCACGAAGGACGGCGAGGTTGGCGAAGACTTGCGATAGAAAGTACCGACCATCGGCGAACGGGCAACGGCACCGTTCAGTGCCGGAGCGGCGGCAGCAGGTGCAGCAGCGGCAGCCGGAGCGGCGGCAGCGGCAGGCGCGGCAACCGGAGCAGGCATTGGAGCCGGCGCGTAGTACTGCTGAGCCGGGGTCTTGCTATGACGGCTGATGCGTACGGACTCTTCGCCTTCCTTGATCTCGAGCTCGTCGATGCCGGACTCTTCCAGCAGTTCGATCAGTTTCTTAACTTTACGGATATCCATGAATCATCAACTCCCAAGGGTCGGTCAGGGGCGTATAGCTTGTTGTTCAAGCTGTTCCAGGGCAGCCTCCAGGGCCAGTCGATAACCGCTGGCGCCAAGGCCGCAGATCACTCCCACCGCTACGTCGGAGAAGTAAGAGTGATGGCGGAAAGGTTCGCGTTTGTGCACGTTAGACAAATGCACTTCGATGAATGGGATGCTCACTGCCAGCAGCGCGTCACGTAATGCGACACTTGTATGTGTAAAAGCTGCCGGATTGATCAAAATGAAGTCCACGCCTTCGCTGCGGGCAGCGTGAATACGGTCGATCAGTTCGTACTCGGCATTGCTTTGCAGGTGCAGCAAATGGTGACCGGCTTCGCGGGCACGGCGTTCCAGGTCCTGGTTGATCTGCGCCAGCGTCGTGGCGCCGTAGGTACCCGGTTCGCGAGTGCCGAGCAGGTTCAGGTTGGGTCCGTGCAATACGAGTAGTGTCGCCATCGGCGGTTCCTTTGTTATCCGTGAGCAATTGTCAGAACCCGGCGACTATGCCGCAAAGCCTTTGTGACTGTCCAGTTCTCTGCAATAGCCAGCACGATGACCGATGTTTGCGCGAAATATATGACTGCTTGATTAAATTTGGTCATTGGCCCTGGTAACACGCTCGGCGAAGTCTTTGGCGTTGATCTCGCCGATCACCCGCACATCGGCGCGTTCGACGCCGTCCTTGCCGAAAAACATCAGGGCCGGTGGGCCGAACAACCGGTAACGGTCGAGCAGGGCGCGTTGTTCGGCGTTGCTGGCGGTGATGTCGAAGCGGATCAGCCGGTAACCCTTGAGGCGTTCGACGACAATCGGGTCGTTCAGCACCTCATGTTCGATGACTTTGCAGCTGATGCACCAGTCGGCGTACCAGTCGAGCAGCAGCGGTGTGCCGGATGACCGTGCGTCGGTGAGTGCGCGATCCAGATCGGCCGGTGTGCTGACGATTTGCCAGCTGCTGGTGTTTTGCACAGGTTCGCTGTTGTCAGCGATACGGGGCTGGCCAATCGGGTTGAGCGGGTCGGTCTGGCCGCTGAAGGCGCCATACCAGCAGGCCAATGCGTAAAACAGCAGGAACATGCCGAGCAATTGGCCCAGGCGTTTGCGCGGTGGTTTATAGACGAACTCCAGTGCCCCCATGAACAGGCCGACGCCGCCCGCCAGCAAACCGATCAGCAGCAAGGTGACCTGGCCCGGCAGGACGCGGCTGAGCAGGCCGATGGCCAGCCCGAGCAACAACACTCCAATTGCGTTTTTCACGTAGACCAGCCACGGGCCGCTTTTCGGCAACCAGGCTGCGCCACCGGTGGCCACCAGCAACAGCGGTGCGCCCATGCCGAGGCCGAGCATGAACAGTTTCAAGCCGCCGCCCAGTGCGTCGCCACTGGCGCTGATGTACAGCAGCGCGCCGGCCAACGGCGCCGAAACACAGGGTGAAACCAGCAGGCTGGAAACCACGCCCAACACTGCAGCGCCCCACAGTGACCCGCCTTTGGTGCGGCCGGCGATGCGGTCCAGGCGACTGCTGATGGCGTGCGGCAGTTTCAGTTCGAAGACGCCGAACATAGCCAGCGCAAACAGCGCAAAAAACATCGCGAAAGGCACCAGCACCCAGGCCGATTGTAGCCGCGCCTGCAGATTGAGCTGGGCACCGAACAGGCCCATCAGCGCACCGAGCAGGGCAAAGCAGGCGGCCATCGGCAGTACATAGGCCAGCGACAGGTTGAAACCGCGCCAGCCGCCGACCTGGCCGCGTAGCACCACGCCGGACAGGATCGGCAGCATGGGCAGCACGCAGGGCGTGAACGTCAGGCCAAGGCCCGCGAGGAAGAACAATGCCAGTTCGCGCCAGTTCCATTGATAGGCCGTCGCCGGAGCGCCGCTGCCGTCGATGCTCAAACGCTCGGTTTCCGGCGGATAGCACAGGCCTTTGTCGGCGCACCCCTGATAGGTCACGGCCAGGGTGAAGGCGCGTTGGTCGGTGCGGGGCACCTCGACGTCGAGAATGCCGTGGTAGACCTCGACATCGCCGAAGTATTCATCGTGCTTTTTCTGGCCATCTGGCAGTTTCGCGGTGCCGAGAACGACATCGGCGGGATCGGCGCGAAACTGAAAACGGTGGCGGTAGAGGTAATAACCTTCGGTGGCGACGAAGCGCAGCTTGATCGATTGCGGCGTGCTTTCTACCAGGCTCAGATGGAAGGCTTCACGCACCGGCAGAAAGTCGGCGCTGTTGTTGATCGAGCCCAGGGTCGAGCTGGGGCGATTCTCCAGCAAGCCAGTGGCGCTGGCCGGCAGGGCAAACACTAAAAACAGCAGGTAGAGCAAACGACGCATGACGATCTCGCGTATCGGAATTGGGGGGATGATAGCGGACAGTCGTTGGGTGTGCAGGGTGCGAGTGTTGTGGTGATTGTTCTGATGCCTTCGCGAGCAGGCTCGCTCCCACAGGGACAGCGCCCACCCTTGTGGGAGCGAGCCTGCTCGCGATGGCAATCTGTCAGACGCGGAAAGCCTGAACGGCTGTATGTAGTCTTCCACCCAGCACCAGCAGGTTCTCCCCTTGCTCACGCCCTTCGCCGATACGCAGCAGGTTATCCCCTCCCAACTGGTGAATCCGCTCACTGTGGTCGCGGATCTCGCTGACCGCACCGCTTTGCTGAGCAGTGACATCGGCAATGCGTACCGCCGTGTCGGAAATGGTCTGGATTGCCCCGACGATCTTATCCAGTGCGCCATCGGCGGCCTGGGCCTGGTTGGCCGTGGCTTCGGCGTGTTCGACCTGGGCGCGCATGCCTTCCACCGATTGCCGTGCGGCGGTTTGCAGCCCTGCGATCAGCGTCTGGATTTCTGCCGTGGCTCCGGCGGTACGTTGCGCCAGTGAACGCACCTCTTCGGCCACCACGGCAAAACCTCGGCCCATTTCCCCGGCCCGGGCTGCCTCGATGGCCGCGTTCAAGGCCAGCAGGTTGGTCTGGTCGGCAATCGAGCGGATCACCGTCAACACACCACCGATGGTGGCCGACTCTTCGGCCAAGTGTTCGATCATTTGCGCATTGCCTTGCACTTCATCCACCAGTGCATGCAGGCCGGTCAGGCTCAGGCCGATGACTTTCTGTCCATGCTCCACGGCCAGGCCAGCGTGGCGGCTGGCGTCGGCGGCCTGGCTGGCATCGCCGGCGACTTGTTGAATGGTCGCTTCCAGTTCGCTGAGGGAGTCGCGGATCAGCGCTGTGTCGCCGGCCTGGTGCTCGGCACCGCTGTGCAAGTCGTTGCTCAGCTCGGCCAGGGTGCGGCTGCTGCCAGCCACCTGTTCGGCGTTGCGGCGAATGGTCCCCACCAGGTCCACCAGATATGCACGCAAGCGGTTGAGCGACGCTTCAATGTCATGCAATTCCCGGTTGGTGTTGCCCAGTTGAATGTCGCGGCTGAAGTCGCCTTCGGCCCAGGTCGACAGGGCCGGGGCGAGGTTGGTCAGGGTCCGGGCCAGTTTGCGCTGCAGGGTGTCGATCAGCAGCGCGATCAACAGAATCAAACCGATCATTACGCCTTGCATCAACCGCACTTCACCCTGGATCTGCCCGTGCTGGGCGCGTACCACCGGTTCCAGCCCGGCAATGGCCTGTTGCACGTCGGCGATTTTCAAGTGAGTCGCGGTGCTGAGGTCGGCGCGCTTGCTGATTTGATCGCGAGTGCGCGAGAGCTCGGCCGGGTAGCGGGTGAGCAGGCTGTTGAGCTCGCGCTTGAGGCCAACGCCGGCATCTTCGGCGACGGTTTTTTCCTTGTTTTCAAGGCCCATCATCGAGGCGAAATCATCGGTGTTCGACTCGCTGCTGGTGGTCACGCCCAGCAGCGGCAGGGCGTCGAGCTTCTCCGCCTGGGTGCGGATGTTGGCCACTTCGCGTTCGACATCGGCGGCCAGCTCACTGCGGCCGCTGCTGACCAGTTTGTCCCGCGCCAGGGACAACTTACCCAGGTGCTGCGATGCGGCGAGCAGTGGTGTCAGGTACGCCGCGTTGCCGCTGGCGTACTGGCTGAGCTGATCGAGACTGGCGCCCAGTTCCCGCTCGGCCTGCAGCAGCAGCGCCTGCGGATCGCCGGCCAGTTTGCCGGCGGCCAACAGGTCGGTTTTGCTGAACTCTTCCAGGGTCGACAGACTGGGGCGCAAGGTCTCGGCCAGGGCCTGTGGCAATTCGCCGAGTTGTTTTTGCAGGCTGTCGATGCCCTGGGCGGCACTGCTCAGGCGCAGTGCATCGCCGCTGCCAAGGTAATCGTCGACGCTGCGGGCGACTTCATTCTGAAACTGCTGCGACAGGCCCAGGTAGCGCTCCATTAATAGATACGGACGCTCAAGGGCTTTCTGCGTCCACCACAGCGTAGCGCCGAGGGCCACGCACACGGCCACCAGAAGGAGGGTATTGAGATTGGTCAGCAGCTTCAGGCGCATTACGGACTACCAACGACAGAAATGGTAAGTGCCTGAAGTTATTGCGTTTCTGTTACAGGGTTATGACCGTATCGGTCGATTCCGATAAAAAAGTGGCACTTTGCTTTGATGTGCGTGCGGCCTGTACGCGATTGCGTCCACCGTCTTTGGCGCGATACAGCGCCTCGTCGGCCTGGCTGGCCATCATCAGGCTGTCGGAGCTTTCGCATAACTCCACCACCCCGGCACTGAAGGTGCACCACAGATCCTGGGGTTGAGCGGGGTAGTGAATCTCGGCAAAACGCTGACGGATTTCATCGAGCACGTTGTAGGCCGCTTCGATATCGGTGTCCGGCATGACGATGGCGAACTCTTCGCCACCGTAGCGGCCGATGAAGTCGGTTTTGCGCAGGCGTTGTTTGAGAAACAGCGCCAGGCTCTTGATCACCCGATCGCCCATGGGGTGGCCGTGGCCGTCGTTGACCCGTTTGAAGTGGTCGATGTCGAGCATGGCAAAGCTCAGCGGCTTGTTCTCGCGACGGGCGCGGAACGAGCAGTCTTCGAGCAATTGCAGGATGTGCGTGTGGTTGTACAGGCCGGTGAGGCTGTCACGGACCATTCGTGCCTTGAGGTTGCGGGCTCGCGCCGCGCGGTTGCGCACGGTGGTGATCAGGTGTCGGGGCTTGATCGGTTTGGTCAGGAAGTCATCGCCGCCCTCGCTCATGGCGTCGAGTTGTTTGTCCAGGTCGTCTTCGGCCGACAGGTAAATGATCGGCACGCTGACGTAACGGTCGTTATGGCGGATCACCTTGGCCAGTTCCGTACCGGTGCAGGCCGGCATGTACATGTCGAGGATGATCAGGTCCGGCTGGAAATCCGCCAGTTCGGCCATGGCCTGGATCGGCTCGATCAACGTCCGGGTAACGATCCCGGCGCTGTTGAGCAGGCGCTCGGTGTGCAGGGCCTGGGCGCGGGAGTCGTCGATGATCAGCACTTTATAAGGTTCGTACTGGGCAACGCAGGTCAGGACTTCGATTTTTTCCAGCAGGCTCGACGCTTCGAGGGTACCGGTGAGGAACTCCTGGCCACCGGCACGCACGGCGGCCAGGCGGGTCGGGGTGTCGGTTTCGTGCAGGCTGAAGAACAACAGCGGCAAACGCTGGTCGAGGCCTTCCTGGGCTTCGGTGGCCAGTTTCAGGCCCACGCCGGGGCCACTGAAATCCACGTCCATGACAATTGCCGCCGGCGAGCGCTCAACCATCGACGAGCGAAATGCGTCTACGCTGTCCAGGGACTGGGCGCTAAGCCCGAAGAATTCAAGTTGCTTGGCCAGGCGCTCGGCACGGTCGTGATCCTGCAACATCACATAGATGGGCTTGCGCAGTGGTGGCAGGAAGGTTTGATCGAGTTGGTCGCCATGGCGCAGGCCGGTGCGTGACAGGCGCTGCATCAAGCGATTGAGGTCGGTGATCAGGCCGCTGCTCAGGCGTCCGCGGTTGGCATCGACCGCCTCCAGGGACTGACCGATATGGTGTGCCAGTTGCGTGTGTTCCGGTTGCTCGAAACGCTCGGCGAAACGCAGCAGACGCAGATTGGCCTCGCTCAGTTCCGAAAGGTCGGCGGTGGACCACTCACTGCGTTGCAGGCGCTGCCATATCTCAAGAATCTGACGAGCCTGATGAATTACCCGCTGGGCAAAGTGATGCTTGAGGCGCTCGCGGCTGGGGTCTTCTGGCTCGGTCATATCCTGACTACTAGTTAGGGTGCACACTGAGGTCAACTGGTGGCTCTATGCTAGCACCACTTTTCCATTACATGAGTGCTGTACGTCAATAATCTGCAATGTGACCCCATTCAGTTTGTGACCGGTCGGTCTGATTCTGGCCTTGGAAGTCGTGGCGTGCGGAGGGCGAAGTGCATAAATCAGGGCACTTGACGGGTGTGGGGGGCCATTGGTGAGTGACTGGCATTCGACCATTGATGATTTTTTTGCGAGTGTTGATCGGCTCGTTTTTTTGGGTTTCAGGGGGTAAGGGATTCCCTTACGAGTGCAATCCGAACCATTAGGTGGATTTCGAGGGCCATAGCGTCGTCGGGTGGGCAGGAACACTTTTCATCCCAAACCCGGTAATTTTCCCCTTCGATGCAATGGCGGGTGCCGGGCCAAGGCACGTTGTTGTATGGTTGTGGTCGAACCGTCGAACTCAAGAGATTGAAAGGATATCGCCATGCTGGACTGGAAGAACCGCACAGGCAGTGCGCCTGAACGTGCCGCTGAACCGAAGTCGGAGGCCCGCAGTTATCTGGGTGGTCTGTTGTTCAGCCGGGCGCTGGCCACTCTGCTGGGCATCTACCTGTTGGTGGCGAGTGTCCTGGGCTGGTACTGGAGCCAGGAGCCGGCGTTGTTCCCGGTCCAGCAAACCGCTCAACTGGCGGCCGAGAAAGAAGGCAAGCAGATGGTGGTTGGCTACACCACGGTGGAAACCCTCAAGACCGTCGCCGGCACCTTGCTGACCAAGCCGGGCGGCTATATTTCCAACGACCGATTCCCGCCAGGCCTGTGGATGGACAACATGCCGAGCTGGGAATACGGCGTGTTGGTGCAGGTCCGCGACCTGAGCCGTGCATTGCGTAAAGACTTTGCCCGCTCGCAGTCGCAGTCCGCTGAAGACGCCGACCTGGCCAAGGCCGAGCCGCGTTTCAACTTCGACAACAAGAGCTGGGTGCTGCCGTCCAGTGAGTCCGAGTACCAGGAAGGCATCAATTCCCTGAGCCGCTATCAGGCGCGCCTGTCCGATCCGAACCAGAAGAGCGCATTGTTCTATGCCCGCGCCGACAACCTGAACAACTGGCTGGGTGATGTCGGGACGCGTCTGGGGTCGCTGTCGCAACGACTATCGGCCAGCGTTGGCCGGGTCAAGCTCAACACAGCGTTGAAAACCGAAGTCGTTGCACCCGGTGTGGCGCCGCAGGTCGATGAGGAAATCGTCGAGACTCCGTGGTTGCAGATCGACAATGTGTTCTACGAAGCCCGCGGCCAGGCCTGGGCTCTGTCGCACCTGTTGCGGGCCATCGAAGTCGACTTCGCCGATGTGCTGGCCAAGAAGAACGCCACGGTCAGCGTGCGCCAGATCATTCGTGAGCTGGAGGCGTCGCAGGAGCCGGTGTGGAGCCCGATGATCCTCAACGGCAGTGGCTTTGGCGTACTGGCCAACCACTCGCTGGTCATGGCCAACTACATTTCCCGGGCCAACGCCGCGGTGATCGATTTGCGTCAATTGCTCAATCAGGGCTGAGTCATGGTCGATAACGCCAGGGAAGCCGCGCACCGCGCGGCATCCGATGCCGAACAGATCGCCTGGGTCGACGAGCAGGACAACCTGCTCGGCGCGCTAGTCCGTTCCGACCTGCGCGAGCGCGGGCTGATCGGGCGCGGCACCTACATCATGTTGTTCAACTCCGCTGGCGAGCTGTGCGTGCATCGCCGCACGCTGAGCAAGGCGATCTATCCCGGTTACTGGGACGTGGCGGCGGGTGGCATGGTGCTCGCCAGTGAAACCTACGCCGAGTCGGCGGCCCGGGAACTGGAGGAAGAACTGGGAGTGAGTGGCGTGGAGCTGACTGCCCATGATCATTTTTTCTTCGAGGACACCGGCAATCGCCTGTGGTGTTCGGCGTTCTCGGCGGTGTGGGACGGCCCGTTGACCCTGCAACCGGAAGAGGTGCTCGAAGCACGCTTTTTGCCGATTGAGGACGTGCTGCGGGAAATCGAGGAAAAGCCTTACTGCCCGGACTCTTTGGCAGCATTGAGGCGCTATTTGAGATCTCGCGGGCAAGACGTCGCAAAAAGGCTATAAATTGGCGCCGATTGGCTCTTAGCAATCGGCGTTTTTGCCGTTACACTGCGCGACCTTTTTAAACTGAACCGGTATGGCTTTTCTTTTAGGAGCGAGCCTGCTCGCGATGAACGCATGGACGACGCGTGTATTCTGAATGCACGCGTTGTCGTTAACGACCATCGCGAGCAAGCTCGCTCCTACAATGAAATGAATGTCGTACCGTTTCTGTAGCGCTGCCCCTGCCTGAGTGGGGCTTCGCGGTCGATGGCACTTCCCAGGTGCTGCGACCAGTCTTTGTCCTCCAAAGAGGATTGCCGGTGGCCAAAAAAGCCGCATCCTTCGCCGCCCTTGGTGGCCTGGTATTTTCCACCGACGCAGGTCGTCATTGCCCGGAATGCAGTAAACCGGTGGACGCCTGCATCTGCAAACAGACCGTTATCCCGGCCGGCGACGGCATTGCGCGCGTGCGTCGCGAAAGCAAGGGCCGTGGCGGCAAGACGGTGACCACTATCACCGGCGTGCCATTGGCTGAAGATGCGCTCAAGGAACTGGGCACGACGTTGAAGAAACGTTGCGGTACCGGTGGGGCGTTGAAAGACGGTGTCATCGAAATCCAGGGCGATCATGTCGAGCTACTCTTGGCAGAACTGATCAAGCTCGGTTTCAAAGCGAAGAAATCCGGCGGCTAGCAGCCTCTGTGAAAACCACCCTCGGCTTGATCCGGTCCTGATGGCATTCAGGCCTGGCACCAGCCACATGGTTTTCACAGAGCCTGTTCATGACCGGTTTCTAAACTCACTGCGGTCGGCGGGGTCTATTGCCTCGTTGACGAACCGTCATTTTCATTCTTTAGACTGCGCCGGCCTGAACCCAGGCGACGCACTATGACTTCTTTATAGGGGACTTCGATGTCCGTACGACGCACACGCAAAGACGATGGCAGCCAATGGACAGTTGCGGACAGCCGCAGTGTTTACGGGATTCGCCATTGGGGGGCCGGGTATTTCGCGATCAATGACGCCGGTCGCGTCGAAGTTCGTCCGAACGGTCCGAGCAGCTCGCCTATCGACCTGTTCGAGCAAGTCGACCAGCTGCGCAAAAGCGGCCTGTCCTTGCCGTTGCTGGTCCGCTTCCCGGACATTCTGCAGGACCGCGTGCGTCAGCTGACCGGCGCGTTCGACGCCAACATCGAGCGTCTGGAATATCAGAGCAAGTACACCGCGTTGTACCCGATCAAGGTGAACCAGCAGGAAGCGGTGATCGAGAACATCATCGCCACCCAGAACGTTTCCATCGGCCTGGAAGCCGGGTCCAAACCCGAACTGCTGGCAGTGCTGGCACTGGCGCCGAAGGGCGGCACCATCGTCTGCAATGGCTACAAGGACCGCGAATTCATCCGTCTGGCGCTGATGGGCCAGAAGCTCGGCCACAACGTGTTCATCGTGATCGAGAAAGAATCCGAAGTCGGTCTGGTGATCGAAGAAGCGGCCTCGCTCAAGGTCAAGCCTCAGGTCGGCCTGCGCGTGCGCCTGTCGTCCCTGGCGTCGAGCAAGTGGGCGGATACCGGCGGCGAGAAATCCAAGTTCGGTCTGTCGGCGGCGCAACTGCTGTCGGTGGTCGAGCGTTTCCGTGCGGCCAGCCTGGACCAGGGCATTCGCCTGCTGCACTTCCACATGGGCTCGCAGATCGCCAACCTCGCCGACTACCAGCACGGCTTCAAGGAAGCGATCCGTTACTACGGCGAGTTGCGCAACCTCGGCCTGCCGGTGGACCACATCGATGTCGGCGGTGGCCTGGGCGTGGATTACGACGGTACGCACTCGCGTAACGCCAGTTCGATCAACTACGACATGGACGATTACGCTGGCGTCGTGGTCGGGATGCTCAAGGAATTCTGCGATGCGCAGAGCCTGCCGCACCCGAACATCTTCTCCGAAAGCGGCCGCTCCCTGACTGCCCACCACGCCATGCTGGTGGTGCAAGTGACCGACGTCGAGAAACACAACGACGACGTTCCACAGATCGAGAACAAGGAAGCATTGCCGGAAACCGTGCAGTGGCTGGTGGACCTGCTGGGTCCGACCGACATCGAGATGGTCACCGAAACCTACTGGCGCGCCACGCACTACATGAGCGATGTCGCTGCCCAGTATGCCGACGGCAAGCTGACCCTGGCCGAGAAAGCCCTGGCCGAGCAATGCTACTTCGCGGTGTGTCGTCGCCTGCACAACTCGCTGAAGGCGCGCCAGCGTTCCCACCGTCAGGTGCTGGACGAGCTCAACGACAAGCTGGCGGACAAATACATCTGCAACTTCTCGGTGTTCCAGAGCCTGCCGGACACCTGGGCCATCGACCAGGTCCTGCCGATCATCCCGTTGCATCGCCTCGACGAAGAGCCGCTGCGCCGTGCGGTGCTGCAGGACCTGACTTGCGACTCCGACGGCAAGATCAACCAGTACGTCGACGAGCAGAGCATCGAAACCAGCCTGCCGGTGCACGCGCTGAACGAAGGTGAAGACTATTTGTTGGGTGTGTTCCTGGTCGGCGCCTATCAGGAAATCCTTGGCGACATGCACAACCTGTTCGGTGACACCGACTCGGTGAACATCTACCAGAACGCCGACGGCAGCGTGTACCACGCCGGTATCGAAACCCACGACACCATCGAAGACATGCTGCGTTACGTGCACTTGTCGCCGGAGGAACTGATGACTCACTACCGCGACAAGTGCGCCAGTGCCCGCATCAGCGCAACCGAGCGCACGCAGTTCCTCGATGCCTTGCGTCTGGGGCTGACCCGTTCGTCTTACCTGTCTTCCTGAGGTAAGCGCCACGCTGATCAGGTTGTCTGAAATTTTTCCGTTTGCTGCGGAAATTTCAGATGACCTGATGCGGCAACTCTTCTGTTCCAGGCGAAATTTCCAGCATCTTCGACAACCCAACACATTTGGTCTTCTTTTCGCGTAGGTCATTTCCTAAGTTGTACTTCGGCACTCTACTCGGCCATGTCTCTCAGCGAGAATCCCCGGCCGCCCCTCCTGTAGAGAAACGCCGATGTTCAAGCCAGCCAGCGAACCGTCATTTCGTCTGGATGTAGCAGGTCTACCCGACTCCTTCGAGGTCCTGGCCTTTACCGGCAGAGAAGCCATCAGCGAGCCGTTCGTGTTCGACCTGAAGCTGCTGATCGATGACCCGGTGCTTGACCTTGCCAGTTTGCTGTACCGCCCGGCCTCCTTGCATTTCGGGCCAGCCGGAAGTCATGTGCATGGACAATTGCATGAGCTCGTCCAGCGCGATCATGCCTCGGGCCCCGACTCTGCCAGGTGCGTCTGGGGCCAAAACTGGCTTGCCTGGCCCAGCGCTTCAGCCAACGAATCTTCAGCGGCCGTTCAGTGCCGCAAATCCTCGACCAGGTGCTCAAGGAGCATGGCATTACTGGCAAAGATCGACGCCTGGAGCTGAGCGGCGAATACCTGCCCAGGGATTTTTGCACGCAATATCGAGAATCAGACCTGCAGTTTGTCCAGCGACTGTGCGCCCAGGAACGGCTTCACTACTACTTCGAACACCGGGCCTGCGGACACTGTGTGGTGTTTGGGGATGATCAGCGGCGTTTTCCAACCGGCGAACCGGCGGTGTTCCGGAGCGAGGGCGATTGGCCGGCGGTGCGGCAGTTCGAACGTCAGCGCTGCGATGGAACGGCAGCCCAATGTGCCGAATGCCGGACAGACCTGGCGACCTTGCGCAGCGGTTGGCTGATACCGCTGTCCGGTCATCCGGTTGCCGATTGCAATCGACTCTGGCTGCTGACCCACGTTGAACATTGGGGCAGCCAGGATACGGCGACGCCCTACCACAATCAGGTCCGTGCCCTGCACTGGCCTGCACCCTTCGAGCCGCCCTGTGCGGCAGTCAAACCACAGATGCATAGTTTGCAACGGGCGTGGGTCGTCGAGGTCGATGAACCAAGCCCCGACCCGGCAAGAGCGGTACCGGTTCAATTCGACTGGCTTTATCAGGGCGAAGGGGCAGCGCCCAGTCATTGCTGGTTACCCCTGGCCAGGTCGTTGCAGGCCGAAACGTTCTCGCCATTGCAGGAAGGGACTGAGCTGGTCGTGAGTTTTGTCGAGGGCGATCCCGATCAACCGCAGATAAGCGGGTTACTGCATGTGCCGGCAACGACCGAGGTGACGGACACCGACGCCCCCCAGGCCATCTGCACCCATGACGAAGGCCTGGAGCAATGGTTGCGGTCGGGAGAGCCATTGCTGGTGTTGTGCCTGCTGCCCGGCGGTGGCAGCTTCAATCACTGTGCACAGGCGTTGTGCACCTGTCGTCTGGCGACACAGCTTGGCCAGAGCTCTGGAGCATGATCGTGACACGAACGCCCGAGGCACCACCGCAGTGGCTGTTGCTGGATGTGCCGGGCATGCCGCAGGCGGGTGTCACACTTCGGCAGATGTTTGCGCACGCCTGGTGGTCCGGGCTGTTCGAAGGTACGCAGTGGCATGCGCTGCATGAACAGGGACCGGTCCTGGTCGATCTGCGCACCTGCCCGGCACTGGCCGATTTATGCATCGTCGACGGGCGGCGCTGGCCCGGGTTGCTGATGGTCAGCGAGGCCAGCGCTTCGTCGTTGCTGGCGCATTTGCGGCGCATGCTCACGGTCACGCTTGGCCAGTATCG
This sequence comes from Pseudomonas sp. BIC9C, assembly GCF_034541995.1. Taxonomy (NCBI): domain Bacteria; kingdom Pseudomonadati; phylum Pseudomonadota; class Gammaproteobacteria; order Pseudomonadales; family Pseudomonadaceae; genus Pseudomonas; species Pseudomonas sp. BIC9C. Next base: position 638,566 of record NZ_JAWDGM010000002.1, read on the forward strand.
GGCTCTTTGAGCTACTACAACCCGATCACGGCCAGCTATTTTTTTGATGCCTGCGATGCGGCTGAACTGAGTCGCTGGCTAGGGCCCATCAACCAGTTGCGCTGGTTCGGCGGCACTTGGGCGGACCGCGCGATGGGGTGTGAGGGCTGGCAGCGCTTGTCCAACCCGGGGCTGGCGGTCAGCCCGTTGGCAGTCGAGGAGAGCCTCAGCGCCGGGCAACAGGGAACACTGCAAACCTGCCTGCTCGAGCAACATGCCTGGCGCTGGAGCCAATCCACCGGTGTCGATTTCTCCCGTCTGTCGGCCCATGTGCAGGAGGGGGTGGCGCTGGGTTTCAGCGAGCGCCCGGTGCTTGATGGCTGGATATGGCTACGCTTGCAGTATCCCGACGCCGTGCCCGTGCAGCCATTGCCGGGCAGGACTCAACAGGAACGCCTCGATGGCCTGCGTCACCTGTGGCAGAACGACCCACCCCGGTCATGAGGTCGAAATTGATGATGCGGTCTGTTCGGCGGCTGTTATGCCTGGCATTCGCTGGCCTGATGTTGGCCACGATAAACGCTTGTTCTCCTCTGGAAATACTCAACTCCTTGACCCCCGACGGCTCCTTTGACGAGACCGAGGGCATTGCCTATGGCAACGATCCACGGCAAAAGCTGGATGTGTATGTGCCACGCAACCCCGGGTCGAAGACCCCGGTGGTGGTGTTTTTCTACGGCGGCAGCTGGAACAGCGGTTCACGCCGCGACTACAGCTTTGTCGGCGAGGCACTGGCTTCGCGGGGCATCGTCGCGGTGCTGGCGGACTATCGCTTGTATCCACAAGTACGCTATCCGTTGTTTCTCGAAGACTGCGCCAAAGCGGTGGCCTGGACTCATGAACACATTCGCCAGTATTCCGGTGACCCGCAACAGCTGTACCTGATGGGCCACAGTTCCGGAGCCTATAACGCCGCAATGCTGGCACTGGACCCCGGCCTGCTGGCGGCAGTGGGCATGTCGCCCCATGATTTGCGCGGCTGGATCGGCCTGGCCGGACCTTATGACTTTTTGCCGATCCAGAATCCGCAGGTACGTCCGGTTTTTTTCTGGCCGGACTCACCGCCTCGCTCACAACCGATCAACCATGTCAGCCGAGGTGCGCCCCCGGCATTGCTGATGGCTTCGAGTGACGACGACGTGGTCAACCCGACACGTAATACCGGTGGGTTGGCGAACAAGTTGCGGGAGGTGGGGGTGCCGGTGCAGGACCTGTATTTTTCCCGCACCAGTCACACCACGCTGGTGGCCACGTTATCCCGTCCGTTGCGCGGACTGGCGCCAGTGCTGGATGAAGTCACGGCGTTTGTCGGGGCCACGCCCGTTCATTGAGTGCTGCCGGCGAACCAGCCATCGTGACGGCGCAGGCGCCAGGCGATCACGCCGAGGGTCAGACTGCGCAGCAGCATGAACAATAGAAAGGTTATCCACAGGCCATGATTGCCCCCGCCTTGCAGCGCCCAGCCGAAAGGCAGCACCAGCGCCACGGTCAGCAGCATGCCGTTGCGCATTTCCCTGGCGCGGGTGGCGCCGATGAACAGGCCGTCGAGCAGGTAACTCCAGACGGCAATCAGCGGCAATACGGCAAGGTAGGGCAGGTAGATGAACGCGGTGTCGCGCACACTCTGTATGTCCGTCTGCATCTCGATGAACAAATGCCCGGCGAACAGGAATAGCGCCGCAAAGCCCAGGCTCGCCAGCAAAGACCAGCCGCCAGCCACCACCAATGAACGGCGCAGGGCATCGCGGTCGCGGGCACCTAGAGCATGTCCGCAAAGGGCTTCGACGGCGTGGGCCAGGCCATCGAGGGCGTGGGCGGTGAGCAGCAAGCCGTTGAGCAGCAAGGCGTTGGCCGCGACCGTGGCGTCGCCCAGCCGGGTGCCTTGCACCGTGATCAGGAAAAACACCGATTGCAGCGCCAGGCTGCGGATGAAGATGTCGCGGTTGACCGCCAGCAATGGCCGCCAACTCTGCCACAGCGCCAATGCCGCCCAGGCGATATGCCCGGGGTAGGCGCGCAGGGCTTTGCGGGTCATCAGCAAACCGATCAGTGCACCGGTCCATTCGGCAATCACCGAGGCCCGGGCAGCACCCACCACGCCCCATTCCAGGCCGAGGACGAACCACAGGTTCAGGGCAATGTTGACCAGGTTGGTGCTCAGCAAAATCGCCAGCGGCGCGCGGGCATTCTGGGTGCCGAGAAACCAGCCGACCAATGCATAACTGGCGAGCGCTGCCGGCAGGCCAAACAGGCGGGTGTGAAAGAATTCGCGGGTCAGTTGATCGAGTTCCGCCGAGGGTTGCATGAAGTGCAACGCGACCCCGCTCAACGGCACGCCCACTGTACCCAACACCACGGCCAGGCCGATGGCGAGCAACAGGCCTTGCAACAGAATCTGCCGCAAGGCCGCACCATCCCCGCGCCCGGCCGCCTGGGCGGCGAACCCGGTGGAGCCCATGCGCAGAAACCCCATGGCCCAGGCAAGGAAGGTATACAGGCTGGCCCCGACCGCGACGGCGCCGAGTTGATGGGCGTGGGGCAGGTGACCGATGACGGTGCTGTCGACCAGTGCCACCAGCGGTACGGAAATGTTCGAAAGAATCATCGGCGCGGCGAGCGCCCAGACCCGGCGATGGGTAGGGCGGTCGCGCCAGTCGGCGGTCAGGTTGGACATGCAGGCTCCTTGGAGGAGTGGGCATTGTAGCGGTACATTTGAAATCTTCCGTGATCCATTGGGGGGAGCGAGCCTGCGCGCGAAAGCATTCTGTCTGACACATCAATAACGGATGGGATGCCGCCTTCGCGAGCAAGCTCGCTCCCACAGTGTTCGGTGGGGTCAGTGAATGATCCAGCTGAGTAACCAGAGCCCCAGCACCAACCAGATGATCCCCATGATGAACGACGCATTGAGAAATGCGCGGATCGCCGACCACAGCAGTATCAGCCCGAGGATCAAGGTCACGATGCTGACGATCGAGGTATCCATGCCCAGCGCCTGGGACAAGCCTTCGACAAAATTGCTGCTGGCGTTGCTCAACAGATTGAACAGCCCACTGAGGCCATCAACGATGAAGCGGATGATCGAGCCGAGTACCTGGCCCAGCCATTCGAAAAAACCTTCTACCTGCATGGAATGGGAGTCCTGATTAAAGAGAATTGAGTCTTGGGCTGTCGATCATGCTGCCGAGTTCCCACAAGCATAGAGCGTTGCACAGGACCTGTGGGAGCAGGCTCGCTTCCACCCGAAAAACGTTGTCACTTGCCATCCTCGGTCATCCCCCCGAAGCTATACGTCTTCAGGAGAGCCCGATGAACCTTGTTGAACTGACCGAACGCCTGCACGCCATCCGTGACCGCAATGACTGGCGGCAATTTCACAGCCCGAAAAACCTCGCCATGGCTGCGAGTGTGGAAATGTCCGAGCTGGTGGAAATTTTCCAGTGGCTGACCGAAGACCAGTCACGCCAGTTGTCGGCGGACAAACTCGCCCACGCCGGGCAGGAAGTCGGTGACATTGTGCTTTATCTGTTGCTGTTGTGCAGCGAGCTGGGCCTGGACATGGAGGCCGTGGTGCGCAGCAAACTGGCGGACAGCGAACGGAGGTTCAGCTGATGAGCGACCGTCATTTCGATCAACTGGCGACCCGTTTCGCCGAAAAAATCTACGGCGGTGCCAAAGGCGCGATCCGTCTGGCGGTGTTGCAGGCCGATCTGGCCGAAATCCTGCCCGACCGACCGCTGCGCGTTCTGGACATCGGCGCCGGCCTTGGCCACATGTCGTTGTGGCTGGCCCAGCGTGGCCATCAGGTGACCCTCGCCGAGCCTGCCGAACCGATGCTCGAAGGGGCCCGCCAGCGTTTTGCCGAAGCCGGGCAGAGCGCGACGTTCATTCAGGCACCCTGGCAGGAGCTGCTCGGGCAGCTCACCGAACCCTACGACCTGGTGCTGTGTCACGCCGTGCTGGAATGGCTGGCCGAACCCCACGCCATCCTGCCGGTGCTGCATCAGCTGACCAAGGCGGACGGCTGGCTGTCCCTGGCGTTTTACAACCGCGATGCACTGATTTATCGCAACTTGCTCAAGGGCCATTTCCGCAAGATGCGCAAGAACGACATGGCCGGCGAAAAGCAGAGCCTGACTCCGCAGCAACCCCTTGATCCACGCGAGCTGGCGGCGCAACTTGACGGTCTGTGGCGGGTCGAATCCCAGAGTGGAGTGCGGGTTTTTCACGATTACATGCCGGTGGAGTTCCAGGCCCGCGCCGAGCTGGTGGACTTGCTGGAAATGGAACTGGCCCACCGCCGTCATCCAAGCTTTGCCGGGCTTGGGCGTTACTTGCACTGGATCTGTCGGCCTGTCTGATCGGAGCACGAAATGAAAAGTCATTCAGGTGTGCTGATGTTCTGCCTGGGACTGGCCGCCTGTCAGGGCAGCAACCCCTATGTCGCCACGTCCAACCCTTTGCCACCGGCACCGCCCGAGGCGGCCAACACCTTTGACCGCAGCGCTTACCCGGCGGCACCGCGTGACTATGGACGCTACCGCAGTTGGGCCTGGCTCGACGGGCACCTGCCGCCGGGCACCGCCTGGGCCGACTCGGCGCAGGTCGCCGAAGCGGTCAGCAATGCGCTGGATCAACGCGGTTTGCGCCCGTTGCACGACAATCGCCCGGCCGACCTGTTTGTCAGCGCCGACCTGCGCCTGGAAACCCGCTTGCGCCAGGTTCAGGACGATTATGGTTACTACGGCGGTTACGGCGGCTATGGGCCGGGATACGGCATGTACGGTAGCGTGCCGATTGTGCGCACCTATTCGGAACAGGTCGTGGTCGTTCAGGTGGATATGTTTGACGCCAGGAGCGGCCAGCCGGTATGGAGCTCGAGTGCTGAAACCGGCACCCGGGGCAGCGAAAGCGAGCGGGTCGACGCGATACGGGAGGCTGTGGATAAGGCAATGTCGGCGTATCCTCCTAGTTAGCTTCTTGTAGATAAGAAGCATTCAACAGGATCATGCCTTCAACCGGAGAATCACCATGTTCCGCCGTTTTGTTTTACTGGCAGTGGCCGCGCTGCTCAGTGCCTGCGCTGCCAACCAGGTCAATCATGACTTCGACGCCAGCCGCGATTTTGCTGCCTATCGCAGCTGGACCTGGAAAGAACCCGCCCTGCAATACCGTCCCGATGATCCACGAATCAAGAGCGACCTGACCGAGCAGCGCATCCGTCAGGCGGTTGCCGATCAACTGGATCAGCGCGGTTTGCGTCCGGCCGCCGCAGGCGCCAAGGGCGATTTGAATGTGCAGACCTACCTGATTGTCGAAGAGCGGCAGCAACAGGTGACCACCAATTACGGCGGCGGCTGGGGCAACCCGTGGTATGGCTATTACGGCGCCCCCATGTATAACGAAACCCGCAATGTCAGCTACAAGGTAGCAACCATCCAGATCGACATGCTCGATGGCAAGGACGGCAAACTGGTGTGGCGCGGCAGTGACGAACAGATACTCAGCCGCACGCCGAACCCGACGGATCGTCGCGATGCCATCTGGGAAACGGTCACGCGGATATTGGCCAACTATCCACCGCACGCCTCCTGAAATCAGCCAGCCCCCTCGACCCCTGTGCACCCACAGGGGTTTTTTATGCTCGACACTGGCGAGCCTGGGGACCGACCTGAACAAAGTCGAGGTGGGTGCCAACCTCAGTTGTCACTCGGGACGCCCGTCACTGGTGATCTGATCCGGCAGTACAATCGGCAGTTCGATGCAGAAACGCGCACCCTCGGTGGCGTTACTGGCACGCAGTTTACCGCCCATGCTTTCGACGATGCCGTAGCTCACCGAGAGCCCCAGACCGGTACCGACGCCCACCGGTTTGGTGGTGAAGAACGGCTCGAAAATCCGCTCCAGCAAAGGCGGGTCGATACCGCCGCCGTTGTCCTCGACCCACAGGCGTACCCAGTGCGTATCCCGTTCGGCGTACAGCGAAATCCACGGCTTGAACCCGGGATGTTTTTCGCGCTTGTCGAGCAAGGCATCCCGGGCGTTGACCATCAGGTTGATCAGCACCTGTTCAAGCTGATCGACATAGCCGCGCACCTGCACTTCAAAACCGGGCTCGCTGATGTGCAGGTCGATGCCTTTGCCGCGCATGCCCTCGGACAACAGCGACAGCGTGCCTTCGATGGCCTGGGCCGGGTTGAACGGTTGCTGCTCGATTTCCGAGCGACGGCCAAACACCCGCATGTGATCCACCACCCGCGCGGCGCGCTGCACCTGGGTGTCGATGCGGGTGAGTTTGTCGATCAGGTAATCGATCTGTGCGTCGCCGTTGGCGAGGCGCTTGAGCACATTGGCGATGGCCATGCGCATCACGTTCAACGGCTGGTTGATCTCATGGGCCAGGCCGGTGGCCATTTCACCGAGGGTGGCCATTTTCGCGCTTTGCGTGAGCTGCTGCTGCGAGCGCCGCACCTCGGTGTTGTCGCGTCCCACGGCCTGAACTTCGAGCAACCGGCCCTGCTCATCGAATACCCCGCGATCGGACCAGACCCACCAGGCATGTTCGCGGCCGGGCAGCTGCAGGTTGATCTCGGCGGTGCTGACCGGAAACTCGGGGCTCAGTTGGTTCAGCCGTTGGGTGAACGCATCGCGTTGTTCCTCGGACATCCAGCTGCCCAGGTTCACCCCCGCCAGTTGCTCGGGCGCCAGTTCCAGATAAGTGGCCAACGGACGGTTGCCGAAGGTCAGGGTCAGGTCCGGCTGGTAGCGGCAGATCATCGCCGGCGAGTCCTCCACCAGAATCCGGTAGCGTTCCTCACTCTGCCTGACCTGTTCGGTGGCCAGGGTCGCTTCGGTGACGTCCAGCCACAGGCCCACGGCTTCTACCGGCAAACCGAGGTCGTCGCGCAACAACTTCGCTTCATCCAGCAGCCAGTGATAGTCGCCATGACTGTCGCGCATCCGATAGCGGGCGCGCACCGAGCCTTCACGCAGTAAATGCCGCGTGCGCTCGAAATACGGCAAGCGGTCGTCGGGATGCACCCGCTCCACCAGTGTCCCGGGCGCGCAGTCGGCGAGGGTCCAGCCAAGCAACGGCAACAGGCTGTCGCTGAAGAACACCGGTTGCAACGCACCTTCGACATAGCGCTGTACGTAAATCACCGCGGGAGAGTTGGCGATCAGATTGTCCAGGCGTGCATGGGCAGCGGCGACGCTCTGTTCCTGGGCCTTGATGTCGCTGATGTCGAGCATGAAACCCATCAGCCGACGTTTTTTCCCCACGCCCAGGGCCTGGCCTTGCAGGCGATACCAGATCGGTTCGGGCGCGCCGTCGGGGCGATACAGGCGCACGCACAACTGCAGCGGCATGCCCGACGCCTGCAAGTCTTGCAGGCGGATGCGCAGCTCTTCGCGGTCGGCGGGATACACCTTGTCGAGCAAGTCCTGCACGGATAAACGTATCGCTCCCAGGTTCAGGGGCTTTGCCAGCGAAGGTGCCAATTGCAGCTCGTCGCTGTCGCTGAAAACTTCCCACCAGCCTGTGCCCAGCAACGCTTGCAGCGATTCCAGGCGTTCCAGTTGCAGGTGATGCCGGTGCTCGCGCAGGCGTTCGAGCAAGGGGCTGGCGAGCGCAGCGGTGATTTGCAGCCAGTCGCGCTCAGTGACATCGGGGGCGCGTTGGTGCGCCGTATAGAAACCGCACAGCAACCAGGCAACCACCCCTTGCGCATCGTGATAGGGCACGGCGAAGCCATCGGTATTGCCGAAGGTCTCTTGCAGGCGCGGGTGTTCGCGCAGGGTCAGGTGCTGCGGCGTCGAACCGCTCAAACTGTCCAGCCCCGTGCCCAGGCGTTGGCCGTTTTGCCACAGTTGCGGTGCATCGAGGGCTGCGTAGTGTTGGTGAATCTGCCAACCCTGTGCCTGCTCATCGAGCAAGGCCAGGGCAATACAGGGAATCTGAAAGCGCTGGGCCAGGCTTTGCAGTTGTTCGCCGAGCATTTCGGGCAGGCGCGTCAGGCTGCACAGGCGCAACTGCTCGGTGATTTGCATCGCCAGCACCTGGCACTGTTCGCGGTTGCGCGATTGCCGGCGCTCAAGCAGCAAGTCGCCGATGTCGAGCATCTGCAACAACCAGGCATCGGCCAAGGGTTGCACCCAGCCGCGCAAATGCAGTGGCGGACCGTTGAGGCTGTAGAAGTCCAGGTCCAGGGTCTGCACCTGCCAGTCCGCCGGTACACCTTCGATGATGAGGCTACTGTGGGGCAACAGGAAGTCGAGCAGGTGCGGTGCCTGCGTACCGGGGCCTTGCTGGGCCAGCAAGTGCCGCAATGGACCGTTCAGTTGAACGACACGCCCCTCGGCATCAAGCTGTATCTGCAAGCCGAAACTGTGCACCTGCGGTGTCTCTTGCGGCTCCGGCGGTGGGGGCGGATGGCGGTTGAGCAGGCGCCCGAAGAGTTTGTCGCCGGCACTCAAAATTGCAGGCTCGCACTGGCCGTGAGGGTCGCCGGCAGATTCGGCACCCGACCGATACCCGGCAGGTTCAGGAGCGGGATGGCGGCGCCTTTTTGTTTGTGGGGGAGGCTGGCTTTCATGAGTGTGTCTACCCTGACCAACACTGAGTAATGTCAGCATAGAATCATTCAGCCAAAGCTGACGTTTTTTACCGAATGCAGAGCTTTGTCCTACTGATCTTGCTGGAGCTGTGCGCCACAGGATGCGCGGCAACGGCACATCGCCCATGGCCTGACCCTGGGTGCCGGCGCCCTGATTTTGTGTGCATATCCGTTTCTGCGGTAACGGCTGCTTATGGTTTCGCCCTTACGGCGACTCACTTTTTTTACAAGCGCCTAAAAAAGTAAGCAAAAAAACGCTCGCCCCGAACGTCCGGCCCCTCGCCAAGGCTCGGGGTTCCTTCGCTCCGGCATTCATCCGGGGGCATTGCCCTCCGGTCGGCTGCGCTCGACCTACATGCAATGAGTTCGACTGCGTCGAACGGCGCTGCGCGACATTCCCCGGATGAACACCTCCGCTCAGCCTCCCGAGGGGGCGGATGGATCAAGATCAAGAGCGGCAGGCGAGCTAACGCTCGGCCCTGTAGGAGCGAGCTTGCTCGCGAGGCGGCCTGGCAGCCGACCATTTTCTTTCAGCTGTCCCCGGCTCAACTGTGGGAGCAGGCTTGCTCGCGAAGGCGGCCTGCCGTTCGACCTGATTATCCGGCCGAACTCATCACCTGCGTGCACAAACTCCCTCGCCACAGACACCAGCCCTGTCAGGCCACCGGCCGCCAATACCCGACCATGTGCTCCAGGTCCCCGACGCCCGTCAGTTGAAAGTCCCCGCTAGCCCCCGGCGCACTGGCCAGCAATGTCACCTCACTGGGCAGCCGTACCGGCTTCTTGAATTGCACCGCGATCTCGACATTCGCCGCAGGCAGATGCGCGGCCAGCGCAGCCAGCGTGCGCGCCTTGTTCCACAGGCCATGGGCAATGGCGGTCGGGAAACCGAAGAGTCGGGCGCTGGCTGCGCTCAGGTGGATCGGGTTGTAGTCGCCGGAGACTTTGGCGTATTGCCGGCCGATGTCGGAGGGTGCTTGCCAGTGCTCGACTTCGGTCAGCGCCAGGCGGCTTGCCAGTTGCTCTTCGAGCGGTTCGCCCTCGAGTTTGGCGCTGCGACAGAGCATTCGGCTTTGCGCTTCCCACAACGGCCCCAACTGATCGTCGAGGGTGGTCAGCAAATCGAACGTCGCGCCTTTGGCGTGGGGTTGCAGGTTCTGCACCTGTACGCTGACGCGCCCCCGATTCACCCCGCCCATGGGGCGCAGCACACGAATGTGGTTGCTCAGGTGAATCAGGCCCAGCAGCGGGAACGGGAAGTCCCTGGCGGTGAGTAATTGCATCTGCAAGGCAAAGCCAAGGATATGCGGGTAGGTCGGCGGCAGCAGGCCGTTGTCGGCGAAACCACAGACCTTGCGATAGGCCGCCAGGCGCTTGGGATCGACATCGACCCAGCAAAGCAAACCCGAAGGGGGCAAGGTAGTGCCGGTGATTTTTCGCCGTGTCGCCGCGCGGGCGTACAACCCCGGCAGGCTGGGTTCGCGGTCGAGTATGTGCCAGTCGGTGATCATCCTTAAGCCCCCAGAACGTTTTGCCCGCATACGCGCAACGCTTGCCCGGTGAATGCGCCGGTGCCCGGTTGCGCGAGCCAGGCCACGGCCTCGGCGACGTCTTGCGGCAGGCCGCCCTGGCCGAGGGAGCTCATGCGGCGTCCGGCTTCGCGCAGACCGAAGGGGATGTGCGCGGTCATCTGCGTTTCGATGAAGCCCGGCGCCACGGCGTTGATGCTGATGCCGCGCTTCTGGAGCAGCGGCGCCCAGGCCTGCGCCAGGCCGATGAGCCCGGCCTTGCTCGCGGCGTAATTGGTTTGTCCGCGATTGCCGGCGATGCCGCTGATGGACGCCAGCAGAACCACCCGGCCGTTGTCGTGCAGGGTGCCGCTGTCGAGCAGGGCCTTGGTCAGTACTTGCGGCGCATTGAGGTTGACCGCCAGCACGGCGTCCCAGTATTCCGGGGTCATGTTGGCCAGGGTTTTATCCCGGGTGATGCCGGCGTTGTGCACCACGATGTCGAGGCCGTCGGGCAACTGTTCGATCAACTGCGCGGCAGCGTCTTCGGCGCAGATGTCGAGGGTGATGCTGCGCCCGCCGAGGCGCGCGGCGAGGGCGTCGAGATCGATCCTGGCCGGTGGCACGTCGAGCAGGATGACGTCGGCACCATCACGGGCCAGGGTTTCCGCGATGGCGGCACCAATTCCTCGCGCCGCGCCGGTGACCAGTGCCTTGCGCCCGGCGAGTGGGCGTGTCCAGTCGCTGACGGGTGTCGAGCACGGATTCAAGCGAATGACCTGCCCGGATACGAAGGCGCTTTTCGGCGAGAGGAAAAACCGCAGCGGGCCTTCCAGTTGTGTCTCGGCACCTTCGCCGACATGGATCAATTGCAGGGTGCCACCGCTGCGCAATTCCTTGGCCAGCGAACGGCTGAAACCTTCCAGGGCACGCTGTGCACTGGCGGCAAACGGGTCGCTCAGGGATTGCGGATCGCGCCCGAGAATCACCAGGTGCGCGCAGTGATCAAGGTTTTTCATCAGCGGCTGGAAAAACTCGCGCAGTTGCTTGAGCTGATCGGTGTGCAGCAGATCACTGGCGTCGAACACCACGGCCTTGAGTTTCGGTCCATGGCCGGGAATCCAGGCGGTGGCCATTGAAGGCTCGGTGCCATAGCTGTAGATCGCGTCGGTCAGGCGATTGGCGAAGGCGCTGACGTGTTTCGCCAACGGCCCGCCGCCGATCAGCAGCGCACCTTCTACAGGTCGCAGTCGGCCTGCTTGCCAGCGCTCCAGTCTGGTCGGCGCCGGCAGCCCCAGGGCGCCCACCAGGCGATGGCCGATGGACGAGTTGGCAAAGTCGATATAGCGGTCAGACATGGAACGCGCTCCGGCAGCTGGGGTTGAAAGTGTGGACCATGAATGGCGATCAGTCGTTCGATCCACGAGATAAGGCCTACGCTTGGTTACAGCAGAGTAGTTTGTCGCGGGATTTAGGGTGCAACGCAGTCCCTGTGGGAGCGGGCTTGCCCGCGATAGCGGTGTGTCAGGCAACAACAATGTCGGATGTGCCGACCTCTTCGCGGGCAAGCCCGCTCCCACAGGGACTGCGTTAATTTCAATTTATTGCAGGAGCTTTTCATGACCCAGCTGCGCCGCGTCGCGATCATCGGCGGTAACCGGATTCCCTTTGCCCGCTCCAACGGCCCCTACGCCACGGCCAGTAACCAGGTGATGCTCACCGCTGCCCTCGAAGGCCTGATCGAACGTTACAATCTGCACGGCCAGCGCATCGGCGAAGTGGTTGCCGGGGCCGTGCTCAAGTTGTCGCGGGACATGAACCTCACACGCGAATGCGTACTGGGTTCGCGACTGTCGCCTGCCACCCCGGCCTATGACATCCAGCAGGCGTGCGGGACCGGGCTGGAGGCGGCGTTGCTGGTGGCGAACAAGATTGCCCTGGGCCAGATCGACTGCGGCATTGCCGGTGGCGTGGACACCACCTCGGATGCACCGATCAGTGTCAGCGAGGGGTTGCGCAAAATCCTCCTGCAAGCCAATCGCGCGAATACCACCGGCGACAAACTGAAAACCTTCCTGCAATTGCGCCCCAAACACCTGATCCCCGAATTCCCGCGCAACGGCGAGCCGCGCACCGGGTTGTCCATGGGCCAGCATTGCGAGCTGATGGCCCAGACCTGGAGCATCCCTCGCCAGGCACAGGATCAACTGGCGCTCGAGAGCCACCAGAAACTGGCCGCGTCTTACGCCGAAGGCTGGCACAACGACTTGATGACACCGTTCCTGGGGCTCACCCGCGACAACAACCTGCGCCCGGACTCTACGCTGGAAAAGCTCGCCGCCCTCAAACCGGCGTATGAGAAAAGTGCCAAGGGCACCCTGACCGCAGGCAACTCCACACCGCTGACCGATGGCGCGTCACTGGTGCTGCTGGGCAGTGAGGAATGGGCCAAGGCACGTGGGTTGCCGATTCTTGCCTACTGGCGTGACGGCGAGGCGGCGGCGGTGGATTTCGTCAATGGTGCGGAAGGGTTGTTGATGGCACCGGTTTATGCCGTGCCGCGCTTGCTCGCGCGCAATGGCCTGACCTTGCAGGACTTCGACTACTACGAAATCCACGAAGCCTTCGCCGCGCAAGTGCTGTGCACATTGAAAGCCTGGGAAGATCCGGCCTATTGCAAAGCCCGTCTCGGGCTCGATACGGCGCTGGGCTCGATCGACCGCAGCAAGCTCAACGTCAAGGGCAGTTCACTGGCGGCGGGACACCCGTTTGCCGCCACGGGCGGGCGCATCGTCGCCAACCTGGCGAAGTTGCTGGATGCGGCGGGCAAGGGGCGGGGACTGATTTCGATTTGCGCGGCGGGCGGGCAGGGCGTGACCGCCATTATCGAGCGCTGAACACAAAAAACTGTGGGAGCAAGCTCGCTCCCACAGGGTTAATGGTGAGGTTGCGATCAGGTACGGAACCTGCGCACCAACCCGTCCAGCTCATTCGACAACCCGGCCAGGCTCTGGGAGTCCAGGCGTGCCGAGTTGGCCAGTTCCGCCACCAGTTGCGCATCGCCATGGATCTGGCTGATGTGCCGGTTGATGTCTTCAGCCACTTGATGCTGTTGTTCCGCCGCCGTGGCGATCTGGGTGTTCATGTCGCGGATCACGTCCACCGACTCGCGAATCTGCCCGAAACTGTTACGCGCTTCGCCGATGCGCGTCACCGATTGCTGAGACACTTCCAGGCTGGCGTGCATCTGCTGAGTCACCTGGCTGGTGCGTTTGGCCAGGTTGCCCAGCAGCCCGTCAATTTCCGCCGTGGAGTCGGCCGTGCGCTTGGCCAGGGCCCGCACTTCGTCGGCCACCACGGCAAAGCCGCGACCTTGCTCACCGGCACGGGCCGCTTCGATCGCGGCGTTCAGCGCCAACAGGTTGGTCTGCTCGGCGATCGAACGGATGGTCCCCAGGATCGACTGAATGTCGTTGCTGTCGCGCTCCAGTTGTTGCATCGACTGGGCCGACTGTTCGATTTCCTGGCTCAGGCGATCAACGCTGTTCACCGCCGCATCAATCTGCTGCTGACCTTCGCGAGCCTGGCGCTGGCCACTGTCGGCGGATTCCGCCGCCTGACTGCAAGAGCGTGCGACTTCGTTGGCGGTGGCGACCATTTCGTGGAACGCCGTGGACACCATGTCCACTGCTTCACGCTGGCGTCCGGCGGCTTCGGCCATGTCGCTGGAGACCTGGGTCGAGCTCTTGGAGGTGTCGAGGATCTTGCCCGCCGCACCGCCGATGTTCTGGATCAGATTGCGAATCGCCGTCAGGAACTGGTTGAACCAGTTGGCCAATTGCGCGGTTTCGTCGTTGCCACGGATTTGCAGGTTCTGGGTCAGGTCGCCTTCACCCTGGGCGATGCCTTCCAGGCCACTGGCCACGCTGCGGATCGGGCGCACGATGAGGCTGGCAAAACTGGCGCCGACGATGGCGAAGACAACGGCCAGTACGGCAGCAATGATGGCGATCAACCAGGTCAACTGGGTGGCGGAGCTCATCACGTCGTTCTGTTTGATCAGGCCGATGAAGGTCCAGCCCAGTTGTTCCGATGGCCAGACGTTGGCCATGTAGCGCTCGCCGTTCAACTCCACTTCCACCAGGCCCTTGCCGGCCTTGGCCAGTTGCGCGTAGCCGTCGCCAAGGCTGTTCAGCGGTTTGAAGTTGTGTTCCGGTTGTTTCGGGTCCACCAGGACCGTGCCGGTGTTTTCCAGCAGCATCAGGTAACCGGTTTCACCGAGCTTGATCTGTTTGACGATTTCGGTGAGCTGCTTGAGCGTCACGTCGATGCTGACTACGCCGCCGTTGGTGCCCAACTTGTTGTCGATAGTGCGCACGGTGCTGACGTAGGTCGCGTCGTCCTGGGCCCAGTAATAGGCCTCGGTGCGGAACGGCTTGCCCGGTTTGGCCTGGGCTGCTTTGTACCAGGGGCGCTGGCGCGGATCGTAGTTGCTCAGCTTCGGATCATCCGGCCACGACACGTAGCCGCCCGCCGCCGTGCCGAGGATGGCATAGGCGTAGGCCGGGTGGCTGTTGCCCAGGTCCTGGAGCAGAGTGAAGACTTTCTTGTCCATCTCGCCCTGGGGAATGCTCTCGGCATTGGCTGCCATGTAGGTCTTGAGGCTGTCGTCAGAGTTTCGGATCAACGGTTGCCTGGCCAGGTAATCGACGTTCTGGCTGATGCCGTCAAAGAACAATTGCATGGCGTTGCTGACCTGACGAATCTCGCGGGCACTGCCGTCGACGAATTCGTCCCTGGCATCACTGCGCAGGTTCAGCACAACGAGGGTGGCGACCAGCACCACGGGCAGGCAGGCGATGATTGCAAACGCCCAGGTCAACTTCTGTTTGATGTTCATCCGCGCTCCAGATTTTCTTGTAGGCCCACGCAGTGCAGATGACTCGCGGTTTATTGGCAGCCGTAAACGTTCTTGGTCAACCCGGGTCCTTGAGTGCGGCATCGCATTTGTTGCGGCAGCGATTGTCGGACAAATCACTTTGTCACTAAGGACTTCGGCTGTTGTCGGAGGAAATTGAGGCCTGTTGGGAAAAATCCTACGGAAGGCACGAACTGTGGTGTCGGCTTCTGTCGCTATCGCCCTCAATGCCCTTGCACAGCAAGTGACGCAGGCTCGGCTATGATCTGGAGCGACCCATGGTGGTCGTCGGTTTTACCCGATGAAATCGGCACATTGTGTGCTTCTGCAATGCTCATCAGTCGGCAACCCCTCCCCCCGGTGAGTGGATTGCCGTATAACGAATGACTTTCGCGTGTTTGGTAATAAAGGACCCACAATAAAAGCTGATGAAGACTCCAAAACGCATTGAACCCCTGATCGAGGACGGTCTGGTCGACGAGGTGCTGCGCCCACTCATGAGTGGTAAAGAAGCAGCTGTTTATGTGGTGCGCTGCGGCAACGAGTTGCGTTGCGCGAAGGTCTACAAGGAGGCGAATAAACGCAGTTTCCGTCAGGCGGCCGAGTATCAGGAAGGCCGCAAGGTGCGCAACAGCCGTCAGGCCCGTGCGATGGCCAAGGGCTCCAAGTTTGGCCGCAAGGAAACCGAAGACGCCTGGCAGAACGCCGAAGTGGCGGCGCTGTTCCGTCTGGCCAATGCCGGTGTGCGGGTGCCCAAGCCGTTCGACTTCCTCGAAGGCGTACTGCTCATGGAGCTGGTGGCCGACGAGTACGGCGATGCCGCGCCGCGTCTGAACGATGTGGTACTGGAGCCGGACCAGGCCCGCGAGTATCACGCGTATCTGATTTCCAGATCGTGCTGATGCTGTGTACCGGTCTGGTGCACGGCGACCTGTCCGAGTTCAACGTGCTGCTGACGCCGACCGGTCCGGTGATCATCGACCTGCCACAAGCGGTGGATGCCGCGGGCAACAACCACGCATTCAGCATGCTGGAGCGTGACGTGGGCAACATGGCGTCCTACTTCGGACGGTTCGCGCCGGAGTTGAAGAAGACCCGATACGCCAAGGAAATGTGGGCCTTGTACGAGGCCGGCACCTTGCACCCGGCCAGTGTCCTGACCGGCGAGTTCGCCGATACGGAAGAGCTGGCGGACGTGGGCGGCATCATGCGCGAAATCGAGGCCGCGCGCCTGGATGAAGAGCGTAAGCAGGCGGCCCGAGCGGCGGACGATGCGCCACCGGGCAAGACCGAAGAACCGCCACCACCGTGGATGCAGTGATCGGCTAAAGAAAAACCCGGCTTCGGCCGGGTTTTTTGTGGGTATCTACTTCCAAACACTGGAGAACTAATGTGGGAGCGGGCTTGCTCGCGAAAGCGGTGTGTCATGCAACATTGATGTCGACTGATACGACGCCTTCGCGAGCAAGCCCGCTCCCACAGTGTTTGCGGCCGATCGCAAATTCTGCACGCATCCACAAATCCCCGTGGGAGCGGGCTTGCCCGCGAAGGCGTCAGTACATCCAGCATCAATGTTTCAGGTGCGAACCGGTTCAGCACAACACCCCGACTCAAGGTTTTTCAAGATCGGGCAATCCGGCCGATGATCGCCGTGACAGTGCTCAACCAGGTCTTGCAAGGTATCGCGCAACTGCCCAAGCTCACGGATCTTCCGGTTCAACTCATCGATGTGCTGGCGGGCCAACGCCTTCACATCGGCGCTGGCGCGCTGGCGGTCTTGCCAGAGGGTCAGCAACTTGGCGACTTCTTCCAGGGAAAACCCCAGGTCCCGCGAGCGCTTGATGAACGCCAGCGTGTGCAGGTCGTCATCGCCGTACACCCGATAACCGCTATCAGTGCGATGGGCTGCCTTGAGCAGGCCGATGGATTCGTAATAACGGATCATCTTTGCGCTCAGGCCGCTGTGGCGGGCCGCTTGGCCGATGTTCATCGGTTGTCCTCCAGGTCCTTGGGTTTCCAGGTTTTCAACAGTAGCGCATTGCTCACCACGCTGACGCTCGACAACGCCATGGCCGCGCCGGCCAGCACCGGGTTGAGTACGCCAGCCACTGCCAGCGGAATGCCAATCAGGTTATAGACGAAGGCCCAGAACAGATTCTGGCGGATTTTTGCGTAGGTCTTGCGACTGATTTCCAGCGCGGCCGGCACCAGTCGCGGATCGCCGCGCATCAGGGTGATGCCGGCCGCGTGCATGGCGACATCAGTACCGCCACCCATGGCAATGCCGATGTCGGCGGCGGCCAGTGCCGGGGCGTCGTTGATACCGTCGCCGACCATCGCCACCACGCCGGTTTCTTTCAAGGCGGCGACCGTGGCGGCTTTATCCGCTGGCAGCACTTCGGCATGCACATCCTGGATGCCCAGCGCCTCGGCCACCACGTTGGCGCTGCCGCGATTGTCGCCGGTCAGCAGGTGGCTGCTGATGTTCCGTGCGCTCAGTTGTTGCACCGCTTGCAGCGCCCCGGGCTTGAGGGTGTCACCGAAGGCGAACAGGCCCAGCACTTGTGGCTCAGGGGATTGTTCGATCAACCAGGACAAGGTCCGGCCTTGTTTTTCCCACGTGATCGCCGAGTCGGCCAACGGCCCGGCGTTCAAGCCACTGTCCTCCAGCAGGCGACGATTGCCCAGCGCCAGGCGACGCCCTTCGAAACTGCCGGCGATGCCGCGGCCGGTCAGGGACTGGCTGTCGCTGACATCGGCCACCTTCAAGTGGCGTTCGACACAGGCATCCAGAACAGCCTTGGCCAGCGGGTGCTCACTGCCGCGTTGCAGAGCACCGGCCAATTGCAAAAGACTCGCCTCATTACCGTCGATGGCACTCAGATGAGCAATGCGCGGGGCACCGGAGGTGAGGGTGCCAGTCTTGTCGAACACTACCGCGCTGACTTCATGGGCGCGCTCCAGTGCTTCGGCGTCCTTGATCAGAATCCCGTAGCGTGCCGCCACGCCAGTGCCGGCCATGATCGCCGTCGGTGTGGCCAGGCCCAGGGCGCAGGGGCAGGCGATCACCAGCACCGCCACGGCGTTGATCAGCGCGGTTTCCATCGGCGCGCCATACAACCACCAGCCGATCAGGGTGGCCAGGGCAATCAGCAGCACCGTGGGTACGAACACCTGGCTGACTTTATCCACCAGTTTCTGGATCGGCGCTTTTGCGGCCTGGGCGTCTTCCACCAGGCGAATGATCCGCGCCAGCACGGTTTCCGAACCGAGGGCCTGGGTTCGCACCAGCAAGCGGCCTTCGCCGTTGATCGCGCCGCCGGTGACTTTGTCGCCAGGCTGCTTGGGCACCGGCAGGCTCTCGCCGCTGATCAGCGCTTCGTCGGCGTGGCTCTGGCCTTCCACCACTTCGCCGTCCACTGGAAAGCGTTCGCCGGGTTTGACCATCACCAGGTCATTTAGGTGCAGGGCACTGATGGCGACCTCTTGCTCGTGGCCATCGATCACCCGGATCGCCCGTTCCGGACGCAAGGCTTCGAGGGCGCGGATGGCGCTGGCGGTCTGGCGCTTGGCGCGACTTTCCAGGTACTTGCCCTGCAGCACCAAGGCGATCACCACGGCCGAGGCTTCGAAATACAGATGCGGCATGCGCCCGGCGGCGGTGGCCCATTCATACAGGCTCAAGCCGTATCCGGCGCTGGTGCCCAGGGCGACCAGCAGGTCCATGTTGCCGGCTCCGGCGCGCACGGCTTTCCACGCGGCGACGTAAAACCGTGCGCCGAAGATGAACTGCACGGGCGTGGCCAGGGCGAATTGCGCCCAGGCCGGGAGCATCCAGTGCACGCCGAACGGCTGTAGCAGCATCGGCAATATCAGCGGCAAGGCGAGGGTAAGGGCGATGATCAAGGCCCGGCGTTCGCGATGCAGGCGTTGTTGCTGATTGTCGGTTGGCGGATGTTCGACTTCCCATACGCTGGCGGCATAGCCAGCCTTGGCCACCGCTGCAATCAAGGTTTGCGGATCGACCTGGCCGAGCAGTTCCAGGTGGGCACGTTCGTTGGCCAGGTTGACGCCGACGCTTTTTACTCCCGCCACCTTGCCCAGCGCGCGCTCGACCCGACCGACGCAGGACGCGCAGGTCATGCCATCAATGCTCAGTTCCAGACTCTGCTGTGGCACGCTGTAGCCGGCCCTGGCTACGGCATCCATCAAGGCAGGCAAACTGTCGCTGGGTGCCTGGACCCGGGCCTGTTCAGTGGCGAGGTTGACGCTGACGGCACTGGCGCCAATGACTTTGCTCAAGGCGCGTTCGACACGCCCGGCGCAACTGGCGCAGGTCATGCCGGCAATCGGCAGGTCGAACGTGGTGGATTCGGACATCGGTCGCACTCCCTGTAGTAGATGACCACAGGATCAACCTTGCCATGCTGGCAAGGTCAAGCACCAATCTGAAGCTGCTGCTGATCCCCTGTGGGAGCGGGCTTGCTCGCGAAAGCGGTCTTTCAGTCACACCCATGTTGAATGTGCCGCCGTCTTCGCGAGCAAGCCCGCTCCCACAGGGATTTGTGTCAGTAGCCGAGGCCGGCGCGTTTCAGGTACATCCCTTCCTGCATCATCGCGATCCGGTACTTGAGCACATCCCCGGCCTTGAGCTGGATATCCTGCGAACCCGGCGCGAGCATGCCCGGATTGCAACCCGGCACCTGACCCGGGAGTAACTTGAGGCGCAGCGAGACGTTGCCGGGCGGCAAGTTGAATGAGGTGCTCTGCTCCTGAAACAGCCGCGCCGCCAGTTGGTCCTGGATGTACACACCGATTTCGCAACTGGTCGCGACTTCCAGCCGCTCGCGGGAAATGATCAGCACGCCATAATCCTGACCGGCAGCATTGACTGAAGGCACGGCGGCGAAAAGGCTGAGAAAGCCAAACAGGCTGAAAACCGACCAGCGCATGGCTGAATCTCCTGAGTTCGAGTCATTGATGGACGCAGCTTGGCCGAGCCCGACGCCGATTGCCAGCCCGGCAGCTAACGTCAGAACTTGACCTTGCCATGGTGGCAAGCCCGAAACTGGGTTCAATCCCGGAAAAGGAGTTATCCCATGCAAGTGTTCAACGTTGAAGGCATGTCTTGTGGTCACTGCGTCAAGGCCATCACTCAGGCGGTCCAGGCCAAAGACCCGGCGGCCAGTGTGCGGGTCGATCTGGCGGCCAGGGAGGTCGGTGTCGAAAGTGCGCTGACCGCCCAGCAAGTGATCGAGGCGATCAGCGAAGAAGGTTACGGCGTCAAATTGGCCTGATTTTAATAGTTAGCGAGCTATCTGATTGTTCAGGGCATCCATGCGCGGCTAGACTGTCGGGCTGCCGACTCTGCCCACTGGATGCCTGATGAACTTCCGTACCATTCTGATTCTCGGCGCCTTGAGCGCTTTCGGTCCGCTGGCGATCGATTTCTATCTGCCGGCCTTTCCGGCTATGGCACTGGCCTTCGGGACGGACGAAAATCACGTTCAGATGACGTTGGCGGCATACTTCCTCGGCCTGTCCATCGGTCAACTGGCCTATGGCCCGGTGGCGGATCGCTTCGGGCGGCGCATTCCGCTGCTCACCGGTGTCGGCCTGTTTACCGCCGCCTCTCTGGCATGTGCCTATGCGCCTAACCTGGAGTGGCTGATCGGTGCGCGCTTCGTCCAGGCCTTGGGCGGCTGCGCCGGGATGGTGATTTCCCGGGCGGTGGTCAGCGACAAGTGTGATGCGGTGGGTTCGGCGAAAGTCTTTTCGCAGTTGATGCTGGTGATGGGGCTTGCCCCCATCCTCGCGCCATTGCTGGGTGGCTTGTTGGTCAACACGACAGGCTGGCAGTCGATCTTCCTGGCCTTGACCGGATTCAGTGCACTGGCGGGGCTGGCGGTTGCGACGGGATTGCCGGAAAGCTTGCCGGCTCACATACTGCGTCAACCGCTGTCGGGTGCGTTGCGTCAGTACGGTCGGCTGCTGGCCGACCCGATATTTCTTGGCCATGCCTTGACCGGGGGCATCGCCATCGCCGGAATGTTTGCCTACATTGCCGGTTCTCCCTTCATCATTATCAAGCTCTACGGCGTTCCGGCCGAGCACTTCGGCTGGCTGTTCGGCACCAATGCCGCGGGCTTCATTCTGGTGGCACAGGTTAATGCGCGGTTGCTGGCCAAGCGTGGTCCGGCCTACTTGCTGGCGCGCGCAGTGTGGGTTTACCTGGCAGCGGGCGTGGCGCTGCTCGCGGTCAGCTCCCTGCACCCTGCACAACTGTGGCCGCTGCTGATTCCATTGTTCATCTGTATCGCCAGCCTTGGTTGCATCAGCCCCAACGCCGCGGCCTGCGCGATGAGCGGGCAGGGCGGACGGGCCGGCAGTGCGTCGGCGCTGCTCGGTTGCCTGCAATTCAGCGTGGCTGCCGGTGCCTCTGCGCTGGTGGGTGTTCTGCACGACGGCAGCGCCGTGCCGATGGCCATGGTCATCAGCCTGTGTGGAATTCTGGTGGTGAGTGCGGCGATGCTCACCCGGCGTTTGCAAAAGCCCGGACGTTGGCGCAAGCCCAGGTCTGAGGCCGGAGTCAGCCGGCTGCACGCTGCGGGTGGAGGACGGGAATCTGGTGAGGGGCCTGGATGCGGGCTTCGAGGGTACGTGTGAAAGCGCGAGCTTCTGCTTCACTGCGAAACGTCACGGCATGTTGATCAAGGCGGACTTGCCACTGGGATTTTGCCAGTTCTTTTATCAGGATCTTCATAGCCGAATTCCTCTCGTAAAAGATGTCTCGTAAAAGACGTTACGCAAAAGACTGCCTCACAGGAGATTCGATTGTAGTCCCGAATACGAGCAGCATTGTGACAAGGGGCAACTGTCGGACTGACGGTTTGTAACTAAAAAAACACGATTTTTCGGTGGCGTCCGCAGGGGCTGTCTGCGACCCGGACGCTCCGGTCGCAGACAAAAAACGCGGAAGGCTGATGAAATCAGCGATGGTTTTTTTTCAGCGCTTCAGAACCCTTCCAGCACAATCTTGCCCTTGGCTTTGCCGCTCTCCAGCAGGGCATGGGCACGGCGCAAATTGCTCGCATTGATCGTGCCGAAGTGTTCGCCCATGGTGGTTTTCAGGGTTCCGGCGTCGATCAGCCTGGCGACGCGATTGAGCAGGTTGTGCTGCTCGATCATATCCGGGGTTTCAAACAGCGAACGGGTGTACATGAACTCCCAGTGCAGTGACAGACTCTTGCGTTTGAGCTTGGTCACGTCCAGCGACTTGGGGTCATCGATCAGCGCCAGTTTGCCTTGGGGTACCAATGCCTCGACCAGTTGATCCAGGTGCTGGTCGGTCTGGGTCAGACTGGCGACGTGGGTGACCTGATCCACGCCGGCCTGCTTGAGTGCTTCGCTCAGTGGCTGGCTATGGTCGATCACCAGATCGGCGCCCAGTTCCTTCACCCAGCCTTGGGTCTGCGGACGCGAAGCGGTGCCGATGACTTTAAGGGCAGTCAACTGGTTCGCCAGTTGCGTAAGAATCGAGCCCACGCCACCCGCCGCGCCGACGATCAACAGGCTCTGGCCTTCATCGGTCTTGCCTTCGCGCACTTGCAGGCGTTCGAACAACAATTCCCACGCCGTGATCGCGGTGAGCGGCAGGGCAGCGGCCTCGGCAAAACCGAGGGTATTCGGCATGTGGCCGACGATGCGCTCGTCCACCACATGCAATTCGCTGTTGCCGCCCGCGCGCGCGATGGAGCCGGCGTAATACACCTTGTCGCCGGCCTTGAACAACGTCACTTCACTGCCCACCGCCTTGACCACGCCAGCCACGTCCCAACCCAGCACCTTGGCCGCGCCGCCTTCGGGCTGCACGCTCTGGCGCACCTTGGTGTCCACGGGGTTGACCGAGATGGCTTTGACTTCCACCAGCAAGTCACGGGGGCCGGCAACCGGTTCTGGCAGTTCGATGTCTTGTAAAACCTTGTTGTCACCGATCGGCAACGAGGCGTAGTAGGCAATGGCTTTCATGGGCGACTCCTGAACACTGATAAAGAAGAGATTCGATAGGGGAGATGATTGGCTATTTCTCCTGAAGATAAAACCGGCTAAAAGAGCAGTCTCTTTCAATATTTTTTTGATAATCGGTGCTCTTGATGCTGCGTTTCGATGACTTGCAGTTGTTTGTCCGGGCGGCGGACCTGGGCAGCCTGTCCGCTGCCGCGCGAGGCATGGACATGTCGGCGGCAGTAGCCAGTGCGGCGCTCAAGCGCATCGAACAGCAACTCGGCGCCCGTTTATTGGCCCGTTCGACACGCAGCCTGCGCCTGACCGCCGAAGGCGAGGGCTTTGTCGAATACGCCCGCGCGGCCCTGAGCAATCTCGACGAGGGACGGCGATTGCTGGCCCGTGGTCAGGACCAGGTCAGCGGAGTTCTGCAACTGTCGGCACCCTCGGACTTTGGCCGCAATCTGCTATTGCCCTGGCTCGATGAGTTTCAACGCGAGCATCCGAAACTGACCGTGCGCCTGCTGCTGGGGGACCGTATCGCCGACCTGTTTCGCCAACCGGTAGACGTTGCCCTGCGCTACGGTGAACCGGAGGACTCCAGCCTGGTGGCGTTACCCATCGCTCCGCAGAACCGCCGGGTGTTGTGTGCCGCTCCCGGCTATCTGGCTCGCCATGGCGAGCCGCGGCAACTGGAGCAACTGGCACAGCACAATTGCCTGTTGTACATGCTCGGCAGTCGGGTCCACGATCACTGGAGTTTTCACGACGGCAAGCGCGAAGTCAGCCTGACCGTCAGCGGTGATCGCTTCAGTGATGATGCCGATGTCGTGCGCCTTTGGGCCGTGGCAGGTGCCGGGATCGCTTACAAATCCTGGCTCGATGTCGCCGCCGATGTACTGGCCGGCCGCTTGAAGGTGCTGATGCCGGAGTTGCTCTGTGAGCGTGCACCGCTGAATCTGTTGTGCGCCCATCGCGCGCAACTGAGTAAGCCAGTGAACCTTTTGCGGGAAATGCTTGCCAGCCGATGCGCCCTTTTGAGTAGTCAATTTCCGGGCTTTTAGGACATCGATCATAAGTCGCACAAAAAAAAGAGAAATTTCTCTCAGGAACAATCACCACCTATGCCGGGCGGAGGACAGGATCCAACGATCAACCCGCATATACTAGCGCCCTCATCCTATAAGTAGCGTCGATCCACCAATGGCGGGTCCACGTTCGGGTCGGCCCGGCTGCACGGTCATTCTTCTGGCCTTCGCAGCATCCGCCAGGCAACGCTAATGAGTGAGCAAGGCGTTGCCGGGTTTATGGCAGTTTCCACGAGTTGGCCGACGACACATTACTGGTCAAGATGTTTCTGGGCAGTAGACGAAACGATTCAACAGGGAGTGAATACATGGAACATGCACCTTGCATCAGCCAGATCGCCACATTGCTGGCTGACCCAAAGCGCAGCGCAATGATGTGGGCGTTGATGGATGGTTCGGCGCGAGCAACCGAAGAGTTGGCATTGCTGGCCGGCCTGACATCGTCTTCGGCCAGTGCACACCTGGGACGTTTGTCCGCTGGCGGTCTGTTGAGGGTTGAAAACCGCGGCCGCAAACGCTTTTTCCGCCTGGCCGCTCCCGAGGTCGGGGCGGCAATCGAAGCACTGGCCAGCGCGACCTTCGCCAGCGCACCCCAGGATGTTCCCGACGTATTCAAGCGCAATGTGCCTCTCGTCAAACCCCGGGCGGAGCGTTCGTCATTGTTGAATGCCCGACTGTGCGACGATCATTTGGGGGGCACCCTGTCTGCCGATCTGTATCAGCGACTTCTGGAGGCAGGCTGGATCGAACATTTTGATCAGCGGGTCACGGTCACGCTCAAGGGCGCGACGGAGTTGGCGGCACGGGGAGTGTTCATCCAGGCGCTGGTCCATCACAACGGCAGGGTTGCTTGCGCGTGCCCTGACTGGAGCGAAAGACGCCCGCACATGGGCGGCTCGCTGGGCGCGGCATTGTTGCAGCTGTTCATGCAGTCGGGGTGGCTGAGCCTGCCCAACGATTCCCGAGCCTTGCAGGTGACAGCCTCCGGGCAACGGGAAATTCATCG
This sequence comes from Pseudomonas sp. BIC9C, assembly GCF_034541995.1. NCBI lineage: Bacteria > Pseudomonadati > Pseudomonadota > Gammaproteobacteria > Pseudomonadales > Pseudomonadaceae > Pseudomonas > Pseudomonas sp. BIC9C. Next base: position 663,744 of record NZ_JAWDGM010000002.1, read on the forward strand.
TTTCGCCGGTGAAACCGAGCTGGAAATGGCGTTGTAGGAGCCGGCTTGCCGGCGATGGCGACCTCCCATCCAGCATCAATATTGGAGGTGGTGGCTTTATCGCTGGCAAGTCAGCTCCTACAAGGTTTGCGTTTGCCCTCAGGGCTTTACCAACCGCGCATCGAGGCTGTTCTGCGCCAGGCGTTTGGCCTGGTCCTGGGTCATGCCCAGGTGGGTGTGCAGTGCATGGAAGTTCTCGGTGACATAACCACCGAAGTACGCCGGGTCATCGGAATTCACGGTCACTTTCACGCCGCGTTCCAGCATGTCGAGAATGTTGTGCTGCGACATGTGATCGAATACGCACAGCTTGGTGTTCGACAACGGGCACACGGTCAGCGGGATCTGCTCATCGATGATTCGCTGCATCAGACGCTCGTCTTCGATGGCGCGCACGCCATGGTCGATGCGCTGGATTTTCAGCAGGTCGATGGCTTCCCAGATGTACTCGGGCGGGCCTTCTTCACCGGCGTGGGCGACGGTCAGGAAGCCTTCGTGACGGGCACGGTCGAACACGCGCTGGAACTTGCTCGGCGGGTGGCCCATTTCGGAGCTGTCCAGGCCCACGGCGACGAACGCATCGCGGAACGGCAGCGCCTGGTCGAGGGTTTTCTGGGCCTCGTCTTCGCTCAGATGGCGCAGGAAGCTCAGGATCAAACCACTGGTGATACCCAGTTGCTGCTCGCCATCCTTCAGTGCGGCGGCGATGCCGTTGAGTACGACTTCGAACGGGATGCCTCGGTCGGTGTGGGTCTGCGGGTCGAAGAACGGTTCGGTGTGAATCACGTTCTGCTCTTTGCAGCGCAGCAGATACGCCCAGGTCAGGTCATAGAAATCCTGGGACGTGCGCAGCACATCGGCACCCCGGTAATACAGGTCGAGGAACTCTTGCAGGTTGTTGAAGGCATACGCCTTGCGCAAGGTTTCGACGTCGTTCCATGGCAAGGCAATCTTGTTGCGCTCAGCCAGGGCGAACAACAACTCGGGTTCCAGCGAGCCTTCCAGGTGCAGGTGCAGTTCTGCCTTGGGCAGGGCGTTCAGCCAGTCATACATGATTCTTTTCTCATCAGGTGCAATGGTCGCCATTCTACAGAGGGTTGCCGCAACAATTGGTAAAACCTGACCAGGAGGTTCACCACACTGCTTCCAATTCCCGTCGCGTGGCCCAATCGTTGACGATGGAGGTCAGGACCATTTTCGGTCCGAAGTACGCCATGTCCGAAGCGTAGCCCACGGCATACACGCCGCGACGTTCGGAGTCCTGGATCGGCGCGGGGTTGAGTTTGTTCAAGGCCAGCTGGATGGCGTTGATGTCGCGGATCACTTCCGGGATCGGGAACGAGGCGACGAAGCTGACTTTCAGCGGGTCATTGACACTGGCAGTCAGGCTGGTGCTCAGACCGATGGCCGCCGCAACGGTGCACAGCAACTTCTTCAACGGACAGTTGTGCATGAATTCGGACTCCATTTTGTCGTGAGGTTGGCTGGGCTCTTTGGCTTGCACAGGGGAATGCAAACTGCCGACCAACAGGACTACAAAATCTTGAAGTCGCGGTGATGCCATCGCGAGCAGGCTCGCGACAGGTACTTGAAGTCCGATAACAGTGCATGTCCTTGCACAGCTGCCACCCACTGGTGCGCCAATCCAGATGGCCTTGACCCTCCACAAAACCAATGTGGGAGCGAGCCTGCTCGCGAAAGCGGAGTGTCAGTCGACATCGTCAGTGACTGAAATACCGGCATCGCGAGCAGGCTCGCTCCCACAGTTTTAATCGGTGTTGTATCAGGTCCCGGCGATCAGCTGCCGTGCCGCCTGGCTGTGATCAGCGATCAACCCCTTCAAGTCCAGCCCCTCGACCTGCCCGTCAATCACTCGCCACTTGCCGCCGACCATCACCCGGTCTGCGCGATCGGCGCCACACAGCAGCAGTGCCGAGACCGGATCATGACTGCCGGAGAAACGCAGTTCATCCAGCTTGAACAGGGCCAGGTCGGCCTGCTTGCCCACGGCCAGTTCACCGATATCGGTACGTCCCAACAGACTGGCCGAACCTTTGGTCGCCCAGCCGAGTACCCGTTCCGGGGTGATCTTCTCGGCGCCGTAACGCAGACGCTGGATGTACAACGCCTGACGCGCTTCGAGCATCATGTTCGAGGCATCGTTGGACGCCGAACCGTCCACGCCCAAGCCAAGCAAGGCACCGGCATCGGTCAATTCGATGCTCGGGCAGATGCCCGAGGCCAGGCGCATGTTCGAGCTCGGGCAATGGCAAATACCGGTGCCGGCGGCACCGAGACGGGCGATTTCATCGGGGTTGAAATGGATGCCATGGGCCAGCCAGGTACGCGGGCCGAGCCAGCCAACACTGTCCAGATAGTCCACGGTGCGCAGGCCGAAGCGTTGCAGGCAGAAGTCTTCTTCGTCGAGGGTTTCCGCCAGGTGGGTGTGCAGGCGCACGTCGAGTTTGTTCGCCAGTTCGGCGCTGGCCGACATGATTTGCGGCGTCACCGAAAACGGCGAGCACGGTGCCAGGGCGATCTGGATTTGCGCGCCATCACCGCGTTCGTGGTACTCGGCGATCAGTCGCTCGCTATCGGCGAGGATCACTTCGCCTTCCTGCACGGTCTGTTGCGGCGGCAGGCCACCGTCCTTTTCGCCAAGGCTCATTGAGCCGCGGGTGAGCATGGCGCGCATGCCCAGTTCGCGCACGCTCTCGACCTGCACGTCGATGGCGTTTTCCAGACCTTCCGGGAACAGGTAGTGATGGTCGGCCGCGGTGGTGCAGCCGGACAGCAGCAATTCAGCCAATGCGACTTTGGTGGCGAGGGCGAGTTTTTCCGGGGTCAGGCGTGCCCAGACCGGGTACAGGGTTTTCAGCCACGGGAACAGCGGCTGATTGACCACCGGCGCCCAGGCGCGGGTCAGGGTTTGATAGAAGTGGTGATGGGTGTTGATCAGCCCGGGCAGGATCACATGCTCGCGGGCATCGAACACTTCATTGCACGGTGTGGACGGTTGTTGACCGGTGCCGAGTACTTCGACGATCAAGCCGTCTTGCAGCACCAGACCGCCACGGGCATCGAGACCGTTGGCCGTGAAGATGGCGAGGGGATTTTTTAACCAGGTACGGGTCGCAGGCATGTTGGCCGGCTCCTCTGAAAGTTGGGTTCAGGGTTGCCAGCTCAGTGTTGCCCTGTCTGCTGATCCAGGGTCGCCGGGGAGGCGAGGTGCGAAGTGTCAAACAAAACGTTGTCGGGGGCAAGCCCGGCCCGACAGGACAACCCATAACCCTGTGGGAGCGGGCTTGCTCGCGAAAGCAGTGTGTCAGTCACATACCTATCGACTGATACGACGCCTTCGCGAGCAAGCCCGCTCCCACAGGTTGATCCGAGGTGTTACCAGGGAATGGTCTCGCCCCGGTAATTGATGAAGTGATGCCCACCCTTGCCGACATACGCATTCACCTGATCAACCAGGCCACGGGTGCTGGTTTCGACGTCGATGTCCGCGCCTTCGCCACCCATGTCGGTTTTCACCCAGCCCGGGTGCAGCAACAGCACGGTGAGGCTGGTTTCGCCCAACTGAGTGACGAAGCTGTTGGTCATTGAGTTCAGCGCCGCCTTGCTGGCCTTGTACAGTGCCAGTTCCGGCGCATCGGGCATGGTCACGCTGCCCAGCACCGAGCTCATGAACGCCAGCACGCCGGTGTCCGGGCGGATGTGCTCGACAAAACGCTGGGCCAGGTTGATCGGCGCCACGGCATTGGTGAAAAACAGCTGGCCGACGTCGGCCATCGTCGCGCCACCGTTCGGTATCTGGACATCCGGCCCCTTGACCCCGGCATTGACGAACAACAGGTCAAACACATCGCCCTTGAGTTGTTGGCTCAGGGCGGACACCGCTTGCTGATCGTCCATGTCGAGCGTTTCGATCCGCACCTTGCCCAAGGCCTGCAAGGCTTCGGCTTTTTGCGGATCGCGCACGGTGGCGGTGACTTGCCAGCCGTCGGCCAACAGGGTTTTCACCAGCCCGAGGCCAAGCCCCCGGGAGGCGCCGATGATGAGCGCGGTTTTTGCCTTGGACATGAGTGGCTTCCTTGAAAGTTCAGGGTCGTGGATTCAATGGACACTGTTGCCCGAGCCGTTGTTGCAACTCATCGCGCAGGGCGCCGAGTTCGGTCATGCGGGCTTCGATCAGTTTGAGTTTGTCTTGCAGCAGTTGCGTGACAGCACTGTCGGGATCGGGCGACTGCCAGATTGCAGCGACGCTGTTGCCGATCTCGCCGAGGGTAAAGCCCAGCCGTTGAGCGGTCTTGATGTACTGCACCAGTTGCACCATGTCTGGCGGATAGTCGCGATACCCGTTGGCGCTGCGTTGCGCCGCGATCAACCCGCGCTGCTCGTAGAAACGCAGCGTGTCGCGGCTGACGGCGCTGGCCTGGGCTAATTCACCGATGCGCATCATGACGTCTCGAAGGGGCTTGACCCTGGAGCATACTCCAGGCTTTAGCCTTGTTGCTCCCTGAATTGATGGAGCAATGTCGATGTGGACTGCAACGCAATATCGCCGCCTGGTGCAAGGCAGTGCCTGGTACGACCTGATCGTGACGGTCGCGTTTGTCACGCCGTGGAGTTTTGCGGCGTTGCATGGGTTTTTGAATGGCATGAGCCAAGCGTTGAATTTACCCGGTGAGCTGCCGCCGTTCGAACCGGTGCACATGCTGATGGCGAATCTGCTGGGTTCGATTGTCTGCGTATGGGCGGTGTTGCGGATTAGTGATCCGCAGCAGGCATATGGGCGGTATGACTCGGTCGCGAGATTTCTGTTTGCGGCATGGCAGGCTTATGCCCTGATCCATGGCGCGAGTTCGCTGCTGGTGGTTTTTCTGGTGTTTGAATTGGCGTGGGGCGTGGCTCAGGTGTTGCCTGTTCGGCAGCCATCGCGAGCAGGCTCGCCCCCACATTTGACCGGGTTTACACCCGTCCAGTGTGGGAGCGGGCTTGCTCGCGAAGAGGCCCGCCCAAACAACCACTAACTCCCCGCCTGCCACGGCTGCCCCAACGACACCGGCGTATTTCTGGCCACCCGGTCCGGAAAACTTCGAAGTCCTGTGAGCCGAGGCATTGAGTGCGCCGCTATCAAATGTGTCGCACGGAGCCGGGCACCACATGGGGGCGGTGCCGAGAATCAAGCCCTGATTTTGCCCGTGCGGCTTTGATCAAAAAATGAGCAAACCACCACAAGCCGTGTTGTACACGGCGCGGCGACGGCCATGAACGGGTTATCCACAGATTGCTCCACAGTATTTGTGTGCAAGCTCAAAGCATGGGCATAAGCACTGAGTGGCTTTCTTCTAAAGGCGATAAACCGATGTAACTGTTTGTTTTCATTTGAATTTGCTGTGCTTGATGGCAGATTGGACGAAAATTGAGCAAAGTCCGCAAAGCCGCGTGACAGAAGGGTTACAGCCGTATGTGCTCAGGTTATCCACAGCCGGGTGCACAGCAGATGTGGGCAAGTATGGAATAAGTGAAAAAGCGGTGTGCCCCAAAAGATCGCAGCCTGTGTCGGAGCCTTTTAGCGCTGCAGCAAAATACGCCCGCGACTCAAATCGGCCAGTTGTGACTGCAAGGTGTCGATTTGCGCATCACCCACGGCCAACTGCAGCTCGACACCATTGGCGGTGAAGGTTTCCTCCACAACCAATCCACCTGCCTCCGCCACCCGCAGCTTGACCAGGGCCAACTCGGCAAATCCGCAAGCGCAACGCAGTGGCACCCGGCAGATCAGCTCAATCTTTGGCGCCGCTTGCAGGCATTTGTTCGCACCACCGCCATAGGCCCGGGCGAGCCCCCCGGTACCCAGTTGGATGCCGCCATACCAGCGAATCACCAGCACCGCGACCTGATCGCAATCCTGTGCCTCTATCGCCGCCAGAATCGGCCGGCCGGCGGTACCGCCGGGTTCACCATCATCGGTGCTGCGATATTGATCGCCGAGCTTCCACGCCCAGCAGTTGTGCGAGGCATTCAAGTCACTGTGCTGTTCAATGAACGCCTGGGCTTCGGCCGGGCTGGAGATTGGCGCGGCGAAGGTGATGAAGCGGCTTTTGCGAATCTCTTCGCGGTATTCGCAAAAACCGCTGAGGGTAAAGGGCATACGTACCTGAATGGCTACTTAAATGGCAGGTTTCAGGCCGCAGCCCTTGAGAATGATGCGGATCAGGTTGTCCCCGGCGTCTTCCATGTCTTGCCTGGTCAACCGGGTGCGCCCGGTGACGCGGCAGATCTGCGTGGCGAAGTCGGCGTAATGCTGGGTGCTGCCCCACAACAGGAAGATCAGGTGCACCGGATCGACCGGGTCCATTTTACCGGCGTCGATCCAGGCCTGGAACACGCCCGCACGGCCCTGGAACCAGGCGCGATAATCCTGGTTGAAATACTCGGTCAGGCATTCGCCGCCGCTGATAACTTCCATGGCAAAGATCCGCGAGGCTTGCGGCTGGCGTCGGGAGAACTCCATTTTTGCGCGGATGTAGCGGGTCAAGGCTTCGGCCGGATCGTCCTCGGCGGTGAGCGTGTTGAAGGTGCTGTCCCACAGCTCGAGGATGTTGCTCAGCACCGCCACGTACAAACCGAGCTTGTTGGTGAAGTAGTAATGCAGGTTTGCCTTGGGCAGCCCGGCGTTCTGGGCAATGGTGTTCATGCTCGTGCCTTTGTACCCGTGACGGGCGAACTCGTCTTCGGCGGCTTTGATGATGGTCTCTTCGTTTTTCTGACGAATGCGGCTGACGGATTTTGCGCCATGGGCTGGGACTTCAAAGGTCATAAGCACTTCCGAACGGGTGGGTGGGACGGCCAGTGCGTTGATATCGTACCCACCGGCTTCAGACAAGTCCTGACACGATAAAACCCTGCTCCGCAATCTACTGTGGGCGGGCTTGCTCGCGAAGAGGGCGTGTCAGGCGATATCTGCATAGCTGACACACCGCCTTCGCGAGCAAGCCCGCTCCCACAATTTTTAACGCGTCGCGGCCAGGCTCTCGAGAAAACTCTCCAGCACCAGATGAGGTCGACGCCCCTTGCGTGTGACCGACGCCAGGCTGAGGTCATAGAAGCGCGTTTTTGCTTTCAATGCTCGCAACCGGCCTTGTTGCACCCAAAGACTCGCATAGTGATCCGGCAGGTAACCGATATAGCGTCCGGTCAGGATCAGGAACGCCATGCCTTCGCGGTCCGAGGCGCTGGCGGTGCAATTGAGCGCCTGGTAATGAGCCTGGATCTCCGCTGGCAAACGGAAGGTAGGGGCGATGGCGTCCTGGCTGTTCAGGCGTTCGTCGTCCAGTTGTTTGTCGTCGACATAAAACAGTGGATGGCCGACCGCGCAGTACAACAGCGATCGTTCGCTATACAGCGGTTGATACTCCAGCCCCGACAATGCGCTCGCCTGCGGCACCACGCCGACGTGCAGACGACCGTCGAGTACGCCTTGCTCGACTTCATTGGGCGCGATCATGCGGATCTGGATCTGGACATCCGGGCCGCGTTCTTTCAATTGCGCGAGGGCATGGGTGATGCGCATGTGGGGCAGGGTGACCAGGTTGTCCGTCAGGCCAATGATCAATTCGCCGCGCAAGTGCTGGTGCAGGCCATTGACCTCGGTGCGGAAGCTTTCCAGTGCACTTAACAGCTGCAACGCCGATTGATAGACCTCGCGGCCTTCTTCGGTCAGGGAAAACCCGGCACGCCCCCGTTGGCACAGGCGCAGACCGAGGCGTTGCTCCAGATCGCTCATCTGCTGGCTGATCGCCGAGCGACCGATGCCCAGCACGGTTTCCGCCGCGGAGAAGCCGCCGCATTCCACCACGCTGCGAAAGATCCTCAGCAGGCGAATGTCAAAGTCGCTGACCTGGGCCAGCGGATCGGGACGGCGAGTGCTCATGCTTGTTACTCGAAAGTTTAGTAGTGGGCTGACTGAACATTAGAAAAGTTGCATTTCACCGACTTTATCCCCGTGGCAATTTAGCTGCAACAACGGTTTTCAATCCTTACGCCGCTTATTGCCTTGCGAGGTTTCGCCCATGAACTTGCCTGAAAACGCCCCGTCTTCCCTGGCCAGCCAGCTCAAGCTCGATGCTCACTGGATGCCTTACACCGCCAACCGTAACTTCCAGCGCGACCCGCGCCTGATCGTTGGCGCTGAAGGCAGCTGGCTGATCGACGACAAGGGGCGCAAGGTGTATGACTCGCTGTCGGGTCTGTGGACCTGTGGCGCCGGGCACACCCGCAAGGAAATCCAGGAGGCCGTGGCCAAGCAACTGGGCACCCTCGATTATTCGCCAGGCTTCCAGTATGGCCATCCGTTGTCTTTCCAGCTGGCCGAGAAAATCACCGACCTGACCCCGGGCAACCTGAACCACGTGTTCTTCACCGACTCGGGCTCCGAGTGCGCTGACACTGCGGTGAAGATGGTCCGCGCTTACTGGCGCCTGAAAGGCCAGTCGACCAAGACCAAAATGATCGGCCGTGCCCGTGGTTACCATGGCGTGAACATCGCCGGCACCAGCCTCGGTGGCGTGAATGGCAACCGCAAGCTGTTCGGCCAGGCGATGATGGACGTCGACCACCTGCCGCACACTTTGCTGGCAAGCAACGCTTACTCCCGTGGCATGCCGGAGCAGGGTGGTATCGCCCTGGCTGACGAACTGCTGAAGCTGATCGAACTGCACGATGCGTCGAACATCGCGGCAGTATTCGTCGAGCCATTGGCCGGTTCCGCTGGCGTGCTGGTTCCACCACAGGGTTATCTCAAGCGTCTGCGTGAAATCTGCGATCAGCACAACATCCTGCTGGTGTTCGACGAAGTGATCACCGGTTTCGGTCGTACCGGCACCATGTTCGGTGCCACCACTTTCGGCGTGACCCCGGACCTGATGTGCATCGCCAAGCAAGTCACCAACGGCGCGATACCGATGGGCGCGGTGATTGCCAGCTCCGAGATCTACCAGACCTTCATGAATCAGCCGACGCCTGAATACGCGGTTGAATTCCCCCATGGCTACACCTATTCCGCGCACCCGGTGGCTTGCGCCGCGGGCCTGGCAGCACTCGACCTGCTGCAAAAGGAAAACCTGGTGCAGAGCGTGGCCGAAGTCGCGCCGCATTTCGAAAATGCGCTGCACGGCCTGAAAGGCACCAAGAACATCATCGACATCCGCAACTTCGGCCTGGCCGGCGCGATCCAGATCGCGCCACGTGACGGCGACGCCATCGTGCGTCCGTTCGAAGCCGGCATGGCGCTGTGGAAAGCCGGGTTCTACGTGCGCTTCGGCGGCGACACCCTGCAGTTCGGCCCAACCTTCAACAGCAAGCCGCAGGACCTGGATCGCCTGTTCGACGCGGTCGGCGAAGTGCTGGGCAAGATCGACTGATTTTTCCCTCTATATACCTATAAATAACGGGCGCCCGGAAACGGGCGCCTGTGGACAACTTTTCAGGAGCTTCCATGAGCGTTATTCCGCATTTGATCAATGGTGAACTGGTGACCGAGAACGGTCGCGCGGTTGATGTGTTCAACCCGTCCACCGGCCAGGCCATTCACAAGTTGCCGCTGGCGACCCGCGAAACCATCCAGAGCGCCATCGACGCTGCCAAGGCTGCGTTCCCGGCTTGGCGCAACACGCCACCGGCCAAGCGTGCCCAGGTGATGTTCCGCTTCAAGCAACTGCTGGAGCAGAACGAAGCGCGTATCGCCCAACTGATCAGCGAAGAGCATGGCAAGACCCTGGAAGATGCGGCCGGTGAACTGAAGCGCGGCATCGAGAACGTCGAGTTCGCTTGTGCAGCCCCGGAAATCCTCAAGGGTGAATACAGCCGTAACGTCGGTCCGAACATTGATGCCTGGTCTGACTTCCAGCCGCTGGGCGTGGTGGCCGGTATCACTCCGTTCAACTTCCCGGCCATGGTGCCACTGTGGATGTACCCGCTGGCGATCGTCTGCGGCAACTGCTTCATCCTCAAGCCGTCCGAGCGTGACCCGAGCTCGACGCTGCTGATCGCCCAATTGCTGCTGGAGGCTGGCCTGCCTAAAGGCGTACTGAGCGTGGTGCACGGTGACAAGACCGCGGTGGATGCGCTGATCGAGGCGCCGGAAGTCAAAGCGTTGAGCTTTGTCGGTTCGACGCCTATTGCCGAGTACATCTACTCCGAAGGCACCAAGCGCGGCAAACGCGTTCAGGCTCTGGGTGGTGCGAAGAACCACGCGGTGCTGATGCCGGATGCAGACCTGGACAACGCCGTCAGCGCACTGATGGGCGCCGCTTACGGTTCTTGCGGTGAGCGTTGCATGGCGATCTCGGTGGCCGTGTGCGTTGGCGATCAGGTGGCGGACGCGCTGGTGGCCAAGCTGGTACCGCAAATCCAGGCGCTGAAAATCGGCGCCGGTACTTCTTGCGGTCTGGACATGGGGCCTCTGGTCACCGGCCAGGCCCGCGACAAGGTCAGCGGCTATGTAGAAGACGGCGTGGCCGCCGGCGCGACGCTGGTCGTGGACGGCCGTGGCCTGACCGTGGCTGGTCACGAGGAAGGTTTCTTCCTGGGTGGTTGCCTGTTCGACAACGTCACGCCAGAGATGCGTATCTATAAAGAAGAAATCTTCGGGCCGGTGCTTTGCGTTGTTCGGGTCAACAGCCTGGAAGAAGCCATGCAACTGATCAACGATCACGAATATGGCAACGGCACCTGCATCTTCACCCGCGACGGGGAAGCGGCGCGGTTGTTCTGCGACGAGATCGAAGTCGGCATGGTTGGTGTCAACGTACCGTTGCCGGTGCCGGTCGCCTATCACAGCTTCGGTGGCTGGAAGCGTTCGCTGTTCGGCGACCTGCACGCCTATGGCCCGGATGGCGTGCGTTTCTATACCCGCCGCAAAGCCATCACCCAGCGCTGGCCGCAGCGTGCGAGCCATGAAGCTTCGCAGTTCGCCTTCCCTAGCTTGTAAGTAGAAGGGCGTAGAAGGCCGACCCATTGGGTCGGCCTTTTTGTTTTCGGGGCTTTTTTGACCTATATGACAGTTTTGTGAAAATAGATGTTGACGGCAGATTCTGGAGGCCTATAATTCGCCCCACTTCCGGCGCAGTCGAAACGGAAAACTCCTTGATAAACAAAGAGTTACGCAGGTTTCGGCAGCAGGTTGCTTCAGGTCATCGAAGTCGAAAGGAAGTTGAAAAAGAGGTGTTGACAGCAGCGTGTAACGCTGTAGAATTCGCCTCCCGCTGACGAGAGATCGAAAGCGCAAGTGGTTGAAGTTGTTAAGGATTCCTTGAAAACTTCTGAAAATAATCACTTGACAGCAAATGAGGCTGCTGTAGAATGCGCGCCTCGGTTGAGACGAAAGCTCTTAACCAACCGCTCTTTAACAACTGAATCAAGCAATTCGTGTGGGTGCTTGTGGAGTCAGACTGCTAGTCAACAGATTATCAGCATCACAAGTTACTCCGCGAGAAATCAAAGATGTAACCAACGATTGCTGAGCCAAGTTTAGGGTTTTCTCAAAACCCAAAGATGTTTGAACTGAAGAGTTTGATCATGGCTCAGATTGAACGCTGGCGGCAGGCCTAACACATGCAAGTCGAGCGGATGAAGAGAGCTTGCTCTCTGATTCAGCGGCGGACGGGTGAGTAATGCCTAGGAATCTGCCTGGTAGTGGGGGACAACGTCTCGAAAGGGACGCTAATACCGCATACGTCCTACGGGAGAAAGCAGGGGACCTTCGGGCCTTGCGCTATCAGATGAGCCTAGGTCGGATTAGCTAGTTGGTGAGGTAATGGCTCACCAAGGCGACGATCCGTAACTGGTCTGAGAGGATGATCAGTCACACTGGAACTGAGACACGGTCCAGACTCCTACGGGAGGCAGCAGTGGGGAATATTGGACAATGGGCGAAAGCCTGATCCAGCCATGCCGCGTGTGTGAAGAAGGTCTTCGGATTGTAAAGCACTTTAAGTTGGGAGGAAGGGTTGTAGATTAATACTCTGCAATTTTGACGTTACCGACAGAATAAGCACCGGCTAACTCTGTGCCAGCAGCCGCGGTAATACAGAGGGTGCAAGCGTTAATCGGAATTACTGGGCGTAAAGCGCGCGTAGGTGGTTTGTTAAGTTGGATGTGAAAGCCCCGGGCTCAACCTGGGAACTGCATTCAAAACTGACAAGCTAGAGTATGGTAGAGGGTGGTGGAATTTCCTGTGTAGCGGTGAAATGCGTAGATATAGGAAGGAACACCAGTGGCGAAGGCGACCACCTGGACTGATACTGACACTGAGGTGCGAAAGCGTGGGGAGCAAACAGGATTAGATACCCTGGTAGTCCACGCCGTAAACGATGTCAACTAGCCGTTGGGAGCCTTGAGCTCTTAGTGGCGCAGCTAACGCATTAAGTTGACCGCCTGGGGAGTACGGCCGCAAGGTTAAAACTCAAATGAATTGACGGGGGCCCGCACAAGCGGTGGAGCATGTGGTTTAATTCGAAGCAACGCGAAGAACCTTACCAGGCCTTGACATCCAATGAACTTTCCAGAGATGGATTGGTGCCTTCGGGAACATTGAGACAGGTGCTGCATGGCTGTCGTCAGCTCGTGTCGTGAGATGTTGGGTTAAGTCCCGTAACGAGCGCAACCCTTGTCCTTAGTTACCAGCACGTTATGGTGGGCACTCTAAGGAGACTGCCGGTGACAAACCGGAGGAAGGTGGGGATGACGTCAAGTCATCATGGCCCTTACGGCCTGGGCTACACACGTGCTACAATGGTCGGTACAGAGGGTTGCCAAGCCGCGAGGTGGAGCTAATCCCACAAAACCGATCGTAGTCCGGATCGCAGTCTGCAACTCGACTGCGTGAAGTCGGAATCGCTAGTAATCGCGAATCAGAATGTCGCGGTGAATACGTTCCCGGGCCTTGTACACACCGCCCGTCACACCATGGGAGTGGGTTGCACCAGAAGTAGCTAGTCTAACCTTCGGGAGGACGGTTACCACGGTGTGATTCATGACTGGGGTGAAGTCGTAACAAGGTAGCCGTAGGGGAACCTGCGGCTGGATCACCTCCTTAATCGACGACTCAGCTGCTCCATAAGTTCCCACACGAATTGCTTGATTCATTGAAGAAGACGATAAGAAGCAGCCCGAAATTGGGTCTGTAGCTCAGTTGGTTAGAGCGCACCCCTGATAAGGGTGAGGTCGGCAGTTCGAATCTGCCCAGACCCACCAATTTTGTGTGGGAAACGCCTGTAGAAATACGGGGCCATAGCTCAGCTGGGAGAGCGCCTGCCTTGCACGCAGGAGGTCAACGGTTCGATCCCGTTTGGCTCCACCACTACTGCTTCTGATTGTGTAAAGCTTAGAAATGAGCATTCCATCGATGATGGTGAATGTTGATTTCTAGTCTTTGACTAGTTCGTTCTTTAAAAATTTGGGTATGTGATAGAAAGATAGACTGAACGTTACTTTCACTGGTAACGGATCAGGCTAAGGTAAAATTTGTGAGTTGCTCTTAGAGCAAGTGCGAATTTTCGGCGAATGTCGTCTTCACAGTATAACCAGATTGCTTGGGGTTATATGGTCAAGTGAAGAAGCGCATACGGTGGATGCCTTGGCAGTCAGAGGCGATGAAAGACGTGGTAGCCTGCGAAAAGCTTCGGGGAGTCGGCAAACAGACTTTGATCCGGAGATGTCTGAATGGGGGAACCCAGCCATCATAAGATGGTTATCTTGTACTGAATACATAGGTGCAAGAGGCGAACCAGGGGAACTGAAACATCTAAGTACCCTGAGGAAAAGAAATCAACCGAGATTCCCTTAGTAGTGGCGAGCGAACGGGGACTAGCCCTTAAGTGGCTTTGAGATTAGCGGAACGCTCTGGAAAGTGCGGCCATAGTGGGTGATAGCCCTGTACGCGAAAATCTCTTGGTCATGAAATCGAGTAGGACGGAGCACGAGAAACTTTGTCTGAATATGGGGGGACCATCCTCCAAGGCTAAATACTACTGACTGACCGATAGTGAACTAGTACCGTGAGGGAAAGGCGAAAAGAACCCCGGAGAGGGGAGTGAAATAGATCCTGAAACCGTATGCGTACAAGCAGTGGGAGCCCACTTTGTTGGGTGACTGCGTACCTTTTGTATAATGGGTCAGCGACTTATTTTCAGTGGCGAGCTTAACCGAATAGGGGAGGCGTAGCGAAAGCGAGTCTTAATAGGGCGTCTAGTCGCTGGGAATAGACCCGAAACCGGGCGATCTATCCATGGGCAGGTTGAAGGTTAGGTAACACTGACTGGAGGACCGAACCGACTACCGTTGAAAAGTTAGCGGATGACCTGTGGATCGGAGTGAAAGGCTAATCAAGCTCGGAGATAGCTGGTTCTCCTCGAAAGCTATTTAGGTAGCGCCTCATGTATCACTGTAGGGGGTAGAGCACTGTTTCGGCTAGGGGGTCATCCCGACTTACCAAACCGATGCAAACTCCGAATACCTACAAGTGCCGAGCATGGGAGACACACGGCGGGTGCTAACGTCCGTCGTGAAAAGGGAAACAACCCAGACCGTCAGCTAAGGTCCCAAAGTTATGGTTAAGTGGGAAACGATGTGGGAAGGCTTAGACAGCTAGGAGGTTGGCTTAGAAGCAGCCACCCTTTAAAGAAAGCGTAATAGCTCACTAGTCGAGTCGGCCTGCGCGGAAGATGTAACGGGGCTCAAACCATACACCGAAGCTACGGGTATCACGTAAGTGATGCGGTAGAGGAGCGTTCTGTAAGCCTGTGAAGGTGAGTTGAGAAGCTTGCTGGAGGTATCAGAAGTGCGAATGCTGACATGAGTAACGACAATGGGTGTGAAAAACACCCACGCCGAAAGACCAAGGTTTCCTGCGCAACGTTAATCGACGCAGGGTTAGTCGGTCCCTAAGGCGAGGCTGAAAAGCGTAGTCGATGGAAAACAGGTTAATATTCCTGTACTTCTGGTTATTGCGATGGAGGGACGGAGAAGGCTAGGCCAGCTTGGCGTTGGTTGTCCAAGTTTAAGGTGGTAGGCTGAGATCTTAGGTAAATCCGGGATCTTAAGGCCGAGAGCTGATGACGAGTTACCCTTTGGGTGACGAAGTGGTTGATGCCATGCTTCCAAGAAAAGCTTCTAAGCTTCAGATAACCAGGAACCGTACCCCAAACCGACACAGGTGGTTGGGTAGAGAATACCAAGGCGCTTGAGAGAACTCGGGTGAAGGAACTAGGCAAAATGGCACCGTAACTTCGGGAGAAGGTGCGCCGGTGAGGGTGAAGCATTTACTGCGTAAGCCCACGCCGGTCGAAGATACCAGGCCGCTGCGACTGTTTATTAAAAACACAGCACTCTGCAAACACGAAAGTGGACGTATAGGGTGTGACGCCTGCCCGGTGCCGGAAGGTTAATTGATGGGGTTAGCTAACGCGAAGCTCTTGATCGAAGCCCCGGTAAACGGCGGCCGTAACTATAACGGTCCTAAGGTAGCGAAATTCCTTGTCGGGTAAGTTCCGACCTGCACGAATGGCGTAACGATGGCGGCGCTGTCTCCACCCGAGACTCAGTGAAATTGAAATCGCTGTGAAGATGCAGTGTATCCGCGGCTAGACGGAAAGACCCCGTGAACCTTTACTATAGCTTTGCACTGGACTTTGAATTTGCTTGTGTAGGATAGGTGGGAGGCTTTGAAGCGTGGACGCCAGTTCGCGTGGAGCCATCCTTGAAATACCACCCTGGCAACTTTGAGGTTCTAACTCAGGTCCGTTATCCGGATCGAGGACAGTGTATGGTGGGTAGTTTGACTGGGGCGGTCTCCTCCTAAAGAGTAACGGAGGAGTACGAAGGTGCGCTCAGACCGGTCGGAAATCGGTCGTAGAGTATAAAGGCAAAAGCGCGCTTGACTGCGAGACAGACACGTCGAGCAGGTACGAAAGTAGGTCTTAGTGATCCGGTGGTTCTGTATGGAAGGGCCATCGCTCAACGGATAAAAGGTACTCCGGGGATAACAGGCTGATACCGCCCAAGAGTTCATATCGACGGCGGTGTTTGGCACCTCGATGTCGGCTCATCACATCCTGGGGCTGAAGCCGGTCCCAAGGGTATGGCTGTTCGCCATTTAAAGTGGTACGCGAGCTGGGTTTAGAACGTCGTGAGACAGTTCGGTCCCTATCTGCCGTGGACGTTTGAGATTTGAGAGGGGCTGCTCCTAGTACGAGAGGACCGGAGTGGACGAACCTCTGGTGTTCCGGTTGTCACGCCAGTGGCATTGCCGGGTAGCTATGTTCGGAAAAGATAACCGCTGAAAGCATCTAAGCGGGAAACTTGCCTCAAGATGAGATCTCACTGGGACCTTGAGTCCCCTGAAGGGCCGTCGAAGACTACGACGTTGATAGGTTGGGTGTGTAAGCGCTGTGAGGCGTTGAGCTAACCAATACTAATTGCCCGTGAGGCTTGACCATATAACACCCAAGCAATTTGCTGCTCCTAGTTGAAGAAACGAAAGAGGCCAGATTGCGGTGTGTGAAGACGCAATGAACCGAAAGTTCGCACAACACACAAATCTATCGCATACCCAATTTGCTGAAGCGTCGAAAGACGATTCGGTACCCGAATTTCTTGACGACCATAGAGCGTTGGAACCACCTGATCCCATCCCGAACTCAGCAGTGAAACGATGCATCGCCGATGGTAGTGTGGGGTTTCCCCATGTGAGAGTAGGTCATCGTCAAGATTAAATTCCGAAACCCCTATCTGCGTACGCAGGTAGGGGTTTTGTTTTTGTCCGCAGAAAAACTCATACAGCAATACCGGACAGGTCCACACTGTCACAGTCTCCCGACAATGCTAAGGTTCGCCCCTGGCGTTTGTATTTTCCAAGGAAGCCTTTATGCCGGACGCGACGTCCCTCAGTGCTGGTTTTATGGTGGTTCATGGCAATCGCCTGGACGAGTTGCGCAGCCTGGTGGTCAGCTGGATGCGGCGCTACCCGCTGGCTCCCCTGGAGAATGAAATTGCCTTGGTGCAAAGCAATGGCATTGCCCAATGGCTGAAGCTGGCACTGGCGGAAGATTCTGAGGATGACGACATGGGTGGTTGCGGAATCGCCGCCGCCATCGACGTGCAGTTGCCCGGTAGTTTCATGTGGCAGCTCTATCGCATGGTCCTTGGCCGCGATGAGATTCCGGCTAAGTCCCTGCTGGATAAAGCCCCGCTGACCTGGCGATTGATGCGCCTGCTGCCGCAGCTGATCAACCAACCGCACTTCGAGCCACTGCAGCGTTTCCTGATCCATGACAACGATCTGCGCAAACGTTATCAATTGGCCGAGCGTCTGGCGGATCTGTTCGACCAGTACCAGGTCTATCGGGCTGACTGGCTCGAAGACTGGGCAGAAGGCCGCCACCAAACAAGAAGCGCCAGGGGCGAAGCCAAACCCCTGACTCCGGCCAATTGCTGGCAGGCAGAGTTATGGCGCGCACTCTTGCTGGATGTGGGGGAAGAAGGCATGGCGCAAAGCCGTGCCGGTGTCCATCAGCGATTTGTCGAGCGCATCAATAACCTCGAAACAGCCCCCAAGGGTTTACCCTCGCGAGTGATCGTTTTCGGGATTTCTTCCCTGCCTGCCCAAGCCCTGGAAGCATTGGCAGGATTGGCACGTTTCAGCCAGGTCCTGCTGTGCGTACACAACCCCTGTCGTCACCATTGGGCGGACATCGTCGCCGATAAAGACCTGTTACGGCATCAATACAAGCGTCAAGCCCGCAAAAGCGGGATGCCGGTAGTGATCGATCCGCAAACCCTGCACCAGCATGCGCACCCGCTGCTGGCTGCCTGGGGCAAGCAGGGGCGGGACTATATCAACCTGCTCGACAGTCACGACGATCCCAACAGCTATCGCTCGGCATTTCGCGACGGGCGCATCGACCTGTTCAGTGACGGTCAGCCGCTGAATGTGCTCAACCAGTTGCAGGATGACATCCTCGAGTTGCGTCCCCTCAACGAGACCCGCGAGCGTTGGTCGGCGATCGATCTGCAGAAGGACGAATCGATCCGTTTTCACATAGCCCATAGTGCCCAGCGAGAAGTCGAGATCCTTCACGATCAGTTGCTCGCGCGCTTCAGCGCCGACCCGCAATTGCGGCCCCGGGACATCATCGTGATGGTCCCGGACATCGACAGCTACGCCCCGCACATTCGTGCCGTGTTCGGTCAGCTTGACCGCCAGGATCCGCGTTTCATTCCGTTTACCCTGGCGGACCAGGGCCAGCGTGGTCGCGACCCGCTGCTGATTGCCGTCGAGCACCTGCTCAAGCTGCCTGACAGCCGATTCCCCGTCAGTGAGATTCTCGATCTGCTGGACGTCCCCGCGCTGCGCGCTCGCTTTGGTGTCGAGGAACGTGACCTGCCAACGCTGCACCGCTGGATCGAAGGTGCCGGCATTCGCTGGGGCATGAATGCCGAGCAACGTGCCGGGCTCGGGCTGCCGAGTGAGCTGGAGCAAAACAGCTGGCGTTTCGGCTTGCGCCGGATGTTGCTCGGTTATGCCGTTGGCAGCGCCGATGCTTATGAGGGTATCGAGCCCTACGACGAAATCGGTGGTCTGGACGCCGCGCTAATCGGCCCGCTGGTTGCGCTGCTGGACGCGCTGGAAGTGGCTCACCACGAACTCTCTCAACCTGCACCGCCGCGGCAATGGGGCTTGCGCTTGCAGGCGTTGGTGCAGTTGTTCTTCCTGGCCAGTAATGAACACGATGACTACTTGCTGGCTCAGCTCGAAGAGCTGCGTGAGACCTGGCTCGAGACCTGCGAGTCCGTCGGGTTGCAGGACACGTTGCCGCTGACTGTCGTCCGTGAAGCCTGGCTTGCAGGTCTGGACCAGGGCCGTTTGTCTCAACGCTTCCTGGCCGGTGCGGTCAACTTCTGCACCTTGATGCCGATGCGCGCTATCCCCTTCAAGCTGGTTTGCCTGCTGGGCATGAATGACGGTGATTATCCGCGTGCGCAACCGCCGCTGGATTTCGATCTGATGGGCAGTGATTACCGTCCAGGCGATCGCTCCCGGCGCGAAGATGACCGCTACCTGCTACTGGAAGCCTTGTTGTCGGCACGGGACCAGCTCTACATCAGTTGGGTGGGCCGAAGCATCCGCGACAACAGTGAGCGGCCTGCTTCGGTACTGATCGGCCAGTTGCGTGACCATTTGGCCAGCGGTTGGCGATTGGCGCAAAGCGACAAGGACCTGATTGAAGGCATGACCCGGGAACACCCGTTGCAACCCTTCAGTGCTCGCTACTTTCACGAAGGGGATGACTCGTTCAGCTACGCCACCGAATGGCAGGTCCTTCATCAGGCGACAGAGCAACAGACAAGCGCCGAAATGCTCGAGGCTCACGTTCAGGACGAACCACTGAGTCTCGGTCAACTGCAGGATTTCCTGCGCAATCCGGTACGGCACTTTTTCAGCCAGCGACTGAAGGTCTTCTTCGAGGCAGCAGAAGTGCCGTTGGCTGATGAAGAGCCTTTTGTCCTGGACGCATTGCAGCGCTACAGCCTCAGCGACCTTTTGCTCGAAGCAGGGCTGGCAGATCCGGGAAATGCCGGGCAGGCACTGGAAGATCAGGCGAAGCGCCTGCAAAACAGCGGGTTGCTGCCCATGGCCGGATTCGGTGAGTGCCTGCAACGTGAATTGATCGAGCCATTACCTGACTTGCTGCAACGCCACCAGCAGCTCCTGGCTTTGTGGCCAACGCCGCTGGGCAGCGCGTTGCCCGTCACTCTTGAACTGCAAGGCCTGCACATTGAGGGTTGGCTCAGCGGCCTGCATCGGCGCGCTGATGGTGGTTTGCTGTCCATCACTACGATCCCCAACAGTATCGGCTCGATCAAGTCGCGCAAATGGCATCGCCTGACACGCCCATGGGTCAATCATCTGATCGCTTGTGCCAGTGGAATGGCGCTGACCACTGCACTGGTGGCCAGCGACGACAGCCTGTTGCTCGCTCCGCTGGACAGGGCCACCGCGCAGGAAACTCTCGGCGACCTGTTGTTGGCCTGGCGGTCGGGTATGCGCCAGCCTCTGCCGATCGCGGTCAAGACCGCCTTCGCCTGGCTGGGGCAAACCGACCCGGTCAAGGCCGAGGCCGCTGCGCGCAAAGCCTATGAAGGCGACGGGCAGACGACGGACGGAGAGCGACGCGAAAGCCCGGCACTGGCACGCCAATTCGCCGATTACGCTGCCTTGACCGCCGATGAGACGTTCCCCCAATGGTGTGATGCGCTTTATCGCCCGCTTCTTGAAGCCCCTTGGCGTTCACTGTCCAGCGAGGAGTCGCGCTGATGAGCACGAAAACACCTCTGGCCCTGGCATTCCCGCTGCGTGGCAGCCAACTGATCGAAGCCAGCGCCGGTACCGGCAAGACGTTCACCATTTCCGCGCTGTACTTGCGCCTGGTCCTTGGCCATGGTGACGAGGGCTCGGGGTTCGGGCGAGAGTTGCTGCCGCCGCAAATCCTTGTCGTGACCTTCACCGATGCCGCGACCAAAGAGTTGCGCGAACGCATTCGTACGCGGCTCGCCGAGGCCGCACGATTTTTCCGCGATGAAACACCTGCCCCCGACAGCCTGATTGCCGAGTTGCGTGATCAGTACTTGCCCGAACTATGGCCCGGGTGCGCAAACCGCCTGGATATCGCCGCCCAGTGGATGGACGAGGCGGCGGTGTCGACTATCCACAGTTGGTGCCAGCGCATGTTGCGCGAGCACGCATTCGACAGCGGCAGTCTGTTTACCCAGACCCTGGAAACCGACCACAGCGACTTGCTGGGGGAA
The DNA here is from genome assembly GCF_034541995.1 of Pseudomonas sp. BIC9C. Taxonomy (NCBI): domain Bacteria; kingdom Pseudomonadati; phylum Pseudomonadota; class Gammaproteobacteria; order Pseudomonadales; family Pseudomonadaceae; genus Pseudomonas; species Pseudomonas sp. BIC9C. The sequence continues at coordinate 684,657 of NZ_JAWDGM010000002.1, forward strand.
GTCCTGCGTGATTACTGGCGGCTGTTCTGTTATCCGATGCAAGGTGACGCGCTGAATTGGGTACGCAGCAATTGGGGCGGGCCGGCGGCGTTGCTGCCGCGGATTCGTGCGCTGTTCGCCAGCGAGCGGGATACGCTGCAAGGGAAAGAGCCCGCCGAGGTGATTTCGCAATGCCTGCAAGAGCGACGGGTTGCCCTGATCGAACTCAAGCAGCCCTGGCTGCAGTGGGCGGACGAGTTGCTTGCCATCTGTCACCAGGGCGTTGCCAGCAAGGCTGTCGACGGTCGCAAGATGCAGGCCCGCTATTTCGAGCCCTGGTTCGAAAAGATCAAGGCCTGGGCCGAAGACGAATCCCTTGAACAACTGGATATCGGCACCGGTTTCACGCGCCTGACCCCTGATGGCATGGCCGAAGCCTGGAAGGGCGAAACCCCTCGACATCCGGGGCTCGATGCGATGGCCGGCCTCAAGGCCAGGCTCGATGGGCTGCCAACTCCCGATGCCGCCGTACTGCAGCACGCCGCCCGCTGGGTCGGGGCACGATTCGAGGAAGAGAAACGCCGCCGTGCGGAAATGGGCTTCGACGACATGTTGCTGCGCCTCGATGCGGCCTTGCAGTCCGATGGCGGTGAGCGACTGGCAACCCTGATTCGCGAACAGTTTCCGGTCGCACTGATCGATGAGTTCCAGGATACCGACCCGGTGCAATACCGGATCTTCGAAAGCATCTACCGGATTGAAGAGAACAGCCCAGAGTGCGGTCTGTTTCTGATCGGCGACCCGAAACAGGCGATCTACGCTTTTCGCGGCGCCGACATCCATACCTACCTGCGCGCCCGGCAGGCCACCACCGGCCGCCTGCACACCCTGGGCACCAATTTTCGCTCCAGCCATGGCATGGTCAACGCGGTGAACCATGTGTTCGAGCGTGCCGAAGCCCGGGAGTCAGGGCGCGGGGCTTTCCTCTTCCGGGAGAAGAATGGCGACAACCCGGTTCCGTTCACGCCGGTTGCCTCCCAGGGCCGCAAAGAAGTCCTGCGCATAAACGATCAGGCAGTCCCTGCCTTGAACATCTGGCACCTGGCGGCCGAACAACCGTTGTCCGGTGCGGTGTACCGGCAACATCTGGCGGCTGCCTGCGCCAGTGAGATCACCGCGTTACTCAATGGCGGACAACAGGAGCAGACGGGGTTCACCCAGGACGGCAAAGCCTTCAGAGGCCTGCTGCCGGCGGACATCGCCATCCTGGTACGCGATGGCAAGGAAGCCCAAGCGGTTCGTGCCGAATTGGCCGCCCGGGGCGTGCGCAGTGTTTACCTGTCGGACAAGGACTCGGTGTTCGCCGCTCAAGAAGCCCATGACGTGCTGACCTGGCTCAAGGCCTGCGCCGAGCCGGATGTCGAGCGACCGCTGCGGGCTGCGTTGGCCAGCATCACGTTGAACCTTTCGTTGACTGAGCTGGAGCGGCTGAACCAGGACGAGTTGGCCTGGGAATCCCGGGTCATGCAGTTCCGTGGCTATCGCGAAGTCTGGCGCAAGCAGGGCGTATTGCCGATGCTGCGGCGTTTGCTGCACGACTTCCGTCTGCCCCAGGCGCTGATTGCACGCAGTGACGGCGAGCGGGTGTTGACGAATCTGTTGCACCTGTCCGAACTGCTGCAACAGGCGGCCGCGGAACTCGATGGCGAGCAAGCACTGATCCGGCATTTGTCCGAGCATCTGGCGTTGTCCGGGCAGGCTGGCGAAGAGCAGATCCTGCGTCTGGAAAGTGACGAGCAATTGGTCAAGGTCGTGACCATTCACAAGTCCAAAGGCCTTGAATACCCGTTGGTGTTCCTGCCGTTCATTTGCTCGGCGAAACCGGTGGATGGCAGCCGCCTGCCGCTGCACTACCACGATGAATCAGGCCATGCCCAGGTCACGTTGAAGCCGACGGCAGAGTTGATTGCCCTGGCTGACGATGAGCGTCTGGCCGAGGACCTGCGCTTGCTCTATGTCGCCCTGACCCGGGCGCAACACGCCTGCTGGCTGGGGGTGGCTGACCTCAAGCGCGGCAACAACAATGGCTCGGTGCTGCATCTGTCGGCATTGGGCTATCTGTTGGGTGGCGGTGCGCCATTGGCCGAGTCCCCGGCGTTGCAACTTTGGTTGCGGGACCTGCAACAGGACTGCCCGGCGCTGGCCTATGCCCGGATGCCTGAAGCGACTGCCGAGCAATACCAGCCACCGCAAAACGACGCGGCGCTGCTGATGCCGCTGATCCCGAAACGCAAGGCCAGCGAAAACTGGTGGATCGCTTCCTACAGTGCATTACGCATTGGCGACACCCTGAGCGTCGGCACGGACGAGGCGCCGGAGAGCCCGCAGGCGCAAAAACTGTTCGATGACGAACGTCTCGACCCGCAGGCCCCCAGAGAAGTGGTGGCCGGTGGTGCCGATATCCATCGCTTCCCGCGCGGCCAGAACCCCGGCACCTTCCTCCATGGTTTGCTCGAATGGGCGGGGAGCGAGTCTTTTGCTGCGGCGCCACAAGAAGTGAACGACGCCATTGCCCGTCGCTGCAATCGTCGAGGCTGGGAGGGCTGGATCACCACGCTCAGTGACTGGCTGCAGCATCTGCTCAAGTCACCGCTGGAACTGGGCGCCGGTCAGGCCCCGGTGATATTCGGGCAGTTGATGCAGTACCAGGTCGAGATGGAATTCTGGTTCGCCAGTCATAAGGTCGACGTGCTCAAGCTCGACGCGCTGGTGTGCCAATACACCCATAACGGCGTGGCCCGGGTGGCGGCCGAACCGGTGTTGCTCAACGGCATGTTCAAGGGTTTCATCGACCTGACGTTCGAGCACAACGGCCGTTACTACGTTGCCGACTACAAATCCAACTGGCTTGGCGCCGATGATGCGGCCTACACCCAGCAGGCCATGGAACAGTCGATTCTCGACAACCGTTATGACCTGCAATACGTGTTGTACCTGTTGGCCCTGCATCGCCAGCTCAAGGTGCGTCTTGTCGATTACGACTACGACCGGCATGTCGGCGGTGCGTTGTACCTGTTTTTGCGCGGTACGCGTGCGGCCAGCCAGGGCGTGTTTTTTGCCCGTCCGCCAAGAGAACTGATCGAGCGTCTGGACAGGCTGTTCCAGGGCAAGCCGGAACCCAAGGCCGAGCCCGCCTGGGAACAGGGAGTACTGTTATGAATCGCACATTCGCCGATTTGTTGCCCACATCGCTGGCAGCCGAAAGCCTGGCCGAACTGGCGCCGTTGAGTCGTGCCGACGACCTGCTGCTGTTGCTCACGCGTTGGGTCGAACGTGGCTGGTTGCGAGCACTGGACAAAGCCTTTGTGGCGTTTCTGCATGAACTGGCTCCGGATGATGATCCGCTGGTGTTGCTGGCCGCCGCGCTGACCAGCCACCAATTGGGCCACGGGCATGTCTGCCTTGACCTGTTCGAGACACTGAAAGAACCTGACTTCGCCCTGTCATTGCCACCCGAAGGTGACGTGCACGGCGGTGCAATGCTGTTGCCGTCGCAATTGCTGGGCTCGCTGGACGGGGCCCATTGGTGCAAGGTACTGGCCGCCAGTAACCTGGTTGCACTGGCTGTCGACAGTCGTGACCACGTGCGCGAACGACCTTTGGTGTTATCGGGCAAACGCTTGTACCTGCGCCGCTATTGGGCCTATGAGCGACGGATCGACCTCTCGTTGCGCGAGCGTCTGGCGGAACGCGAATCCACGCCGAGCGACTTGCTCCAGCGCCTCACCGGATTATTTGGTCCTGCCCGGTCCGGTGAGGTGATCGACTGGCAGAAGCTTGCCTGCGCACTGGCGACCCGCAGCGCCTTCAGCATCGTGACGGGAGGGCCGGGAACCGGCAAGACCACGACCGTCGTGCGTTTGCTGGCATTGCTCCAGGCGCCAGCGGTCGAGGCCGGCAAGCCCCTGCGCATCCGCCTCGCCGCCCCGACCGGTAAGGCCGCGGCGCGTCTGACAGAATCCATCAGTCAGCAAGTGCGGACCTTGAAGGTCACGCAAGACATACGAGACAAGATTCCGTCCGACGTCACCACCGTTCACCGTCTGCTCGGCAGCCGGCCGGGGACTCGTCACTTTCGCCACCACGCCGGCAATCGCCTGCCGCTGGATGTGTTGGTGGTGGACGAGGCCTCGATGATCGACCTGGAAATGATGGCCAATCTGCTTGACGCACTGCCTGCCCATGCGCGCCTCGTGCTGTTGGGTGACAAGGATCAGCTGGCTTCGGTCGAAGCCGGTGCGGTACTGGGGGATCTGTGTCGCGACGCCGAGGCCGGCTGGTACAGCCCGCAGACGCGCCAGTGGCTGGAAGCCGTCAGCGGCGAAAGTCTGCAGGCCAGCGGATTGCAGGAAGACACGCAGGGCGCTCATCCATTGGCCCAACAGGTCGTGATGCTGCGCCATTCCCGGCGATTCGGGGAGGGCAGCGGTATTGGTCAACTGGCTCGTTGGGTCAACCAGCAGCAACCCGATGAAGCACGCAGGTTGTTGTCTGCGCGCAGCCATGACGATGTGTATTCCCTGTTCCTCAAGGGGGAGCAGGACCGGGCCCTGGAACGCCTGCTTCTCGACGGCCATGGTGAGGGTCCGCAGGGTTATCGACATTACCTGAGCGTGCTGCGCAGTCAGCGGCCGCCACTCGACAGCCCGCTACAGGGGGCGCGCTGGATTGATTGGGCGCGACAAGTGTTGCAGGCCTTCGACGCGTTCCAGTTGTTATGTGCCGTGCGCAAGGGACCGTGGGGTGTGGAGGGCTTGAACCAGCGAGTGACGGACGCCTTGCTCAGGGCACGCCTGATCGACAGTGACCAGCAGTGGTACGAAGGTCGCCCCGTACTGATGACCCGCAATGATTACGGGCTGGGTTTGATGAATGGCGATATCGGCATCGCCCTCAAGCTCCCGGAGCAGGAGGGCCATGAAACCGGGAGGCAGGTTCTGCGAGTGGCGTTCCCGCGAAATGATGGCCAGGGTGGTGTGCGTTTTGTCCTGCCCAGCCGCCTGAATGATGTCGAAACCGTATACGCCATGACCGTGCATAAATCCCAGGGCTCGGAGTTCGCGCATACCGCGTTGATTCTGCCTGACGCCTTGAATCCGGTACTCACCAAGGAACTGATCTACACCGGAATTACCCGGGCCAAGGACTGGTTCACCTTGATCGAATCGCGTGCGGGCGTGTTTGAAGAGGCGGTGAAACGCCGGGTCAAACGCTTGAGCGGGCTGATGCTGGAGCTCAAGGAGGGCCGCGACTGACAGCGCTTGCAGCGAGCCCGTCAGTCGCCAAACAGCATCTCCCGGCTTTCGCCCATCAGCAGACCCTGATTGCGCTCGGTCACCTCGCGGATGTAATCCCACAACAGGGTAATCCGCTTGAGCTTGCGCAGGTCTTCGCGGCAGTACATCCAGAGTTTCAAGGAAATCAGGTTAACCCAATGAATACAGGGGCTAACCGTCATGAACACTCTTGAAGCTCGATCTGCTGTATCAAGCAGCGTTACAAGTTTTACGTTTCCCGTGAGGCCGACGACAAGACTCGCTAAGCCATATCACTACCGACGCAACGGTATTTACTACATGCGTCTCAGGGCTACAGGTAGCACCACTGAGCTCGCTTCGGTTTCCCTGAAGACCAACAACAGAAGGGAGGCGATGGATGCCGCAGATCAGCTTACGGGGTTCGTTAGGGCCTTTCATTTGGAGAACCCAGACGCCCCTTGGAGCACGCTGAAGGAGCATTTCCGTGTTGTCTCGTCTGAGCTGTTTGAGTCTGGACGTGATGGCGAAATTACTCAGGTGTGGGGCGGATTGCATGATAGCCGCTCTGGCTTTGTGGGCGGCTCTACACGACTCATGAAGTCTGTAGCGGACGTCCCGGTGTCTCTATCTGTATTGGCCCCAGCGATGGCCTTTGAGACTCTCTCGGGTCTCTACTTGGCTGACCGTGGGCAGGACCAGAAGGCATCGACCCTTAAGGAAACCAAGATTTGCCACGGGACTATCTCTGCTGCTCTTGGAGAGTTGGACATGCGGACGCACTCGCGGGCTGACCTCGTGGCTTTGCGTGATCGTCTTGCAGATGGTCGCATGCCCTCAACGGTCAATAAGCTGATCGTGAAGCTCTCGGCTGTCCTTGCATGGTCAGTTGAAAACGGTCACATATCCAAGTCTTACGACAAGAAACTGAAGCTCACGAAGGGCACTGAATCGAGCCGTAAGGCGTTCACTCAGGATCAGGTAGGCAAGCTGGTGGCTTACTCTAATACGCTGCCAGAGACCTCATGGAAGCGTTGGCTATTGAGCCTAGGGGCCATCACAGGCGGGCGTCTGAATGAAATCTCACAGTTGACGGTAAGTGATGTACAGACCCTTGCGTCAGATATCACAGCCATTCATATAAACGAAGCAGGCGAAGGCAAGTCAATCAAGAACAAGCGTAGTGAACGAATGGTGCCGTTGACTGACGGTGCCTATGGGTTCGACCTCGCAGCGTTCTTGAGGTACGTCGAAGCGTGCAAGCTCAGTGGATCGGATTCATTAGCCCAGATTGGCTACAAGACAGCGGGGGAGTGGGCGAACCAACAGGCAATCCCTGTGGCCCTTGGTGACTCATTCGGTCCCGGCTTGGTATTCCATTCATTGCGGCACTCATTGGCGTCCTTGATGCAAGCCAAGGGCGTTCCTACGGCTTACGCACAGGCTGTGATGGGGCATGCATCGGGCACAATTACTTTTGATGTCTACGGCTCAGGAGTGCCCGTTGAGACCATCGCGAGGATGCTTGGGGAATTGTTCGTTGGCGGTGGTCAGTGACTGTGTTGTTGGTGGCTATTGGCGGCCCCGAAAACTCGTTAGAAACTATCGATAAACCCGAGCATAACTTGCATTGGATTCTTCATGCTCTGAGCACAAACTGTCGTTCCACCCAGTGTTTACGGGCTTACATGGATGCTTGGACTAAGCAGGAGACGCTCTCCCTCGCCGGAAACCGGTTTTGTGCTTATTGAAGTTATTGGAGGTGTGTGGGGATGGGAGTGCTTAGATGCCAAAGTGCGTTTCAGAGTTATCATTCAGCGTCAACTAATCCTTGACAGAAAGTGCCAAGCTGCGTAGAATGACCAAATCAGACAAACATGCCGAACACGTCCCGCACCCATACAGTGCCAGATGATCGGTATTGTGCTGTCTATATATTGGCTAACCATCACTGACGGTCAAAGCAGCACCGAGAGACTAATGATGAATCAGCCACAAATGATCCAACTCAGTAAAGAGGCCAAGCACCGACGCTAACAGAGTTCACTACTTCTTTGAAGATAGAACAATGACGACGATGCCGACCTTGAGTCGGTTTTTTTTGTGCCTGAGTTTTGGCAAACCAATCAGGCACAACCCGAGAGGACCATGCCAATTTAATGAACTGAACAAGGAGAAATAAAATGCAAAAATTCAACATCGCTGCATCCGAAGTAAACACCACCGCCGATCTGATCGCCTATTTCCGTGCTGATGGTAAGCACGATATCGCCGATAATCTCCTGATTCAAAGTGGCTCATTGGCACTCCGCTCTGATCAAAGTTATCACCACTCAGACAAGCCCCCTACCGTCTTTGAGATGGAAAAAGAGCTGGTATTCATTCGGCAGCATATGATCGCGTTAAAGACCTTCCCCGAGAAGGTCACACCAGAACGCTCAGATGCCGTTATTCGAGCTCTTTATGATCTGGCCCACGACGCCTTGGAACATAGGGTCGGCGGCTAACAATTAGCCTATCGACTTTAGTTTTCGAGTCGTACAGGCTCGCTTGAAGTAAACCTTAGAACGCTGATCAGCCTAGCGAGTACTCCGCTGGGCGTGATTCTTCTTACTCCGGCAATAACGCCAACGGCACAACCAATACTTAGAGGTGAACGCCAACCCAAAACAACATAGGAGAAATATAAAAAATGTCGAACTACATCGTCATACATAAAGAATCGAATCTGATCATCAAGGTGGTCTCCTCAAGCATCAAGCTGAGAGAAACTGCAAAGTATCGAGCAATACGAGTGTCCGATGCCATTTTGGCCAAGTACGACAAACGGGCCGGAATGCGATCCAGAAACGGCACTTTGGTAGACGCTGGAGAGCTGGCGAGCGTCAGCCCTGCGTTTCTTGAACTACTACAGGCTCGCAGCTGAGTCGCATTCGTTAGTCGAAACTCATGTGAAAGAATCTACCCCATAACTACCCTATGGGTTAGGTGTTTTCACATGGTTTCTAACCAATGAATACGGGGGTGTAATTGCCGAAATCAGGCGAAGCACACCCTCCTACAATACCTGCAACACCAACTGGCAGCTACCGAGGCAACGCCTATGAAGAAATGAACTTGAACAGGAGAATTACCCATGAGCAATACGCAACAAGAAGAACGAGCTGTCGAGCTACGCCTAGTGTCTCGAGCGGCTAGTTCATTTACTAACGTGTAAAGATATACTGTGTGCCCCCTCGCCCCGAGATGGTTCCACGCATGCCTCGACCAATTGCTCCTTTTGCACTGCAAGCCGCCGACGTCATTACGCTTCAAGGTTGGTTGCGCATGAGTACGCTGGAGCAAAGCCTCGGCCAGCGGGCGCGGATACTCCTTTTACTCGCTGAAGGGGTGACGCCCATGGCCATCTGTGGGCAGTTACAGATCACTTCACCGACGGTGTTCAAGTGGCGAAAGCGCTACCTTGAGTCCGGCATCGAGGGCCTGAGCGACCTGCCGCGTAGCGGTCAGCCCCTGAAGCTGGGTGCTGAGAAAGTCAAAGAAATCCTGACCCTGACAACTCAGCGGGTTCCCAAGGAAGCAACGCATTGGAGCGTTCGGTTGATGGCCAAATACGCGCGCGTTACCACCTGGCAAGTTCGACAAATCTGGGCTGCGTCCGATCTCAAACCGCACCGGCTGAAGACATTCAAGATCAGCAATGATCCGCACTTCGCCGAAAAGGTCATTGATGTGGTCGGGCTCTATCTGAGCCCTCCGGACAACGCCATGGTGCTCTCGGTTGACGAGAAAACCCAGATCCAGGCGCTGGACCGTACTCAGCCGATGCTGCAACTTCGGCCCGGGCAGATCGAGCGGCGAACCCATGATTACAAGCGCCATGGCACGGCAAGCCTGTACGCCGCGTTTGACATCATGACGGGTGAAGTTATGGGCCGGATCACCCAGCGGCACCGGGCCAAAGAGTTCTTGGATTTTCTGCGACAGATTGACAGCAACACGCCTGCCGAGCTGGATCTCCATGTGATTCTGGACAACAGTTCGACCCATAAAACCGCTGCGATCAAGGCCTGGCTGGAAAAACATCCGCGCTTCAAGTTGCACTTCACACCGACCAGCGCGTCTTGGCTGAACGCAGTGGAAGGCTGGTTTTCGCAGTTGGAGAGACGGGCGTTGTATCGAGGTGTCTTCTCCAGCGTTACTGACCTGAAAGCTGCGATCCGCCAATTCATAACGGCTCACAACGAGCATTCGGCCAAGCCGTTCAAATGGAACAAGACGGCAGAGGCCATCATCAGCTCGGTACATATGGCAAAGCTGAGCGCGATGAAAAATAAGCTAATGAATTAAGCGATCGGGACACTAGCAGGAATGTCCTACGCCAACATCGTGAAAGCGACCGGACTACCAGAACGTAAAGTGAAGGCGCTGACCAAAGGAATCGTGAAGGTATCACCAATCAATACCCCGCTCGCCAAGGCAGTGGAGCGCGTGTACACGCTGGCTCAAAGACCACACGGCATCCGTGACTACGAGCTACGCGACATCATGCATGAGGAATACGGATCGAAGTGGGACACCAAAAATGGCAAGTACATCAGCAGCTACAGCCAGAACGACATCAAGTACGTGAAAGAGAAGGTGCGCATCCGGGCAGCACAGGATGACTGCAATGTCCTGTTCACACCTGACTGGATCGACGAAGTAGCACCGACTGCGGGGCGCGAATTCCTGGAAGCTGCTGCTAACGACTTGATGACAAGGTTTCATGCGTACAAGCACCAGTACATGGAACTTCACGCCACACGCTGGAGAGAAGACAGCGAAGAGGCCGACCTTGCCCAACGCAAGCAGATGTACGCCGTGGAGCAGCACCTGTTCAAATTGGCAGTCAAAGGCTTTGGGAATGAACCTTTGGAAAGATTGTTGGAACGCTCACTTGTCCTGACCGACTTGCTTGAGGGCACGCCAGACGCACTCATTGCCAATGTTAAAGGTGGTGACGGTGATGACTGGTATGGCGAGAAGTTGGATTACTACCCAGAACCTAGAGGCACAAACCCGTTCCTAGACTTCGTTGAGTCTCAAGGCTGGCTGAAGGAAGTGGAAGACCGGTTTATCTGATGCCCAATCTCAAATGTCCGGGAATTCCCACCATATATAAGGACCGGACATCGGACACCTTGAAGCGTGAAGCTTCAGGTTGAATTACGCTCGGATATAGAAGGTGAAACATTCGCACGCTGAACATGGATACCATCCAGTCGTACCGACTGAAGGTTGATACACTTGGAATGTTATGGGGGATAATAATTGATGAAATCAATCCCCCAAAAAGAAAGTGGTTATACTCCGTGACGTTGCCGTCACAAGGCTACCTTTGTCATCCTGACAGGATGGTTCTGCACGGATCAAGAACGTCAGTTCTTAGGGTAGGTATTATCTGTTTTGTTTTTATCTGGGTAACTCTCCCAGTGTATTCCCGTGAACGTCGTTCACAGTGAGAGTCATCCCCGGCTTACAGCCGAATGTTTACACGGACAGCAGGATGCGGAATGTGATCTATTCCAAGTGTTCTCAATAAAAACTAACAAACAACCCAACTTTAAAAAAGGAGTAGCCCTGACAAGCAGGCTTGTCGGTCGTAAGCCCTCACAAGAACGTCAGTTCTTAAGGTAGTGGTTGTTATGTAGGTTGGTATTATGGACTTTTCACTTTGAGGTTATCAGCTTGGCATAGCCCGGAGGTTATCCCTTCTGAACGTCCGTTCAGGGCTGTTCTCCCTGTAAGGTGCGAGAGCCCAATAACCACAACAATAACACCCTGCTCTGAAAGACAATCCTGTTGATAGATAGTCGCACTAACCCCTGCGTTGCAAAATCTGCCTGATCTGTTTGTCAATCTTCCTGTTATGCCAGTCATTTCTGCGCATGGTTATGCCCCAGACGAAGACCCACAGTCCGCAGGTCAGAATGCACATCAATAGGTGCAGGATGTGATTGGTGGATTTCTTCTGACTGGTCAAATAGTAGAGTTGGTCGTTCATGTCTTGTCCTTGATTGGTCGGTTGGTCGTGTGTATTGGCTCAGCTCCTTCCTTGAGCAGAAATCAACGTAACCAACCATTCGCCGTCAAGGCGGTTTTCCCACTGGGTAGTTGGATCAGTGCAGACTTGTCGTCGCTCTTTGGACCCTCGATGAAATTGACCTTGGTTGCCGTTGAGATCGTTCGGCACTTCCCCGAACTGATCAAGCGTTCAGCCTCATCTTCGTCCTGATCAAGCGATGCTTCTACCATCTTTGTCCAGTCTCCGGCTTTGAAGCAAACCATCGAACCAGCGATCAGCGTTCGCTGAGGGTAGGTGTCCGCCATGGCAGCAGATGCGATCAGGGGCAGCAAGCACAGCAAGCGAGAAACGGTGTTCATCAAGCGATTCCTTTGATGTGGATTCATGTATTCGGGCGTCATATTCACAGTATATTGTGAAGACCCGTTGATGCTCAACCACGACAGTGCCCGCTCACTAGCGTGGAGTGATTGCATTGGAAATCGGGGTGGCCTTTGGGCGTGTACTGCGACGGAAAAGACAGGAAGCGGGCTTTACCCAAGAACAGTTGGCGCTGGAAGCAGATGTGCAACGGAATTACGTCAGTCTGATCGAAAGGGGCGTCAATCAGCCCACGATTGCAGTCTTATTCAAGCTGGCCGGTGCGTTGAAGTGCAGCCCGTCCGCGCTGGTCCTCCTGGTGGAGAAGGAGTTGGCGTGATTGAGGATACGTTCCTAAATTCAGCTGACTTCAACTGTGGAGCATGCCAAATTTGCACGGAATCGACAAGTTCGGCAGCTCCACTTCGTACAGCGGCTACTTGGATGGTTTGTGGATCGGTAGCGTTGGATGCTTAGGTTTGGTTTCAGGATTTACATGACGCCTTCTGTCGTCCTTTCCGTCTTCTCGTGCTGGTTTGGGGCCCGGCTTGATATCAGTGAACATGTACGGTCCTTGTTGGTTTTTCAGTTTGTGCGTGCGATCACTCGCGATTGAGTATGGGCAAAAAATTTTTATGCCCGTAAGAACTGATAGCGGCAATTTGACATAAGTCAAGGCGGGTGGTGCTTGACGATTTAGCGGGATCATCAAACGACCGTTAAACGATCCCAGTAAATGGACCTTGAATCGGTATCATCAAACTAGCCTTTACACAAAGGTGATACCTCGGTATCGTGATCCCGCCTTAACCGATACCAGCAAGGAGCCGCTCACCATGTCCCGCACTTTCCTTTATGCACGCTGTTCCACCGCCAGCCAGTTCACCGAGAACCAAGTGCAGGAAGTGAAGAATGCTGGGTTCGATGTGCAAGCGGGTAGGGTGGTTGAGGAAACCATTTCGGGCAGCATCTCGGCAACGGAACGCCCCGGCTTTCAGAAGCTGCTAGATCGTATGGAGAGTGGAGATGTGCTGATCGTCACCAAGCTTGACCGCTTAGGTCGTAACGCCATGGATGTGCGTCAGACGGTTGAGCATCTGGCCTCGAATGGCATCCGTGTTCACTGTCTGGCTCTTGGTGGCGTAGACCTGACCAGTGCAGCAGGGAAGATGACTATGCAGGTGTTGGGGGCTGTGGCTGAGTTTGAGCGTGACCTGTTGATCGAACGTACTCAACAAGGTTTGAAGCGAGCCAAGGCAGAAGGTAAGAAGCTAGGTCGCCCAGAGGCAACCGATACGACAGCATCAGTGCAACGCCTCAAGGCTAAAGACATGACACAGGCACAGGCGGCAGCCGAATTGGGTATTGGCATTGCCACAGTCAAACGTCATTGGAACAAAGCCTGATTATTCCGGTATCACACTGCCCATCAAAGGATATAAGACTTGAGCATCAAAGATATGATTCATCATTACACAACCGAGAACCATCACCTCCCGATGATTCTCGCATCAGGGGCTTTGCGACCAAGCAATGCAGGTGCTGAAAATGAACGTCCGTTGTTGTGGTTCTCTAAGGCTCAGTTGTGGGAGAAAACTGCAACCAAGATGGTGCGTAGTGAACGCGGTCTTCGCTTACTAACTTTTGCTGAGCAACTGGCCGAATATGGTTGCGTCCGCTTTTCTCTTCCGAACGATGATCCTCGCCTGATGAATTGGGTGGACGCTTGCAAATACGCCGGTATAACCAGTACTGCCCGCCGTAAGCTGGAGACCGTGGGGAGGAAGAGGGGTGGTTCGCCCATAGATTGGTTCGCAATTTCAGGAAGTGTTCCGCTCACTGACTTGAAGCTACAACGATACGATGGCTCCCAATGGATTGAATACTCCCTGCTTTAGCTAATACCTACCACAAACAAAGGCAGCACGTATGGCCTTTGTCTACAGGATCAAACGTGAGCAGAAAGCTAGCTGATCTACCGTCCACAGCGTCTTACAGGCCCGCCACAGAGCGGGCTTTGTCGTCTTTGCTTGGTGGGTAGCTGCGCGTGGAGACAGCTCTAGTCAGCCTCACAGACTGAGCCAGAAGGGCGCTCAACTTATTTCCAAAAAGCTCAGGTTTCCATTCACCCACTCTGCACCCTGTTAAGAGGGTGGGGCGTTTCTGTGGATTCTCACGACAAGCACCCATCATTATTTTCAGCCGGCGAATCTGGAGCGCCTCAAGAGTTGCACCCCTTTCTGCGGCGCGGGCAAGGGATTCTGTGGAAAGCGGTCATGGTCAATTCTTGCAGGGGTAGGCGTCTTTAAGTGCCATGTTGATCAGTGTTGAGGCTTCAAGCTGGAGCAACTTTGGATTCTCTTTTAGGAACTGGACGACGATCCTTATTCCCTGTCCATATTGAATACCTCCATCGGGAGTGCATGGCCGATACTTCACTAGAATTTCTTCAGAGTGGACGGACAGCATGTCCATGACGCCGGTAACTTGCCCCATGCAGTAGCCGACATTGAAGCCCGGATTCTCCTTGTCCACTCCGTCCATCGTCCGTAGGGCTGCTTGGCACTGTCCGAGTAGTTGGTTTCCGTCTGCCATTGCTTGGCCGCTTGCCAGAGTTCCCGCCAGTGCAGCCGCCCCAATCCATGCCTTCATGATGTCTTCCTTCTGAGTGATCGAGGCATGTTATCGGGTGCAGTAGCTTCCTGCTATCACGTCACTCATTCGTCTTCGTCACCATCATCCGATGAGACAATCCCGCTGCCACCTTGAACGAATGATTGACAACCTTCGTTGAATGATTGGGACGAGGTGTCGCATGAATTCTCATCATCAATGTCATTCTGTTCTGCCCAGTCAAACCCTGCCTGATGCCCGGAGCAGTCGTCAGTGCATTCGTACCCGTCAAACGTATCAGCGAAAGCTGTTGTGCTGCCCAGCATCAATACAAGCAGCATCATTGTATACAACGTCTTCATTGCTAACCTCGCCATGCATTACCAAACCAGTCACGTAACTCCACAACTACTTGCCATCACGAGGCTTAGTGCCGTATTTCCCAGTGTACGGATTCACATTCCCTTTCGTACTGTAGTTATTGTTCCTGGTGGTATCTGGGTTTGTTGCGTGGGAAGGTTGGACATACGTTCCATTACTCCGCGTATATCCGCTGATAGTATGATCAGAACGACTCATGGACGAATAACTAGATTTGTATGAAGAGTGTCCGCCAAAGCTGCTACCGCGAGCAAAGGCATTCCCTGAAAGCGCTGCGGCTGCGATCACAGCTACCAAAAACAATCCCTTTTTCATGCGGTCTTCCACTTCGGTTCAGTGATGGCTCAAGGATATCATCCTCAAAGGCTTAGGTGACAGGTAACGCACCATGACACGGGGGCACGGACTGTGGCCGGGGCACATAGATCACTTTGGAAGTGCTAAGACCGCTCCGGCGGCGGGGCGGGAAATCGCTACAGCGTCACTTGCACGCAATTACCATGCTTCTGCTCATGACTGACCCACCATAGAGTCCAAACTGATTAGCTGCGACAGTGCTGCCTTGATCGCCTGACTTTTCGAGTAAGTCGTAGCCACGAGCCCCACACAAATCTCCAGCTTTTTCGTAGCACTTCCCCCAACTCAATGCACTTCCAGAGCAGTCAATACTGAATCCCTCCCGTCCATCAGAGGTGTAGGTTTTGGATGCCATGGCACAACCACCAAGAGCAATGGCGACAGTGACACTCAATACGATAAGGCTCAGTTTCATATCGACCTCCTTGGCGATTGGCTGGAGCTCAGAACAGGAGCAGGGACGGGGCGCTCCTCCCATAGCAATTTCTCCTCACCTTCTTGCACTTCGGTTCGAACATTGTTCACCAGCCGAGCGAACAGGTGTGGGTTATGGCCGCAGTTCAGCTGACCCCGCCACTGAACCCCACCAACGTCGCCAAAAGACGCAGGATATGGATTCGACTTCATATCTTTTGCGTAAGCTACTTTCTCGGAAACCGATGAAGTCTTTTCGATGTACAGCTGCTCCATCAAGTCCTTTATGTAAGCTGCTGGACGACGGTAGTTGACGATCGCAACCACTTTATCATCTACGGCAGCATGATCACCGATCCACTCCCACGTGATAAGCCATGCAGTTTTCATTCACCAGTCTCGACTCTGAAAAGCCCTCAGCTTGGAAGCGTAGCTCCCGTTTTCGCATTTAGGCGGAAGATTGCTCCTAAAAGCCGAAGGGAAGCCGGGGCCTCTAGTGGTTGGTCCATTTCGGTGTCTGCGAGCGTCTCTCGGTGTTACAAGTTGCGTACCAATTCCTGTTACAAACTGCTGGAAAGGGCCTGCTGACCTCGTTACGATGCCGCTACCTGATTGCTTGAAGATCCTCAGTCGGCGAACAGCATCTCCCGACTGTCACCCATCAGCAGGCCTTGATTCTGCTCAGTGACCTCGCGGATGTAATCCCACAACAGGGTGATCCGCTTGAGCTTCCTGAGATCCTCGCGGCAGTACATCCAGAACTGTCGGGTGATGTTGATTTCCTGTGGCAACACCGGCAGCAGGCGCGGGTCCTGAGTGGCGAGGAAGCACGGCAGGATCGCCAGTGAGCGTCCTTGCTGCGCGGCCACGAACTGCGCGATCACGCTGGTGCTGCGCAGATTGGCACTGGCGCCGGGCAGTACATTGGCCAGGTACAACAGCTCTGAGCTGAACGCCAGGTCGTCGACGTAACTGATGAACGAATGTTTCGCCAGGTCTGCCGGGCGGCGGATGGCCGGGTGGTTGTCGAGATATTCCTGGGTCGCGTACAGCTGCAACCGGTAGTCGCACAGTTTGCAGCAGACGTACGGGCCATGCTCCGGACGCTCCAGGGCGATGACGATGTCGGCCTCGCGCTTGGACAGGCTGATGAAGTGCGGCAGCGGCAGGATATCCACCGAGATCGCCGGATAGGTGTCGACGAAGTGGCTCAGCTGCGGCGTGATGAAAAAGCTGCCGAAGCCTTCGGTGCATCCCATGCGCACATGACCGGACAGCGCCACACCGGACCCGGAAACCTGCTCGCACGCCATGTGCAAGGTGCTTTCGATCGACTCGGCATAGCCCATCAACCGCTGGCCTTCGGCGGTCAGGACAAAGCCGCTGGTCCGGGATTTCTCGAACAGCAATGTGCCCAGCGCCGTTTCCAGGGAACTGATGCGCCGCGACACCGTGGTGTAGTCCACCGCCAGGCGTTTGGCCGCGGTGCTGGCTTTGCGGGTGCGGGCGACTTCCAGGAAAAACTTGAGGTCGTCCCAGTTCAACGAGCCGAGGGAGGTGATGTTTTTTTGCATGTTGGACCGGTTTTTATGTGCGTTCTTATTAGAAGTTTGCACATCTATACTCCAAAAACAGCCCGTTAACCAATTCGCGGCACACGCCTCTTCTCAAGGCGATTATTTCGCCTTGGCTCCCAAGATAACAACAAAGATCTGGAGACCCACATGAACGTATCGCTCACGCCCAATGACACCACCGTGCAAAAGGTCAAACTGTTGATCGACGGCCAGTGGGTCGAATCCAAGTCCACCGAATGGCACGACATCATCAACCCGGCGACCCAGCAAGTGCTGGCCAAGGTGCCGTTTGCCACCGCTGAAGAAGTCGATGCTGCCGTCAGCGCCGCTCATCGTGCATTCCAGACCTGGAAGCTGACACCCATCGGCGCGCGCATGCGCATCATGCTCAAGCTCCAGGCGCTGATCCGCGAGCACTCCAAGCGCATCGCCGCCGTCCTGAGCGCCGAGCAGGGCAAGACCATTGCCGACGCCGAAGGCGATATTTTCCGTGGCCTGGAAGTGGTCGAACACGCTTGCTCCATCGGCAGCCTGCAAATGGGCGAGTTCGCTGAAAACGTCGCCGGCGGCGTCGACACCTACACCCTGCGCCAGCCGATCGGCGTGTGCGCGGGTATTACACCGTTCAACTTCCCGGCGATGATTCCGCTGTGGATGTTCCCGATGGCCATCGCCTGCGGTAACACCTTCGTGCTCAAGCCGTCGGAACAGGACCCGATGTCGACCATGCTGCTGGTGGAACTGGCGATTGAGGCGGGCATACCCGCTGGCGTGCTCAACGTCGTGCATGGTGGCAAGGATGTGGTGGATGGAATTTGCACCCACAAAGACATCAAGGCCGTTTCCTTCGTCGGTTCGACCGCCGTCGGTACTCACGTCTATGACCTGGCCGGCAAGCACGGCAAGCGTGTGCAATCGATGATGGGCGCGAAGAACCACGCCGTGGTGCTGCCGGACGCCAATCGCGAACAAGCGCTGAATGCGCTGGTGGGTGCCGGTTTCGGTGCCGCCGGTCAACGTTGCATGGCCACTTCGGTGGTGGTGCTGGTGGGCGCGGCCAAACAATGGCTGCCGGATCTCAAGGCGCTGGCGCAAAAACTCAAGGTCAATGCCGGCAGCGAGCCGGGCACCGATGTCGGTCCGGTCATCTCGAAAAAAGCCAAGGCACGGATTCTCGATCTGATCGAAAGCGGCATCAAGGAAGGCGCGAAACTGGAGCTGGACGGTCGCGAGATCTCGGTTCCCGGTTACGAGAAGGGCAACTTTGTCGGCCCGACCCTGTTCTCCGGCGTGACCACCGACATGCAGATCTACACCCAGGAAATCTTCGGCCCGGTGCTGGTGGTGCTGGAAGTCGCCACCCTCGATGAGGCCATCGCGCTGGTCAACGCCAACCCGTTCGGCAACGGCACGGGCCTGTTCACCCAGAGCGGTGCGGCGGCGCGCAAGTTCCAGAATGAAATCGATGTTGGCCAGGTCGGTATCAACATCCCGATCCCGGTGCCGGTGCCGTTCTTCAGCTTCACCGGTTCGCGCGGTTCCAAGCTTGGCGACCTCGGCCCGTACGGCAAACAAGTGGTGCAGTTCTACACTCAGACCAAGACCGTCACCAGCCGCTGGTTCGATGACGACAGCGTCAACGACGGTGTGAACACCACGATCAATCTGCGTTAAGGAGCCGGACATGAAAATCGCTTTTATCGGTCTGGGCAACATGGGCGCCCCGATGGCGCGCAACCTGATCAAGGCTGGCCATGCGCTGCGCCTGGTCGATTTGAACAAAGCCGTGCTGGCGGAGCTGGAACAACTGGGCGGCAGCATCAGCGCATCGGCCCGTGAAGCGGCAGAGGGCGCGGAACTTGTGATCACCATGCTGCCAGCTGCGGTGCATGTGCGCAGTGTGTGGCTGGGTGAAGACGGCGTGCTCGCCGGTATCGGTAAAGGCGTGCCGGCGGTAGATTGCAGCACCATCGATCCGCAGACCGCGCGGGACGTGGCCGCTGCCGCTGCGAAACAGGAGGTGGCCATGGCCGACGCGCCGGTTTCTGGCGGAACCGGTGGTGCAGCCGCCGGGACACTGACCTTCATGGTGGGGGCCACGCCTGAACTGTTCGCCACCCTGCAACCGGTACTGGCGCAAATGGGCCGCAACATCGTCCATTGTGGTGAGGTCGGCACCGGGCAAATCGCCAAGATCTGCAACAACCTGCTGCTGGGCATTTCCATGGTCGGCGTCAGCGAGGCCATGGCGCTGGGCGATGCCCTGGGCATCGACACCAAGGTGCTGGCGGGCATCATCAACAGCTCCACCGGGCGTTGCTGGAGTTCGGAGATGTACAACCCGTGGCCGGGCATCGTTGAAACGGCACCGGCGTCGCGCGGTTACACCGGCGGCTTTGGAGCCGAACTGATGCTCAAGGATCTGGGGCTGGCTACTGAAGCGGCGCGTCAGGCGCACCAGCCGGTGGTACTCGGCGCGGTGGCCCAGCAGTTGTATCAGGCGATGAGCCTGCGTGGGGAGGGCGGCAACGACTTCTCAGCGATCATCAACAGCTATCGCAAACCTCTGTAGGAGCGAGCTCGCTCGCGATGGTCGTTAACGATAATGCGGGGGAAGCTGACACCCCGCGTTGCTCTCGAGTTTTTCGCGAGCAAGCTCGCTCCTACAGGCAAGGCATTTGCGCATCAACATTTACCGGGAGACCGCGTCGGGCGGGTTCCCGGTTTTTTTATCGGAAAAAGATCGCACGCACACGATCACAGTGTCTGTTACCCAGGGATCGTTCCACGAGGCACGGCAGCGTGTAACACCCCTGCCTCGGGTATGCGCAAGTATCAGGTTCTCGCAGGCACCTCTCTTGTGTTATCCCGCTGATGTCACCCTTGCCGATTGCGCAGGTTGACGCGATGTGACCAGGCCGATAAAGGAAA
Organism: Pseudomonas sp. BIC9C; assembly: GCF_034541995.1. Classification (NCBI taxonomy): domain Bacteria; kingdom Pseudomonadati; phylum Pseudomonadota; class Gammaproteobacteria; order Pseudomonadales; family Pseudomonadaceae; genus Pseudomonas; species Pseudomonas sp. BIC9C. The sequence goes on from NZ_JAWDGM010000002.1 coordinate 704,651, forward strand.
TCGCCAGCGCCAGGCCAATGGTCGTGCTCACTTCGGTACGGTGTTGCGGGGAGACCATCATGACTGCCAGCGCAGCGCAAATGAACGCGATCACCAGCCATGTGAGCCATGGAAACAGCCACATGCGAAAGGTCAGCTCGACGTTCTGCCGACGCAGCATCCGGCGCATGCGCAACTGCGATACCGCAATGGCCAGGTACACCAGCAAGGCAATCGCGCCGGAGCTGGCCAGCAGGAACTCAAACAACCCGGCGGGCATGAAGTAGCTCCAAACGGTAATCGCCGCCCCCAACACGGTACTGGCGATGACCGCCGCCCGTGGCACGCCTTCGGAGGAGGTTGCCTTCAGCGCTTTCGGCGCATCGCCACGCCGCCCCAGCGAATACAGCATGCGAGAGGCGATGTAGATCGAGGAGTTCATGCAACTGGCCACGGCAATCAGCACCACCACATCCACCATGCACTTGGCGTGGGGAATGTTCATGATTTCCAGTGCGCGCTGGTAGGAGCCTACTGAAGCCAACAGCGGATCATTCCAGGGCACCATGGAGATGACCACGAAAATCGACAGCAGGTAAAACACCCCGATGCGCCAGATCACCGAACGGGTTGCCTTGGCAATGTTCTGAGCAGGGTTATTGGATTCGGCGGCGGCGATGGTGACCGCCTCGGTCCCGATGAAGCTGAACATGATGGTGATGAAGGCGCCGACTACCGCCGACAGGCCGTTGGGAGCAAACCCGCCGTGCTCGGCCATCAGGCCGCTCAACCCGCTGACTTCCCGATCGGGAACCCAGCCCATCAACACGGCAAAACCCACACCGATGAAACCAATGATCGCCACGACCTTGGCCATGGCGAACCAGAACTCGAATTCGCCGTACTTGGAGACACTGAACAGGTTGGTCACCACCAATGCAATGATCGACACCAGGGCAAACAGCCAGGCATCGATCTGGGGAAACCACTGGTTCAACACATGGCCGGCGGCCAGTGCCTCGATAGGAATCACCAACACCCAGAACCACCAGTAGAGCCAACCGATGGTGAAGCCCGCCCAACGACCGATGGCCTGGTCGGCATAGGTGGAGAACGAGCCGGTGTCCGGGTTGGCCACCGCCATTTCACCGAGCATGCGCATGACCAGAACGACCAGCAGGCCCGAGAACAGATAGGCCAGCAGCACGGCCGGGCCAGCCGCCGCAATGGCATGTCCTGAGCCCACGAATAAACCGGCGCCGATAATCCCGGCGATTGACAACATTGTTACGTGACGAGGCTTGAAGCCCTGCGCCAATTGGCCACTCGAATCCTTGGAGCTCGGGCTGATCATTATTTTTTTTCTCTGGTGAACGACATTTAGGCGTGCTGATGGGGGGCAGCGATCATCACGGGTTGCCTGTTGCCCTTTCTGAAAGCGGCGCCCTCCAGGCGCTGCTGTTCTTGTCAAACCCATCATCGTGATGTGGTTATTTCGATGAAAAGCAGCGCCACCTTACCCGGCTTGTCCGCCGCTCCAGTTTTCTGATCGCGCCACCACGGTGTCTGAAATCGACACGAGCAAGCGTTGCGTTCGCGATTAAAACCAGTCGGTCACGGAATGGCAATAAGCAACATTTTTGTTTTGTTGAGAGATCTGCCAGGTTCGCAGCGAATGGGGGCGTGTGGGCGTTTTGAGCGTCCAGGACGTTTTCGGGAAGGGCCGATTGCAGGCGCAGGTGATTGTGGAGGGCTTGTGCCGCAGCGAGTAGTTACTTCAGTAGCCACTCGTTGCGGCAGGGTACTGCGAACAACGATTTACAGGTTGTAGCGGGCTGTGGTTTTAGCGGGGGTGTTCAAGCAAACACAAAATACTTGCGCACGGTTTCCACCACTTCCCAGGTGCCTTTCATCCCCGGCTCGATGACGAAAATGTCACCGGCGCGCAGGTGGATCGGCGCCATGCCTTCCGGGGTGATGATGCAGTAGCCTTCCTGGAAGTGGCAGTATTCCCACTTCACGTATTCCACGTACCACTTGCCCGGCGTGCAGATCCAGGTGCCCATGATCTTGCTGCCGTCTTCGCTGGTGTAGGCGTTGAGGTTGACGGTGTGCGGGTCGCCTTCGAGTTTTTCCCATTTGCAGGCGTCGAGTACGGGCAGCGGGTGGGTATCGCGAAGAACGGTAATCGGTGCGGTCATGATGACTCCGGGCATGAGGGAGAGCTGAAGTCGCACCCTATAGGGCTTGGCCGGGCATCAGTTGTCTGTGCTCGACATTGATGTATCCAGAAACGCAGCGGCCATTGCCTGGCCGCGTTACCCGAAGCGGTTGAAATTTACCATCGATAATTGATCGATTTCCGGCGGTTTCTGCGAAAGACTCGAGCATTACCGAAAGTTTTCGCAAGAACATGCACAGGCATCACTCGTATCATTCACTTCGGAAAAGGCCGAGAGCTTTGCTATGAAAAAAACAATGTCGTGGTGGGACATCAGCCCGCCCTTGAGTACCGCAACCCCGACCTGGCCAGGTGATACGCCGTTTCAGGAAGAGCGTGTCTGGAGCTTCGGGCCCGAGTGCCCTGTGAATGTCGGGCGCATCACGCTGTCGCCGCATACCGGCGCCCATGTCGACGCGCCACTGCACTACAGCGCGGATGGCAAGGCCATTGGCGAAGTGTCGCTGGACGTCTATATCGGGCCTTGCCGGGTGTTGCATTGCCTGGACAGCGGCCAACTGGTGCAGCCGGAGCAACTGCGGGGGCGCCTGGACTATCTCCCTGAGCGCGTCCTGCTGCGTACTTATCGAAACGCACCGCTGACCACCTGGGACCCGAATTTCACCGCCGTCGCCAAAGAAACCGTCGATCTGCTGGCCAGCCTCGGCGTGCGGCTGATCGGCATCGATACGCCGTCGCTGGACCCGCAGCAATCCAAGACCATGGATTCGCACAACGCGGTGGCGCATCACGGCATGGCCATTCTCGAAGGCATCGTGCTCGATGAAGTCCCCGAAGGCGATTATGAACTGATCGCGCTGCCGTTACGTTTTGCCAATCTCGATGCCAGCCCGGTCCGGGCCATATTGCGTCCACTGAATTCACCGCAACGTGAGGAGCCTGCTCAATGAGCCAATGTCCCTATTCATCGGCCAATCCGACTGCGGAATGGCATAACGCCGAGTTGAATTTTTCCGACTCCATGAGCTACGGCGATTACCTGGACCTGGGGCGCATTCTCAGTGCGCAGCACCCGTTGTCACCCGATCACAACGAGATGCTGTTCATCATCCAGCACCAGACCTCCGAGCTGTGGATGAAGTTGATGTTGCACGAGCTCAAGGCTGCCCGCGAACACATGCGGTTGGGCGAGTTGCCGCCCGCTTTCAAGATGCTGGCGCGAGTCTCGCGGATCTTTGATCAATTAGTGCATGCCTGGACGGTACTGGCGACCATGACGCCCACCGAGTACCACTCGATCAGGCCTTTTCTGGGACAGTCGTCGGGTTTTCAGTCGTTCCAGTACCGAGAGATCGAATTCATTCTGGGCAACAAAAGCGCGACCTTGTTGCGGCCCCACGCGCATCGTCCGCAGCTGTTGGAGGAGCTCGAAAAAGCCATCGCCACACCGTCGCTGTATGACGAAGCGATTCGCTTGATGGCCAGTGCCGGTCTGACGATTGATCCACAGCGTTTCGAACGTGACCCGACCAGCCCGACGCAGCATGACGCCTCGGTCGAAGCCGCCTGGCGAGTCGTCTACAAGGATCCTTCGCGTTACTGGGACCTCTATCAGTTGGCCGAAAAACTCATCGATCTGGAAGACTCGTTCCGTCAGTGGCGCTTCCGCCATGTGACCACGGTCGAGCGGATCATCGGTTTTCAACCGGGCACCGGCGGCACTGAAGGTGTCGGCTATTTGCGCAAGATGCTCGACACCGTGCTGTTTCCGGAGTTGTGGCGAGTGCGTTCTACTCTCTGAGACGCAGAGTCTGATCCAAAATGGAAAAGCCCCGGCATTCATTGAATGTCGGGGCTTTTTATTACACGGGAGATTATTGAGCGACGGGTAAACCGCGATCCTTCGCCGCACGCAACCGGTAGAACACGTAGATGATCAACACCCACACCGGAATGGCGATGACCGACGCGCGTATCCCGGGAATCATCCACATCACGCAGACGATCATGGCCATGAACGCCAGGCACAGGTAGTTGCTGAAGGGAAACCAGAAGGACTTGAAGCTTGGCACTATGCCTTGTTGGCCCATGATTTTGCGGAACTTGAGATGGGTCAGGCTGATCAGCGTCCAGTTGATCATCAGCGATGCGACCACCAGGGCGAACAGCAGTTCGAGCGCTTCATGCGGGGCAAGGTAGTTGACCAGTACCGACAACATCGTGATGAGCGCCGAGATCCCCAGGGCCCGCAATGGCACCCCTTGTTTGTTCAGCTTCATCAGCGCTTTGGGTGCATCGCCCTGTTCGGCCAGGCCATAGAGCATGCGGCTGTTGCAGTAGACGCCGCTGTTGTAGACCGAGAGTGCCGCGGTGAGCACTACGAAGTTAAGGATTTGCGCGGCGGTGTCGCTGCCGATCAGCGAAAAGATTTGCACAAACGGACTGCCGCCATAGGCATCGCCGGACGCGCCCAGGGTTTGCAGCAGTTGATCCCACGGGTACAGCGACAGCAGCACGGTGAGAGCGCCGACGTAGAAAATCAGCACGCGATACACCACCTGATTGATCGCCTTGGGGATCACCTTTCTCGGTTCGCTGGCTTCAGCGGCAGTGATGCCGACCAGCTCCAGGCCGCCGAAGGAAAACATGATGAAGGCCATCGACATCAGCAGGCCGGTGGTTCCGTTGGGGAAGAAACCGCCATGGCTCCACAGGTTACTGACCGAAGCCTGTGGGCCGCCCGTGCCGCTGAACAGCATGTAGCAGCCCAGTACGATCATGCCGATGATGGCCACGACCTTGATGATCGCGAACCAGAACTCCATCTCACCGAAGACTTTGACGTTCATTGTGTTGATCAGGTTGACCAGCACGAAGAACACCGCCGCGCTGACCCAGGTCGGCACGTCCGGCCACCAGAACTGCACGTACTTGCCGACGGCCGTCAGTTCGGCCATGCCCACCAGCACGTACAGCACCCAGTAGTTCCAGCCGGACAGAAAGCCGGCATAACCGCTCCAGTACTTATGGGCGAAATGACTGAATGAACCGGCCACGGGCTCTTCGACAATCATCTCGCCCAACTGGCGCATGATCAGGAACGCGATGAAACCGGCAATCGCATAGCCGAGGATCATCGACGGCCCGGCCGACTTGAGCACACCGGCAGAACCGAGGAAAAGCCCGGTACCAATCGCCCCGCCCAGGGCGATCAGTTGAATATGACGATTTTTCAACCCCCGCTTGAGCGTTCCCTGTTGCAAGATTTCATCTGCCATCTCGTTCCCTTCTAGTTATTGTTGCCAGGCTTGATTTGCAAGATCAGATATTACTCTCGGTGAACTTTTCGTAGTACAGGTGCACGCTGTCCAGCGCCTGGGTTTGCAACCAGCTTTTGATCGACTCGACCATTGGCGGTGGGCCACAGACGTACATGTCAACCGGCGCGTCGCGCAGTTCGCTGCTGTCGAAATGCTCGGCAATGTAGCCGCGTTTTCCCGTCCATTGGGGCGAGGGTTCGCTGACCACTTCGGTGTAGCGAAACCCCGGAATGCGTTCGGCATAGGCTTCGATACGCGCGCGTTCGCACAAGTCAGCCGCATCCCGCACGCCGTAATACAAATGCACCGGTTGCCCGCAGCCGCGCTCGGCGAGGTCGTCAAGCATGCCCAGCAGCGCGGAAAGCCCCGTGCCACCCGCTACCAGAATCAGTGGCTTGGCGACGTGGCGTAGATAGAAGGCGCCCAGCGGCGCCTCCAGCACGATTTCGTCGCCCACCTGGCAGCGTTCACGGATGTAGTTACTCATTACCCCGTCGGGCAGCAGGCGAATCAGGAACTGCAGTTGATTGGTGCTGCTCGGGCGATTGGCGAACGAATAGGAGCGCAGGCTTTCGGTGCCGGGAATCTGCAGCCGGGCATATTGCCCCGGCAGAAAATCCAGTGGCTGACCGCCAGTGCCCAGGTCCAGGTCCAGGTGCAGAATCGCCGTGCTGGCGGAAACCTGCCTGACATCGGTGACTGTCGCCGTCAGTCGGTCAGGGCCGGCGGCATTGCACAGGCTGGATGCGAAGTCGAAGTAAAACGCCGCGTCGGACTTCACCCGCGTCTGGCAGGTGAGCATTTTGCGCTGTTGCAAGTCCAGGCTGGAGAGAGCTTCCTCATCCACATAATCCTGGCTGTAGTCGCCGGATTCGCAGCGACCCTGGCAGGTTCCGCAGACGCCTTCGCGGCAATCCAGGGGAATGTTGATGCCGTTGCGCAGGGCGGCGTCGAGCAGGATTTCGTTGGGCTGTACCGGAAAGAACAGGGTTTTGCCGTCGGCAAAGCTGAACGCTACTTTGTGATTCATGCCTCGGTCTCCATGGATTCAGAGGTGGTAAAAGTCGAGTACCGAGTTGATGGTGTCGTTGAGCAGCAGCACATGCTTGCGGCTGATCAGCCAGCTGTCCGCATGAGGCTTGAGATGATAGGTCGCGCGGCCAAAGAACTGCTCGGCCGTGGCCAGTCGATAGAACAAGGTGTTCCAGTTCAGGCGCACCTCCAGCTCACCGTTCTCCAGTTCGTCGATCCGCACGTTGTTGATCAAATGCAAGGTGCGCGGCATCGGTGTCGAAGACGCGGACTTGCCCGTGCGCAGGCGGAACACGCGGTCTTCCAGGCCGGACCGGTTGGGGTAGTAGATCAGCGACATTTCGCGTTTTGGGTCGCGGGTGTAGACGTGTTCCGAGTCCCATTGCGGCAGGTGGAACTCACTCTGCTCGTCGAACAGCTTGATATAAGCATCCCATTCCTGGGCGTCGCACAGCTCGGATTTGCGATAGAAAAACTGTTCGATCTGGTACTGCAATTGCGCATTCATCATTGCACCTCACGGAGTTTCAGGGATTTCGCGTCCAGGCCATCGAGCAGGAATTTCTGCCAGTTGCTGTGCTGGTTGACGTACAGCCCTTCGTGGGTGAATTCAGTGCCGGTCATGACCGGGGCAATGCCGATCGCTTCGCTGTTGGGCGTGGCGCCGGTGGCCCATTGGTGACTGCCTCGGGAAATGTCGCTCCAGCGCTCCATGCGCGCCTGGAAACCGCGCTGGGCTTCACGGAATTCCACCAGGTCATCCGGTGTACCCAGGCCCGAGACGTTGAAGAAATCCTCGAACTGGCGAATGCGGTTTTCGCGGTCGGCGTCGGACTCGTTTTTCACCCCCAGGCACTGGCTGATGATCTCGGTCTTGTTCCAGGCCACCGGGCGGATGATGCGCAGTTGCGAGCTGATCTGATCGAGGAAAAACAGGCTTGGATAGATGTTCAGGTTGCGCAGGCGATGCATCATCCATTCGGCTTTTTGCTGGCCGTGTTCTTCGACCAGGCGCGGCATGATCGTCGCGTAGCCGGAGCGCACCGTCGGGTTCGGCATGTCGCTGAACAATACGCTATGGCCATTGTTGAAGGCGAACCAGCCGTCATCGGTATTGGCGTCGCCGGCACCGAGTTTGCTGTAGTCCAGGGTGCTGCCGCTGCTGGTGCCGTTCTCGCTGTTGACCTGCTGGCGGTGTTGCACCGTGGCCACGTAGTTATAGTGAACGGTGCTGACGTGATAGCCGTCGAGGCCGTTTTCGTTCTGCAGTTTCCAGTTGCCGTCGTAGGTGTAGGCCGACTTGCCGGGCAGCACTTCCAACTCACCGGTTGGTGACTGGGCAACCATCATGTCGAAGAACACCTTGGCGTCGCCGAGGAAGTCTTCGAGGCTGTTGTCGGCGTGTACGTCGAGGCTGATGAACACGAAGCCCTTGTAGCTCTCGATACGGGCCTTTTTCAGGCCCCGGGTGGCCTTGTCGAAACCTTCCGGGTATTCGCCGGGCGCCTTTACCTTCACCAGGCGGCCGTCGCTTTTGTAGCACCAGGCGTGGAACGGGCAAGTGAAGGTCGACTGGTTGCCCTTGCCGACGCGGGTCAGGGTTGTGCCGCGATGCTGGCAGGCGTTGATCAGGGCGTTGAGTTTTCCTTCACCGTCGCGGGTGATGATCATCGGCTGACGGCCGGCGCGCAGGGTGACGAAGTCGTGATTGTTGGCCAGCTCGCTTTCGTGACAGGCGTAGATCCAGTTCTTCTCGAAGATCAGTTCCATCTCCAGATCGAACAACTGCGGCTCGGTGAAAATGTCCCGGGCGATGCGGAACACGCCCTCTACCGGACGGAAATCCAGGCAGCCTTCGATAAACGCTTTCCACTGCTCGACGTTTTTTTCGCCACTCATGGGTGTGTACCTGTTTTTATTGGGGCTAATCGTGGGCTCATTAGAAGGAGCAGGGCGGGTAGGGGTCTATCCGGTTAGTTGGCGAAGGCAGTCCATAAAATTGGTGCGGTAACACCCACCCGGTATCAAGCTGGGCAGCGACGACTCAAATGGCGCTCCATGCGATGAACGGCTGCCCCTGTTTGCAGCAATCAGGTACTGTTTTGTGCAGCGTCGAATGCTGTTTGATAGCGATTGCCTGCCTCTGGTCGGCGGCGTTATCCGCTTAGTCGAGGATTGCTATCCGCTAAGTTGGCGCTGGTGTTTTGTGGCTTGGAACTTGCCTTTCCAATCCGGAGACGCGCCGTCAGAGCGCGCCGAAAAAATAGCCCGTGGGTGCGCCGTGATGAACAGCAAAACTGATCCGCAGTGTCGCGACATTCGTGTCGACAGCGATGACCTTGAGGCCGCGAGGAGCTGGATGTCCGGTATCTGCGGGCCGCATCGACTCGTCACCACGACGCCCGAACGGATCCGTTTTCATCACAGCGCCAATATGTTCAAGTCGATGGCCACGACCCTTGGCACCATCGAGTACGGCACCGATGTCACCATCGATATCGAAGACGCCGAGCACTTCAGCAGTTACAGCCTGAGTCTGCCGCTGGTGGGCGAGCAGGAGTTGAGCAAGAACGGCAGCGTGGTGAAGTCCGACCGCGATCAAGGGGTGATCATTTCCCCGAATGAAAACCAGCTGTTGGCGATCTCCGGCGATTGCCGAAAGGTCCAGGTGGTGATTACCCGAGTCGCCATGAGCGAGTCTCTGGAGGGGCTTCTACAGCGGCCTCTGGATACACCGCTGCGGTTCGAGCCGGTGATGGACGCGGTCGACGGAGCGTCGGCCTCATGGTGGCGCATGGCGCGCTATTTCATCGCCGAGCTGGAGCGCAGCAGCGAACTCTATGAACAGGTGGCCTTCACTCGGGACATTGAAAGTTCGCTGATCAAAGGCTTGATCCTCGCTCAGCCGAACAACTATTCAGAAGAACTGCGAAGCGTGATGGGCGTGAAGTTGCCGCACTACCTGATCAGGGCCCGGCAGTACATCCATGCAAACGCCCGCGAAGCCCTGCACCTGGAGGACATCGAAGCCGCCGCCGGCGTCTCGCGCTTCAAGCTGTTCGAGGCGTTCAAGAAGTACTTCGCCTTGTCGCCGATGGTCTACCTGAAAAAATACCGCTTGAACGCCGTGCGTCAGGAGATTCTTGAGCACGGTTCTGCGCGCAATATTTCCGCGATCGCCATGGGCTGGGGCTTCACCCATCTCGGGCGTTTTTCCGCCGAGTACCGCAAGTTGTTCGACGAAACCCCGACCATGACTTTGCAGCGCAACGAAGCCCGCCGCATGCGTGGCTTCTGAGGGGCAGGGCGCCCTTACTTGCGCACCACCAGATCCAGCAATTCGTCGCGCTCCTTGATTTTCTGCAGGACGATTTCCGAGCGGATATCGGTGACACCCGCCGTGCGGTTCAGGTGATTCACGATGAAATCCGAGAAGTGTTTCAGGTTGCGCGCCTGTACTCGCAACACATAGTTGCTCGCCCCGGTAATCACATACGCGGTGACCACTTCCGGCCACGACTGTACCTTCTTGATGAAGGTCTCGTGCCAGTCCGCGACGTCCTGTCGCAACGATACGTGAACGATGGCTTCCAGTTCGATTCCCAGCCGTTCGGCATTCAGCACCGCGCGATAGCCGGTGATGATTCCCTCGCTTTCCAACAGGCGTAATCGACGCAGGCAAGCTGACGGCGACAGCGCGACTTTCTCTGCCAATTCCTGGTTGCTGATACGACCATCCTGTTGCAGTTGATGGAGGATTCGCAGGTCTGTCGAGTCGAGATTCATGGTTGAAATAAATCCGTGTTTATTGGCATTGGAATCGAATTTTCTGCGGGATAAGTACTATAGCGCCGCTCACTTTGCACGAAAATTCTCCAAGGCTTAGTTCATTATCTCTCCACCAAAAAGGCGCGAATAACGCCTGAAACAGGGCGCTGGGCGCTCTGCTCGCCTTGACTTTCACGATGTGCCCGGACGGCATGTCATTCAAAAAAACAGGACATCCAATGACTACAAGAAACGATTGCCTGGCGCTTGATGCACAGGACAGTTTGGCACCTCTGCGTCAGCAGTTTGCGCTTCCTGAAGGTGTGATTTATCTCGATGGCAACTCCTTGGGCGCACGCCCTGTCGCGGCATTGGCTCGCGCTCAGGCGGTGATCGCCGAGGAGTGGGGCAATGGCCTGATCCGCAGTTGGAACAGCGCGGGCTGGCGCGATCTGTCCGAGCGTCTGGGTAACCGATTGGCCACACTGATTGGTGCCCGCGACGGCGAAGTGGTGGTGACCGACACCACCTCGATCAACCTGTTCAAGGTGCTCAGCGCCGCGTTGCGTGTGCAGGCCACCCGGTCGCCAGAGCGCCGGGTGATCGTCACCGAAACCAGCAATTTCCCGACCGACCTGTACATCGCTGAAGGCCTGGCCGACATGCTGCAGCAGGGGTACACCTTGCGTCTGGTCGACAGCCCGGAAGAGTTGCCGCAAGCGATTGACCAGGACACGGCCGTGGTGATGCTCACCCACGTCAATTACAAGACCGGCTACATGCACGACATGCAGGCCCTGACCGCGCTGAGCCACGAGTGTGGCGCACTGGCTATCTGGGATCTGGCGCATTCCGCCGGGGCGGTGCCGGTTGATTTGCATCAGGCAGGCGCCGACTACGCCATCGGTTGCACTTACAAGTACCTCAATGGCGGTCCGGGTTCGCAGGCGTTTGTCTGGGTCTCGCCGCAGCTGTGCGATCTGGTGCCGCAGCCCTTGTCGGGCTGGTTCGGCCATTCGCGGCAGTTCGCCATGGAGCCTCGCTACGAGCCGAGCAGCGGCATCGCCCGCTACCTGTGCGGCACCCAGCCAATCACTTCATTGGCGATGGTCGAGTGTGGGCTGGATGTTTTCGCCCAGACCGATATGGCCAGCCTGCGCCGCAAATCCCTGGCCCTGACCGACCTGTTCATCGACCTCGTCGAGCAGCGCTGCGCCGCACATGAGCTGACCCTGGTCACGCCACGCGAACACGCCAGGCGTGGCAGCCATGTCAGCTTCGAGCATCCCCAGGGTTATGCCGTGATCCAGGCCCTGATTGACCGCGGTGTGATCGGTGACTACCGCGAGCCGCGGATCATGCGCTTCGGCTTTACCCCGCTGTACACGACGTTCACTGAGGTCTGGGATGCAGTGCAGATCCTCGGCGAAATCCTCGACCAGAAAACCTGGGCGCAGGCGCAATTCCAGGTCCGCCACAGCGTCACCTGAGTTAACCGATGTCCGCGTCTTGCTACCGGGTTTTCCTGGTAGCAGGGCTTCGGGTGCCGTCAATCAAGAGTTCTGTGCAAACACAATAATAAGGAGCACGCAGAATGAAATTGTCCCTTTGGCCCGCCTTGCCGCTCGCCATTACCAGTTGCCTCGGTCAAATAGCTTATGCCGCAGCCGACAATGGATTCGTCGAAGACAGCAGCCTGGTCCTGACCAACCGTAACTTCTATTTCTACCGCAACAACCTCAATAACCCGGGTGGTCAGAACTATCGGGACGAATGGGCCCACGGGATCATGCTCGATTACCGTTCCGGGTATACCCGGGGCACGGTGGGTTTCGGCGTCGATGCCTATGCGCAGTTGGGCTTCAAACTCGACAGCGGCAAGGGACGAACCGGCACCGGTTTGCTGCCGGTCGATTCCGACGGTCGTCCCGAGGATCAGTATTCCGAAGCGGGTGGTGCGCTCAAGGCGCGGATCTCCAACACCGAACTCAAGTACGGCAACCTGACCCCGCTCAATCCGGTGTTCGGCACGGGCAATGCGCGGCTGTTTACCAGCGTGGCCACTGGCTTTCAGCTGACCAGTAATGAACTCAAGGCGCTGCAAGTGGACATCGGCCACTTCACATCCGGCAACGACAGTAATTCCACCAACTCCGATGGCGCCCTGAAAGCGCTGTATGCCGGGGTGGAAACCCGCAGCGTCGATTATCTGGGCGGCAGCTATGCGGTGAGCGATCAACTGAGCGTCAGCCTGTACGGTTCGCAGTTCATCGACATTTGGCGGCAGTACTACGCCAATGCCAACTACACCTACCCGTTGACGCCCGATCAGTCGCTGAACCTTGATTTCAATATTTACCGCACCAACGACGATGGCCAGAGCCTGGCCGGCAAGATCGACAACACCACCTGGTCGATGTCTGCTGCCTACAAGGTCGGTGCCCATCGGGTAACCCTGGCTTACCAGCGCGTCGATGGCGACGAGCCGTTCGACTACCTGGGGTTCGATCAACAACCGGGGACTTCGATTTTTCTCGCCAACTCGATCCAGGTCCTCGATTTCAACGCCCCCAACGAACGTTCCTGGCAACTGCGCTACGACCTGGACATGGCGCCATTCGGCGTACCGGGCCTGAGCTTCATGTCCCGTTATGTCAGCGGTGACCATATCGACGACAGCCACTACGACGGCGGCCCCAACGGCGCTTACGGGCGTTACGGCGATGATGGCAAGCGTTGGGAGCGCGACCTCGAAGCGCGCTACGTCGTGCAGTCGGGCAAGGCCAGGGATCTGTCGGTGCGGGTGCGTCAGGCCAGTGTGCGTTCGACCGCTCAAGTGGCGCGCGCCGACACCACGGACAACAACGAAGTCCGCGTCATCATCGAGTATCCACTGAGTATTTTCTGATCCGTGTCCTGCTGTGCGTGGCTGATCCCCACGAGACTATCCAACCACGTGCTCACTTCAAGAAAGACAATATTCAGAGGACAGGCAAATGACCGATAACTCCGGTTTTGAAACGATATCCAACCGTGAACACGGCTTGCGGCGTCAACTGACGTCGGGGCAGATGAGCATGATCGCCATTGGCGGTGCGATTGGCACCGGGCTGTTCATGGGCAGCGCCTACGCCATCGGCTATGCCGGGCCGAGCGTGCTGCTCAGCTACGCCATCGGCGCGATAATCACCCTGCTGTTGATGGGCTGCCTGGCGGAAATGACCGTGGCCCACTCGACCTCAGGTTCGTTCGGTGCCTATGCCGAATTCTATGTCAGCCCGCTGGCCGGGTTCCTGGTGCGCTATGCCTACTGGGCGGCGATCGTGCTGGCGGTCGGTACGGAAGTGACGGCGGTGGCGATGTACATGAAGTACTGGTTCGCCAACGTGCCGGAATGGATCTGGATCGTCTCGTTCTCCAGTGTGCTGATCGTGCTCAACGCCATCAGCGTGAAGACCTTCGGCACCTTCGAGTACTGGTTCTCGACCATCAAGATCGGCGCGATTGTCGGCTTCATCATTCTTGCGGTGTATGTGGTATTCGGCTCCGGTAACCCGGAGTACGGCGTGCATAACTACACCTCCCACGGCGGCTTTTTTCCCAATGGCTTGCAAGGGATGTGGGTCGCGGTGATCGTGTCGATCTTCAGCTACCTGAGCGTGGAGATGATCGCGGTGGCCGCCGGAGAGGCGAAGGATCCGGAGCAAGCGGTGAAGAAGGCCTTTCGCGCGACCATCGTGCGCCTGGTGGTGTTCTACCTGCTGACACTCGCGCTGATGCTGGCAATTGTACCGTGGGTCCAGGCCGGTCAAGCCCAGAGCCCGTTCGTCACGGTCATGCAGTCGATCGGTATTCCCGGCGCGACCGGCGTGATGAATTTCGTGATTCTGATTGCGGCGTTGTCGGCGATGAACAGTCAGTTGTACATCACCACGCGCATGATGTTCAGCCTGTCCCGTGGTGGTTATGCGCCGAAGTCCATGGGCGTGTTGAGCAAGAGCGGGATTCCGCTGAACGCACTGTTGCTGTCGAGCTCCGGCATCGCCCTGGCGACCTTGCTCAACATCCTGTATCCGGAAAGCTCGTTCACCTTGATGATGGCAATCTCCATGTTCGGCGCCATTTTCACCTGGTTCATGATTTTCCTGACGCACTACTGCTTCCGTCGTTATCACCAACGCAACGGCGAACGCAAACTGTCGTTCCGCATGCGACTGTTCCCTTATTCGACCCTGTTGGGGCTGGTGCTGATGGGCGCGGTGATGATCACCACCTACTTCACCGACGCCTTCAAGATGACCCTGGTGTTCGGTGTGCCTTTCCTGCTGGTACTCACAGTGATCTACGGCATCTTTTTCAGAAAACCCAAGACAGCCGAAGCCTTGCGTCCGTTGCCCAAGGTCTAGTCTGGAAGCAACTCGGCGGGGCGACAGTCTTCAAAGGAAGTCGCCCTGCAATGCCTCGAACAAGGCTCTGGCATAACCGGGCAGGTTGTCGAATGAGCGGGCACAGAGCAGCAGTTTGCGCTGCGCCCAGTCTTCCTCCAGCGCGAAACTTTTCAACGGCTCATCGAGCGACCCGCGCTGGATCGCCGCCAACGGCACAATCGCCAATCCGGCTCCGTGAGCGACCATGCGCATCACCCCGTCGAAGCCGTCGGCGCGGATGCGGATCTGCATCCGTAGGCCGGTGTGCAGCGCCTGTTCCTCCAGGTACACGGCGAGGGCGCTGTTGGCGTTCAGGCCGACGTAATCGTGACGCAATGTGTCGGTGAAACTCACTGAGGCCGCCTGTGCCAAGGGATGTTCGCGGGGCATGATCAACACCAGCGGATCATCACAGAATGGGTGGGTTTGCAGGTCATCGGTGTCCACCGCGTCGGAAACGATGCCCAGGTCCGCCGCCCCCTGGCGCAAGGCATGGGTGATGCGGGCACTGGGCAGTTCCTGCAGGTCGATGTCGAGGTTGGGGTGGCTGCGCAGGAAGTCCGCGAGCAACTCTGGCAGGTATTCGGTGATCGCCGTGGTGTTGCACAGCAGTCGCACCTGACCTTTGACGCCCTTGGCGTACTCGGCCAGTTCCTGTTGCAGGCGTTCGGCCTGTTGCAGCAGAACCCGGGCGTGCCGCGCCAGGGCATTGCCGGCCGGTGTCGGGCTGACCCCACGGCGATTACGCTGAAGAAACTCGACGCCCAGCGATGCCTCCATGGCGCGAATTCGCGCGCTGGCCGCGGCGAGGGACAAATGACTGCGTGCGGCGCCGGCGGTGATGTTGCCAGTGTCGAGGATGTTCAGGTACAGGCGCAGGTCGGTGAGGTCGAAGTGCATCGGTACAACCTTGAATTTGATGTTGTCTGGGCGGACGCCTTCGCGGGCAAGCCCGCTCCCACAGGTGACCGAGTTCTCATGGAAGAAATGCGATCCACTGTGGGAGCGGGCTTGCCCGCGAAGAGGCCAGTCGCTGCAGCGAAATATTCAGCCTCTGTCAAGGCAAGAGGCAACCTCAGTATATGGCAGATTTTCAATCAACCCTCGCGGGCTCACCATAGCCCCCATGAATACACTCTCGGCGTTTTATCAGAATCTCGGATCGGCCCTTTCGCTGTTGGTTATCGGTACCTTTGTGCTGGCCGGCATGATCAAGGGCGTGATCGGCCTCGGCCTGCCGACCGTTGCCATGGGCCTGCTCGGTCTGGCTATGGCGCCGACGCAGGCAGCGGCGCTGTTGATCATTCCGGCGACCCTCACCAATGTCTGGCAACTGGCATTCGGCGGTCACCTGTCGGGGCTGGTCAAACGGCTGTGGCCAATGCTGCTGGCGATTTTTCTCGGCACCGGAGCGGGCTCGCTGTGGATCGGCATGAGCGGTGGCCATTGGGTGGTGCGGGGGCTGGGGGCGGCATTGTTGCTGTATGCGCTGAGCGGTTTGTTCCTGCCGACTTTGCACGTGGGGCGGCGCAGCGAACGCTGGCTCGGGCCATTGTGTGGCGTGCTGACCGGTGTCATCACTTCGGCCACCGGCGTGTTCGTGATTCCGGCGGTGCCTTATCTGCAGGCGCTGGGTTTGGGCAAGGACGAGCTGGTGCAGGCGCTGGGCCTGTCGTTCACCGTCTCGACCCTGGCCCTGGCCGGTGGATTGCTATGGCGCGGCGCTCTCGGCGGGGGCGAGTTGAGCGCGTCGCTGCTGGCGCTGATCCCGGCAATGCTTGGCATGTGGCTGGGGCAATCGCTGCGCCAGCGGATCAGCGCCCTGTGGTTCAAGCGGGTGTTCTTCATTGGCCTTGGTGTGCTCGGCGGCCATTTGCTGATCAGCGGCTAGCGGACGACGGGCTGATCATCTCGATGGCGCGGATCTCGAAGTCCCGTTCCAGGTATTCTTCGCGCTGGTCGAGGAACTGCTTCATGTGCGGCAGGTTCGAGTGCACATCCAGGTGGGCCCGGGATTGCCAGATCTCGTAGAAGATGAACAGGGTCGGGTCCTGTTTGTCGCGCAGCATGTGGTATTCGATGCAACCGGGTTCGGCTCGGCTCGCTTCCACGTAGCTGCTGAAGAACGCTTCGAAGGCGTCGGATTTTTCCGGGCGGGTCTTGGCGTGCAGGATGAAGCCCTGGATTTCACTCATGTACATCTCTCCTCAAGTCAGAACTGGCGCCAGTCTAAGGCAACAATCTCCTGTTGATTCGTGCTTGTAGCTCAAATGAATTTTGCCAAATCGATGCTTATTCCGCGCGAAGCCGGTCGGTACTCTGCCGCCATCGAATTCCGACCCTTCCCGAGAACTCCCATGAAAAAAGTCCTGTTGCTCAATGGCGGCAAAAAATTTGCGCACTCCGATGGTCGCTACAACACCACCCTGCATGAAGCCGCGTTGAGCGTGCTGGATCGCGGTGGCGTGGATGTCAAAACCACCTTCATCGACGAGGGCTACGACGTCGCCGAAGAAGTGGCCAAGTTTCTCTGGGCCGACGTGATCATTTACCAGATGCCCGGCTGGTGGATGGGCGCGCCGTGGACCGTGAAGAAGTACATCGACGAAGTCTTCACCGAAGGCCATGGCAGCCTCTATGCCAGCGACGGTCGCACCCGTTCGGATGCGTCGCAGAAGTACGGCAGCGGCGGCCTGATTCACGGCAAGCAGTACATGTTGTCGTTGACCTGGAACGCCCCGCAGCAAGCCTTCGACGACCCGACCGATTTCTTCGAAGCCAAAGGTGTGGACGCGGTGTACTTCCCGTTCCACAAAGCCAACGAGTTCCTTGGCATGACCGGATTGCCGACCTTCCTGTGCGTGGACGTGATGAAACGCCCGAACATTGAAGGCGACGTGGCACGCTATGCGCAGCATTTGACTGAGGTGTTTGGCCTCAAGGCGTAACGCTCGGCTACTATCGATCATCTGGGCATGGCACCGTACTGTGGCGAGGGAGCTCGCTCCCGCTCGGCTGCGCAGCAGCCGTGAAACCTGAGCATGCGGTTTGCCTGATGTACCAGGTTGGCTGATATTGGGACCGCTTTGCGGTCCAGCGGGAGCAAGCTCCCTCGCCACAATAAGCATGCATTCGATAAAGGGACATACGTGAAAGCCAGATCCGATGAATTGCAGATATTCGTCTGCGTGATTGAATGCGGGTCGATTTCTGCGGCGGCCGAGCAGGTCGGGCAAACGCCTTCGGCGGTCAGTCGTACGCTGTCGCGGCTGGAGGCCAAGCTCGACACCACGCTGATCAACCGCACCACGCGGCGCATGGACCTGACCGAAGAGGGCAAGTACTTCTTCGAGCACGCCAAGCGGATTCTCGATCAGATGGACGAACTCGAAGAGCGCCTGTCCTCACGCCAGCAAACGCCGTCCGGGCGTTTGCGTATCAACGCGGCATCACCGTTCATGCTGCACGCCATCGTGCCCTACATCGATGAATTCCGCCGGCTCTACCCCGACATCCAACTCGAACTCAACAGCAATGATCTGATCATCGACCTGCTGGAGCAGAGCACCGACATCGCCATCCGCATCGGCACCCTGACCGACTCGACATTGCATGCCCGCTCCCTGGGTTGCAGCCCGCTGCACATCGTCGCCAGCCCCGCCTACCTGAAAAAGCACGGCACACCGACAGCCGTGGCGGACCTGGCCAACCATACGCTGCTGGGGTTCACCCAGAACGAAGGCCTCAACCAATGGCCGTTGCGTTACGTGCATGGCGATCGCTGGCCGATCCAGGCGTCGATCAGCGCCTCCAGCGGCGAAACCATCCGACATCTGGCACTGGACGGCCAGGGCATCGCCAGCCTGTCGCATTTCATGACCATCGAAGACATTCGTGCCGGACGCTTGAAAGTGTTGTTGGCCGAGTTCAACAGCGGCTATCGCCAGCCGATCAATGCGGTGTACTACCGCAACTCGCAACTGGCCCTGCGGATTCAATGCTTCCTGGACTTTATCCAGGGCAAGTTGGCGGATTATGCGAGTGCAGACTTCAAGGGTTGATTCTTGATTGCTGCGCAAGGCTGGGGGCCGAAACGCACGTCGGTGGTTGAGTGGATTCGTGGCGAGATGGTGTGAGTTCGCTGTAGACCGCGTCATCGTTCTTCGCGAGCAAGCCCGCTCCCACAATTGATCGCGTTCCGTCAGAAGGAATGCGGCCGAGTGTGGGAGCGGGCTTGCTCGCGAAGACATTTTCGATGACACAGATGATGGCCGGGCTGCCCTCGATTCCGTAACATCCGCACACTCTTCTCTCGTCTCTCCCTGTGTGCGGTCCCCCCATGAAAGCAAAACGTCTACGCGCCGATGTCCTGGCCGGACTTACCACCTCCTTTGCCCTGTTGCCCGAGTGCATCGCTTTCGCGCTGGTGGCGCATCTCAATCCACTGATGGGGCTCTATGGCGCATTCATCATCTGCACCCTGACTGCGCTATTTGGCGGGCGACCAGGCATGGTGTCCGGCGCGGCGGGCTCGATGGCCGTGGTGATCGTCGCGCTGGTGGTGCAACACGGCGTGCAGTATTTGCTGGCCACGGTGTTGCTGGGCGGACTGATAATGATCGCGTTCGGGCTGCTCAAGCTCGGCAAGCTGGTGCGCATGGTGCCGTACCCGGTGATGCTCGGTTTCGTCAACGGCCTGGCGATCGTCATTGCCCTGGCGCAACTGGAGCACTTCAAGAACGGTGGGACCTGGTTGAGCGGTACGCCGCTGTACATGATGCTCGGGCTGGTCGCGGTGACCATGGCCGTTGTCTATGTGCTGCCGCGCCTGACCCGTACGGTGCCGCCGGCGCTGGTGGCGATTCTCGGTGTGGGCCTGGCGGTGTATCTGCTTGGCCTGCCGACCCGCACCCTCGGCGACATGGCGCACATTGCCGGTGGCTTGCCGACGCTGGCGCTGCCGGACATCGCGTGGAATCCGGACACCCTGCGGATCATCGCGCCCTACGCGATCCTGATGGCGCTGGTCGGGTTGCTGGAAACCCTGTTGACCCTGAACCTCACCGACGAAATCACCGAGAGCCGTGGTTACCCGGATCGCGAGTGCGTGGCGCTGGGGGTGGCGAATGTGGTGTCCGGTGCGTTCGGTGGCATGGGCGGTTGCGCCATGATCGGCCAGACCATGATCAACCTCAGTTCCGGTGGTCGCGGGCGCGTGTCCGGGGCGGTGGCCGGAGTGTCGATCCTGCTGTTCATCCTGTTTCTGTCGCCGCTGATCGAGCGCATTCCATTGGCCGCGCTGGTCGGGGTGATGTTCGTGGTGTCGCAACAGACCTTCGCCTGGGCCTCGTTGCGGGTGCTGAACAAAGTGCCGCTGAATGACGTGCTGGTGATCATCGCGGTGACGGTGATTACCGTTTTCACCGATCTGGCCATCGCGGTGCTCTGCGGCATCATCATTGCGGCGCTGAATTTTGCCTGGCAGCAGGCCCGCCAGCTGTATGCCGACAGTCATCTGGAGAACGATGGCAGCAAGCTGTATCGGCTGCATGGCACGCTGTTCTTCGCCTCGACCACACCCTTTCTCAATCAGTTCGATCCGGCCAATGACCCGGCGCAAGTGACACTTGATTGCCAGCACTTGAGTTTTGTCGACTACTCGGCCATCGCCGCGCTGGGCACCTTGCGCGAGCGCTACACCAAGGCCGGCAAGCACCTGCGGGTGCTGCATTTGTCCGAACGCTGCAAGAAACTGCTCAAGCGCGCCCGGATGCAGCACGACTGACCTCAGATCATTCGATCTTTCCCACACTGAGCGTGGGAAAGATCTGCCTTTCGGCGATGAAAGTTCGTACGGCCGACTTTCATAATTCGCGACACACCATGTCTCTGTACGACACCTCTTACCCGTGAACGAAAATTACTTTCACCTCGTTTGAAAATCACCTGTCGAAATGTTTTAAGAGTTTCACAAATATTTCGACGTGACCCTCTCGAGGAGTACCGCATGACCCCGTCCTTCGGCTATTGGCTGCTGGTGTATGCCGCCGTTGCCATCATCGCGCTGATCGTTCTGATCGCCCGTTACCGGCTTAATCCGTTCATTGTCATCACCCTGATTTCCCTTGGCCTGGCGCTGGTCGCCGGGATGCCACCGTCCGGTGTGGTGGGGGCGTACGAGGCCGGTGTCGGCAAAACCCTGGGGCACATCGCGCTGGTGGTGGCGCTGGGGACCATGCTCGGCAAGATGATGGCCGAGTCCGGTGGCGCCGAGCAGATGGCGCGCACGCTGATCGACCGTTTTGGCGAGAAGAACGCGCATTGGGCGATGGTGTGCATCGCGTTTCTGGTCGGGCTGCCACTGTTCTTCGAAGTCGGTTTCGTCTTGCTGGTGCCAATTGCCTTTACCGTGGCGCGGCGCGTGGGCGTATCGATCCTGATGGTCGGCTTGCCGATGGTCGCCGGGCTCTCGGTGGTGCATGCGCTGGTGCCGCCGCACCCGGCGGCGATGCTGGCGGTACAGGTGTATCAGGCATCGGTGGGGCAGACGTTGCTGTACGCGATCCTGATCGGCATTCCGACGGCGATCATTGCCGGTCCCCTGTACGCCAAATTCATCGTGCCGCGTATTCAATTGCCGGCGGAAAACCCGCTGGAGCGACAGTTCCTGGAGCGTGAACCCCGCGACAGCCTGCCGGGTTTCGGCACCACCATGGCGACCATCCTGTTGCCAGTGGTGCTGATGCTGATCGGCGGCTGGGCCAATCTGATTTCCACGCCGGGCAGTGGCTTCAACCAGTTCCTGTTGTTCATCGGTAACTCGGTGATCGCGCTGTTGCTGGCGACATTGCTGAGCTTCTGGACCCTCGGCCTGGCCCAGGGCTTCAACCGCGAATCGATCCTCAGGTTCACCAACGAATGCCTGGCGCCGACCGCGAGCATTACGCTGTTGGTAGGCGCCGGTGGTGGCTTGAACCGGATTCTGGTGGACGCCGGCGTCACCGACCAGATCGTTGGCCTGGCCCACGAATTTCATCTGTCGCCACTGTTGATGGGCTGGCTGTTTGCCGCGCTGATGCGCATCGCCACCGGTTCTGCCACTGTGGCCATGACAACCGCTTCAGGTGTGGTCGCACCCGTGGCCATTGGTCTGGGTTATCCCCATCCGGAGCTGCTGGTGCTGGCGACCGGCGCCGGGTCGGTTATCTTTTCCCACGTTAACGACGGCGGTTTCTGGTTGATCAAGGAATACTTCAACATGACCGTTGCCCAAACCTTCAAGACCTGGACCGTGCTCGAGACGTTGATCTCGGTCGTTGCCTTCGGACTGACCGTTGGCCTTTCTTATCTGATTTAGCCGGAGCCACACGTATGGACATCCTCTACCAGATCCGTGCCCGTCAGGACTCCTTCAGCGCCGGTGAAGGACGCATCGCCCGCCTGATGCTCGACGACGTAGGATTTTCCGCTTCCGCCAGCCTCGATGAACTGGCGCAGCGGGCAGAGGTCAGCACCGCCACGCTGTCGCGTTTCGCCCGCACGGTCGGCTGCCGGGATTTGCGCGACTTGCGTTTGCAATTGGCCCAGGCCAGCGGCGTTGGCAGCCGGTTTCTCGACCCGGCGGGCACACCCGAGCAGTCGGCGTTCTACGGGCAGATCGTGAGTGACATCGAATCGACCTTGCGCCAACATCTGGCGGCGTTCGATGAGTCGCGTTTCGCAGATGCGGTGAAACTGCTGGGTAAGGCGCGGATGATTCACGCTTTCGGCATGGGCGGTTGCTCGACCCTGTGCAGCGACGAACTGCAAGTGCGCCTGGTGCGCCTCGGCTATCCGATTACGGCGTGCCACGATGCGGTGATGATGCGCGTCACCGCCGCCAGCCTCAGCGCTGAACACGTGGTGATTGTCTGCTCGCTGACCGGGATCACCCCGGAGCTGATTGAAACGGTGGAGCTGGCGCGCAACTATGGCGCCCGCATTCTGGCCATTACGCTCGCGGGTTCACCGCTGGCGCAACTGGCCGACATCGTCCTGCCCCTGCAAAGTGCCGAAACCTCGTTCATCTACAAACCCACGGCAGCGCGCTACGGCATGCTGCTGGCCATCGATGTGCTCGCCACCGAGCTGGCCCTGGCCAATCCTGAAGACAATCAAGAACGTCTGCGGCGGATCAAACTCGCCCTGGACGAATACCGCGGTGGCGACGATCACTTGCCGCTGGGAGACTGACATGCAGTACGACACGCTGATTCGCAACGCCCTGATCATCGACGGCAGCAACAGCCCCGGTTACCCCGCCGACGTGGCGATTTTCAACGGGCGCATCGAGCGTATCGGCGACTTGCGCGATGCCCACGCAAACGAAGAAATCGATGCACAGGGCCATGTGCTGGCGCCAGGGTTCATCGACGTGCACACCCATGACGACACCGTGGTGATTCGTCAGCCGCAGATGCTGCCCAAACTCAGCCAGGGCGTGACCACGGTGATCGTCGGCAACTGCGGGATCAGTGCGTCGCCGGTGAGTTTGCGCGGCGATCCGCCGGATCCGATGAACCTGCTCGGCACGGCCGCAGCGTTCGTTTATCCGACCTTCCGCGACTACCGCACGGCGGTCGAAGCGGCGAACACCACGTTGAACGTTGCCGCGCTGGTCGGCCATACGGCGTTGCGCAGCAATCATCTGGACGACCTGTTTCGCACCGCCACGGCCGATGAAATCAGCGCGATGCGCGAGCAACTGCGTGAAAGCCTCGAAGCCGGCGCCTTGGGCTTGTCCACCGGCCTTGCCTATGCCAGCGCCTTCTCGGCATCGACCGATGAAGTGATGCAGCTGACCGAAGAATTGACGGCATTCGGAGCGGTCTACACCACCCATCTGCGCAGCGAATTCGAACCGGTGCTGGAGGCCATGGACGAGGCGTTCCGGATTGGTCGCCATGCACAAAGCCCGGTGATCATTTCCCACCTCAAATGTGCCGGTGCCGGAAACTGGGGGCGTAGTCCGCAGTTGCTGGCATCCCTCGAACAGGCGGCGAAGACCCACCCGGTCGGTTGCGACTGTTATCCCTACGCCGCGAGCTCATCGACCCTGGACCTCAAGCAGGTGACCGATGCCCACCGCATCACCATCACCTGGTCGACCCCGCATCCGGAGATGGGGGGCCGCGACCTGATGGACATCGCCGCCGAATGGAAAGTGCCGTTGCTGGATGCCGCCCGCCGACTGCAACCGGCCGGTGCGGTGTACTACGGAATGGATGAGGCGGACGTGCGCCGGATCCTCGCGCATCCGCTGTCGATGGTCGGCTCGGATGGCTTGCCGGAAGACCCGTTCCCACACCCACGCTTGTGGGGCGCATTCCCCCGGGTGCTCGGACATTTCAGCCGTGACGTAGGACTATTCCCGCTGCACACCGCCGTGCACAAAATGACCGGGCTGTCGGCGGCACGCTTCGGTTTGAAGGAACGCGGTGAAATCCGTGAAGGTCATTGGGCGGACCTGGTGTTGTTCGATCCGGCAACCATTCGGGATGTCGCCGATTTCAACGATCCGCAGCGGGCGGCGGAGGGCATTGAAGGGGTGTGGGTCAACGGTGTGTTGAGTTACCGTGATGGCCAGGCCAACGGGCGCAGGGAAGGACGGTTTTTGGCGCGGCAGGGTGATTTGCGTGACGGGTTTGTTGGATTGCGGTGAGGCGAAAAGATCGTAGCCTTCGGCAGCTCCTACAGGGAAATGCAATCCATGTAGGAGCTGCCGCAGGCTGCGATCTTTTGATCTGCGTCACATAGTGGCAATGTGCAATTAAAGAATTCTCCCACCAAGCCGAATTGCTGACATCAAGCCCAACTATCATTGCGGTTCGGTTACGTATTTTGTAGGAGCGA
Organism: Pseudomonas sp. BIC9C; assembly: GCF_034541995.1. Lineage (NCBI taxonomy): Bacteria > Pseudomonadati > Pseudomonadota > Gammaproteobacteria > Pseudomonadales > Pseudomonadaceae > Pseudomonas > Pseudomonas sp. BIC9C. Next base: position 729,250 of record NZ_JAWDGM010000002.1, read on the forward strand.
GCTAGCTCGCGATGGACAAAAGAGCGCAGCGTTTACCCAGTAGACACGCGTCATCATTAACGACCATCGCGAGCAAGCTCGCTCCTACAGGTCTTTCATTGTCTGGGAGCAATCCGATGAGCTTCGGCAAAACCACTCCGGTCCTGCGTATTTTCGACGAAGCCAAGGCAGTGGAGTTCTACGTCGACTTCCTCGGTTTCAAGATCGACTGGCAGCATCGATTCGAAGCGAATTTCCCGCTGTACCTGCAAATCTCCCGTGGCGAATGTGTGCTGCACCTGTCCGAACACCATGGCGACAGCGCACCGGGTTCTTCGCTGCGGATCGAGACCGATGAACTGGAGAAGTTTCAACAGCAACTGTTGACCAAGGAATACAGCTTTTCCCATCCACAGATTCAGGCCATGCCGTGGGGCAGCCAGGACATGACCATCGCCGACCCGTTCGGCAATCGGTTGGTGTTCACCAACGCGATCAGCCTCTGAGCCTCCAGCCCCTCAGACTTAAGCCTTCAGCCTTCGTTCTGCACCCGGTGGGTTTGGCGAAACTCGCCTGGCGGCATCCCGCGCCGGCTTTTGAACGTGCGGTGAAACGAGCGGGGTTCGGTGAAACCCAGGTACTGGGCGATGTCCTGAATCGGCAGGGTGCTGTTGAGCAGGTAATGCTCGGCCAGTTCCTGGCGCAGGTCATCGAGGATCTGCTGGTACGACGTACCGGCCTGATGCAGCTGGCGTTGCAGCGTGCGCACTGACACGGCGAGATGCTCGGCCACCTGCTCCTTGCGTGGCAGACCTTCCTTGAGCAACTGGCGCAGGATGCTTTTGACCCGCTGTTCCAGCGATGCATCCTCCAGCGTGGCCATCAATCCCTGGGCATGTTCTTCCAGCGTACGCAGCAATTGCGCATCGGCCTGGCGCAATGGCAACTGCAAATACGGCAACGGGACAATCAGCGCCGAATAAGGCTGGTCGAACAGTACCGGACAGTCGAAGAGCTGCTCGTACTGTGCCAGCGTCGTGTCGGCCGGACGTGCATGTTCCAGCCAGACGGCGGCCGGCGACATAGGCGTGTCGGCGATCCAGCGCGCGTATTGCAGCCAGGAACCGAGCACGTTTTCCACCAGGTGCCGGCGAATTCGCGGGCGTTGATGGCGGCATGTCCAGATCAGGTGCACGTTGCTGTCCTGCACCTCGGCACGGCTGACGCCCATGTCTCCCACCAGCTTCTCGAACGGCATGATGCGGCTCATGGCGTCGCCCAGTGTCGCGCAGTTCATGGTGATGTAACCCAGCACGCTCCAGGAGTTGGGCAACACAAAACGCGCGGCGTTGAGACCGAACAACGGATCGCCCGAGTGTTCGCAGAAATAATCGAGCAGCCGTTCATGGGCTTCACCCGGCAACCGCAGGCTGTTGTCACTCAACTGCTGCGCCTGCAACCCGGCAGCCGCCAACGCAGGCTCGATGGCCATGCCCAGTTGTTCGGCATGACGCAGGTATTTGAGCAGCGGCGGAACTGAAGTGAAGCCCAGGGATTGCATGATCGTTTCCTTTGATCAAGGCCCGCGTGCGCGGATGAATGCCCTGAAAGGTAATTTGAAACCACGGCTAAAGTAAATGGCTGACGCTTGCGCGACGTTTGACTCAATTGGCTACTCGAACTGGCCGGATGCGACCGTGACACTTTCCGGCGGCTGACTAGTATGGGGGCCTGAAATATCACTGATCAGAACCGCAAAAGGACACACGCATGCGACGCTGGAACGGCTGGGGAGATGCAACCACGGTGGTCGAACTGCCGGCCCAGGGCGCGAGTTTTCTCGCCCAACGGGTGGGTGACGGTCGAGCGCTGCCCGATGCGACGCTTGAGACGGCATTGGCCCGCGTGCCCCCGTCGCGGTTGCAGCAGCACTTCTTGTACAGCGTGGATGCCCATGATCGCTTGCTGCATGCTCGCGGCCAGAGCCTGCCGGACTGGCTGGCGTTGCGTGAAGGCGCGTTGGGCAATTACCCCGACGCCGTGGCCTATCCCGAGAGCGCCGAACAGATTCGCCAGTTACTGACACTCGCTTATGAGCAGGACCTGTGCCTGATTCCTTATGGCGGCGGCACCTCGGTGGCCGGTCACATCAACCCGCTGAGTTCCGCGCGGCCGGTGGTGACGGTTTCCCTGGCCCGCATGAATCGCCTGCTGGACCTCGACGAAGAGAGCCTGCTGGCCACCTTCGGCCCCGGCACCAGCGGGCCGCAGGTGGAAAGTCAGCTGCGCGCCCGGGGTTACACCCTGGGGCATTTCCCGCAGTCGTGGGAGCTGTCGACCCTGGGCGGTTGGGTCGCCAGCCGCTCCAGTGGCCAGCAGTCGTTGCGCTATGGGCGCATCGAGCAACTGTTTGCTGGGGGGACTCTGGAAACATTCGCCGGGCCGTTGGACATTCCCAGCTTTCCGGCCTCGGCGGCCGGCCCCGATCTGCGCGAAGTGGTGTTGGGATCCGAGGGCCGTTTCGGGATCATTTCCGAGGTGAAGGTACGGGTCAGCGCACTGCCCGCCGATGAGCGTTTCTATGGGGTGTTTCTGCCCGATTGGAGCAGGGCGCTGCAAGCCATCCGCCAGTTGGCCCAGGCGCGGGTGCCGCTGTCGATGCTGCGCTTGTCCAACGCGGTGGAAACCGAAACCCAGTTGGCGCTGGCCGGTCACCCACAGCAGATCGCCTGGCTGGAAAAGTACCTGGCCCTGCGCGGTGCCGGTGCGGGCAAATGCCTGCTGACGTTCGGCGTGACCGGCAATCGTCGGCAAAATGCGCTGTCCCTGCGTCAGGCCCGGCAGCATCTCAAGGCGTTCGGCGGGGTGTTTACTGGCACCTTGCTCGGCAAGAAGTGGGCGCAGAACCGTTTTCGTTTTCCCTACCTGCGCGAAAACCTGTGGAACGCCGGTTACGTGGTGGACACTCTGGAAACGGCCACTGACTGGAGCAACGTCGATAACCTCCTCACGCTGGTCGAAAGCAGCCTGCGCGACGCCTTGGCTGCCGAAGGCGAGCGGGTGCATGTTTTCACCCACCTTTCCCATGTCTACGGCGAAGGGTCGAGCATCTACACCACCTATGTGTTTCGCCCGGCGGCGGACTACCCCGCCACCCTGGCGCGCTGGCAGGCACTCAAGCAGGCGGCCAGCCAGACCATCGTCGACAACCACGGCACCATCAGTCACCAGCATGGCGTGGGCAAGGACCACGCGCCGTACCTGCGCCGGGAAAAGGGCGCGCTGGCAATGGACACCCTGCAGGCACTGAGTCGGCATTTCGATCCGGCCGGGCGACTGAACCCTGGCACGCTGTTGCAGGAGTGACGGCCATGAGCCTGGACTGGAACGCGGCGTGGCGACAGCAGGTGCTGCCGACGCTGGCGGATGAAACCTGGGACCTGATCGTCATCGGCGGCGGCATCAGCGGCGCCGGTATCCTGCGCGAAGCCGCGCGCCGAGGCTGGCGTTGCCTGCTGCTGGAGCAGCGCGATTTCGCCTGGGGCACCTCCAGCCGCTCCTCGAAAATGGTCCATGGCGGCCTGCGATATATCGCCAAGGGCCAGTGGCGCCTGACCCGCGATTCGGTCCGCGAACGCCAGCGCCTGCTCGACGAAGCGCCGGGGCTGGTGGAACCGATGAGCTTCATGATGCCGCACTACCGTGGCGGTTTTCCCGGACCGCGGGTGCTGGGGGGCTTGCTGTCCGTCTATGACGCATTGGCCGGGCGGCGCAGCCATCGCTTCCATGACGCGCAACAACTGCGTTATCTGGCGCCTGGGGTGAAGGAAGATGACCTGCTGGGTGGCACCTGTTTTGTCGATGCGCTGACCGATGATGCTCGTCTTGTGATGCGCGTATTGGGTGAGGCCCGGGCCGACGGCGCCGTGGTGCTCAACGGTGTGCGCGTGCAGCAATTGCTGCGTGACGCGGGGCGCGTTTGTGGGGTTCAGGTCGAAGACTGCGAGGGTGGCGGATTACTGACATTGCGTTGTGGTGTGCTGGCCGTGGCCACCGGCGCGTGGGCCGAGCGCTTGCGCCCGTCCGATGCGCCTCGCCAGTTGCGCCCGTTGCGTGGCAGTCATTTGCTGTTGCCGGGCTGGCGCCTGCCAGTGGCGCAGGCCTTCACCTTCCTGCACGAGCGTGACCGTCGACCGGTGTTCGTTTTCCCTTGGGAGGGGGCCACGGTGGTCGGCACCACGGACCTCGATCATCACGGTGATCTGGACCAGAGCGCGAGCATCAGCCTTGAGGAGCTCGACTATCTGCTGGCTGCCTGCAACCAACAGTTTCCCCAGGCCGAGGTGGTCGCTGCCGATGTGCTGTCGACCTGGTCGGGAGTGCGCCCGGTGGTGGGCAGCGCTGCGGGTGAACTCAAGCCCTCGAATGAAACCCGTGAGCATGTGCTGTGGCAGGAGCCGGGTTGCGTGACCCTGGCCGGCGGTAAGCTGACCACCTTTCGCCCGCAAGCCATCGAAGTGCTCAAGGCCTGCGCGAGCATGCTCGACCGCCCCTTCGATGATGACGCCGCGCCAGTGTTCGCCAACGTGCCGCCGCTGGCGATACCTGGACTCAGTGGCAGCCAGTGGCGGCGCCTGGCCGGGCGGCATGGTCGTGACCTGCCGAGGCTGGCGCAACTGATTGCCGAATTGGGCCATGAAACTGTAGGAAGCACAGACACCCTGTGGACAGAGCTGGCCGTTGCCTGCGATGCGGAAATGGTCCTGCACCTGGATGACCTGTTGCTGCGCCGAACCCGCCTGGGCCTGTTGCTGCCACGAGGCGCCGAAGATTATTGGCCGGCGATTCGCCGACTCTGCCAGCCGCGGCTGGGCTGGGACGATGAGCGTTGGCAACAGGAGCAGCAGCGCTACCTGGCGTTGTGGCAACGCCATCATGGTTTGCCGGATGCCGCGCATTGATGCCCATTGAAGAGAGCTCCATGGATAACCACCCGAACAAGCGTTACCTGTTGGCCATCGACAATGGCACCCAGAGCGTGCGCGCGCTGCTCTTCGACCTGCAGGGTAATCTGCTGGGCAAAGGCAAGGTCGAGTTGCAGGCCTATTACTCGACTCAACCCGGCTGGGCCGAGCAGGACCCGGAGTATTACTGGGCAAAATTGGGTGAGGCCTGCCAGCAGTTGTGGCAGCAAACCGGTATCGATCGTTCACAGATTGCCGGTGTATCCCTGACCACCCAGCGTGGCACCGTGATCAACGTCGATGCCCAGGGCAAGGCGCTGCGCCCGGCGATACTGTGGCTCGATCAACGCCAGGCCGAAGTCGAAGGCTGTATCAAGGGGCCGTGGGGCTGGCTGTTCAAACTGGTCGGTGCGCAAGCCACGGTGGACTACTTTCGCGCCCAGGCCGAGGCCAACTGGATCGCTCGTCACCAGCCGGAAGTGTGGGCGGCGACCGACAAGTTTTTGCTGCTCTCGGGGTTTCTCACCCATCGCCTGTGCGGGCGTTTTGTCGATTCCATAGGCTGTTGCGTCGGTTACCTGCCGTTCGACTTCAAACGCCTGAAATGGGCTGCACCCGCCGACTGGAAATGGCAGGCGCTGGCGGTGCGCCCCGAGCAACTGCCGAGCCTGCACAAGCCCGGTGAAACCCTGGGCTATATCAGCGCTGAGGCCAGTCGCCACACCGGCATTCCCGAGGGACTGCCGCTGATCGCCGCGGGTGCCGACAAGGCCTGCGAAGTCGTGGGTGCCGGCGTCGTCGACGCCAGCACCGTGTGCCTTTCCTACGGCACCACGGCGACGATCACCAGCACCCGGTCGCGCTACCTGGAAATCGTTCCGTTGATTCCGCCTTACCCGTCGGCGGTGCCGGATCAATTCAACTGCGAGGTGATGATCTATCGCGGCTACTGGATGGTCAGCTGGTTCAAGAACGAGTTCGGCCTGCGCGAGATGCAACAGGCCAAAGCCCAGGGCGTGGAGCCTGAGCAACTCTTCGATGCGCTGGTCGACGCCGTGCCACCAGGCTCCATGGGGTTGATGCTGCAACCCTACTGGTCGCCCGGCATCCGCGAGCCGGGTGTGGAAGCCAAGGGCGCGATGATCGGCTTCGGCGACGTGCATACCCGCGCGCACATTTACCGGGCGATCCTCGAAGGCCTGGCGTATGCCTTGCGTCAGGGCATGGAGAAGATCGAGAAGCGTTCGAGGGTCTCCATCACGCGCTTGCGCGTCGCCGGTGGAGGTTCGCAGAGTGATGCCGCGATGCAACTCACGGCGAACATTTTCGGCCTGCCGGCCGAGCGTCCGCATGTCTACGAAGCGTCCGGCCTGGGCGCGGCCATTTGCTGCGCGGTGGGGCTGGGGCTGTACGCGGATTTCCCCACGGCGACGGCCGCCATGACTCGGGTCGGTGCGGTATTCATGCCGCAGCCCGAGGCGCAGCAGATCTATGAGCGACTGTACAAGGAGGTCTACCTGCGCATGTATCGACAACTCAAGCCGTTGTACCAAAGCATCCGCAAAATTACCGGTTACCCGGCCTGATAGAACACCGCCACCCACTGTGGGAGCGGGCTTGCTCGCGAATGCGGAGTGTCAGTACCGATTGACTCCACTGACCCACCGCATTCGCGAGCAAGCCCGCTCCCACAATGAACTGTGGTGTTTTTTGCACCGAGGCGTGGCGCTATCGGAGAACTTTTCTGGTGAGATTGGACAGTGTCAGGGGCGGGGTCGGTTGTTAGGCTCAACCCCTACTGCACATCCAATAAGAACCAAAAGCAATGAAGCTGACATTCCTCCTGTTGCTGCTTTGTGCAACGGCCCCGACAGCGTGGGGCTGGTCCAACCATACGGTGGGCAGTTACCTGGCGTTGAAGGACCTGCCGGCGTTGCGCGATGCGCCACCGGTCGAAGTCGAGCGACTGGAGCAGTTTCTCGCGCAGCAATATCAAGCCGTGAGCGCGCTGCTGGATGAGCAGGAACGCTTTGCCCGCGAGCACTTCGCCCAGTACCCACCGCGCCCCGACAGCCTGAAATTGCCAGCCGTACCTGGGGACAATCTGCGCCACGACTTCCTCACCGCGCTGCGGATCAATCCGCAAATTCATCTGGCGATGGTCATTCAGCCGTTGCCCGGCAAGGATCTGCCCGAGCGTGAACACCTCAAGGCCGAGCAGGTCATGGTCGAGCAGACGCTCTCGCCATGGAATCGCCAGCGCTTCATCCGCATAAGCGAACACGAACAAGTCGCGCCCCTGGCCGTGTTGGCCAGCGCCGCTGACGAGCCGGATTACGGCCACGACATCAACCTGTTCAGCGACAACCCGGGCGAAGTCGGCACGTTGTACGGCTTCGGCCCGCAGCCCTTCGGTGACGCGCGGTTTCAGTACAGCTCCCAGGCGCCGTTCCATATGGGCTTCTTCCACGAGAGCCCGGTGGTGTACGCCGCTGCCGGATTTCTCGAACGCAGTTGGCCCGACTGGCGCGCCTATCAATACATGGGGTTGGCGCGACTGGCCTTTGCCACCGGCCATTCTTACTGGGGCTATCGCTTTCTCGGTTGGGGCCTGCACCACATTCAGGACCTGACCCAGCCTTATCACGCCAAGCCATTGCCCGGCGTCGACCTTGCCAGTCTTCTTCTGCTGGAAGGCAAGGCACTGGCCGGTTTCGCTGCCGACAAGCAGGCGGCCATCGAACGCGTCGCGACCCGGCACATGGAAGTGGAGAAGTATCAGTCGACCTGGCTGCGTCGTTTGCTGCGCGCGGGTCAGCCCCATCCGATGCTCGATGCTTATGCCGACTCTGCCCAGGACGCCCATTACCCGCCGTACTCGGTGGACTACCTGCGCGAAGTGGTGAGTGCCGAGTCCGTCGACGCATCCGCAGCGTTTGATCAAGCCATCGGCCAGTGGTTGGACACCGCACCGGTCACCAGCGACTTCAGCAGCGGTAATCAGCTGCAGCGCGAAGACTTCGACCATCCGGCACTTAACCGACAGCTGTTCAAACTGCTGGGGCATTTCGGCGCCCACAGCCGGATTTATACCCGTGCGGGATTGGCGCCATAGCCATCGCAGCAACAGTGTCAGAAGACAAAAACAATAAAACCAGGGAAAGAGGAACGGATCATGAGCACTCGATTTCGCCTGTCTGGCGCGGCGCTTCCCGGCGTGGGCCTGGCAGGGCTGCTGCAACTGTGCGCGGTCGACGGCGTGCAGGCGGGGGAGTTCAGTGTGCTGGACAATCAGGTCACCGGTTCATTCGACAGTACCTTGTCCTATGGCCGCCTGTGGCGGGTCCAGGGCCGGGACAAGAACAACGACGACATCAATACCAACGACGGCAATCGCAACTTCGACACCGGGCTGGTTTCCGAGGTGTACAAGATCACCTCGGAGCTTGAGGCCAACTATCAGAACTACGGAATGTTCGTGCGTGGCACCGCGTTCTATGACACCCAACTGATGGACAAGCGCAACGATTACTACCGCAACAACAACCCGTCGCAACCCAGTCAGAGTTTCCCGCAGGACGACCACTTCACTGACCAGACCCGCGATATCGCCGGCAGCCGGGTGGAGATGCTCGACGCCTACATCCATGGCAGCTGGGACGTAGCGCAGATGCCGCTCACGGCACGTATAGGGCGCCAGGTGTTCAACTGGGGCGAGGGGATTTTCTACCGTGGCGGGATCAACACCACCAACCCGGTGGATGCGGCCAAGTACCGTCTGCCCGGGGCCGAAGTCAAGGAAGTGCTGGTACCGGTGGAAGCGCTCAGCTTCAACATCGGCCTGACCGACACCCTGACCATGGAAGGCTTTTACCAGACCAACTGGAAGGAAACCCGCATCGACCCGGTCGGCACTTTCTACTCGCAGACGGACCTGTTCGCCGACGGCGGCAACTCCGCCTACAACAACTTTACCGGTACCGCGCTGGACACCCCGGTGCCAGGCTTCGGCAACGTGATCGGTCTGTACAGCGCGCTGGGCAACAACCCGGTACTCAACCAGGCCCTGAGCACCACCGGCCTGTACGCCAAAGGGGTTACCCCTGCCTTTGGCAACACCGTCAAAGTGGCCTCGGTCGGCAAGGATTTCAACGCGCGCAACGACGGCCAGTTCGGTTTCGCTTTTCGCTACATCGCGGAAGAACTCAACAGCACCGAGTTCGGGTTGTACATGGTCAACTACCACGCCAAGGAACCGACCATTTCCGCCGATCTGGGAGGGTACAAGGGCATCGACATGAATGCCCTGACCAACCTGTTGACCGGTGTCGCCGGCAGTCAGGCGGGGCAACTGGCCAACGGCCTGGCGACCGTGGATGTGCTGGGCAATATCCAGGCGCATCGGCGCTACGCCGAAGACATCCGTATGTACGGCTTCAGTTTCAACACCACCCTGGGCCAGGCGTCGGTGTTCGGTGAAGTGGCTTATCGGCCGAACCTGCCCATCGGGATCGCCGCCACCAACGACCTGATCGGCGACCTGGCCAACGGCGCTGCCGCCGCGGCAGCCGGCCAGACGATCAACATTGGCGGGCAGCAGGTCACGCTCGCCAGCCAGATCAATAACGCCGAGCGGGTGGAAGCCTTCAACACGTCCTTGGGCACCATTTACAACTTTGGCCCGAGCCTGTCATTCGACTCGATGTTCGGCGTGTTCGAGCTGGCGTCCGAGCACCTGCGCGGCAGCAGCCTGCAATACACCGCTTTTGACGGCAGTACCCGTTACTTCGCTGGCACCGGTAACTTTTCCTATGTGTCCGGCGGCGAGCGCAGCGACCAGGTCAACCGCAACTCCTATAGCTACACCGCGATGCTCAATGGCACCTGGAACGACGTGTATGCCGGCGTCAACGTCTCGCCTTACGTCGTCTACAAGGATGACTTCGAGGGCAACAGCTATCAGGCGGGCAACGTCATCGAGGGCCGCAAGGCCTACACCCTGGGGATCAAGGCCAACTACCAGAACAAGCTGGAGGCCGAGCTGCAATACACCGAGTTCTATGGCGGTGGGCAGGACAACGGCCTGCGTGACCGCGACAACGTCGGCTTCAACCTCAAGTACTTCCTTTGATTGCTACACGTATTCCCATTGTGGGAGCGGGCTTGCTCGCGAAAGCGGTGTATCAGGCGACAACTGTGCTGGATGTGCCGCCCTCTTCGCGAGCAAGCCCGCTCCCACATTGGATCTTTTGTGTATTGCAGACCGCACTCCCATGCGGCTGTTTTTATTTCGGAGAACGTCCATGTTTGACCTTCCACGACTGACCAAGACCACGCTGGCGCTGTTCCTGAGCCTGGCCGCCGGCAGCGCGCTGGCCGCGGTCACGCCCCAGCTGGCCGAGCAATTGAAAACCACGCTGACGCCGCTGGGGGCCGAGCGTGCCGGCAACGCCGCCGGGACCATACCGGCCTGGAACGGCGGCATCACCCAGGCGCCGGCGGGCTACAAGCCTGGCCAGCATCACCTGGACCCCTATGCGGCGGACAAGCCGCTGTTCACCATCACCAAGGCCAACCTCGATCAGTACAAGGCCCACCTCAGCCCGGGTCAGATCGCACTGTTCAACAGCTACCCCGACACCTTCCAGATGCCGGTCTACCCCTCTCGCCGCTCTGGTTCGGCGCCGCAGTGGCTGTATGACAATACCTTGAAAAATGCGACCTCGGCCAAGCTGCTCGATGGCGGGACCGGTTTTGCCGATGCCTACGGCGGTGTACCGTTCCCGGTGCCCAAGGACGGGATCGAGGTGTTGTGGAACCACATCACCCGTTATCGCGGCATCTATGTGGTCCGGCGTGCCTCCGAAGCGCCGGTACAACGTAACGGCAGCTTCGCGCTTGTGACCTCGCAGCAGGAGGGGTTCTTCAACTATTACCGTCCGGGCGGGCAGTTTGCCGACCTGAAAAACATCCTGTTTTACTACCTGGCGTTCGTGAAGAGCCCGGCCCGGCTGGCTGGCGGTGCGGCGTTGGTTCACGAGACCCTGGACCAGCTCAAGGACCCGCGTCAGGCCTGGGTCTACGACGCGGGCCAACGTCGCGTGCGCCGGGCGCCGAACCTCGCGTATGACACCCCGATCGCCTCATTCGACGGCCTGCGCACGGCGGACGATACCGACCTGTTCAACGGCTCGCCAGACCGCTACGACTGGAAGCTCAAGGGCAAGCAAGAGGTCTACATTCCCTATAACAATTACAAAGTCGGCAGCCCTGAGGTGAAGTACGCGCAGTTGCTTACACCGGGCCACCTCAACCCCCAATTCACCCGTTATGAGCTGCATCGGGTCTGGGTGGTCGAAGGCACGCTCAAACCAGGTGCGCGGCACATTTATTCCAAGCGCGTGCTGTTTCTGGACGAGGACAGTTGGGGCGCCGCACTGGTGGATCAATATGACGGGCGAGGGGAGTTGTGGCGGGTGTCGATGGCCTACCTGAAAAACTTCTACGACCTGCCCACCACCTGGAGTGCACTGGACGTCTTCCATGACTTGCAGGCGCGTCGTTACTACGTGCAGAACCTGGATAACGAAGAGCCGGCCACCGTGGACTTCGCCCAACCGGTGCCGGAAGACGCGTACTTCATGCCGTCGGCATTGCGCCAGCGTGGGACGCGGTGATATTGGCCACTCGGAAGAATGCCGGGTTTTGGTTGGACTGAATGTGCTAGCCTGCAATCAATGATTTCATTGATTGCAGGAGGTATCATGGCCAGCATCACAATTAGAAACCTTGATGAAAAGCTCAAGGAGCAGTTGCGTATCACAGCGGCTCATAACGGACATTCCATGGAAGAAGAGGCTCGCCTGATTCTGGGCAGGGCCTTGGCGACGGTTGATCGCGCCGGTGGACTTGGAAGCAGGATCCGCAACAGATTCAGCACTCTCGGAGGCGTCGAGCTTGATCTGCCAGAGCGTTCAGAGAAAGCAACGGCGGTGGATTTCTCTGAATGATAGTGCTCGATACCAACGTTCTTTCAGAGTTTATGCGAGTCGAACCTGAAACCCGGGTGCTTGCCTGGGCCGATGCGCAGCCGGCGATGGATCTGGCAGTCAGTGCGGTGACGGTGGCGGAAATACTCCACGGCATCGCGCGCCAGCCTTCTGGCAAGCGCAAACAGAAACTTGAAGCCCATGCCATGGCAATGTTCGAAGAGGACTTTGCCGGACGCATTTTGCCGTTCGATGCCCATGCCGCTGTTGAGTACGCAACGCTGGCCGCAGGTGCTGAAGCCAATGGGTGTGCGGTTTCAATGGCTGATGCGCAAATTGCCGCCACTTGCCGAAGCCATGGGGCTGCCATAGCCACCCGCAATGTTCGAGATTTCAAGTTCAGCGGTGTTGAAGTGATAAATCCCTGGATGAGCTGAACTCCCCTGTAGGAGCGAGCTCGCTCGCGAAGAACTTGCCAGCGCCGCGGTCATTCAGAATGCACGCGTTATCGTTGACCACCATCGCAAGCAAGCTCGCTCCTACAGGACGAGCCTGAATACATCACACGCGGAAGTGGCTCACCATCTGCTGCAATTGACCACCCAGCCGCGCCAGTTCAACGCTGGACTTGGCGGTCTCATCGCTCGCCGCAGCGGTCTGTTCGGATACATCGCGCACGTTGATGATGCTGCGGCTGATCTCTTCGGCCACGGCGCTTTGCTGTTCGGCGGCGGCGGCGATCTGCTGGTTCATCGACTGGATGTTGGACACCGTGCGGGTGATGTTCTCCAGTGACTCGCCGGCCTTGCGGGTCAGGGCCACGCTGCTGTCGGTGAGGGTGCGGCTGTTGTTCATCACGGCCGACACTTGTTGCGTGCCGTTCTGCAGGCCGGCCACCAGGCCTTCGATTTCCTCGGTGGATTTCTGCGTGCGCTGGGCCAGGCCGCGGACCTCGTCGGCCACCACCGCAAAACCACGGCCGGCTTCCCCGGCGCGGGCCGCTTCGATGGCTGCATTGAGCGCCAGCAGGTTGGTCTGCTCGGCCACGGCCTTGATCACGTCCATGACACTGCCGATCTTGTCGCTTTCCTGTTGCAGCACGCTCATGGCTTCGGTGGAACGCGCCACTTCGCTGGCCAGACGCTCGATCTGGTTGATGGCTTCGTTGACCACCTTGTCGCCTTCACGGGCTTCGCCGTCCGCCGCTGCAGCGGCTTGCGAGGCTTCTTCGGCGTTGCGCGCGACTTCCTGCACGGTGGCGGTCATTTCGTGCATGGCGGTCGCGACCTGATCGGTCTCGACTTTCTGACTGTTGACCCCGGCGCTGGTCTGCTCGGTCACGGCCGACAGCTCTTCGGCGGCGCTGGCGATCTGGGTCACGCCGTCGCGGATGCCGCTGATCAAGTCGCGCAGGGTCACGCCCATGCGTGCTATGCCTTGCTGCAACACGCCGAGTTCGTCGCGGCGGGTGACCAGCACGTTCCGGGACAGGTCTCCGCTGGCGATGCGGTCGACCACCGCCAGGGTTTCGCGCAAAGGACGGGTGATCTGGCGAGTGATGACCACGGCGGCAATGACGCCCACCAGCAACGCCAGCATGGTGCTGACCAGCTGCAAGGTGCGCGCCTGGGCGCTTTCGGCGTCACGACGGTCGAGCTGGATCTGATACAGCTGATCGCTCAGGGAGACGATGGCGGCGCCCTGGTCAGTCATTTCCTGGCGCGCTTGCACCGCGTCATTGCTGGCAGCCTTGTAGGCCTGCAAGGCGTTGCGGTAGTTGCCCAACGCAGCCCCCAGCTGACGCAGGGCGTCTTGTTGGGTATCGGCGAAATGCGCGTTCAGCGGTTTCAGGCTGGCAATGGCGGTGTCCAGTTGGCCGACCGCTTTTTGCTCGGTCTCGGCATTGGTACTGGCGGTGTAGCCGCGCACTTCGTAGCGGGCCAGCAGAAACGCTTCCCTGGCAGCCGTAATGGCCTGGAACTGTTCAAAGCGCTGGTCGCTCAGCGGCATTTGCTGCACGCGGGTATTGATGTCATTGATCAGCGTGTTGGCGGTTTCGGCGTTGGCACTCATGGCGTCGCGGGCGCTGTTGCCGGCGCGATAAGCGTTGCGCATTTTGCCGAGGGACGCCCTGTAGGCGTCGATGACGGCACCCTGCTCTCGGAGCAGCTTGAGGTTTTCCGGGCTCTTGAACTTCGCCAGCAGGGCCTGTTGTTGGGCCGAGAAGGCGTCGAGGGTGGTCTGCACGCTCTGCGCGGCGGTTTCGTCGCCGTTGGTGAGCATGTATTGCAGGCGAACCACGCGCAGCTTGGTCAGGCCGGCATTGAGCTGGGTGATGTCGCTCATCCAGTTGCTGCGGTCGATCAACCCGCCCAGGCTGGTCCAGCCGGTCAGGGCGAGGACGCAGGTCAGTGCCAGGACCAGGCCAAATCCCAGGCCCAGTTTCAGGTTCACGCTGATGTTGCCGAACCAGCTATTCATCAAATTCCTCCAGGAACGTAGGGCTTCTATTTCGTCGGTTGGCTGGAAGATTGTTTTTTTTGGGGGCCGCCAAGCTGTGTAAGCAAGATGTATCGGCAGCAATCCCGGTAGCTGAAAGGTTTTTGTGCGGCGGATTCTGTAACAAGGTTTTTGCAGCGTTTTAAGCTTTTTTTCACATGTCTTTCACCCGCTGACAACGCACATGTCCTTAACCTTTTCGGTTCTAATGAGGTGATCCGTGCCGGCGAGGCGGCTTGATGTGGAATTAAGACTGAGTCTTTTCGGGATAAAACGCTCGATCGATCTGAACCGCTTCGCCCGTTATCGCAACGCTGCGGTGGTGTTGGCCTCGGCGCTGCTGGTTGTCCCGCTGACCGTGTTTTTGCTGCGTCCCGCCACTGCGCCGGACCTGGCCCATGGCAATGTGGCCGGTGCACAGGCCTTGATGACAGGATGGGCCAAGGGCGACATGATCGTGCTGGTGCGCCACGTCGAGCGCTGCGATCACTCCTCGGCGCCTTGCTTGGTGGGCAACGATGGCATTACCGCGCGCGCTCGCAGTGTTGCCGAGAGCCTCGGGGCACAGTTCAAGCACCTTGGCCTGGGCAAGGCCGATATCTACAACAGCCCGATCCTGCGCACAGCACAGACCGCCAACTTCATGTTCAACAAGGTTGTCACAGGGCAAGACTGGCTGATTAGCTGCAAGGGCACCATGCTGCGCGACGCGCTTGCGCATAAAGTGGCCGGGCGTAACCTGGTTCTGGTGACCCACAGCGAGTGCATGGAGCAAATGGAAAAAGACCTGAAGCTACCGCCTACGACGCTGGGTTATGGCGCTTCGCTGTTTATTTCCGCCGAAACCCCGCAAACTCCGCGCATGCTGGGTTTCATCGATGCCTCTGACTGGAGTTCGGTGAACACTCATTGAGTTTTCCCTCCTTTTTTCAATCAGGATTCACAATGCTGACCGCTTCTCGCTACCGCTTTTACTGGGTGAATTTCGGTATTCCGCTGGCCTGCGCGGTCGCGGTGTTCCTGATGTTCGACATGACCAAAATCGACATCGCCTTCAACAATTACTTTTTTGATCCGGTGACGCAGACGTACCCGCTGGATCAGGTCCATCTGTTCGAAAAAATCACTCACAAATGGGCGCGGATCATCCCGAACTGGACCGGAGAAATTGCGATTATCGGTGCCTTGCTGTCGTTTCTCTGGCCGCGCCTGAAGGCTGAAAAGCACTCGAAAATCATCGCTTTCCTGGAAAAAATCAAAGTCGCCCCGGTGCTGCGCTTTGCCACCCGGCACCGTCGGGACTTTCTCTACGTGGTGTTCGCGTTTTCCATCAGTACCGGGGTCATTCACTACCTCAAGGGCCACACCAGCGTGTATTGCCCGATCGAGACCACCCAGTACGGCGGCAAAAAGGAGCACGTGGAGTGGTATGAAAATTTCGACCTGCTGAAAGTCGCCGGTGACGGTCGCTGCTGGCCGGGCGGACATGCGTCGGGTGGTTTCACCATGTTGGCGTTGTACTTCGTGGCTCGCCGTTATCGCTGGCGCTATTCCAAGGCGATCATGTACGGCTCGCTGACCCTCGGTTTCATCTACGGCACAACGCGGGTGTTGCAAGGCTGGCACTACATGTCCCACACCCTCTGGGCCGGGATCTTTGTGTGGCTGGCGTGTTTGCTGACGGCGCTGGCGTTTTACGGGCGAGCGAGGCTGGAACAGCCGGTGCTTTCCAAAGCGCAACAACCGGCACCGGCGACTCAGGCTCAGCCAGTGAATTGAGTCGGCTTTGAACAGCAAGACCCGCAACCCGAAAGGGCTGCGGGTTTTTTATTGCCTGAGGAAATGTCAGTGAGTCATGGGTTGGGCGCAGCAAAGATCCACTTGTAGGAGCGAGCTTGCTCGCTCCTACAAGTGGCGGGTGCCTCACTGCGCAACGAAGTAGTAGGCCTGACGCCCCACCATCATTGTCTTGAGCACTTTCAACGGTGCAGCAGGCTCAGTGTCGCCGGAGAGCACCGCGACATGATCGGGTGATGCCCCCAGAAACTCATGCAACTGCGCCTCGGTATCGAGCCCTTTGAGCACGCTGCGGGTATAGAACACGCTGGCGCCGCCCAATCGTTCAGTGGCCTGGTACAGGGCAACTTGTTGCCCATTGGCCTGCATCGACTGGATCTGCTCGGTCAGCGGCAAGAAGGACAACTTCCGGTCGGCATGGGGCATCGCCCATTGTGCCGCGGCGAAGTAGCCGCAAATGACCACGGCCAGGGTGCCAGCAGCCAGAGCGTTACGATACCCGGCCACGCGACCGATCCAGGTCGGGGAACCTTCACGGGACTTCAAGCGCTCGAGCAGCACGCTCGCGTACTCGGCAGCGATCACCGCTGCTGCGGGCGTCAGCGACATCAGGTACACCGTACGTTTGCTCGACGCCAGCGTCAGCATCACAAATTGCGCCAGCAACCACAGGGTGAAGAACAGCAAGTAACGGTTAGCCACCAGGCTTTTACGAAAATGCCACAGGCCCAGGTACACCAGAATATTCCAGGGCAGGAAGGCCTGGGGCAGTTTGGCCAGGTAGTAACAGTACGGCTCGTGGTGCCCCGCTTCGACGAAGGAACCGCTGAAGCGACCGACGCTGTTGGTCAACAGCACCTCGGTCACGGCATGGGCACTGCCGCGCTGGTACAGCATCGCGAGCCAGATCATCAGCGGTACCAGCCCCAGCAGTGTCAGCAGGCCTGGTCGCAGCCAGCCCGCGACGTTCAGGCGCTTGTCCATCAGGCTGGTGGCCAGCAGGTACGCGAAGATCACCACACCCGGCATGGCCAGGCCCAGCACGCCCTTGCTTAAGGTCGCGATGGTGATCCCCGCCACAAATAGCAATCCATTGCCGATGCCTGTTTGTCGTTGTCCTGCAAGGAACGCCAGCAGCGCTGTGCTCACCCCGAGGGCGAGCAACGCATCTTCACCGACACCGCGCACGTTGCTCCAGTAGCTGGCCATGGTCGCCAGCAGAATCGCCGCTGTCCATGCGACAGTAACGGGCCGGCCGAGCCGGCGCAGCATGGCGTACAGCAGCATCACACTGAACAGCCCGGCGAATGCAGATGTCAGGCGAACGGCCCACGGTGTACCGCCAAATGCGCGAATCGCCCCGGCGCCGAGCCACAGGCTCAGGGGCGGTTTTTCCAGAAAGGGTTCGCTGAAAAGTCGCGGCGTTACCCAGTCATTATCCAGGTGCATTTCCATGGCAATTCCGGCGACCCGCGCTTCGGTGGAGCCTTGTAGTTGGTGGTTGCCAAGGGCGAAGAAAAACAGCAGGCAACACAGTGCAAACAGCCGTGGGACAGGGCGAGACATGACTTCTGGCTCCCGGAAAATGAGGGCCGAAAAAAGGCTGAAAAAAAGTATAGGGAACGCTTTCTTAACAAAGCTTGAACAACTGCTGTGATCTATTGGGGGTGAAGGTCGACCTTCATTTCGCCAACCAATCTGACATTCGATGCCCGGTGAGTCCCTGATTGAATCGCACAAATTCCCCCTCGACATTTATAAAACGCCTGGTACTCAGAAGGGGCGTGCTCGGCTCAAGCATTGCCCTCGCACTACTGCTGATCGCGGGTGGCTACTGGCTGCTCACGCCGCCGTCACCCTATGTTCCGCTGAGCGGCCTGGACCCCGCTTCGGTGTCGCTGATTGCCGTGGGCGATCAAGGCAGCGGTGACCTGCAACAGTGGCGAGTGGGGCAAGCCATGGAACGCGTCGCGGCCCGGGAGGGGCGTCTGGACATGGTGGTTTTCCTCGGCGACAACTTCTACGGCAAGCCATTGAACGGGACTCACGATTATCGTTGGGGAACCCGATTCGAGCGTGTCTATTGGGGGCACTGGCTCAGCCATGTGCCGTTTTACGCCGTGCTGGGTAACCACGATTATCCGGTGTCGCAAAAGTACGAGATCGAGTACGGCCAACAGCACCGAGGGTCGGGCCGCTGGCAGATGCCGGCGAATTTCTACGTCAAGGATTTCGGTGACGTCGACGGGCGGCCATTGGTGCGGATGGTGTTCCTCGACACTTCGGCGCCACGTGAACGTCTGCAGCAGCAAATCGACTTGATCGATCAGGCGTATCAGGCATCCGGACCGGCTCCGGTATGGCGAATAGCCGCGTCCCATCATCCGGTGCGCAATCAAGGCGAGCATGGCGAGGAGTCGGACCTGGTCACACGGCTGTTGCCAGTGCTGCAACGCAACCACGTCGATCTGCTTTTGTCGGGTCATGATCACAACCAGCAATTGCTGTTGCGTGCAGGTGAACCCGCGTGGGTGATTTCCGGGGCGGGTGGCCAGAAGCTGGATGTCCTGCAAACGCCAACGCCGAATAGCACCTTTACTGCCTCGCGGGCTGGTTTTGCCAAACTCGACCTGAGTGCCACTCAACTCAAGCTGGGGTATTACAACGACCGAGGTGATCTGGAATCCGGTTATCGCTGGGCCAGAGACTGCCAGTGGATGGCCAAAGGCTGTTTGCTGCCCGAGCAATCGCAAGGGAATGGCGCGCAAGCGGCACAGTGATGGGCGATGTCGGCCGGATAAAATCAGCGGTGGCCGTCAGACAAAATCGCAGGCAAAAAAAAGCCCGCGGGAGGGCGGGCAAACCGTAGTTTCTTGAATGAGCGAGGTCAATGTACAGGCAGGAACGCAATCGTGGGGTGAAGAAAAATTCATTTCGATCAACGCCCCGTACCAGAGCCTGCGATACCGCTACGGCAAATGATCCGCAGCAAAGTCGGCTTCCGACCGTGCACGCAATCGGCCCTTGCGGCAGGCTTGCTGGAACTGCTCGAAATCGCGTTCGTTCTGCTCGGTACAACCCCGGGCATATTTGTAGAGCGCGTCGGCCAGTGCGTCGCTCTTGCCGATGTAGCCGCTGATCACCGCTGCGTGCCCGGACGACTTGGCATGGGCGCGAGCCAGGGCCCGGCCGCAGAGCCGTCCATAGGCCGCGAATGCGTCGCCATCGAAGGTCTCGAGTTCGGCGGAGATTTTCATATCGCGCAATTGCCGCACATAGAAATGCCGCCCGCTGGGACCGGTGGTCCAGCCGAGGAACAAGTCGCTGGCCGATTGCATCAACCGCTGGCCGTCGACCACCCGCTGCCCTTCATGCCGCACGCGGGACTTGACCTTCACGTAGCCGGCGAGCACCGAGCGCCGCGCCTCCTTGAATTGCAGGAACAACGGAAACTCCTGATCGTCGGTCAGCAGTGCCACCAGGCAACGGGTGCCGACACTGCCGACGCCCACCACTTTGAACGCCATGTCCTGAACGTGAAAACGCGACACCAGATCGCGGCGGTCCGCTTGCAGGGTGCCGCGATAGTCGCGCATGAAGGTGTCGTAGAGCGGACGCCAGTCCGAGAGGCGCAACCAGTCATCATCGGCGTCCAGCAGCGTGGTGTTTTTGTGCAGGTGGAAAATCTCCGGCAGGTCATCGCGAATGATCAGACGACCATGAGCGTCGCGTTCGCTGATTTTTGGCAGCAGTTCGGCATGGGTGCGACGCTCGGCTTTTTGATGGCGCGTTGCACATGTTCCAGGGTGCTTTTGTTGGCCTGTGACAGCAGGTCGTCATAGCTGATGGATTCGTACCAGGTTTCCAGCGAACTTTGTTCGGCGCATTCGAGCATGGTTTTCTGATAGGCGCCCACGACCTGATGGCAAACCGTCTCTTCAACCGTTTCCCCATGACGCAGATCGTGAGCCGCCACCAGGAAACTCGCCACCAGACGTTTCAAGTCCCACTCCCACGGTCCGGGATGGGCTTCGTCGAAGTCGTTGACGCTGAACAACAGGTTGCGTTCAGGCGTTGCGAACCCCCCGAAATTCATCAGGTGGCAATCGCCGCAAATCGGCGAAACCAGCCCCATGTTCGAGGTGCCCGCCAGGTCGTGGGCCTGCAGCAGCGCATTGCCGCGATAGAAGGTGAACGGTGACACCAGCATGCGCCCGTAGCGCAATTCCACCAGCGATTTGACGCGTCCTTCACTCGACGCCTTGATCAGCGGTATCGGGTCGCGGGCGACATTGCCCAGGGAGGCTTGCGAACTGCGCGAGCACTTCTTGCGCGCATCCTTGCCTTGCTTCAAACGGTCGGTGAGGGTGGTCATGGGGGCCTATTCGACAGGTGTTGTAGGGCGTTTGCGAATGGAGTGTAGAAGGGCTTTGCGGGTTCATCCGAAGTGTTTGCCCAGCGACTAATCTGTCTGTCAGGCATCGACCCGATGCGACCACCCGGAAACAAGGAGGCCTGTGTATTCACTGCTCATTTCGCTGTTGCTGGCGTTCCTCATCGGCTGGGTGTCTCAGCGCATGGGCATGTGCCTGGTCAATGCCATGGGGCTGCTGCTCAAACGCCGGCCAACCCTGTTCGTGTCGCTGGTCAGTTGCGGTTTGTTCGGTCTTTTACTCGCGCCGGTCTATGCCTTGTCTGGCGTCAGTCAGCCGCTGTTCATCCCCGAGGTTGGCTATCTGTCACTGGTCGGTGGCGGAGTGCTGTTCGGCCTTGCCTCGGTGCTCAACGACGGATGCAGCGTCGGTACTCTCACCAAGCTCGCCAGCGGCAACCTCAACAAGGCCTTCACCATCCTCGGCTGGGTGCTGGGGATCGTGCTGTGGCATCACCTGAACATGCTGACCGAACACCGGGCACTGCAAATGCCGATGATCACTGGCCGTCATTACTGGCTGGTCATCGGCATCGTGCTGCTGATTCTGCTGTTCCTGATCCGGATTCACGGCGACAAACACCTGGTGCTGTCGAGCCTGTTGCTGGGCGCCCTGACCAGTGCCCTCTACACCTTCGAACCGCTGTGGACGCCCAGCGTGTTCTTCTACGATCTTTCGCAAATGTTCCGGGGCCCGGGCGACACATCATTGACCACCCCGCGTGTGGCGGTGTTCGCCATGCTGATGCTGGGCATGCTCTGTTACACCTTGCATCGCCGCACGCTCAACTATCAGCGGCTCGCAATGATGACCGCGGGCAGGCATCTGCTCGCGGGCGTGTTGATGGGGACCGGTGCATCGATGATGTTGGGCGGCAATGACTCGCAGATTCTGTTGGTGTTTCCGACGCTGACCTGGGTGGGGGCGGTGCCGTTGGTGTCGATTGTGTTGGGGATCCTGGTGGGGGTTGGGGTGAGGCGGGTGATTAAGGCATATTCGCAATAATGTTCTGTATACGATACATTTAATAATAAATGTCACGGTAGCTGAACATGGAATACGCCCTGCTGATATCTCGACTCGGTAGCCAAATACGTGAAACGCGTATCAGGCGCGGTCTGACACAAGCTCGACTTGCTGAGCTTGCCGGTTTGACGCGGCAGAAAGTCATTGCTGTCGAGAAGGGTGCCGATACTGTTGCCATGAACGCATATGCAAGAGTCCTGAGCGCTTTGGACTGCGAGCTCACCGTTATACCGGCGGCCATGCCGATCCTTGAAGAGCTCGGGGAGTTGTTCGAATGAAAATGACCTCCCTTAAAGTCAGTACCCCAGAGGGCCATAGCGGTCGAGTCATCACCAGCGGCGATGATTATATTTTCCGCTATCAAGAAGACGCATTGCCCAACGCGGCCATCAGTCTGTCGATGCCAGTGCGTGCTGACGAGTTTCGTCGACGGGATCTGCATCCTGTATTCCAGATGAATCTTCCCGAAGGCTATATGTTGGAGCAGTTGCGTAATCGCCTGGCGAAAACCGTAAACGTCGATCCAATGTTGTTGCTTGCTCTTTCTGGGAGCAGTTTGTCGGCGCTGATTGAAAACTGACCCACCCTGCCGATTGAAAAATGACCCAGGACGGATTGCTGATTTTTGCCCCAGCAATTGTGGATAAGCTTAGCAGTAGTGTTCTGGTTGACGATGCATCCAGCCCCACCGCATGTAGGCATGCAGCAGGGCGTTTATGAAGCGGATCAAAACGGCTCATCGTCCTCGATACTCTCTTCATCCTTGCGCTTTCGTTCTCGTGATTTGATCTTTGTCTGGTCTGCCAAGGTGCTGTGTTGAAGGCGGTAAGACTCGTTGCCCGTTTCGACGATGTGGCAGTGGTGTGTCAGCCGATCCAGCAACGCTGTAGTCATCTTGGCGTCGCCAAACACACTCGACCATTCCGAGAAGCTGAGGTTGGTAGTGATGACCACGCTGGTGTGCTCGTACAGCTTGGACAGCAGGTGAAATAACAGGGCTCCACCGCTTTGGCTAAAGGGCAAATATCCCAGCTCATCAAGTATCACCAGATCTGTGCGAAGCAGTCCCTGGGCGATTCGCCCTGCCTTGCCATCGTACTTTTCACGCTCCAGCAGGTTCACCAGATCCACCGTAGAAAAGAAGCGCACTCGTTTGTTATGGGCCGTGATTCCGGATACAGCCAGGGCACTGGCCAGGTGTGTTTTTCCGGTTCCCGGCCCACCGATGAACACAACATTCTGCGCGGTTTCAGTGAACGCCAAGCTAGATAGATCGCTGACCAGCCGGGCATCAGCGCTGGAAACGCTGAAGTCAAAGCCCGCCAAATCACGGTGCATGGGGAGTTTTGCCATGTTCATCTGGTGGTTCACCGAGCGCACCGCGCGATCCGCCTGTTCCTGTTGAAGCAGATGCTCCAGCAGCCATTTCGATGAAGCCGTTGAGGCTGTTCCTTGAGAGACCAGTTCTTCCCAAGCACTGGCCATACCGTGCAAGCGCAGCTCTTTGAGTTCTGTCATTAAGTCACGCATTGCGGTTCTCCTCATCGGTCGTACGGAGCCGGTCGTAGCGAGCCGTATTGGCAACAGGTGCCACCTTGAGTTGCAGGCTGGTTTCTACGCAGGGAGGTGGTGCAGTGGAGGTCAGCCGGGCGAGGACATTGAGGATGTGATCGGCGCTCAGACTGCCCGACTCAAGTACCAGCTCCACCGCCACCAGCACCGGTTCTAGACCGGCGATAGGCACAGCAGCCAGTACCTGCATCATGATTCGATCACCGTTGGCGTGACGCCTCAGTGCCCGTTTGAGAAGCAGTAACGGCTTCGGTAGATCGGCAAATGGCGCGCCATTACGCAGTGCACCAGGCTTGCGTTCGATAAGCGGGATGTAATGCTGCCAGTCAAAACTGACCTGATCTCGATCAAAGAGGCGCTCGTGACTAGCGATCACCGTTTCATCGGCGATGACCACGATTCGCGAAGGATACAGACGGCTGCTGACCCACTGGCCGACTCGCTCACATGGCACTGAATAGCGATTTCGCGCCACGCTGATCAGGCAGGTGCTGGAGACCCGCACGGTACGTTCGACGTAGCCATCAAACGCTGTCGGCATCGGCATCATTTCAACCCGCTCCAGCTCCAAGACCTCGGCCACCGTCAGCCCGCTGTACTGCGGATGCACCAGCTCGCTCCAGAGCGACCGGCAGCGTTGACCGAGCCAGATATTCAGCTCTTCGAAGGTGTGAAACATGCAATCTTGAGCGTCGATCCAGATGCGCCGTCGGCTGTCTTGGACGTTCTTTTCGACGATGCCTTTTTCCCAACCCGAGGCGACGTTGCAGAAGTCCGGATCGAACAGGTAGTGCGCGCACATTACGGAAAACCTGGCATTGACCGTACGGCCTTTGCCTTTGTTGACCTTGTCGACAGCCGTTTTCATGTTGTCGTAGATGCCGCGACGTGGCACGCCACCCAACGCTCCAAACGAACGGGTATGGGCATCAAACAGCATCTCGTGCCCTTGGCTGGGATAGGCAACCAACCAGAATGCGCGACTGGCGCAGAGCTTCATGTGAGAGACCTGGATGCGTCGAAACAGGCCGCCGATCAGCAGACCTTCTTCGCTCCAGTCAAATTGAAAAGCCTCACCCAAGGCAAAAGTCAGCGGTACAAAAGCGCGTAAAGACTTGCCTTGCTCGCCTCGCCAAGAGCGCACGAACGCCGTGAGCTGGCTGTAGCCGCCGTCATAACCCTCGGCCTTGATCTGTTCGAAAAGTGCTTTGGCGCTTCTGCGGTTGTGCTTTGCCCGGAACGAATCGGCTTTCAGCGCCTGTTCTAGCGTGTCGTGGAATGGGCTGAGTTTGTTGAAGATTGCGCACCGCTGGTACGCCGGTTGAGTGGCTTCGGGTGCTCTGACCCATTTTCGGATGGTGTTTCTCGACAGCCCGGTACGCTTGGCTATCTGATGCAGCGAGAGCTTGTCGCGGAAGTACATCCGCCGGATTTTTCCCAACATTTCCATGCTGATCACCCTGTGTTCTCCTGCTCGAAAAGTGAGCAGAAGCAGTTGAACACCTGGGTCAGTTTTCAGTCGGCAGAACAGCCTCTACTGGGTCAGTTTTCGGTCAGCGGCAACATGCCAACGATCACAGTGCGCTTTGACCGTGCTGTAATGGCCGCCGCCGAACATGTCCTTCAGCGCCTGCGGCCCTGCGTAGCTCAGTTGCCTGCCGTACCCAAAATTACGACCTTCGCGTCTACCCACCAATGCCATATTGGTCACCTCATCTTCTGCTCTCCAGTCCTCGCCCCACGTCATCCCGCCAAGAATGCTGAGTGTTATCAGGGATCAAGGCCCCTGCGACCTGTGAGGGTGTCCACTGACGCGGGACTGGCGGCTCCTTACGACCGGGAGCAAGGGCATCTCATGATCTGGCCTCCTGAGCACCGTTACCGGTGGGCGGGTGGAGGCTGCATTGGCTGACGAGACCAGTGCCGCGAGATCCTGAGCCGGGTGAACACAGCGATGCGATGACTGGGGCATGCCTGACTGTCAGTCAGGTGCAGTCCATTCCGTGGTCTGCGGCACCATCATCTACAGCGCTGTTGCTGGTGACATCGGCATTTGTCACGCCGATTGTCACGAGGGGAACTGCCGCAAAGCCATGTGCGATGAGGGCTACAGCAGTGGTAGAAGTGCCCGTCTCTTTCCAGAAGAAAGAGACGGGCACAGGTTGGCGCAAAATTCGGCCAAGCGGATAGGTTGCTGCAGGGCAGCACAGTACGGTGTAGCTGGCGCACGAGGGCCATGAGATTAGAGAGCATCCATCACCGGGGAGGTGACCGGGCGAGCTGCCGGATGCAAATCGCCCTTGGGGAGAACCACCGCGGGAGCGGCGTGACCTTGAAGGTTCGGGCCACCTGGGGTGCTGTCATCGACAGCGCTTGCACGGCCAGTTCTACGCTTGTGGATAAACCCGGTCAAGGGTCGAGATCCAGCGCTATTGAGGACGTGACATGCGGTTATCCACCGGTGGAATTCCGTGGTAAACCCCGGACAACGTCGTGGCTTTTAGCTTTTCAAAGTAAGGTCCATCCAAACAGGGCGGCTTTGCAGCCCTGTTTGGATGGACCCGCGCTGACAAGCGGGTAAGCGAGGCTGCTTGCCGCGAATCTTGAACGTTCAGTTGTTGTTGCTGCCGTTATTGCGCCTGTACAGCGCTAGCGGATCGGTACCACGTTCTTGTCTCTGACTTGGCCGTATGCTGAGGCAAGCAGGCTGCCGGTGGCGGCCTTTTGGATGTACTCGCTCCACCAGGCCATCATCGGGCGTCGGCGCTCAATGTAGTCGGCTCGGTTGTAGGCGCTCCGCACCTCATCCTTGTCGACATGCGCCAGTGCAACCTCAATCAGCTCCGGGTCCCAGCCATGCTCATTTAAGATGGTGCTGGCCATCGAGCGCATGCCGTGGCTGACCAACCGATCCTGGAACCCCATGCGTTTCAACGCCATGTTGGCGGTTTGGCTATTGGCGTGGGTACGTGGATTTCTGTCTGCCGGGAAGACGTATTCGCGATGGCCGCTGTGGGTCTTCAGTGACTCCAACAGTGCTACAGCGTGATCACTCAACGGGATGCTGTGAGGGCGGCGCTTTTTCATCCGCTCCGGTGGGATAGTCCAGACACGCCTTTCAAAGTCGATGTCTGCCCAGCGAGTAGTCGCCGCCTCTGCAGGACGAGTCATGGTGTGCAACTGCCATTCGATCAGGCAACGGGTCGTGCGTTTGATACTGGCGTTCGCGATCTCCAGCATGAGCTCGGGTAGCTCTTCGGGCGGAAGCGCGGCCATGTTTTCTTTCTTGGGCTTCTTGAAGACTGCCCTGATGCCGCTGAGAGGGTTGGCGAAGATCAGGCCGGAGTTGACGCCGTAGGTCATGATCTCGTTCAGCCGCTGGCTAAGTCGCTTGACCGTCTCCAGGCTACCTTTCGCTTCGATTGGACGAAGCAATCCGATCACCATCGGCGCGGTGATTTTCACGAGTGGTGTCGTCTTCAAGTCCGGGAGCACATGCAGCGTGAGCGACCGCCAGATGTCCTCGGCGTAGGCCGGGGTGACCGAGTCTTTCTTAAGCTCGAACCAGGCGGTGGCCACGTTCTCGAAGGTGTGTTCCGTTTCTGCGCGCTTGGCCTCACTCAGCGCATCGCGCTGCACCTTCGGATCGATGCCTTGGGCGAGCAGCTCGCGTGCTTCGACCGCCATCTTTCGGGCGTTCGCCAGTGACAGTTCGGGGTAGGTGCCCAAGCCCATGTTGATGCGGTTCTTGGTCACCGGTTCACGGTAATTGAAATTCCACAGCAGAGAGCCATTGCTGCGTACGCGGAGCTGCAAACCGTCACCGTCAGTGAGGACGTAATCCTTGGACGCGGGTTTGACTCCCTTGAGCTGTCGATCGGAGAGGCGGAGGTTTTGAGCAGGCATGAGATTGTCCTCAGGCGCTGATTCGGTATTCCAAAGATTAGCACCGGATGGACTGGAATACCGTTTGGAATACCCGAAGAGCTGGAACTCAAAAAATCTCAGAAGATCGCAAAAGCGCTGGAGGCCGCGTATTTACTGGATCGCAGGCACAAAAAAAGACGTCCGTGGACGTCTTTGATTGATCATTTGGTGGAGCCGGGGGGATTTGAACCCCCGTCCGCCAGTACTCCGCTGTCGGTACTACATGCGTAGCCGTGTCTATTAAGTTAACCCTCAGCGACCCGACGGGCAGGGTGCTTTGGGCGAGTTGTGTAAGTTTTAGCCGCTTCGTCCACAACGTACTGCACGGCGATTCTGTTCTATATGACAATCACTTTGGGTTTACAGACATCCCCTGATGATTGCTGGACCCGAAGGTACCAGGAGGGAAGGGCTAAGGCTGCTTACGCAGCGAGAGCGTATTCCCCGTAGGTTTCGTCATTGGCAACTATAGGAAGTTGCAACAGTGGATTTACGAGTTCTGTTACCAACTCGGCATGCACCTAAAGTTTCGCAACCGGCGTCGAATCCAAAACGGCCCCGAGCCTGATGCTCTTTGAATCAAGTGAGCAGCAGGCACGCACAGTGTACGTCAATGCGACCCGGAAGGCCAACCCGAAGGTTGACCACCACAAATTATGGGTTGGGCTCGTTGCTCTGTTTGTCTGCGAGTGCCAATGCCTGGGTGGCCTCGGTGACACATTTTTTGTCGTCTCCGGAGGCTTGTGAGGCTTCGGCGCTGGACATCAGTCTTTTGATCTCCATTGTGGTGTTTGCGGAGGTCGCCGGCAGCGCATTCACTTTGCCTTTGAGCTCTTGCAGCTTGCTCCTGCAAAGGTTGTTGTCCGCAGCAAATACGGGAGAGGCCAACATTGCAGCGGAAATGAACAGACAAGCGAGTGCGGTACGTTTCATGGATATCTCCTGGAAGGGATGGTCTCGGTGCTGACGTGTGAGCGGGCGGTCAGGCCGAGCCCGAAAAACAGCCACGATTGATGGGGTCTACCTAAAAGACTACGAAGCAACGCAAGAATTCGGTTTTTTCAGAAAACGTGTCGAGCTTTTTCCAGGGATGCGCACGGTCACATATTTCCGGACTCCAGATGCACAAAACCCGCAACTGGCGGGTTTTGGTTTGCTTCGTATCGGACGCAACCGGGCTTTGAACTCCCGGCTGCCAGTACTCCGTTGTTGATGTACGCCAACAAGGCCCGGAAGGCCAGCCCGAAGGCTGGCCCCGAGCTGAGCGTTACTTCCCGCCTTTGCTCGCGTTCTTGAGGTCCTGGATGGTTTGGTTGGTCTCGGCGACGCAATCATCAGTACCTTGTTTGGTGCCTTTTGCATGGTCGGCTTTGGCTTTCTCGACAGAGTCCGCTACTTGCTCAGCCATTTCGGGAGGAATCTGTGCCTTTGCGTTTTCGATGGTTTGCAGATTGACCGCGCATTGATCTTTTTCGGCGGCAAACGAGGGGGAGGCCAGCATTGAGGCAGTAACGAACAGACCAAACAGTACAGAACGTTTCATGAGTATCTCCTTGAACTGAGTGGCCAGGCATCGCTGACCATCAGGACGGGCTGCCGAGTGTAGGAAAGGTCCCACGTTTGCAGGACTTGATCTGTGGACTGCGGCGGCACGTCAGGGTCCTATTTTTTTGCTGTAATGCTGTCGGTTCTGGCAGCAAGCACTAAAAAAGGCGCATGAATGCGCCTTCTGTGAGGTTCTGCTCAGGTCGCCCTAGCCAGGGTAACGCGGTCCACCAGATAGACTAGACCGTGGTAATCAATGCCGCCATGTTGCGTCAGGCCAATCTCGCAAGTGCGACTGGTGGAAATCCCCTCGCTGCATTGCTGTCCCGCGTCCTTGAGCGTGCGCAGCGCATGGGCGTTCAACTGCGGCGTGGTGAAGCCCTTGTCGCCAGCGAAGCCACAGCAGTGAATACCTTCGGGAATGACCACGTTTTTGCTGCACTTGCGCGCCAGGTCGATCAGCGCCTGGCTTTCCCCCAGGTGTTGGGTGCTGCAGGTCACGTGCACAGCGATCGGTGCCTCCTGAGGCGTGAACTCCAGGCGATCCATCAGGTGCGTGCGGATGAAGCGCACCGGGTCGTACAAGTCCAGGCGGGCTTCGCCCAGGTCCTGAACCAGGCGCAGGGTGCACGGGCTGGTGTCGCAGTAGATCGGGTCGAGCCCGCCGCGGCTGGCGTGAAGCAAAGCGCCAATCAGTTCCTGGCGTTTGTGTTCGGCTTGCTCGGCGTAGCCTTTGGACGCGAACGGCTGGCCGCAGCACAGGCTGTCCAGGTTGTCCGGGAAAACCACTTGATAACCGGCCTTTTCCAGCAGGCCGCGGGTCTTGTCGTACAGCGACATTTGTTCCTTGTCGCCCGCCGCCGGCCCCATAGCCCTTGATACGCACGCGGCCAGGTACACCACCCGCGGACGCTCATCGGTGACCGCCGGGCTGAAGCGAATCGGCCGTTCAGGCTGGGGCATGGCATTGGTCCACTGCGGGATTTGCCCTTTGGACAGTTTGCTCAGGGTTGCGGAAAGCTTTGCCAGTCGCGGCGCTCCCAGCAACAGGCGCGCACCATTGGCGACGTGCAGGGTGAAACGCGCCCCTTGCAGTGCCGTGGCGAAATGCCCTTCAAGCCAGTTGGCGGTTTTCGTATGCGTTGCCTTACGGCTGCGCAGCTTTTTCACCAGTTCGCCGGTATTGATGCCGACCGGGCAGCGTTGCGCGCAGAGGCCGGTGGCGGCGCAGGTGTCGATGCCCTGGTATTCGTACGCAGCTTCGAGTTCGGCGGTATCGATGCCGGCGCGTTTTCTCGCCTGAATGTCACGCCAGATCACGATGCGTTGGCGCGGGCTCAAGGTCAGGCCTTTCGACGGGCAGACCGGTTCGCAGAAGCCGCATTCGATGCACTTGTCCACAATCTCGTCGGCGGCCGGCAATGGCTTGAGGTGCTTGAGGTGGATCTGTGGGTCTTCGCTGAGCACCACGTCCGGATTGAGAATGCCGTTGGGGTCGAGCAGACGCTTGAGTTGCCACATCAACTGGTAGGCATCGCTGCCCCATTCCAGCTCGACGAACGGCGCCATGTTGCGCCCGGTGCCGTGTTCGGCTTTCAGCGAGCCGCCGAACTCCACTGCCACCAGTTGTGCCACGTCGTCCATGAACGCCTGATAGCGTGCGACTTCTTGTGCGTTGTTGAAGCCTTGGGTGAAGACGAAGTGCAGATTGCCTTCCAGTGCGTGTCCGAAAAGGATCGCTTCGTCGTAGTGATGTTTGTCGAACAGCTCGATCAGGCGGTTTACGCCGATGGCCAGTTGTTCGACCGGGAAGGTGACGTCTTCGATGATCACCGTGGTGCCGGTCTTGCGCACGGCGCCGACGGCAGGGAAGGTGTCTTTGCGGATGGCCCAGAGGCGGGCGTTTTCCTGCGGGTCTTCAGTGAAGTCGACCTGCTTTTCCACCGGGAACGCCTGCAGCGACGCCATGATCTGCGCCAGTTGTTCGTGCAGCAAGGTGGTCGAAGCGGCGCGGGACTCGATCAGCAAGGCGCAGGCATTGTTCGACAGATGCTGTACGAAAGGCGGCATGCCGGGTTTGTCCTGCACTGAACGCAGGCTGCGTCGGTCCAGCAGTTCCACGGCCGATACCGGTTGGCTTTTCAATACGGTGACTGCGTTGCAGCAGGTCTCGACATCGGGGAACACAATCAGGGCCGAGGCCTTGTTCGGGTGGTCGATCACCGTGTCGTAGGTCACCGCACTGATGAACCCGAGCGTGCCCTCGGAGCCCACCAGCAAGTGGCTCAAGATATCCACAGGCTCGTCGAAATCCACCAGGGCATTGAGCGACAGGCCGGTGGTATTTTTCAGACGGTATTTATGGCGGATTCTCGCAGCCAACCCAGCGTTGGCGCGGGTCTCGCGCCCCAGCGTCGCCAGGCGCTCCAGCAGGGCGGCATGGCTTTGACGAAACGCCGCGACGCTGGCGGCATCTTCAGTATCGAGACGGCTGCCATCGGCCAGCACCAGACGAATGCCGGCCAGGGTGTGATAGGTGTTTTGCGCCGTGCCGCAGCACATGCCGCTGGCATTGTTGGCGACGATGCCGCCGATTTTGCAGGCATTGATCGAGGCCGGGTCCGGGCCGATCTTGCGTCCGAATGGCGCCAGCCAGGCGTTGGCCTGGGCACCGATCACGCCGGGTTGCAGGCGAATTTGCGCGCCTTGGCCGCGGATCTCGCGACTGTTCCAGTTATCCCCCAGCATGATCAGCACCGAATCGCTGATCGCCTGACCGGACAAGCTGGTACCGGCGGCGCGGAAGGTCACCGGCACCCGGTCGCGTTGAGCCAGTTGCAGCAGCGCCACCACTTCGTCTTCGGACTCGACGCGGATCACCAGCTGCGGAATCAAACGATAGAAACTGGCATCGGTGCCGAAGGCCAAGGTCGACAGCGGGTCGTCGAAACGTCGCTCTTGAGGAATCAGTTGCTGTACATCACGCAGGAAAGCGGCCGGTAGACTCATTGGTCCTCCAGGATCAACACCACCAGGTCTTTCGGACCGTGGGCGCCGTACGCCAGCACTTGCTCGATGTCGGCGGTTTTCGACGGGCCGGACACCAGCAGCGCATTGGTCGGCATGCCCTGTGCCCATTCGAACTCCTGCTGCACCTGATAGAAGTTGTCGCGGATTTCGCTGGCCTTGAGCAGGGCGAAATGCACCGGTGGCGCGAGGCTCATCAAGCGCGGTTCTTCCCGGGTCGGCCAGAGAATCAGGCTGCCGGTTGCCGCGATGGCGCCGAGGGTGCCGGTCAGGCTCGCCGGAGTGTCGTTGAACAGCTCGGCCTTCCATTCCTCAACCGGGCGGTCGTAGGCCTTGAGCGTTGGCAGGCCCGGATTTTTCGCCCAGTGCTGTGTGATCCGTTGACCGTGGGGCGTGGTCGGTGCGATCAGCAGGCTCGGCAACTGGCGGTCCCGCAGCAATTGCGCGAGTAGCGTTGGCCACTTCTCGCCGGACGTCAGATGGATTTCCGTGTGCACCGCTTCCATCAGTTTGCGCAATTGCGCAATGCGTTGCTCAGGCGCGTAGGTGTAAGGCTGAGTCACCAGATCGACATCAAAGTTGTCAGCCACCGGCGTGGTGTCTGTCAGACTTTTACGCAGTTTGGCGAGGATATTTTGCTTGGCGCTCATCAGCGGTCTCCCTGTTTGGCCAGGTGCTCGCGGGCCATGTCATGCAGTGAGCGGGCGGCGGGTTTTGGTGCGCTGTGGTTTTGCGTCCACGGGCCGACATTGCTCGGCGTGAGGGCGCGCAAGCGAGTGGCGAAGAACCCGAACAGGCGATACAGCGTCGGCGAACTGTTGAGCTTCGCCCAGGCGTTCCAGAGGAACCGCTCCTTGCGCGAGTACTTGCTGCCTTGACCTCGCATCACTTGATGGGGGCTGTCCGGGGCCTTGACGTTTTCTTCCCGCAGGCGTCGCAGCAGCGAAGGGATCGGGATTTTTACCGGGCAGACTTCGCCGCAGGCACCGCACAGCGAAGAAGCGCTCGGGTGATCCGGGACTTTCGCCAGGCCGACCATGTGCGGGGTGACGATTTTTCCGATAGGGCCGGGGTAAACCTCTCCATAGGCATGGCCGCCGATTCGGGTATACACCGGGCAATGATTCATACAGGCGCCACAGCGGATGCAGTTCAGGGTCTGGCGCAATTCGCTGTCGGCAAAGGCCTGGCTGCGACCATTGTCGAGCAGTACGAGATGCACTTCCTGCGGACCGTCGAGCTCATGGGCTTTGCGCGGGCCGGAGATCATGTTGACGTAAGTGGTGATCGGGATGCCCAGGGCCGAGCGGGTCAGCAGCGACAGCAGCGGCACCACATCGCGCAGGTTTTCCACGACTTTTTCGATACCGGTGACAGCGATGTGTACCGGCGGCACAGTGGTAGTCATGCGGCCGTTGCCTTCGTTTTCCACCAGCAGCAGGGTGCCGGTTTCGGCCACGGCGAAGTTGACACCGGAGACGCCGATGTCCGCTTCGAAGAATTTCTGCCGCAAGACCTTGCGACCGATCTGAATGAGTTGGTCAACGTCCTTGGTGTATTCCACCCCAAGTTTGTCGTGGAACAAGGACGCGACCTGACCGGCGTTCTTGTGGATCGCCGGCATGATTATGTGTGAAGGCTTCTCGTGGTCGAGCTGGACGATGTACTCGCCCATGTCCGATTCCAGGCATTCAATGCCACGATCAGCAAGGAAATGGTTCATCTCCATTTCTTCGCTGACCATCGATTTGCCCTTGATCACTTGCCGCCCCTCGTGAGCGCGGATGATCGAGAGGACGATGCCATTGGCTTCGTCCACCGTTTCCGCCCAGTGCACTGTCACACCGTTGCGGGTCAGGTTCTGTTCCAGTTGCTCGAGCAAGTCAGGCAACTTGGAGAGTGCACGGGCGCGGATCGCGTTGCCCAGTGCGCGCAAATGTTCTCTTTCATGGGCATCGCTGAAAGCCGCTGCCCGTTTGCTCATCAGTGAATCCATCGCCTTGCGAAAGTTGCCTCGCAATTGCGCGTCACCCAACGCCTTGTGGGCGCGGGTACGGAAATCTTCTTCTACGGCGACCGTAGGAATAATCGTGGAAGTGCTCATCGGGCACCTCCGGTACGCTGCCAGAGGAAACTGGCCAGGTGCTGGCCGCGCAACGCTTCCTGCTGTTTTTCCAGCGAGCCGTTGATGTTCATCAAACAACCGCAATCGGCACTCAACACCTTGTGCGCGCCGGACTCCTTCAACGCCCGGGTCTTGTCAGCCACCATCGCGCCGGAAATGTCTGGCATACGGACGCTGAATGTCCCGCCGAAGCCACAACACTCACTTTCGTGATCGTGATTGACCCGCTCCACATTGCTCAACTGCGACAACAATTCGCGGCCGTGCAGGTGGGTGTTCATTTCACGGCGTGCCGAGCACGAGGTGTGCAGCGCCACTTTTACCGGTTCACCGCTGTCCTTGAGCTGCACCTTGCAGACAAACAACAGGAACTCGGCCAGCTCAAAGGTTCTGGCAGCCAGCGCCTGAACCTGTTTCAACGTCTGCGGCTCGTCCTTGAACAAGTCGGCGTAATGTTCGCGGAGCATGCCCGCGCAGGAACCCGACGGCACCACCACCGGATAGTCGCCAGCGAACAGCGCCAGTTGCGAGCGCGCCACGGTCCGTGCCTGCTCGGTGTAACCCGAGGTGTAGGCCGGTTGGCCGCAGCAGCTTTGCCCTTGCGGGTACTCGACACGAATGCCTTCGCGCTCCAGCAGGTGGATCGCATCCATCCCGGCCTCGGGGTAGAACAGATCGACCACGCAGGTCCCGAACAGGTAAACCCGTGACGGTTTCTCGCTGGGGTATTGCCGAGGCTCGGGCAGTGGCGGGGCGACACGGGTCGCATTCGGCACAGCGTTGTAAAAAAGCTCGCTCATCAGGCGTGTCTCTCGGCCGGTTGTCCGTCCGCTGAGGCTGCTGAATATAGAGCGAGTTGCTTTCAGCAGCCTTACAGACCGGGTTGTGAATTGCTGACGCCGGAATCACGAACCGGCGTCGGTTATTTCCATGTCGCTTGTCGTCTTAGTGCACCAGCATGCCGGTGAACCAGTAGGCCTGGGCCAGGGTGATCAAGCCGACAATCGTTGCAAAGAATAGGCTGTGCTTGAGGGTGAAGCGGAACAGATCCGATTCTTTGCCTACCAGACCGGTTGCGGCGCAGGCCACGGCGATCGACTGTGGCGAGATCATCTTGCCGGTCACGCCGCCGCTGGTGTTCGCCGCCACCAGCAAGGTGTCGTTGACACCGATCTGGTGTGCGGTGGTCGCTTGCAGCGAACTGAACAGGGCGTTGGACGACGTATCGGAACCGGTGAGGAACACGCCCAGCCAACCGAGGAACGGCGAGAAGAACGGGAATGCCGCGCCCGTCGCTGCCAGTACCAGGGCCATGGTCGAGGACATGCCCGAGTAGTTGGTGACGAAGGCAAACGCCAGCACCATGCCGATGGACAGGATCGGCCAGCGCAGTTCGTAGAAGGTCTCTTTCAAAGTGGTCAGACCAGTTTTGAAGTTGACCTTCAGCACCAGCATCGAGATCAGCGCCGAAAAGAAAATCGCCGTGCCGGTGGCGGAAATCGGGTCCAGTTTGAACACGGCCGGAATGGCGGTTGGCGTAGCCACGATCGGCGCGGTCTTGATGACCAGTTGATCCAGATGTGGAATGGCAAAGTTGAACACGAAGCTGTACATCGAACCGCCGGCGGCAAACATGGCCTTGAACGGCTTCAGGGTCCAGAGGGTGACCAGTACGGTGAGAATCAGGAACGGCGACCAGGCCTTGAAAATTTCCCCGAGGCTGTAGGGCGATGCCACGGTGGTGCGTTTCTGGCCGAAACCACCGACGCTGGCGCTTACTACTGAGGCCGATACAGCCCCCACGATGTGTTGGCCGGCGGCGCGTTTCGGTTGCCAGACTTTCAGGAACAGGGTCAGGGCAATCAGGCTGGCCAGGGCCGAGGTGATGTCCGGCAGTTCCGGGCCGATGAAGTTCGAGGTGAAGTACTGGGTCACGGCAAAGCTCAAGCCGGCCACCAATGCCGCCGGCCAGGTTTCCCGCACGCCGCGCAGGCCGTCCATCATGAACACCAGCCAGAACGGCACGAACAGCGACAGCAGCGGCAGTTGGCGACCGGTCATGGCGCCGATCTTGAACGCGTCGATGCCGGTCACTTGCCCGGCAACAATGATCGGAATACCCAGGGCGCCGAAGGCTACCGGCGCGGTGTTGGCGATCAGGCACAAGCCGGCGGCGTACAGCGGATTGAAGCCAAGGCCTACCAGCAGGGCAGCGGTAATCGCCACTGGTGCGCCGAAACCGGCTGCACCTTCGAGGAAGGCGCCGAAACAGAAACCGATCAGCAGGACCTGCAGGCGCTGGTCATCAGTGATCGACAGGACCGAACTGCGGATGACTTCGAACTGGCCACTCTTGACCGTCAGTTTGTAGAGGAACACCGCTGCCACAATGATCCAGGCAATCGGCCACAGGCCATAGGCGAAGCCATACCCGGCGGCGGCGAACGCCATATCGACCGGCATGTGGAACGCGAAGATCGCCACCAGTATCGATAAGGCCAGGGTGATGCTGCCGGCGACATGCCCTTTGAGGCGGAACACGGCCAAAGCCAGGAAGAAAAATACGATGGGGATAACGGCGGCGAGTGCGGACAGGCCGAGGCTGCCGAGCGGGGTATAGAGCTGTTGCCAGGTTTGCATATGGGGTGGCCCCTAATTGTTGTTGGTCAGGCACTGATCAGCGTTCTTGGATAATTGGTAAGACCAATTTACAATCGCTGTTGGCTAGGGTAAAAGCCTTGTAGGCGGTGTGTCAATTTGCCGCCCTAAAACTTTTGTCGAATGCAAAGTGCACAGGCCGTCTGCCTGGTATGACCAAATGCGCTGTGGCAGGTGCTGGCGCGGCGCCGATAGGCCAGAATAGAGCCCCGGCGAACCGTCGGATCGTGGAGAAATCGAGTTATGGGGTTTGATCAGATTCGTCAGCGCCGTTTGTCTGACGATATTGTCGAGCAGCTTGAGGGCATGATCCTCGAGGGCACGTTGAAGGCGGGTGAGCGCTTGCCGGCCGAGCGTGCGTTGGCCGAACAATTTGGCGTGTCACGCCCTTCGTTGCGCGAAGCCATTCAGAAACTGACCGCCAAGGGATTGCTGGTCAGTCGCCAGGGCGGCGGCAACTATGTGGTGGAATCACTGGGGAGCACCTTCAGTGATCCCTTGTTGCATCTGCTGGAAAGCAACCCCGAGGCGCAACGCGATCTGCTGGAGTTTCGCCATACGCTGGAAGCGTCCTGCGCCTACTACGCGGCGTTGCGTGCCACTGATGTGGATCGCGAGCGACTGACCGCGGCATTCAACGAATTACAGGACTGCTATTCGCGTCACGAAGAGGTGAGTCGTGCCGAAGAGGGGGCTGCGGACGCAAAGTTTCACCTGGCGATTGCCGAGGCCAGCCACAATGCCGTGTTGCTGCACACTATTCGCGGGCTGTTCGACCTGCTCAAGCGCAACGTGGTGACCAACATCGGTGGCATGTACAAGCAACGTACCGAAACCCGCGACATGTTGATCACGCAGCACCGGGAGCTCTATCAGGCGATTATCGAAGGGCGGGCGGAGCAGGCGCGGGAAGTTTCCAGTCGACACATTTTGTATGTGCAGGAAGTGCTGGAAGAAGTGCGTCAGGAGGTACAGCGCATGGCCCGGGCGGAACGGCGCAAGGGGATGTAACTGTAGTGGGATTCAATGTGGCGAGGGAGCTTGCTCCCGCTGGGGCGCGAAGCGACCCTGGCTTTAAGCGCCGTAGTCACGAAGGTCATTGGCGACTGCTGCGCAGCCGAGCGGCAAGCTCCCTCGCCACAAAGCAGTGATCAGACCGGCAAGGAAAATTACTCTTCCTTGCCCTTGTTGCGCACCGCGCGCTGCAATTCACGACCGGCGTCGCGTTCGCGCTCGGTATCACGCTTGTCGTATTCCTTCTTGCCCTTGCCCAGAGCGATCTCGCACTTGACCATGTGCTTGCTCCAGTACCAGGACAGGCACACGCAGGCGTAACCCTTTTGCTGCACGGCAGCGGAGAGTTTTTCCAGCTCGCGTCGATTGAGCAGCAATTTACGGGTGCGAACCGGATCAGCGATGACGTGGGTGCTGGCGGTCGTCAGGGGCGTGATGTGACTACCGAGCAGCCAGGCCTCGCCATCCTTGAGCAGTACGTAGCTGTCGACCAGCTGCAACTTGCTTGCCCGCAGACTTTTTACTTCCCAGCCGGCCAGGACCAGACCAGCCTCGAACCGATGCTCGATGAAGTAATCGTGTCGCGCCTTTTTATTTTGCGCGATGGTCCCTGTTGGGTGTTTCTTCTGTTTAGCCATAGGGGCGGCATTATAGGGAGTTGCACGCGAGTCGGCTACGGTGTTGCTACGTGCTTGAGCAGGTTGATTGAATCCCGGACAATGCGGCCTCTTTTTTGAACGCTTGGGCGTGATAGCGATGTCGACAGACAAGGTTTCAGTCCACGGCAGTTGGGCTAGCCGCTGGGTCTTCATACTCGCCGCGACCGGTTCGGCTGTGGGGTTGGGTAGTATCTGGAAATTCCCGTACATGGTCGGCGTCTATGGTGGCGGCGCCTTCGTGCTGATGTTCCTGGTTTGCATCGCGCTGATTGGCGTGCCGGTCATGCTGGCGGAAACCCTGATCGGTCGGCGTGCCCGGCACAGCCCGGCCAATGCCTTGAAGGTGCTGGCGATTGAGGCGGGGCACTCGGCCAAATGGTCATGGGGCGCATTTGCCGGAATGATCACGGCGTTGCTGATCCTGTCTTTCTATAGTGTGGTTGGCGGCTGGTCGCTGGATTACATCATCGACATGGGGCGTGGCGACTTCCAGGGCGTGACGCCGGACCAGGTGGGGGCTTACTTCGGCAATGTGATCGCCGATCCCTGGCGCCTGACACTTTGGCACACGATTTTCATGCTGTTGTCAGCGGTGGTGATCGCCAAGGGCGTGGTTGCCGGGCTTGAGCGCAGCTTGCGCATCATGATGCCGTTGTTGTTCGTGATGATCCTCGTGCTGCTGGGTTACAGCATGACCACCGGCCATTTCATGGACGGCGTGCATTTCATGTTCGACTTTCATCCGGAAAAGGTACTGGACGGTTTGTTGCCCGCGATGGGGCATGCATTCTTTTCCCTGAGCGTGGGCGTCGGCTCGATCATGATCTACGGCGCCTACATGCCAAAGGATTCGTCGATATCGGGGACTGTCCTTGGCGTGGCGCTGCTCGACACCTTCGTGTCCCTGGTGGCCGGCCTGGCATTGTTTCCGATTGTTTTTGCGGCGGGCCTGAATCCGAGCGAAGGGCCGGGGCTGATGTTCGTCAGCCTGCCGTTTGCCTTCGGTAACGTGGCGTTCGGGCAATTGATGGGGGTGGTGTTCTTCGTGCTGGTGGCGGTCGCTGCCTGGAGTTCGGCAATTTCCCTGCTTGAGCCGATGGTGGCCTACCTGGTCGAACGCACTAAAGTCAGGCGAGCATGGGTCACCTTCTGGCTGGCTTTCAGCTGCTGGTTTGTCGGCCTGGGCACGGTGTTTTCCTTCAATATCTGGAAGGAGGCCAAGTTCTTCGTGAGCGAAGGCGGTATGTTCCACCTCTACCAATGGGGCGCAACCGGTGGTCTCGACTTCTTTGGCGTGATTGATTTCTTTACCTCGCGACTCATGTTGCCGCTTGGCGGTTTGTGTTTCGTGGTGTTTGCGGGCTGGATCATGGGGCGTGAAGCGGTGCGCGACGAGTTGTCGATGCGCAATCCTGCGCTGTTTGGTCTGTCCTTGTTCTTGATGCGCTATGTGGCGCCCATCGGCATCCTCGTAGTGTTTGCCGCCCAGCTGTGGAAATAACGCTGACATGACGACACACATTTCACGTTCGGCCTTGCTGCCGTACCCGGCCCAAGCGCTGTATGACCTGGTCAACGACGTGGCTCGCTATCCGGAGTTTCTGCCGTGGTGCTCATCGGCTGAGGTGCTCGAAAGCTCTGCTGAGCATATGCGCGCCAGCGTTGGCGTGGCCAAGGGTGGCCTCAGCCAGCATTTCGTGACGCGCAATACCCTGGTTCCTGGCCAGTCGATCGAAATGAACCTTGAGGAAGGCCCGTTCACTCAGTTGCACGGCATCTGGGTGTTCAAGGCGTTGACCGATAAGGCTTGCAAGATCAGCCTGGACCTTTCATTCGATTACGCGGGGCCGATTGTTCGCGCGACCCTGGGACCATTGTTCAATCAGGCGGCCAATACGCTGGTGGATGCATTCTGCCAGCGGGCCAAGCAAATGCATGGTTGAGGCGGATATCGGGGTTGAGGTGGTGTATGCCGCCGTTGATCGCCAGGTGCTTGTGCCGCTGAAAGTGCCAGCAGGAACGACTGTTCGTGCGGCCTTGCTGAAATCCGGTATAGGTCAGGCATTTCCTGAGCTGAATCTGGCTGAATGTCCTGTGGGGATCTTCGGTAAGGTCGTTGCCGATCCCGACAGCCGTTTGGTTCAGTCGGGGGACCGCATC
Source organism: Pseudomonas sp. BIC9C (assembly GCF_034541995.1). Classification (NCBI taxonomy): domain Bacteria; kingdom Pseudomonadati; phylum Pseudomonadota; class Gammaproteobacteria; order Pseudomonadales; family Pseudomonadaceae; genus Pseudomonas; species Pseudomonas sp. BIC9C. Next base: position 769,624 of record NZ_JAWDGM010000002.1, read on the forward strand.
GAGATTTATCGGCCGTTGCTGGCTGATCCGAAAGAGGTTCGCCGGCTGCGTGCGGCCAAGGCTGCCGAGGCGAAGGCCCGGAATCTGTAAGTCGCCGAACGCCAGGCAATAAAAAGCCCGGGCATGCCGGGCTTTTTTAATGCGTCGCAAATTATTGCGGCGAGGTTTCCAGTGGTCGCGGCGTCGGGACCGGAACGGTTTCTACGCCGTCGACGTCCTTCTGGATCTGGTCCAGCAACGAACCTGGCTTGACCGGTTTTTCCGGTTTTGGTTTTTCGATGTTTTCTGCCGGGGCAGCCACTGTCGTGCCGCTGTCCTTGCCGAGAATGGCTTCGTCGCGGCTCACGCCGGGCATGAAATCACCGGAGAGGCTGACAAGCTGATCATTTGGGTTGAAGATAACGCTGATGCGTTCTTGCTGGCGTTCACCGCCACCGGGTTGCAGGCTGTACAGATAATCCCAGCGATCGGCATGGAACGTGTCAGTCAGCAGAGGGTTGCCCATGATAAACCGTACTTGCTTACGGGTCATTCCCGGGCGTAACTGGTCTATCATGTCCTGCGTGACGACATTGCCCTGCTGGATGTCGATTTTGTAAACCCCGGGGAATGAACAACCGGCGAGTGCGAGCAGTCCCACAAAGGTGAAACTGGTTAGCAAGAGCTTGGTGTTTTGCATCGGTGGGCGACTTCCACTATCTTGGCTGGGACAACGTAAACGCCGATCATACCCGCATTAAGAGAAGCTGCGAAGCAGCATCGCGAGAAAGCTGACCATGGTTGAAAATAGCGAACTACGCAAAGCCGGCCTCAAAGTGACCCTTCCACGGGTCAAAATTCTGCAAATGCTCGATTCCGCCGAGCAGCGCCACATGAGTGCCGAGGATGTCTACAAGGCCCTTATGGAGGCTGGTGAGGACGTCGGTCTGGCCACGGTTTACCGTGTTCTGACCCAGTTCGAGGCAGCTGGCCTTGTGGTGCGGCACAACTTCGACGGAGGCCATGCGGTCTTCGAACTGGACGACGGAAAGCATCACGACCATATGGTCAACGTCGAAACCAGCGAAGTGATCGAATTCTTCGACGAGGAAATCGAGCGGCTTCAGAAAGCAATCGTCGACAAGTATGGCTTCGAGATGGTTGATCACAATCTGGTGCTGTACGTGCGCAAGAAAAAGTAAGCATGTCGCGCGAACATCCGTTCGCGAAACGAGCGAAGGCGACCCCAGGGTCGCCTTCGTGCTTTCTGCCTTTACTCAAGCTTTTGCAGCAACCACCATTTTCCTGGCATGAGCCAGGGACTCCTTGGTGAGGTCAATACCGCCCAGCATTCGTGCGACTTCTTCGACGCGGTCGTTTTTGCTCAATCTGGAAACGGCTGTGCGGGTGGCATCCTCACCGCGCACCTTGTGCACAAATAGATGCTGATGACCCTGCGCTGCCACTTGCGGCAAGTGGGTCACGGTCAGTACCTGCCCGCGCTCGCCGAGCCTGCGCAGCAACTGGCCGACAATTTCTGCGGTCGGGCCGCCAATGCCGACGTCGACTTCGTCGAATACCAGGGTCGGAACGCGGGAAGTCTGTGCGGTGATGACCTGGATCGCCAGGCTGATCCGCGACAGTTCGCCGCCGGATGCCACTTTCGCCAGGGCCTTCAACGGCTGGCCAGGGTTGGCGCTGACCAGCAGTTCTACCTGTTCCAGACCATTGGGCAGTAGCTCATCGCTGCTGTTGGGGCGCAATTCAATGGTAAAGCGCCCGCCAGGCATGCCCAGTCGCTGGATTTCCTGCTCCACGGCGCTGGCCAGGCTGTTCGACGCCTGGTGCCTCAGATCGCTCAGTTCCCGGGCCCTTTCCTGATAGTGCCGAGCATAGGACGACAGCTCATCGCTCAGTCGCTCGATGGATTCGTCGTTGGCGTTCAGGGTTTCGATTTCATCCAGCAGTTTCTGCTGCATCTCGGCAACTTCAGTTGGCTGGATGCGGTGTTTGCGTGCCAGGGTGTAGATCGCGTCGAGGCGTTCTTCAAGGTATTGAAGGCGCGACGGGTCGGCGTCGAAATTGTCGAGGAAGCGGTTCAGTTCACCTACGGCCTCTTCAACCTGGATCTGTGCACTGGTCAACAAGCTGCTGGCTTCGCCCAGAGCCCCGATCGAGCTGTTCACGCTCGACAGGCGGTTGAGGCTGGCGGTGAGGGCGTTGAGGACATTCCCGGAATCACTTTCACTGCATTGCTCGACGACTTGCCGGCAGATTCCCAGCAGGGTTTCGGCGTTGGTCAGGTTCTTGTGTTCCTGTTCCAACTGCTCCAGCTCGTTGTCGCCAAGGCCGAGGTTTTCCAGTTCTTCGAGTTGATAGCTGAGCAGCTGGTGGCGGGCGCGTTGCTCGTCGCCGGAGTTGGAGAGTCGCTCCAGTTCCTGGCGGGTCTGGCGCCAGCGTTGGGCGGCGAGTTGAACCTGGCGGGCAAGATCCGTCGCGCCGGCATATTCATCGAGCAGGCGACGGTGGGTATCGGTCTTGAGCAGGGATTGGTGTTCGTGCTGGCTGTGAATGTCGATCAGCAGCTCGCCCAGTGCCTTGAGGTCGCCAAGCGGGCAGGGCGTGCCGTTGATGTAGCCACGCGAGCGTCCTTCGGATGTGATCACCCGGCGCAGGATGCACGGGCCGTCGTTTTCCAGGTCGCGTTCGGCCAGCCAGGCGCTGGCTTCCGGAATGTCGGCCAGATCAAAGGTGGCCAGGATGTCGGCCTTGTCGGCGCCAGGGCGGACCACGCCACTGTCGGCGCGATCACCCAGGGTAAGGCCCAGCGCGTCGAGCATGATCGACTTGCCCGCGCCGGTTTCCCCGGTGATCACGCTCATCCCGCGATCGAGTTCGAGATCGAGATGTTCAACGATGGCGTAGTTGTGTACGGACAGGTGCACCAGCATATGGGCCGCTCCCAGGTGTTAGGTCTGGTTATTTATACAGTGTTTTGTTTCTGGCTGACAATGCCTCTCGTTAGCTCGATTGGCTTGGCCCGACGAAACCCTTATCGCGGACGGGAATGACAATGCAGTTGTTTTTTGTAGGGTTAATGATCGTGCCCCCTTGAAGCCGGATTTTGCGGCCCCATATAGCTGGGCAGAAGCGCGAGTCGAGCTCGCGGACGATATTGAAAGGAGAAATCTATGGCTGACGAACAGACAGTGGATACGCAAAACCCAGACGCCAACCAGGCGCCCGAGGCTTCGGGTGAAGACCTGGCGGCTCGTGTACAAGTGCTCGAAGAGCAACTGGCAGGCGCTCAGGATCAGGCTTTGCGTGTAGCCGCCGATCTGCAGAACGTCCGCCGTCGCGCCGAGCAGGATGTGGAGAAGGCTCACAAGTTCGCGCTGGAAAAATTCGCCAGCGACCTGCTGCCGATCGTCGACAGCCTGGAGCGCGGCCTGGAACTGTCCAGCCCGGACGACGAAAGCATCCGTCCGATGCGCGAAGGCATCGAGCTGACCCTGAAAATGTTCCACGACACCCTCAAGCGTTATCAGCTTGAAGCGATCGATCCGCATGGCGAACCGTTCAATGCCGTTCAGCATCAGGCAATGGCCATGCAGGAAAGCGCCGATGTCGAGCCGAACAGCGTTCTGAAGGTGTTCCAGAAGGGCTATCAGCTCAATGGTCGCCTGCTGCGCCCGGCCATGGTCGTGGTCAGCAAGGCGCCTGCGCCGGTTTCGCCCTCGATTGACGAGCAGGCTTGAAATCCGCCGCAAGGCCCCCATTTATAAGTCAAGCGTTTAAGTGCTACCGCAGTTAGCCACCACTGCTGCGGCAACCAAATCCAAAGTTTCGGGAGAGTGAACATGGGCAAAATTATCGGTATCGACCTGGGGACTACCAACTCCTGCGTCTCCGTGCTGGAAAACGGCAAGGCAAAAGTTATTGAAAACGCTGAAGGCGCGCGTACCACGCCGTCGATCATCGCTTACGCCAACGATGGCGAAATTCTGGTTGGCCAGTCGGCCAAGCGTCAGGCCGTGACCAATCCGCACAACACCCTGTATGCGGTGAAGCGTCTGATCGGTCGTCGTTTCGACGAAGAAGTCGTGCAGAAAGACATCCAGATGGTCCCTTACAAGATCGTCAAGGCTGACAACAGCGACGCCTGGGTTGAAGTGAACGGCCAGAAAATGGCGCCGCCACAAATCTCGGCTGAAATCCTGAAAAAGATGAAGAAGACCGCCGAAGACTACCTCGGCGAGACCGTGACTGAAGCGGTGATCACCGTTCCGGCCTACTTCAACGACAGCCAGCGTCAAGCGACCAAAGACGCCGGCCGCATCGCCGGTCTGGACGTAAAACGTATCATCAACGAACCAACCGCAGCTGCTCTGGCTTACGGTATGGACAAGGCGAAGGGCGATCACACCGTGATCGTTTACGACCTGGGTGGCGGTACTTTCGACGTTTCCGTGATCGAGATCGCTGAAGTCGATGGTGAGCACCAGTTCGAAGTACTGGCCACCAACGGTGACACGTTCCTGGGCGGTGAAGACTTTGACATTCGTCTGATCGACTACCTCGTCGACGAATTCAAGAAAGAAAGCGGCATGAACCTCAAGGGCGACCCGCTGGCCATGCAGCGCCTGAAAGAGGCTGCTGAAAAAGCCAAGATCGAACTGTCCTCGAGCCAGTCGACCGACGTGAACCTGCCGTACATCACTGCAGACGCCACCGGTCCAAAGCACCTGAACGTGAAGATCTCCCGCGCCAAGCTCGAAGCATTGGTGGAAGACCTGGTTCAGCGCACCATCGAACCTTGCCGCATCGCGATGAAAGATGCCGGTATCGACGTTGGCGCGATCAACGACGTGATCCTGGTGGGCGGTCAGACCCGTATGCCACTGGTTCAGAAGCTGGTCACCGAGTTCTTCGGTAAAGAAGCTCGTAAAGACGTGAACCCGGACGAAGCGGTTGCCATGGGTGCTGCTATCCAGGGCGCGGTACTGGCCGGTGACGTGAAAGACGTTCTGCTGCTCGACGTCAGCCCGCTGACCCTGGGTATCGAAACCATGGGTGGCGTGATGACCGCGCTGATCGAGAAAAACACCACGATTCCTACCAAGAAATCGCAAGTGTTCTCGACTGCCGACGACAACCAGGGCGCCGTGACCATTCACGTGCTGCAGGGCGAGCGTAAGCAAGCCGCGCAGAACAAGTCCCTGGGCAAGTTCGACCTGGCCGACATTCCACCGGCTCCACGTGGTGTGCCGCAGATCGAAGTGACCTTCGACATCGACGCCAACGGCATCCTGCACGTAGGTGCGAAAGACAAGGCTACCGGCAAGACTCAGTCGATCGTGATCAAGGCCAACTCCGGTCTGTCCGACGAAGAAATCGAGCGCATGGTGCGTGATGCCGAGGCGAACGCCGAGGAAGACCGCAAGTTCGAAGAGCTGGCCACTGCCCGCAACCAGGGCGATGCACTGGTTCACTCGACGCGCAAAATGGTTGCCGATGCTGGCGATAAAGTGACCGCTGAAGAGAAGACTGCAATCGAAGCGGCAGTAGTTGCCCTGGAAGCCGCCGTTAAAGGCGACGACAAGGCCGCTATCGAAGCCAAGGTTGAAGAGCTGTCGAAAGTCTCCGCTCCAGTGGCGCAGAAGATGTACGCCGAACAGGCTCAGCCTGCTGAAGGCGCGGCACCGCACGACGACAAGGCGGAAAAGGCTGACGACGTTGTCGACGCCGAGTTCGAAGAAGTCAAAGACCACAAGTAAGTTGTTGGTCGGCCGGTTGACTGCCTTTGGGCGGTGACTGGTAGGATGTCGCCGCGCGGGAGCTTGCTCCCGCGTTGGCGTGTCTGGAATACGCGAATTTTTACAGCATGCGACGAAGTTCGGGTGTTGGTGGTATGGCCGGGAATGCTCCTGCTTTTCGAGCCGCAAGTACCGCATTGAATCAAAGACCAGGATCGTTGAATTGACGTGAGTTGGGTCCGGGCCTGTATTGGGGCTCAACGAGTTCGGCAGACTCAGGAGGGTTTTGTCGGACGTCCTCAAGAGTGCAAAGACTTATGGCAAAGCGTGACTATTACGAAGTGTTGGGTGTTGAGCGTGGCTCAAGCGAAGCGGACCTGAAAAAGGCCTACCGTCGCCTGGCGATGAAGCACCACCCGGACCGTAATCCGGATGACAAAGCGTCGGAAGAGAAATTCAAGGAGGCCAACGAGGCCTACGAAGTGCTGTCGGATTCCGGCAAGCGCGCGGCATACGACCAGTACGGTCATGCCGGTGTCGACCCAAGCATGGGTGGCGGCGGTGCCGGGTTCGGTGGTCAGAACTTCTCCGATATCTTTGGCGATGTCTTCAGTGATTTCTTCGGTGGTGGTCGCGGCGGTTCCCGTGGTGGCGCTCAGCGCGGCAGTGACTTGCGCTACACCCTGGAACTGGACCTCGAGGAGGCGGTGCGCGGTACGACCGTGAATATCCGCGTTCCGACGCTGGTCAACTGCAAGCCTTGCGACGGCTCCGGTGCCAAGAGGGGCTCTGCGCCGGTGACCTGCCCGACTTGCGGCGGTATCGGCCAGGTGCGCATGCAGCAAGGCTTCTTCTCGGTGCAGCAGACCTGCCCGCGCTGCCATGGCCAGGGCAAGATCATTTCCGATCCGTGCGATTCCTGCCACGGCGAAGGTCGTGTCGAAGAGTACAAGACCCTGTCGGTGAAAGTGCCGGCCGGTGTCGATACCGGTGACCGCATTCGTCTGTCCGGCGAAGGCGAGGCGGGTGCTCACGGTGGCCCGACGGGCGACCTGTACGTGGTGATCAACGTGCGCGAGCACTCGATTTTCCAGCGCGATGGCAAGCATCTGTTCTGCGAAGTGCCGATCAGCTTCGTCGACGCTGCACTGGGTGGCGAGCTGGAGATTCCGACCCTCGATGGTCGCGTCAAACTGAAGATCCCTGAGGGGACTCAGACCGGCAAGCAGTTCCGTGTTCGTGGCAAGGGTGTTGCGCCCGTGCGCGGTGGCGGTGCCGGTGACCTGATGTGCCGTGTGGCGGTCGAGACTCCGGTCAACCTGAGCCGTCGCCAGCGCGAAATGCTCGAGGAGTTCCGCAGCTCGCTGGCGGACGACAACAGTCACTCGCCGAAAACCACTGGCTGGTTCGAAGGCGTCAAGCGCTTCTTCGGCGATCTGTAAGGAGTCGGCATGCGACGTATAGCTGTGATGGGCGCTGCCGGGCGCATGGGTAAAATCCTGGTCGAGGCCGTGCAGCAGCGCGCGCCCCTGACCGGTCTGACGGCAGCCGTTGTGCGCCCTGGCAGCACGCTGATTGGCGTGGATGCGGGTGAGCTGGCTTCACTGGGGCGCATTGGCGTGCCGCTGACCGGAAGCCTGGAGTCCGTGGCGGAGGAGTTCGACGTGTTGATCGACTTTACGCTGCCGGAAGTCATGCTTAAAAACCTGGCCTTCTGCCGCAAGGCGGGCAAGGCCATGGTGATCGGCACCACCGGGCTGGACGCTGCGCAGAAGCAGTTGCTGGCTGAAGCGGGCAAGGATATTTCCATTGTGTTCGCTGCCAACTTCAGCGTTGGTGTGAACCTGTCACTGAAGTTGCTCGATATGACTGCGCGCGTGCTGGGTGATGAGGCGGATATCGAAATCATCGAAGCGCATCATCGTCACAAGATCGATGCGCCGTCCGGTACGGCCCTGCGCATGGGTGAAGTGATCGCTGGTGCGCTGGATCGTGATCTGCAGAAGGTCGCGGTTTATGGTCGTGAAGGCCACACCGGTGTGCGTGAGCGTGAAACCATCGGCTTTGCCACCGTGCGCGGTGGTGATGTGGTTGGCGATCACACGGTGCTGTTTGCCTGTGAAGGCGAGCGTCTGGAAATCACCCATAAGGCCTCCAGCCGCATGACCTTCGCCAAGGGCGCGGTACGTGCTGCGTTGTGGCTGGACGGGCGCGAGCCTGGCCTTTATGACATGCAAGACGTGCTCGACCTGCGTTAAGATGCACCCGAAACCGGGCTCGCGCACAGTGTTTGAGCCCGGTTTTACCCCGCCAAGCGACGTCCTGTCGCATTCTCCAGCCTTTAAGGCTCATTGGCGGTAGACCAAAAATGCCTTTTTCTGTAAGCTACAGCTTTAGTGTGTCCACTAAAAGCGCGCAGAATAATTCAGTGAAGAAGCGGGGTGACGTGTCCATACGTCACTCCGCTTTTTTACAACCTGCGATCGCCCTTTCAGGCTTTATTTACGGGAGGTCTTCTTGACTAAGCCAGCCATACTCGCCCTTGCTGATGGCAGCATTTTTCGCGGCGAAGCCATTGGAGCCGACGGTCAAACCGTTGGTGAGGTGGTGTTCAACACCGCAATGACCGGCTATCAGGAAATCCTTACCGATCCTTCCTACGCCCAACAAATCGTTACCCTGACTTATCCGCATATCGGCAATACCGGCACCACGCCAGAGGACGCCGAGTCCAACCGCGTCTGGTCTGCCGGCCTGGTCATCCGTGACCTGCCACTGGTGGCGAGCAACTGGCGTAACACGATGTCCCTGTCGGATTACCTGAAGGCCAACAATGTTGTGGCCATCGCCGGTATCGACACCCGCCGCCTGACGCGCATCCTGCGTGAAAAAGGCGCGCAGAACGGCTGCATCATGGCCGGTGACAACATTTCCGAAGAAGCCGCCATCGCCGCCGCCCAGGGTTTCCCTGGCCTCAAGGGCATGGACCTGGCAAAAGTCGTCAGCACCACAGAGAAGTATGAGTGGCGTTCGACTGTCTGGGATCTGAAAACCGACAGCCACGCGACCCTCGAAGCCTCCGAGCTGCCGTACCACGTGGTCGCCTACGACTACGGCGTCAAGGTGAACATCCTGCGCATGCTGGTCGAGCGCGGTTGCCGCGTGACCGTCGTGCCTGCGCAAACGCCTGCTGCCGATGTACTGGCGCTGAAGCCGGACGGCGTGTTCCTGTCCAACGGCCCTGGTGATCCGGAGCCTTGCGACTATGCGATCCAGGCGATCAAGGATGTGCTGGAAACCGAAATTCCGGTCTTCGGTATCTGCCTCGGCCACCAGCTGCTGGCCCTGGCCTCCGGCGCCAAGACCCTGAAAATGGGTCATGGCCACCACGGTGCCAACCACCCCGTCCAGGATCTGGACAGCGGCGTGGTGATGATCACCAGCCAGAACCACGGTTTTGCCGTGGACGAAGCGACCCTGCCAGCCAACGTTCGCGCGATCCACAAATCGCTGTTCGACGGCACCCTGCAAGGTATCGAGCGTACCGACAAGAGCGCCTTCAGCTTCCAGGGTCACCCGGAAGCCAGCCCTGGCCCGAACGACGTAGCGCCATTGTTCGATCGCTTCATCAACGAGATGGCCAAGCGACGCTGATCGCTCGCCCTGATGTAGCACAGCTTGAGGGCGGCCCCGATACCGGTGGCCCCCTCAAGTCAGAGATTGAACAAGACGGCTTGCCGACTGACCTGCGGATTTGAGTGACAAACCCATGCCAAAACGTACAGACATTAAAAGCATCCTGATTCTCGGCGCTGGCCCGATCGTGATCGGCCAGGCATGCGAATTCGACTACTCCGGCGCCCAGGCCTGCAAGGCCCTGCGCGAAGAGGGTTATCGCGTCATCCTGGTGAACTCCAACCCGGCCACCATCATGACCGACCCGGCCATGGCCGACGCCACCTACATCGAACCGATCAAGTGGCAGACCGTTGCCAAGATCATCGAGAAAGAGCGTCCGGACGCACTGCTGCCGACCATGGGTGGCCAGACCGCTCTGAACTGTGCCCTGGACCTGGAGCGCGAAGGCGTTCTGGAGAAGTTCGGCGTAGAAATGATCGGCGCCAACGCCGACACCATCGACAAGGCTGAAGACCGCTCGCGTTTCGACAAGGCCATGAAATCCATCGGTCTGGCGTGCCCGCGTTCCGGTATCGCCCACAGCATGGAAGAGGCCAATGCGGTCCTCGAGAAGCTCGGCTTCCCGTGCATCATTCGTCCGTCCTTCACCATGGGCGGCACCGGTGGCGGTATCGCTTACAACCGTGAAGAGTTCGAAGAAATCTGCGCCCGTGGTCTGGACCTGTCGCCGACCAAGGAACTGCTGATCGACGAATCGCTGATCGGCTGGAAAGAGTACGAGATGGAGGTTGTCCGCGATAAGAAGGACAACTGCATCATCGTCTGCTCCATCGAAAACTTCGACCCGATGGGCGTGCACACCGGCGACTCGATCACCGTGGCTCCTGCACAGACCCTGACCGACAAGGAATACCAGATCCTGCGTAACGCCTCCCTGGCGGTACTGCGCGAGATCGGCGTGGAAACCGGTGGTTCCAACGTTCAGTTCGGTATCTGCCCGAACACCGGCCGCATGGTCGTGATCGAGATGAACCCGCGTGTTTCCCGTTCCTCGGCACTGGCCTCGAAAGCCACCGGCTTCCCGATCGCCAAGGTCGCGGCCAAACTGGCTGTGGGCTACACCCTGGACGAACTGTCGAACGACATCACCGGCGGCAAGACCCCGGCGTCCTTCGAGCCGTCCATCGACTACGTCGTCACCAAGTTGCCACGCTTCGCCTTCGAGAAGTTCTCCAAAGCCGACGCGCGCCTGACCACTCAGATGAAGTCGGTCGGTGAAGTCATGGCCATCGGCCGTACCTTCCAGGAGTCCCTGCAGAAAGCCCTGCGTGGTCTGGAAGTAGGCGTTTGCGGTCTGGACGAAAAGGTTGATCTGAGCAACCCGGAAAGCATGAGCGTACTCAAGCGCGAGCTGACCGTGCCGGGCGCCGAGCGTATCTGGTACGTGGCGGACGCAATGCGCGCCGGCATGAGCGTTGAAGACATCTTCGGCATGACCATGATCGATCCTTGGTTCCTGGTGCAGATGGAAGACCTGATCAAGGAAGAAGCGAAGGTCAAGACTCTGGGTCTGACCAGCATCGACCGCGATCTGATGTTCCGCCTCAAGCGCAAGGGCTTCTCCGATCAGCGTCTGGCCAAGCTGCTGGGTGTGACCGAGAAGAGCCTGCGCGCTCACCGTCACAAGCTGGAAATCTTCCCGGTCTACAAGCGCGTCGATACTTGCGCCGCCGAGTTCGCCACCGACACCGCCTATCTGTACTCGACGTACGAAGAAGAGTGCGAAGCCGCACCATCGGGTCGCGACAAGATCATGATCCTGGGTGGTGGTCCGAACCGTATCGGCCAGGGCATCGAGTTCGACTACTGCTGCGTACACGCGGCACTGGCTCTGCGCGATGACGGGTACGAGACCATCATGGTCAACTGCAACCCGGAAACCGTATCCACCGACTACGACACCTCCGATCGCCTGTACTTCGAACCAGTGACCCTGGAAGACGTGCTGGAAATCGTCCGCGTCGAGAAGCCGAAAGGCGTGATCGTCCAGTACGGCGGCCAGACCCCGCTGAAACTGGCTCGTGCCCTGGAAGCTGCTGGCGTGCCGATCATTGGCACCAGCCCTGATGCAATCGACCGCGCCGAAGACCGCGAGCGCTTCCAGCAGATGGTCCAGCGCCTGAACCTGCGTCAGCCGCCAAACGCCACCGTGCGCAGCGAAGACGAAGCCATTCGTGCCGCCAGCAAGATCGGTTACCCGCTGGTGGTGCGTCCGTCCTACGTACTGGGCGGTCGTGCGATGGAAATCGTTTACGAAGAAGAAGAACTCAAGCGCTACCTGCGTGAAGCGGTTCAGGTGTCCAACGACAGCCCGGTGCTGCTGGATCACTTCCTCAACTGCGCCATCGAAATGGACGTGGATGCGGTCTGCGACGGCAAGGACGTGGTGATCGGCGCGATCATGCAGCACATCGAGCAGGCCGGTGTTCACTCCGGTGACTCCGCGTGCTCGCTGCCGCCATACTCGCTGCCGGCCCACATCCAGGACGAGATGCGCGAACAGGTCAAGAAAATGGCCCTGGAACTCGGCGTGGTCGGCCTGATGAACGTTCAGTTGGCGCTGCAAGGCGAAGACATCTACGTCATCGAAGTCAACCCGCGTGCTTCCCGTACCGTACCGTTCGTGTCCAAGTGCATCGGTGTTTCCCTGGCGATGATCGCAGCGCGCGTGATGGCCGGTAAAACCCTGAAAGAGCTGGGTTTCACCAAGGAAATCATCCCGAACTTCTACAGTGTGAAAGAGGCGGTATTCCCGTTCGCCAAATTCCCAGGCGTTGACCCGATCCTCGGCCCTGAGATGAAGTCCACCGGTGAAGTGATGGGCGTTGGCGACACCTTCGGCGAGGCGTTCGCCAAGGCCCAGATGGGCGCCAGCGAAGTGTTGCCGACCGGCGGTACTGCGTTCATCAGCGTACGTGACGACGACAAGCCGCTGGTTGCGGGTGTGGCCCGTGATCTGATCAACTTGGGCTTCGAAGTGGTTGCCACTGCCGGTACTGCCAAGCTGATCGAGGCTGCAGGCCTGAAAGTGCGCCGTGTGAACAAGGTGACCGAAGGTCGTCCGCACGTGGTCGACATGATCAAGAATGACGAAGTCACGCTGATCATCAACACCACCGAAGGTCGTCAGTCGATCGCTGATTCGTACTCCATTCGTCGTAATGCCCTGCAGCACAAGATTTACTGCACCACCACCATTGCTGCTGGCGAAGCTATCTGTGAAGCGCTGAAGTTCGGTCCCGAGAAGACCGTGCGCCGCTTGCAGGATCTACACGCAGGATTGAAGGCATGAGCATAACGAAGTACCCAATGACCGTTCAGGGCGCTCGCGCCCTGGAAGAAGAGCACATTCACCTGACCAAGGTCGTTCGTCCGAAGCTCAGCCAGGACATCGGTACGGCCCGCGAGTTGGGTGACTTGAAGGAAAACGCCGAATACCACGCTGCCCGTGAGCAGCAGGGTATGGTCGAGGCGCGGATCCGTGATATCGAAGGCCGCATGCAGAATGCGGTGATCATCGATGTGACGACCATTCCTCACACCGGCAAGGTGATTTTCGGCACAACCGTCGAAATCGCCAATGTCGATACCGATGACAGCGTGACTTACCAGATCGTTGGTGAGGACGAGGCTGACATCAAGCTCGGCAAGATCTCTGTCGGCTCGCCGATTGCCCGCGCCTTGATTGCCAAGGAAGAGGGTGATGTGGTTGCAGTCAAGACGCCTGGCGGCGTTATCGAGTACGAGATTGTCGAAGTTCGCCACGTCTGAAGGCCGGCGTCCGCTTCGTGCGGGCGCCATGCTTTGGCAGCTGACCCAGATGCTGTGGGTCGGCGGCTTGTGGCTGTTGCAAATCGGTCTGTTGCCGGTGCTGGGGCGAATTGGTCTGGCGTCGCTACTGATCGACGAAATCGCGGGCACGCTCAATGCGCTGGTAGTGGGATTCGCTACGGCGTGTTTGATTTTTCAGGCTTTGGTGCTGATTAAGGCCGAGGGCCTTGTCAGTCTATGGTGCGATATTCGCGGGCAACTGCTGTTGATGGCGCTGTGCGCGTGCGCGATGTACTTCGCGGTGCGTTTCGGCTGGCCGGACGCCGTACGTTGGCAGGCATTCAGCTATCTTGTTCTGGGCTTTTGCGGAGTGGTGCTGGTGCTGCAGCCGGTGCCGGGGTGGAGTGGCAGGGTGCGCGAAGCACACCCTTGACCCTTGCCATCACTTGAAGCGATGGACGTTCGACAGCTGCTTGTTGACGCTGAAGTTCTTGCGGTAGATCAGTGCCATCTTGCCGATGACTTGAACCAGATCCGCTTTGCCGACCTTGCAGAGCTCTGCAATGGACGCCAGGCGCGATTCGCGATCGAGGATATTGAGCTTGATCTTGATCAGCTCGTGATCCGCCAAAGCGCGTTCGAGTTCGGCTAACACACCTTCAGTCAAACCATTGTCTGCCACAATCAAAACTGGTTTCAGATGGTGGCCAATGGATTTGTACTGTTTCTTCTGCTCTTGAGTGAGCGGCATAATCTGACCCCTGCGTCTGATCTTGTAAAAAGCGGCGGCCAGTTTACCCGAGCGAGTCCGGGACCGCCCAGTTAATCACGACCCGTTTTATTTCCGAGGTATCCCGTGGCCCGTTCCAAGACAAGCCTTAACTGGCTGAAAGAACATTTCAACGACCCATTCGTCAAAATGGCACAAAAAGACGGGTACCGTTCCCGTGCCAGCTACAAACTGCTGGAGATCCAGGAAAAGGACCGTCTGATTCGTCCAGGCATGAGCGTAATCGACCTTGGTGCGGCCCCCGGTGGGTGGTCTCAGGTGACCAGTCGTCTGATTGGTGGGCAGGGGACGCTGATCGCTTCTGACATTCTGGAAATGGACAGCATCCCGGACGTGACCTTCATTCAGGGCGACTTTACCGAGGATGCCGTGCTGGCTCAGATCCTCGATGCCGTCGGAAATAAGGAAGTAGACCTTGTGATTTCCGACATGGCCCCCAATATGAGTGGATTACCAGCCGTAGACATGCCGCGAGCGATGTTCCTGTGCGAGTTGGCACTGGATCTCTCGACTCGGGTGCTCAAGCCCGGTGGTGATTTTTTGATCAAGATCTTCCAGGGCGAAGGCTTCGACGAGTTCCACAAGAGCGTTCGCCAGCAGTTCGAGAAGGTGCAGATGCGCAAGCCGACCTCGTCGCGCGACCGTTCTCGCGAGCAGTACCTGCTGGGCCGTGGTTTCCGCGGACGCAGTGAGGGTTGAGTGAATATTCGATCGGGGTGATAGGATTTTTGTATTACGCCTTGTCAGAATTAGCGAATATTGTGTAGGAAGTGTTTCACAAAGGGTTACAGACGGCGCCTGCCAAGTCGTAGGTAATGTAGTAAGTTAGGCCGGTGAATATCATGCGAAGCGCGCGCCAGTAGCGGAGCTTGCTTCAGAGGGTAGTTAATTGAACGATATGGCAAAGAATCTGATCCTGTGGTTGATCATCGCGGCTGTCCTGGTGACGGTGATGAACAACTTCTCCAGCCCTAACGAGCCGCAGACCCTCAACTATTCCGACTTCATCCAGCAGGTCAAGGATGGCAAGGTCGAGCGCGTGGCGGTTGATGGCTACGTGATTACCGGCAAACGCAACGATGGCGACAGCTTCAAGACCATCCGTCCGGCGATCCAGGACAACGGCCTGATCGGCGACCTGGTGGATAACCACGTCGTGGTCGAAGGCAAGCAGCCTGAACAGCAAAGCATCTGGACCCAGCTTCTGGTCGCCAGCTTCCCGATCCTCGTGATCATCGCCGTGTTCATGTTCTTCATGCGGCAGATGCAGGGCGGTGCGGGTGGCAAGGGCGGGCCGATGAGCTTCGGTAAAAGCAAGGCGCGCCTGCTTTCCGAAGATCAGGTGAAAACGACCCTGGCTGACGTTGCCGGTTGCGACGAAGCCAAGGAAGAAGTGGGTGAGCTGGTCGAGTTCCTGCGCGATCCGGGCAAATTCCAGCGCCTGGGCGGCCGCATTCCTCGCGGCGTGCTGATGGTCGGTCCTCCGGGTACCGGTAAAACCTTGCTGGCCAAGGCCATTGCAGGCGAAGCCAAAGTACCGTTCTTCACCATTTCCGGTTCCGACTTCGTCGAAATGTTCGTCGGTGTGGGTGCCAGCCGTGTTCGCGATATGTTCGAACAGGCTAAGAAACACGCTCCATGCATCATCTTCATCGACGAAATCGATGCGGTCGGTCGCCATCGTGGTGCCGGCATGGGTGGTGGTCACGACGAGCGCGAACAGACTCTCAACCAATTGCTGGTCGAGATGGACGGCTTCGAAATGAATGACGGCATCATCGTGATTGCTGCGACCAACCGTCCCGATGTGCTGGACCCTGCCTTGCTGCGTCCAGGCCGTTTCGACCGTCAGGTTGTGGTCGGTCTGCCGGACATCCGTGGTCGCGAACAGATTCTCAAGGTTCACATGCGCAAAGTGCCGATGGGCGACGACGTTGCTCCGGCCGTGATCGCTCGTGGTACTCCAGGCTTCTCCGGTGCCGACCTGGCCAACCTGGTGAACGAGGCATCGTTGTTCGCTGCCCGTGCCGGCAAGCGCATCGTCGAGATGAAGGAATTCGAACTGGCGAAAGACAAGATCATGATGGGTGCCGAGCGCAAATCCATGGTCATGTCCGAGAAGGAAAAACAGAACACGGCTTATCACGAAGCGGGCCACGCCATTGTGGGTCGTGTCGTGCCTGAGCATGATCCGGTGTACAAGGTGTCGATCATCCCGCGCGGTCGTGCGTTGGGTGTAACCATGTTCCTGCCGGAAGAGGATCGTTACAGTCTGTCCAAGCGTGCATTGATCAGCCAGATCTGCTCGCTGTACGGCGGTCGTATCGCTGAAGAAATGACCTTGGGCTTCGATGGCGTGACCACCGGTGCTTCCAACGACATCATGCGCGCCAGCCAGATTGCGCGGAACATGGTGACCAAGTGGGGTCTTTCGGAAAAACTTGGCCCGCTGATGTACGCCGAAGAAGAGGGTGAAGTGTTCCTCGGTCGCGGCGGTGGCGGTCAGAATGCAAGCTTCTCTGGTGAGACAGCCAAGCTGATCGACTCCGAAGTGCGCAGCATCATCGATCAGTGCTATGGCACGGCGAAGCAGATTCTCACGGACAACCGTGACAAGCTCGATGCGATGGCCGATGCCTTGATGAAGTACGAAACGATCGATGCCGAGCAGATCGACGACATCATGGCGGGTCGTACACCTCGCGAGCCACGCGACTGGTCGGGTGGCACAGGTACTTCCGGCACCCCTCAGGTGGTGCAGGATGAGCGTCCGGAAACACCGATCGGCGGTCCTGCTGCTGACGTATAAGGTTTGAAATGACTTCTGTTCAGTCCTCGACCCGGTTGCCTTGCGGCAACCGGGTTCTTGATTTGGCCCAGACGCATGTCATGGGTATTCTCAATGTCACTCCTGATTCCTTCTCCGATGGTGGCCAATACAGCCAGCTCGACGCGGCCATGCGCCATGCCGAAGCCATGGTGGCGGCCGGCGCGACGCTGATCGATGTCGGCGGCGAGTCCACCCGCCCCGGTGCCAGGGCGGTATCGCCGCTGGAGGAGCTGGAGCGCGTAGCGCCCATTGTCGAGCGCATCAGTCGCGAGCTTGACGTCATCATCTCGGTCGACACCTCCACGCCAGCCGTCATGCGTGAAACTGCGCGCCTGGGTGCCGGGTTGATCAATGACGTGCGTTCGTTGCGTCGTGACGGTGCGCTGGATGCTGCAGCGGCCACCGGGCTCCCGGTTTGTCTGATGCATATGCTGGGAGAGCCGGGCGATATGCAGGACAATCCACAATATCAGGATGTTACAAGGGAGGTCGGTGACTTTCTCGCCGAGCGCATGGTCCAGTGCTCATTGGCGGGTATTGCAGCCGAGCGGATCATTCTTGATCCCGGCTTTGGCTTCGCGAAAACCTTGCAGCACAATCTGAGTTTGTTCAAGCATATGGAAGCCCTGCATGCCTTGGGGCGGCCCCTGTTGGTCGGGGTTTCGCGAAAGAGCATGATTGGTCAGGCGTTGAATCGTCAGGTGGGAGACCGGCTGTATGGTGGTTTGGCGCTCGCGGCGCTGGCTACAGCGAAAGGTGCGCGTATATTGCGCGTCCATGATGTAGCCGAAACAATGGATGTGGTGCGGATGATTGCCGCAGTGGAATCAGCCGAATAAGAATGATGGAGCACTTATGAGCAAAAAATATTTTGGCACCGATGGTATTCGTGGGCGTGTCGGGGAATACCCGATTACTCCTGATTTCATGCTCAAGCTCGGCTGGGCTGCAGGTATGGCGTTCCGCAAGATGGGCGCCTGCAAGGTCCTGGTAGGCAAGGACACCCGGATCTCCGGCTACATGTTCGAGTCTGCGCTTGAGGCGGGGCTTACCTCCGCTGGTGCCGATGTAATGCTCCTTGGTCCGATGCCGACCCCGGCGATTGCTTACCTGACGCGCACCTTCCATGCCGAGGCTGGCATCGTGATCAGTGCGTCGCACAATCCGCATGATGACAATGGCATCAAGTTCTTCTCCGGCAAAGGCACCAAGCTTCCGGATGAAGTCGAGCTGATGATTGAAGAATTGCTCGATACGCCAATGACCGTGGTGGAATCGAGCAAGATCGGCAAGGTGTCGCGAATCAACGACGCATCAGGACGCTATATCGAATTCTGCAAGAGCAGCGTGCCGACCGGCACCAGTTTCACCGGCCTGAAAATCGTGCTCGATTGCGCTCACGGTGCGACTTACAAAGTGGCGCCGAGTGTGTTCCGCGAGTTGGGCGCCGAAGTCGTTGTGCTGTCGGCACAGCCGAATGGATTGAACATCAACGACAATTGCGGTTCGACCCATATGGGTCCGCTGCAGGCTGCCGTCGTGGCTGAGCAGGCTGATCTGGGTATCGCCTTCGATGGCGATGGTGACCGCGTTCAGATGGTCGATCACACAGGCGCAGTGGTGGATGGCGACGAATTGCTGTTCATCATTGCCCGTGACCTGCATGAGCGCGGCAAGCTGCAGGGCGGCGTGGTCGGAACCCTGATGAGTAATCTGGGGCTGGAGCTGGCCCTGGCTGATCTGGGTATTCCATTCGTGCGTGCCAATGTCGGTGACCGCTATGTCATTGCCGAACTGTTGGAGCGCAACTGGATCGTGGGTGGTGAAAACTCCGGGCACATCGTGTGCTTCAGCCACACCACCACCGGTGATGCAATCATTGCCGCGCTGCAGGTGTTGATTGCATTGCGCACGCGTGAGGAAGGCCTGGCGCAGACCCGGCAGGCGCTGCGCAAGTGCCCTCAGGTGCTGATCAATGTGCGTTTCGGTGGCGGCGCAAGCCCTCTCGATCATCCGTCGGTCAAGGAAGCCAGCGAGCGTGTGACCAAGGCCATGGCCGGTCGGGGGCGTGTGCTGTTGCGCAAGTCCGGAACCGAGCCGCTGGTGCGCGTGATGGTCGAGGGCGAAGATGAAGCACAGGTTCGTGGCTATGCCGAAGAGCTGGCAAAACTGGTTACTGAAGTTTCTGCCTGAATTCGGCTTGCCAGCCATGATTGTGTTGGGTAACATCTGCGCCCACTTTGACCGACGAGGTACAGCATGCGTCGCCCTATGGTAGCTGGTAACTGGAAGATGCACGGTACCCGCGCCAGCGTCGCTGAGCTGATCAACGGCCTTCGTGACCTGGCCTTGCCGGGCAGTGTTGATGTCGCGGTATTCCCGCCTTGCCTGCATATCAATCAAGTGATTGATGGCCTGGAAGGAAAGTCGATTTCGGTCGGCGCGCAGAATTCTGCGGTGGAATCCGGGCAAGGTGCGTTGACCGGTGAAGTTGCACCGAGTCAGTTGGTGGATGCAGGTTGTTCCCTGGTGCTTGTCGGGCACTCCGAACGCCGCCAGATCATGGGCGAGCAGGACGGAATGCTGATCCGCAAGTTCGCAGCGGCACAGGCATGTGGCTTGATTCCGGTGTTGTGCATAGGGGAAACCCTTGAGCAGCGTGAAGCCGGAAAGACTCTTGAGGTTGTCTCGCGTCAGCTGGGCAGTATCATTGAGGAGCTGGGTGTCGGTGCCTTTGCCAAGGCAGTGATCGCTTACGAGCCGGTCTGGGCCATTGGCACCGGACTGACTGCAACGCCACAACAGGCGCAGGATGTGCATGCAGCCATTCGCGCCCAGTTGGCGGCAGAGAATTCTGAAGTCGCGCAAGGTGTGCGGCTTCTATACGGCGGCAGCGTGAAGGCGGCCAATGCGGTCGAACTGTTCGGCATGCCGGATATCGATGGGGGTCTCATTGGTGGGGCTTCCCTGAATGCAGATGAGTTCGGTGCGATCTGTCGCGCCGCGGGAAACTGAAAAAATGCTGGAAACAGTCGTAGTCGTTTTTCATCTGCTGGGTGCATTGGGCGTAGTAGCTCTGGTTTTGCTGCAGCAGGGTAAAGGTGCGGACGCTGGCGCGTCTTTCGGAGCAGGTGCATCAAATACTGTGTTCGGAAGCCAAGGTTCCTCTACCTTTCTTAGTAAGTTTACTGCTATACTTGCCGCAGGTTTTTTCATGACCAGCTTGGGGTTAGGTTACTTTGCTAAAGAGAAGGCTCACCAGCTGACTCAAGCAGGTCTGCCAAATCCAGCGGTACTGGAAGTTCCAAAGCAACAACCGGCTTCTGATGATGTCCCGGTGCTTCAAGAGCAAAAGTCGGCTACTCCAGCGACTGACGTGCCTCCAGCTCAAGAGCAGAAGTAAGAAGGGTTTCAAACGTAGTATTGCCGAGGTGGTGGAATTGGTAGACACGCAACCTTGAGGTGGTTGTGCCCATAGGGTGTAGGGGTTCGAGTCCCCTTCTCGGTACCAATTAGTCAGGAGAGCCCGCTGTTGCGGGCTTTCTTGCAGGTGGAAGGTTACATTGACCCTGTAGGGGATCGGTCGTATACTTCCGCCCCAGCTTTGTCGCGGGGTGGAGCAGTCTGGTAGCTCGTCGGGCTCATAACCCGAAGGTCGTCGGTTCAAATCCGGCCCCCGCAACCAGTTTAAGGAGCCCCTTTTAAGGGGCTTTTTGTTAGCTGGACACTTTCAACGCCGCTATTCGGCGGCGTTTCAAGGATGGGCGTTTAGCCCATTTTTTTATTTTGCATAGCATGCACATACATGCACTAGGGGGTTCAGGTGTCGAGCAAGCTAGAAGAGTTGCAGGCCTTGCTGGCCCCGGTGGTCGTGGCCCTAGGCTATGAATGCTGGGGTATTGAGTTTTCGGCCCAGGGTCGCCACTCAATGTTGCGCGTTTATATCGATAAAGAAGGCGGCGTGCTGGTGGACGATTGCGCCATCGTCAGCCGTCAGATCAGCGGTGTTCTGGATGTTGAAGATCCAATCTCCGTTGAATACACCCTTGAAGTTTCCTCGCCTGGCATGGAACGCCCGCTGTTCACTCTTGAGCAGTTTGCAAAATTTGCCGGTGAACAAGTGAAGATCAAGTTGCGCTCGCCTTTTGAAGGACGACGCAACTTTCAGGGCCTTCTGCGCGGCGTAGAAGAGCAGGATGTCGTGGTGCAGGTAGAAGACCATGAGTTCCTGTTGCCGATCGATATGATCGACAAGGCCAACATTATTCCCAGTTTTGACTGAGGCGTGCCAGATACTGCGGATCCCGCGGATCCAATGGCTTGCGAAAGGCGAGGCGTACGATGAGCAAAGAAGTACTGCTGGTTGTTGAGTCGGTATCCAACGAAAAAGGTGTACCGGCAAACGTTATTTTTGAAGCGCTGGAGTTGGCCCTGGCCACTGCTACCAAAAAGCGTTTCGAAGACGAAGTTGATCTGCGTGTGGAAATCAATCGCCACACGGGTGCATACGAGACATTCCGTCGCTGGACGGTCGTCGAGGAAGCAGACCTGGATGATCCGGCCATCGAAACCTGGCCGAGCAAGGTTGCTGAAACGCACCCTGGCGCCAAGGTCGGTGACGTCGTCGAAGAGAAAATCGAATCCATCGAGTTCGGCCGCATTGCTGCACAGACTGCCAAGCAAGTCATCGTGCAGAAAGTTCGCGAAGCCGAGCGCGCTCAGGTTGTTGACGCTTACCGCGAGCGCCTGGGCGAAATCATCTCCGGCACCGTGAAAAAAGTCACCCGCGACAACGTGATCGTTGATCTGGGCAACAACGCTGAAGCGTTGCTGGCCCGTGAAGACATCATTTCTCGCGAAACTTTCCGGGTTGGCGTGCGCCTGCGTGCGCTGCTCAAGGAAATCCGCACCGAGAACCGCGGCCCGCAGCTGATCCTGTCGCGTACCGCGCCGGAAATGCTGATCGAGTTGTTCCGCATCGAAGTGCCGGAAATTGCCGAAGGCCTGATCGAAGTGATGGCTGCGTCCCGTGATCCGGGTTCGCGCGCCAAGATCGCCGTTCGCTCCAAGGACAAACGCATCGACCCGCAGGGCGCTTGCATCGGTATGCGCGGTTCGCGCGTCCAGGCAGTGTCGGGTGAGTTGGGCGGTGAGCGTGTTGATATCGTTCTGTGGGACGACAACCCGGCTCAGTTCGTGATCAACGCCATGTCCCCGGCCGAGGTTGCGGCAATTATCGTTGACGAAGATGCCCACGCAATGGACATCGCCGTTGGCGCAGACAATCTGGCTCAGGCCATCGGTCGCGGTGGTCAGAACGTGCGTCTGGCCAGCCAGTTGACTGGCTGGACCCTGAACGTGATGACCGAATCGGACATCCAGGCTAAGCAGCAAGCAGAAACCGGCGACATCCTGCGCAACTTCATCGACGAGCTGGAAGTCGACGAAGAGCTGGCTCAGGTGCTGGTTGATGAAGGCTTCACCAGCCTGGAAGAGATTGCCTACGTACCGTTGGAAGAAATGCTCAACATCGACGGCTTTGACGAGGAAATCGTCAACGAGCTTCGCGCTCGTGCCAAGGATCGCTTGTTGACCAAAGCCATCGCTACTGAGGAAAAGCTGGCAGACGCCCATCCGGCCGAAGACCTGCTCTCGCTTGAGGGTATGGACAAGGATTTGGCGATGGAACTGGCGGTGCGCGGCGTAATTACCCGCGAAGACCTGGCCGAGCAGTCTATTGACGACCTGCTCGACATCGACGGCATTGACGATGATCGTGCCGGCAAGTTGATCATGGCCGCCCGAGCCCACTGGTTCGAGTAATTAGGCGCGGCCTGAGGAGAGAAGTGCATGACGCAAGTCACGGTGAAACAACTGGCCGATGAGGTCAAAACACCGGTAGAGCGCCTGTTGCAGCAGATGCGTGAGGCAGGTCTGCCGCACACCGCCGCCGAAGAAAGTGTGACTGACAGTGAGAAGCAATCGTTGCTGACTCACTTGAAAAGCAGCCACAAGGCGAAAGTGGAAGAACCACGCAAGATTACGCTGCAGCGTAAAACCACCAGCACCCTGCGTGTTGCTGGCAGCAAAAGCATCAGCGTTGAAGTCCGCAAGAAGAAAGTCTTCGTACAGCGCAGCCCGGAAGAAATCGAAGCCGAGCGCAAGCGTGAACTGGATGAACGTCGCGCAGTAGAAAATGCTGCACGTCAGAAGGCTGAAGAAGAAGCCAAGCGCCGCGCCGAAGAAGAAGCGCGTCGCCAGCCTGCTGCTGCGCCGACCGCTCCTGCCGAACCTGTTGCAGCGCCTGCTGCGGTTGCCGAGCCTGTGCGCGAAAGCGCTCCGGTTGTTGCGGCTGCCCCGGCTCCTGCGGCGGACACTCGCAAGCGCGACGAACAGCGTCGTCCGGACAAGCCACGTGCCGACGACAACAGTCGTCGCGGTGGCGGCGATGGCGAGCGCAAAAACGCTCCGCATCGTGCTTCGGTCAAGGAAAAGGCGCCTGCTCCACGCGTTGCCCCACGTACTACCGACGAAGAAAGCGATGGCTTCCGTCGTGGTGGTCGCGGCAAGGCCAAGCTGAAGAAGCGCAACGCCCACGGTTTCCAGAGCCCAACCGGCCCTGTCGTGCGCGAAGTGAAGATCGGCGAGACCATCACTGTTGGCGATCTCGCTCAGCAGATGTCGGTCAAGGCTGCTGAAATCATCAAGTTCATGTTCAAACTGGGTACCCCTGCGACCATCAACCAGGTACTGGATCAGGAAACTGCCCAGTTGGTTGCTGAAGAGCTGGGCCACAAAGTGACCCTGGTCAGCGACACCGCCCTGGAAGATTCCCTGGCCGAGTCCCTGAAGTTTGAAGGTGAAGCGGTTTCCCGTGCGCCGGTCGTGACCGTAATGGGCCACGTTGACCACGGTAAGACTTCCCTGCTCGACTACATCCGTCGTGCCAAGGTTGCTGCTGGCGAAGCCGGTGGTATCACCCAGCACATCGGTGCGTACCACGTTGAAACCGACCGTGGCATGGTGACGTTCCTCGACACCCCTGGTCACGCCGCGTTTACCGCGATGCGTGCCCGTGGTGCCAAGGCGACCGACATCGTGATCCTGGTGGTTGCAGCGGACGACGGCGTAATGCCGCAAACCATCGAAGCCGTTCAGCACGCTCAGGCTGCTGGCGTTCCGCTGGTTGTCGCTGTGAACAAGATCGACAAGCCAGGTGCTGATCTCGATCGCATCCGTAGCGAACTGTCGGTACACGGCGTGACGTCGGAAGAGTGGGGTGGTGACACGCCATTCGTACCGGTTTCGGCGAAAATGGGTACTGGCGTCGACGAATTGCTCGAAGCGGTACTGCTGCAAGCCGAGGTCCTGGAACTGACTGCAACTCCGTCGGCTCCTGGCCGTGGTGTCGTGGTTGAATCCCGTCTCGACAAGGGTCGCGGCCCGGTGGCCACCGTTCTGGTTCAGGACGGTACCCTGCGTCAGGGTGACATGGTCCTGGTCGGTTCGAACTATGGCCGCGTTCGCGCCATGCTCGACGAGAACGGCAAGCCAATCAAGGAAGCCGGTCCGGCCATCCCTGTCGAGATCCTCGGCCTGGACGGTACCCCGGACGCTGGCGACGAGATGAGCGTGGTTGCCGACGAGAAGAAAGCCCGTGAAGTGGCTCTGTTCCGTCAAGGCAAGTTCCGCGAAGTCAAACTGGCTCGCGCTCACGCCGGCAAGCTGGAAAACATCTTCGAAAGCATGGGTCAGGAAGAGAAGAAGACGCTTAACATCGTCCTCAAATCCGACGTCCGTGGTTCGCTGGAAGCGTTGAACGGTGCCTTGAACGGCCTGGGTAACGACGAAGTGCAAGTGCGTGTGGTCGGTGGCGGTGTCGGTGGTATCACCGAATCCGACGCCAACCTGGCACTGGCCTCCAACGCTGTACTGTTCGGCTTCAACGTGCGTGCCGATGCCGGCGCGCGCAAGATCGTCGAGCAGGAAGGTCTGGACATGCGTTACTACAACGTGATCTACGACATCATCGAAGACGTCAAGAAAGCCCTGACCGGTATGCTCGGCAGCGATGTTCGCGAGAACATCCTGGGTATCGCCGAAGTGCGTGACGTGTTCCGTTCGCCGAAGTTTGGCGCGATCGCCGGTTGCATGGTTATCGAAGGTGTCGTTCACCGTAACCGTCCAATCCGTGTACTGCGTGAAGACATCGTTATCTTCGAAGGCGAGCTGGAATCCCTGCGCCGCTTCAAGGATGACGCTTCCGAAGTACGTGCCGGCATGGAATGCGGTATCGGCGTGAAGAGCTACAACGACGTCAAGGTCGGTGACAAGATCGAAGTCTTCGAGAAGGTGCAGGTTGCTCGCAGCCTCTGACTCGCGCACTTCAAGAGCCGTGACGGGTAGCCGCATGCAAGTGCGCAGCTCGTCACCAGGACTCTAAACGCAACGCCCGGTCTGGCTTTTGTCAGGCCGGGCGTTTGCCGCTTTCAGACCTCACGGGTTTCACCGTGGGGCAGTAACAGGTAACAATACATGGCAAAAGAATACAGCCGTACCCAACGTATCGGCGATCAGATGCAGCGCGAGCTGGCACAACTGATCCGTCGTGAAGTCAAAGACCCGCGCGTCGGCCTGGTCACCATTACCGCAGTGGAAGTCAGCCGTGACGTCGGTCACGCCAAGATCTTCATCACCGTGATGGGGCAGGACAGCGCCGAAGAAATCGCACAAAGCATCAAGGTGCTGAACTCTGCCGCCGGTTTCCTGCGCATGCAGCTGGCTCGCGAAATGAAGCTGCGCAGCGTTCCACAGCTGCATTTCCACTACGACGAAAGCGTCGTGCGTGGTGCGCATCTGTCGGCATTGATCGAGCGCGCAGTGGCTGAAGACAATCAGCATCCGGTTGCGGCAGAAGCCGAAGACACCAAGGAGTAATCGGTGGCTCAGGTCAAACGTATCCGTCGTAACGTCAGCGGCATTATCCTGCTCGACAAACCGCTGGGGTTTACCTCCAACGCGGCCTTGCAGAAGGTTCGCTGGTTGCTGAACGCCGAAAAGGCAGGTCATACCGGCAGCCTCGATCCCCTGGCTTCCGGCGTGTTGCCGTTGTGCTTCGGCGAGGCGACCAAGTTCTCGCAGTACCTGCTCGACTCCGACAAGGGTTATGAAACCCTGGCGCAGCTGGGCAAGACGACCACCACGGCGGATGCCGAAGGTGAAGTTTTGCAGGAGCGTCCGGTGACCGTTGGTCGCGCCGACATCGAGGCTGTACTGCCGAAATTTCGTGGGCAAATCAGTCAGATACCGCCGATGTACTCGGCACTCAAGCGTGATGGCCAGCCGCTGTACAAGCTGGCTCGTGCAGGCGAAGTAGTGGAGCGCGAACCGCGTTCTGTTACTATTACGCGCTTGGAATTGCTGGCCTTCGAAGGTGATACTGCGCGGCTGGCGGTGGATTGCAGCAAAGGCACCTATATCCGTACGCTGGTGGAGGATATCGGTGAGCAACTCGGTTGTGGCGCTTACGTTGCAGAACTGCGACGTACCCAGGCCGGGCCATTCACCCTGGCGCAGACGGTTACCCTGGAAGAGCTGGAAGCGGTACATGCCGAAGGCGGCAACGAAGCGGTCGATCGCTTCCTGATGCCATCGGACAGCGGCCTGCTGGATTGGCCACTGTTGCAGTTCTCGGAAGCGAGCGCGTTCTACTGGCTCAACGGCCAGCCGGTACGTGCCCCGGATGCGCCGAAGTTCGGCATGGTGCGGGTACAGGATCACAATGGTCGCTTCATCGGTATCGGTGAAGTGAGCGAAGACGGGCGCATCGCGCCACGTCGACTGATTCGGTCAGAATGACCGGACGAGGGTGGCTGTCAACAGGCACGGTCACTACTCATTTATAGATACAGGGATTTGTCCCTGGCCTGTTGAAACTGTTTTTCTGAAACAGTTTCCTGATAAAAGGATTGCCTCATGGCTCTCGACGTTCAAGAAAAAGCTCAAATCGTAGCTGACTACCAGCAAGCCGTTGGTGACACTGGTTCGCCAGAAGTGCAAGTTGCACTGCTGACCGCCAACATCAACAAACTGCAAGGTCACTTCAAGGCCAACGGTAAAGACCACCACTCCCGTCGTGGTCTGATCCGCATGGTTAACCAGCGTCGTAAGCTGCTGGACTACCTGAAAGGCAAGGACGTGAGCCGTTACAGCGCTCTGATCGCTCGCCTGGGTCTGCGTCGCTAATAAGCGATTGCGCTAGAGGTTGGTTGTCTGTCGTGCGTCAGCGGGTTTCCCGCCAGCGCATGGCAGGCTTCCAGCCTCAAGTTTTATCTGGATACCTGCTTTACCTGTGTGAGTGTACTCCGGACAACCGGTCGGGCCGATTCCCGGCGTTGCCCAAGAATTTCGCAAGAAACCAGTTCCCCCAAGAGCCACAAAGAAGGTAGGACACCGTGAACCCGGTAATCAAAAAATTCCAGTTCGGTCAGTCGACCGTTACCCTCGAGACTGGCCGTATCGCCCGTCAGGCCTCCGGCGCAGTATTGGTCACCGTTGACGACGACGTCAGCGTATTGGTGACCGTAGTCGGTGCCAAGCAAGCCGATCCAGGCAAGGGCTTCTTCCCTCTGTCTGTTCACTACCAGGAAAAGACTTACGCTGCCGGTAAGATCCCTGGCGGTTTCTTCAAGCGCGAAGGCCGTCCTTCCGAGCAAGAAACCCTGACTTCCCGACTGATCGACCGTCCGATCCGTCCGCTGTTCCCGGAAGGCTTCATGAACGAAGTGCAGGTTGTCTGCACCGTCGTTTCCACCAGCAAGAAGACCGATCCGGACATCGCTGCGATGATCGGTACCTCGGCTGCGCTGGCCATCTCCGGCATTCCTTTCGATGGCCCGATCGGCGCTGCCCGTGTTGCGTTCCACGAAAGCACCGGCTACCTGCTGAACCCGACTTACGAGCAACTGGCTGCATCGAGCCTGGACATGGTCGTCGCCGGTACTTCGGAAGCCGTTCTGATGGTTGAATCGGAAGCCAAAGAGCTGACCGAAGACCAGATGCTGGGCGCCGTACTGTTCGCCCACGACGAGTTCCAGGCCGTGATCCAGGCCGTCAAGGAGCTGGCTGCCGAAGCTGCCAAGCCAACCTGGACCTGGGCTCCACAGGCCGAAGCCACCGAACTGCTGGGCGCCATCCGTGCCGAGTTCGGCGAAGCGATCTCCCAGGCTTACACCATCACCGTCAAGGCCGACCGTTACGCGCGTCTGGGCGAGCTGAAGGATCAAGTGGTTGCCAAGCTGTCCGGTGAAGAAGGCCAGCCTTCCGCTGCCGACGTCAAAGCGGCTTTCGGCGAAATCGAATACCGCACCGTTCGCGAAAACATCGTAAACGGCAAGCCACGTATCGACGGTCGCGACACTCGCACCGTGCGTCCGCTGAACATCGAAGTCGGCGTTCTGCCAAAAACCCACGGTTCGGCCCTGTTCACCCGTGGCGAAACCCAGGCTCTGGTAGTCGCGACGCTGGGCACCGCCCGTGACGCACAGCTGCTGGACACCCTGGAAGGCGAGAAAAAAGACCCGTTCATGCTGCACTACAACTTCCCTCCGTTCTCGGTGGGCGAGTGTGGTCGCATGGGTGGCGCTGGTCGTCGCGAAATCGGTCACGGTCGTCTGGCCCGTCGTTCGGTTCAGGCCATGCTGCCTGCCGCTGACGTGTTCCCGTACACCATCCGTGTCGTGTCGGAAATCACCGAATCCAACGGATCGAGCTCGATGGCTTCCGTTTGCGGTGCTTCCCTGGCCCTGATGGACGCCGGTGTGCCGATGAAGGCGCCGGTTGCCGGTATCGCCATGGGTCTGGTTAAAGAAGGCGAGAAGTTCGCCGTCCTGACCGACATCCTGGGTGACGAAGACCACCTGGGCGACATGGACTTCAAGGTAGCCGGTACCGCCAAAGGCGTCACCGCGCTGCAGATGGACATCA
Source organism: Pseudomonas sp. BIC9C (assembly GCF_034541995.1). Classification (NCBI taxonomy): domain Bacteria; kingdom Pseudomonadati; phylum Pseudomonadota; class Gammaproteobacteria; order Pseudomonadales; family Pseudomonadaceae; genus Pseudomonas; species Pseudomonas sp. BIC9C. The sequence goes on from NZ_JAWDGM010000002.1 coordinate 798,434, forward strand.
AGATCAAGGGCATCACCGAAGAGATCATGGAAATCGCTCTGGGCCAAGCCCTGGAAGCGCGCCTGAACATCCTCGGCCAGATGAACCAGATCATTGGCCAGTCGCGTACCGAGCTGTCGGCCAACGCTCCGACCATGATCGCGATGAAAATCGACACCGACAAAATCCGTGATGTCATCGGTAAAGGCGGCGCGACCATTCGTGCGATCTGCGAAGAGACCAAGGCTTCGATCGACATCGAAGACGACGGTTCGATCAAGATCTTCGGCGAAACCAAGGAAGCGGCTGAAGCAGCACGTCAACGTGTTCTGGGCATCACCGCTGAAGCCGAAATCGGCAAGATCTACGTCGGCAAGGTTGAGCGCATCGTCGACTTCGGCGCATTCGTCAACATCCTGCCGGGCAAGGACGGTCTGGTTCACATCTCCATGCTGAGCGATGCTCGCGTTGAGAAAGTGACCGACATCCTGAAAGAAGGCCAGGAAGTGGAAGTGCTGGTACTGGACGTGGACAACCGCGGCCGTATCAAACTGTCCATCAAAGACGTGGCAGCGGCCAAGGCTTCGGGCGTTTAATCACGTCCCACGCCTGACCGCTTCAGCGTTGTAAAAATGCCCCGCCGTGAAAACGGTGGGGCATTTTTTTGTCTGTCGATCACAGAGATGATTGGCAACGTTGCCGGAGCCGAAACTCAGTGCTAGGTTTAGCCCACAGCCCGTGTAGCTCAGCCGGTAGAGCAGCGCACTCGTAACGCGAAGGTCGCAGGTTCGATTCCTGTCTCGGGCACCAGATCCCCTTGGTTATTTCACCTTTCTGCTCAAGTCCTCGACGGTACGCTTGAGGTAATCGAGTTCGCGGTCCTGATCGCTGACTTCCCGCTTCAGGCTGGAAATCTCACTGCTGTTTGAACTGGAACTGGAGCCGCTGTTGCGTTTGAGTTCTTCAACCTGCTTGCCGAGGTTGTTGATGTCGCGTTCCTGTTCGGCCACCGTGCGCCTGAGTTCGTCGATTTCCTTGCTGCTGGAGCTTGAGCTGGAACCGCTGCTGCGCTTGAGCTCTTCGATCTGCCGGGTCTGATTGTTGATCGTCTCCTGCATTCCTTTCAGATCGTCGACGCTGTATTCGCTTCTGATGAGTACCTCTTTGCCGTATTCATTGTGAATGACCGTGAACTTGTCGCCAGAGGAGGTGTAGCCGCTACTCAATTCAACACTGGCCAGTGCGGTTCCGGGCAGCGCCAGCGCCCCCAGCAAGGCTGTCATCACCGTTGCGGACAGAACAGACGAAAACTTCGAAAAGCTGCGCATCACTGAGGTTCCTTGTGAAGTGCTGATATGGCACATCGCTATGACTGGGGATTTGAATTTATGTTCCCGCCGCCATCAGCACATCGTGTGAACAACTTTTTGCAGGGAGATGTAAAGAGTCGTGTAAATCGTCCGACAAACGTCCTATATTCGGAGCCTGCATGAGCTTCGCCCAGCAGTTTTCAGATGATCCCGAATGGTTCTGAAGGCCAGACAGACCTGACTACAAGCGGTTCTTCTGCGTCAGAGAGATCCTTGATGATCCAGATCCATCTTCCATTCCCCAGATCAGCGAGAACAACATGACCGTTAAAGAGATGACCCAGGAAGCCCGACACGAAGAAGCGCTGAAGAAGTACGTGCTGGATGCTCCCGAACTGATGGACGAGATCAAGGACTTGAGTCCCGATGATCAGAAAGACCAGATCCAGTGGGCGTTCGAGGATGAGGCGGAAGCCCAGGGCTTGCAGCCGTGGGAGTTGACGCTCAAGTACACCTGCACCCCGGAAGAGTACGAGGCTGAGCGCCTGAAGCTGCATAAAGAAGCGGCCGAAGTGCTGGGCGTCGAGTGGGAAGAGTACTGCGAGATGAACAATCTGGTGGTTTGACGCTCATGTAGGAGCGAGCTTGCTCGCGATGGACTAAAGAACGCCGCGTGCATCCAGGAAACACGCGTCATCGTTAACGACCATCGCGAGCAAGCTCGCTCCTACAGTTTGGCAACTCACATACGTGTGATCAGAGACTCAGGCGCATCGACAGATCGACCGCCTTCACATCCTTGGTCATTGCACCGATCGAAATGTAATCGACTCCGGTCTGTGCAATCGGCAGCAACGTACTTTCGTTGATCCCGCCGCTGGCCTCCAGTTTGGCCTTGCCGGCATTCAGGCGCACGGCTTCGCGCATGTCGTCCAGGCTCAGTTCGTCGAGCATGATGATGTCGGCACCGGCTGCCAGCGCTTCTTTCAGTTCATCCAGGCTTTCCACCTCAATCTCGACCGGTTTGCCCGGGGCGATCTTGTGTGCGGCGGCAATCGCCTGTGCGATGCCGCCGCTGGCGGCGATGTGGTTTTCCTTGATCAGGAAGGCGTCATACAGGCCGATGCGGTGGTTGTGGCAGCCGCCGCAGGTCACTGCGTACTTTTGCGCCAGGCGCAGCCCTGGCAGCGTTTTGCGGGTATCGAGCAGTTTGACCTGAGTCTCGGCCACGAAATCTGCCAGGTATTGCGCGCGGGTCGCCACGCCGGAGAGCAATTGCAGGAAGTTCAGGGCGCTGCGTTCGCCGGTCAGCAGTGAGCGCGCAGGGCCTTCGAGGTGGAACAGCGCCTGATTGGGTGTCACTCGTTCACCGTCGGCAACTTGCCAGTGCACCGCCACCCGTGGGTCCAGTTGCCGAAACACGGCATCTACCCAGGCGGTGCCGCTGATGACGGCTGCGTCGCGGGTGATGATGGTGGCTTTGGCCAGGCGTTCGGCCGGGATCAACTGCGCGGTGATGTCGCCGCTGCCGATGTCTTCACGCAACGCACGGCGCACGTTGGCTTCGATTTCGGCGGTCAGATCGGCGAGACGTAGATTCGGCATAACGGACTCCACAAACAAAGTGGCTCGATTATAGGGCCATGTCAGCGACCAACCCGAGGCATCAGCGCGTTACGTTGGCGCTGGTGCTTGCATTTGGTCGATTCCCTGACGTTGTCGGCGTTGGCCGTCGATTCCGAACAAATGCCTGTGCGCCTTAAACGCGGCAAGTGATCGCGCCCCGATGGATTATCGCGGCATACTGTGCCAACACAGTCGACGTTGAAGGAGTCGGTATGCAGTTGGACCCCGCGAGCGGTTGGTGTCAGGGTGTGCGTTTATGCCCTTCGCCCAACTTCAATGCGCGCCCCGAGGGCGAGATTTCCCTGCTGGTGATCCACAATATCAGTCTGCCGCCCGCGCAATTTCTGACTGGCAAGGTGCAGGCGTTTTTCCAGAATCGTCTGGATGTCACGGAACATCCCTACTTTGCAGGGATCGCCGATCTGCGGGTGTCTGCGCACTTTCTGATTGAGCGTGACGGCACCGTCACTCAGTTTGTCTCCTGTCTTGAGCGCGCCTGGCACGCCGGCGTCTCGTGTTTCGAGGGGCGGGAAACCTGTAACGATTTTTCCGTGGGCATCGAACTGGAAGGCACGGATGATCTACCGTTCACCGATGCGCAGTACCGCGCGTTGACGGCCCTGACCCGCCAGTTGCAGCAGGCGTTCAAGGCGATCACCACAGAGCGTATCTGCGGGCATAGCGACATTGCCCCCGGGCGCAAAACCGATCCGGGGCCGGCGTTCGACTGGGCACGCTATCGGGCCGCTCTGGCACAAGAGGAAGGGCAATGAGTTTTCTGGTGTTGCTGTTGGCGGTGTGGATCGAGAAGTTTTCGGCCCTGCGCCATCGCGTTCAGCGCGACAGTGGATGGATACACGAGCTGAACAGGCTTGAGGCCAGCCCACGACTTTCGGACCAGCCATGGCTGGTGTTGTCGGTACTGGTCTTGTTGCCGGTGGCGTTGCTGGGTTTGCTGCTGGTCGTCATCGAGCCGGTGGCCTACGGGTTGCTGGCGTTGCCGATCCATTTGCTGGTCGTGATCTACAGCCTGGGGCGCGGTGATCTGCTCGGTGATCTCGGGCCGTTCCGCGATGCCTGGCGTCGGGAGGACCTGCAAGCCGCGGCCCATGTCGCCAAGCGCGATCTGGATATCTGTGCAGACAGTGGTGAGCAACTGCTGGAACAGGTCGAAGGGCATTTACTGTGGGAGGCCTACCACAGCTTTTTCGCGGTGATTTTCTGGTACTTCCTGCTGGGACCGGTCGCGGCGCTGAGCTATCGGCTGCTGGCGCTGGCCGAAGAGCACGGGAAAACCCCGGCGGTGGTCGAACGCGCCGGGCAACTGCGTCATGCCTTCGACTGGGTGCCGGTGCGTCTGCTGGCGGCGAGCCTGGCGTTGGTCGGCAATTTTGTCGCAGTCAGTCGGGTCATGTTGCATGAGCTGCTGAACTGGAACATCAGCGCCGCGCAATTGATCGAGAAAGTCGGGCTGGTGGCCGGTGAAATTCCGGCGCCGGTGGCCGGCGCAGAAGGTATCAACAACCTGGACCGCATCTGGGAGCTGCTGCTGCGTGCCGCGGTGCTCTGGTATGCCGGGTTTGCGCTGTGGACGGTCCTGTCTTAGGGCTGTAGTCAGATCAAGCTCCCTCGAAACAGGGTGATCACTTGTCCGAAGTGCATCGCCCTGTCGTTAACCTTAAGTTACAAAACCTCCTGCCGATTTAAGTTATACAGAGATAGCGCCGAATAGTGGCTATCTGCTCTCGGTCTGCGCCTGCCAATAAAAAAAATAAAAAATTGAAGGGAGACATCCAGTGAAGAGCTTGCTCTATCCCGCTGTCGCACTGATGAACCGCCTGAGCTTCGGCATGAAGTTCAGCCTGATCAGCGTTCTGTTCCTGGTGCCGATGCTGGTGACCAACTTCTACCTGGTGCGTGACTCCTACCGCGAATTCCAGGGCACGCGTATCGAACTGCAAAGTCTCGACCTGTTGGGCAGCAGCCTGACGTTACGGCGCGATCTGGAAACCCTGAACAACCTGGTGCAGATCAATGTCAGCCTCGGCCAATCCGGCAAGGCCGGCAATGTCGAATCGAAAATCAGCGCCCTTGAGCAGAGTATTCTGACTCGTTTGCAAGGGCTGACGGCGATGACCAGCGATCCGGAGCAGGTCGCGGTGTTTGATGGCAAGCGCGATGAAATGGTCGCCGCGTTCAAGGCCCAGCAATCGGAAACTTCCCTGCAAAGCAAAAGCGCCTTGATCGGCAAGCTGGTGGGTAGTGCGCAGATTTTCAGCCAGCTCATCACCAGCCAGGCCGGCCTCAGTCGTGACAACCAGAGCGACATGCGCCAGTTGAGCGAGCTCGTCACCCTCGTCACGCCGCGTGTCACCCAGATCCTGGGCGAGGGTCGGGCAATGGGGTCTTACTCGTTGGGGCAGGGGTTCATCAACTCGGCTTCGAGTACCCGTTTCGATGAATTGCTGGCGCAGATTGAAAAGCTCCAGGCCGAATATGGCCTGAAGTTGCAGGATGCCCTGGGTTCCAGCAAAGCCGCGCGCGATACCCTGGCCGCTCAGGCCGATAGCAGCCGGGCATCCTTGAAGAAGGCCAGCGAGCTGTTCGAAGAACAAGTGGTCATGGCCGACACCCTCGATGCGCCGTGGCAGGGTTTTTACGATCAAGTCAGCGCCCTGATGGATCAGACTTACCAACTCAACGAAGCAACCCTGAAGTATCTGGGCCCGCAGTTGCAGCAACGCCTGGAACAGAACCGCACGCACATGGTCTTGCAGGCGGTGGCGCTGTCAGTCGTGTTCGTGCTGATCTTCTATCTCTACGGCGCTTTCTATGCCTCGACCCGCACCACGCTCAAGCGCCTGGGCGCGGTGATGGACAAGGTGGCGGCGGGGGATATGACGGTGACCTTCAGCGCCCACAGCCGCGATGAGCTGGGGGAACTGGGCGAGGTGTTCAACGGCACGGTGAAAAAAATCCATGACTTGATCGAGCGGGTGGGGCAGACCGTCAGCGAAGTCGAGCGTCAGGCCGGGCAAGTGGAAAACATTTCCGCGCAAAGCAACCAGGCCGTCGCCGGTCAGCGCACGCAGATCGAACAGGTGGCCACGGCCATGAACCAGATGTCGGCCACGTCCCAGGAAGTGGCACGCAGTGCCGCGGCGGCGGTGAGCAGTGCCCACAGTGTCAACGATGAGACCATCAGTGGTCGCGGTCTGGTGGAGTCGCAGCAAGGCAGCATTGCCGCGCTGGCCAGCGAGATCGATCAATCGGTGCTGGTGATCAATCAACTGGCCAGCGACAGCCAGTCCATCAGCCGCGTGCTCGAAGTGATCAAGAGCATCGCCGAACAGACCAACCTTCTGGCGCTCAATGCCGCCATCGAGGCAGCACGGGCCGGTGAGCAGGGGCGTGGTTTCGCCGTGGTGGCCGATGAAGTCCGGACCCTGGCCAAACGAACCCAGCAATCGACCGAAGAAATCGAGCAGATGATCGCCAAGCTCCATGGCGGTGTCGGCGCGGCGGTCAAGGCCATGGGCACCAGCCATGAAATGGCCAACGGCACGGTGGGGCAATCGGAGAAGGTCCAGCGAGCGTTGGAAAACATTCTGGGAGCGGTCGGCATGATCGTCGACCAGAACCAGCAGATTGCCGCCGCGGTGGAGCAGCAAACTGCCGTGGCCCACGACATCGACCAGAACATCGTCGAGATCAATCGCGCCGGCGAGCGCACCGCTGAAGGTGCGCATCAGACCGAAGATGCCAGCCGGGCGTTGTCGGCTCAGGTCGTGGAGTTGAAACAGTTGATCAGTGCATTCCGGGTCTGAAAGACTGCCCGGAAACCCTGTAGGACCAAGCCCGCTCCCACAGGTTTTGTGTACTGTCAGTATGTTTTGTAATACTTTTTCCCTTGTCGAGTGGGTGTCCTCCTGATTCTCTCCGTGCGCTAGCTTCTGGATCTCAATCAAGGAAGATTTACGGGGCTTACTGCAAGGAGGAAAACCGGTTATGTCTGTTGCGACAACAGGAGTCCAGGGGCGCTGTGCGCATTGTCAGCGCACGTTGCGGCTTCAGCCCTGGCAACTCAATGCCATTGCGATCAATGAAGCGTTTGCCTGTGCCCACTGCCAGAAACACCTTCAGTTACGTTGCCCTGACCAGATCAGGCGCTTCAAGTCGCTCGACTCGTTTTCGCTGTTGCGCGCCAGCCTGCGGGTGATGATCTGCACCGCCTTGCTGGTGGCGTTGGTGATGGAGTGGCTGGGGATGCTCAGCGTCATCGAACAGCTGAATGCGTCGCTGATTGCGATATTCGTGTATTTCGCGGCGGTCCGTTACTTCCGCCGACGCCAGCACCTGACGCTGATCCTGGAAGCCGCCAGGGCTCACGCCGACTGATTACCAGCCGAACACTTCGCAGCTGTTGGCGGTGCTGGCAGCCGCCAGTTGTTCCGGGCTGATTGCCATCCATTGCGCCAGTACCGCACAGATCGCCGGCAAGTGTGCCGGGCTGTTGCGCTGGCCGGGGAACATGGCGGGCGCCATGTCCGGCGAGTCGGTTTCAAGCACCACCGAATCCAGTGGTAACTGCGCCAGCACACGGTGCATGCGCAGCGCCTGGGGCCAGGTCGGGGCGCCGCCAAGGCCGAGCTTGAAACCGAGCTTGATGTATTCGCGGGCCTCTTCCTGACTGCCGGCGAAGGCGTGGATGATGCCGGCCCGTTTCAGGCGAAACCGTTTGAGCGTGGCAATCACCGCCGCATGGCTACGCCGCACGTGGATCAATGCCGGTAGATCGAAATCCGCCGCCAATTGCAATTGCGCCTCGAACAACGCCTGCTGGCGGTCGCGGTCCAGGGTTTCGATGAAGTAGTCCAGGCCGATCTCGCCCACCGCACACAGTTGCCGATGGCCGGCCAGGCGTGTCAGCCAGTCACCGAGGTCGCTCAGGTGTTGCGGTCGATGATCGTCCAGGTACACCGGATGTAAACCGAACGCGGCGTGCAGGTCGGGGTCACTCTGTACCAGCTCCCAGACCCGCTGCCAATTGGCCTGATAAACCCCCAGCACCACAATCCGCCGCACCCCGAGGGCGCGGCTGTCGGCCAGCAGCGCCTGGCGGTCGGCGTCGAAGTCCGGAAAATCCAGATGGGTGTGGGTGTCGATCAGCTCCACGGTTCAATCCTGGTGTATACGCTGCTTGAACGTCCGCGCGATGGCTTGCACGCCGGGCCGGTAATCCGACTGCTCGATGGCCGCCAGGGCCAGCGCGAGGGCCTTGTCGGCGATCAGCTGATGTTGCTGGGCCATGGCGTTGACCGGTAGCGGCAGGAAGTCCAGCAACTGGGTGTCGCCGAACGTGCCGAGGCGCAGCGGACGGTTTTTCAGCGGGAAGTCGTGCAGCGCATCGAACACGCCCTGAAGCAGTACGTAGGATGTGGTCACCAGGGCATCGGGCAAATGACCAAGACGCTGCAGCAACTCTTCCATCAATTGTTTACCGCACTCGCGGCTGAAGGACTCACCTTCTTCGATCAGCACCTCGCCATTGAACCCGGCGAGAGCCTCTTTGAAGCCTGCGGTACGTTCCCGGCTGATGCTCAGCTCCGGGCGGGCGCCGATCAGCGCGATCTGCCTGGGCAATGGCTCCAGCAGGCTGCGGGTCAGTTGCAGGCTGGCCTCGCGGTCGTCGCTGATCACCGAACAGAAGTGCTCAGGCTCCATGACCCGGTCGATGGCGATGATCGGGATGCCCTTGGCCTGCAATTGGCGATAGCTGTCGTCACCGGCCGGCAGGCAGCTGGCAACGATCAGCGCGTCGCAGCGCCGGGCGCGGAACAGTTGCAGCAATTGCCGTTCGCTGTCCGGTGCATCGTCGGAACTGGCGATCAGCAACTGATAACCCCGGGCTCGCGCACCTTGCTCCAGCAATTTGGCGATTCGCGCGTAACTGGGGTTTTCCAGATCCGGCAGAATGAACCCCAATGTGCGCGTGTGTCGGCTGCGCAAACCGGCGGCCTGTGGGTTAGGCGTGAAGCCATGTTGTTCAACGACCGCGCGCACGCGTTCAACGGTGGCGCTGCTGATGCGCTGTTGTTCGGCCTTGCCATTGATGACATAGCTGGCGGTGGTGACGGACACACCGGCCAACTGGGCAATATCACTGAGTTTCAACCCGCTGTTTCCTTGTTTTTTCGAGATTGCCTCGACATTTTCGTCAATCCTAACCGATTAAGGCAGGTGACCATTGTCGCAACGCATCCGACAAGTTGAGCTTCAAGAATGGGACATTATCGAGTAACGTGCCATTCAATCTAGATTAAACGTTTCAGCAAGCGTATTTTCTACGTTATAGGCGCCTTTGGCCGGTTCTGCCGTGAAACCGCCAAAAGTGACGACCAGGCGCCTAAGCTGGCTCAATCAAAACAATACCTGGCGCCCCAAGGCGCCAAAAAGGAGAAAGCATGCTCGAGCTCACTGTAGAGCAGATTTCCATGGGCCAGTCGGCCGTGGACAAGTCCGCAGCGCTGCAATTGCTGGCCGGGCATCTGGTTGCCGACGGCCTGGTTGCCGAGGGTTATCTCGCCGGTTTGCAGGCGCGGGAGGCCCAGGGCTCGACCTTTCTCGGTCAAGGTATTGCCATTCCCCACGGTACGCCCGAAACCCGCGATCTGGTGTTCACCACCGGTGTGCGCCTGATGCAGTTCCCTGACGGGGTGGACTGGGGCGACGGTCATATCGTTTACCTGGTGATCGGTATCGCCGCCAAATCCGATGAGCATCTGCGCCTGTTGCAATTGCTGACCCGCGCCCTCGGCGAGACTGATCTGGGCCAGGCCTTGCGCCGCGCCGGTTCGGCCGAAGCACTGTTGAAGTTGCTGCAAGGCGCGCCGCAGGAGTTGGCGTTGGATGCGCAGATGATTGGCCTCGGTGTAGCGGCCGAAGATTTCGAAGAGCTGGTCTGGCGCGGCGCACGTTTGTTGCGCCAGGCCGACTGCGTGAGCAACGGTTTCTCCGCCGTGCTGCAACAGGTTGAAGCGCTGCCGTTGGGTGATGGCCTGTGGTGGCTTCACAGTGAGCAAACGGTGAAGCGCCCCGGCCTGGCCTTCGTTACCCCGGACAAACCGCTGCGCTATCTCGGCCAGCCGCTCAATGGCCTGTTTTGCCTGGCCAGCCTCGGTGAGGCCCATCAAGCCCTGCTCGAACGCCTGTGCGCGTTGCTGATCGAAGGGCGTGGCCATGAATTGGGGCGCGCCACCAGCAGTCGCAAAGTCCTCGAAGTGCTCGGTGGTGAAGTGCCCGCCGACTGGCCCAGTGCGCGAATTGCGTTGGCCAACGCCCACGGTTTGCATGCGCGGCCGGCGAAAATCCTCGCGCAACTGGCAAAGAGTTTTGAAGGTGACATCCGCGTGCGGATCGTCGATGGCCACGATAGCGCGGTGTCGGTAAAGAGTTTGAGCAAATTGCTCAGCCTCGGCGCCCGTCGGGGGCAGGTCCTGGAATTCATCGCCGAGCCAGGCATTGCCGCCGATGCGTTGCCGGCCTTGTTGGCCGCCATCGAAGAAGGCCTCGGTGAGGAGGTCGAACCGCTGCCACCGGTAAGCCAGGCGCGCGAAGTCGTTGCCGATATGGCCGAAGTGGTCCTCGCTCCGGTATCAGGCAGCGTTGTTCAGGCGATTGCCGCCGCGCCGGGGATCGCCATCGGGCCGGCCCATATTCATGTGCTGCAAACCATCGACTACCCGTTGCGCGGTGAGTCCGCCGCCATCGAGCGTGAACGTCTGCAGCACGCCCTGGCGCAGGTACGCCGTGACATCCAGGGCTTGATCGAACGCAGCAAAAGCAAAGCCATTCGCGAAATCTTCATCACCCACCAAGAGATGCTCGACGACCCGGAGCTGACCGATGAGGTCGATACGCGCCTCAAGCAGGGTGAAAGCGCCGAGGCGGCGTGGATGGCTGTGATTGAAGCGGCGGCCCGCCAGCAGGAAGCCTTGCAGGACGCCTTGCTCGCCGAGCGCGCAGCCGACTTGCGCGACATCGGGCGTCGGGTGTTGATGCAGCTCAGCGGCATCGAAACCCCGAGCGAACCGGATCAACCGTACATTCTGGTGATGGACGAAGTCGGACCGTCTGATGTCGCGCGTCTCGATCCGGCTCGCGTGGCGGGAATTCTCACCGCCCGGGGCGGCGCTACGGCGCACAGTGCGATTGTTGCCCGGGCGCTGGGCATCCCGGCCCTGGTTGGCGCCGGCCCTGGCGTGTTGCTGTTGGCACCAGGTACGCCGTTGCTGCTCGATGGCCAGCGTGGTCGTCTGCACGTGGACGCTGACGCAGCGACCTTGCAGCGCGCCACGGCCGAACGCGATACCCGTGAGCAGCGCTTGAAGGCAGCCGCTGAGCAGCGTCACCAACCGGCATTGACCACTGATGGCCACGCCGTCGAAGTGTTCGCCAACCTCGGTGAAAGCGCCGGCGTGGCGGGCGCGGTGGAGCAGGGCGCCGAAGGCGTTGGCCTGTTGCGCACCGAACTGATCTTCATGGCCCACCCGCAAGCACCCGACGAGGCAACCCAGGAAGCCGAGTACCGCCGCGTCCTCGACGGTCTGGCCGGACGGCCGCTGGTGGTGCGCACCCTCGATGTCGGTGGCGACAAACCGCTGCCGTACTGGCCGATCGCCAAGGAAGAAAACCCGTTTCTCGGCGTGCGCGGTATCCGCCTGACCTTGCAGCGCCCGCAGGTCATGGAAGCGCAATTGCGCGCCTTGCTGCGCGCGGCCGACAACCGGCCGCTGCGGATCATGTTCCCGATGGTGGGCAGCGTTGACGAGTGGCGCCAGGCCCGTGACATGACCGAACGCCTGCGCCAGGAAATTCCGGTCGCCGATCTGCAACTGGGGATCATGATCGAAGTGCCGTCGGCGGCATTGCTGGCGCCGGTGCTGGCCAAGGAGGTCGACTTTTTCAGCGTCGGTACCAACGACCTGACGCAATACACCCTGGCCATCGACCGTGGCCATCCGACGCTGTCGGCCCAGGCCGATGGCTTGCATCCGGCGGTGCTGCAACTGATCGACATCACCGTTCGCGCGGCCCATGCTCACGGTAAATGGGTCGGTGTGTGCGGCGAGCTGGCGGCCGACCCGCTGGCGGTGCCGGTACTGGTCGGCCTGGGCGTGGACGAACTCAGCGTCGGGGCGCGCAGCATTGCCGAGGTCAAGGCGCGAATTCGCGAACTGGGCTTCACTCAGACTATAACCCTTGCCCGACAGGCCCTGGCCGTGGGCAGCGCCAATGAAGTGCGCGCACTAGTGGAGGCCCTGTAATGGCCCGGATTCTCACCCTGACCCTCAACCCGGCGCTGGACCTGACCGTCCAGTTGCCGCGCCTTGAAGCCGGCCAGGTCAACCGCAGCGATGTGATGCACACCCACGCCGCCGGCAAAGGCGTCAACGTGGCGCAGGTGCTGGCGGACCTCGGGCATCAGTTGACCGTCAGTGGCTTTCTCGGCGAGGACAACCTGCAAGCGTTTGAAACGCTGTTCGCCAGACGCGGATTTGTCGATGCCTTCATTCGTGTTCCGGGCGAGACCCGCAGCAACATCAAACTGGCGGAAAGCGACGGCCGCATCACCGACATCAACGGGCCGGGGCCGCAGGTCAGCGAAGCGGCGCAGCAGGCCCTGCTGGATCGACTGGAGCGGATCGCGCCGGGGCACGATGCGGTGGTGGTCGCCGGCAGTTTGCCGTTGGGTGTCAGCGCGCAGTGGTTGCAGGCGTTGATTGTGCGCTTGAAGACCCTGGGGCTGAAGGTCGCCCTCGACACCAGCGGCGAGGCGTTGCGTGCGGCGCTCAAAGCGGGGCCATGGCTCATCAAGCCCAACACTGAAGAGCTGGCCGAGGCGCTGGATTGCGAGGTCGTGTCGGTCAGCGCCCAGGCCATAGCGGCAGAGCGTTTGCACGCCCAGGGCATCGAGCACGTAGTGATCTCCCACGGTGCCGAAGGCGTGAACTGGTTCAGCGTCGGCTCGGCATTGCATGCCACGCCACCCAAGGTCAGCGTCGCCAGCACGGTGGGCGCGGGTGATTCGTTGCTGGCGGGGATGCTCCACGGTTTGCTCAGTGCCGATACGCCGGAGCAGACCTTGCGCACCGCCACGGCGATTGCCGCAATGGCAGTGACCCAGATCGGTTTCGGCATTGGCGACGCAGCGCAACTGGCGCAGCTCGAACAGGGTGTACGCGTGCGTCCCCTGACAGAACAATAAGAGGGTTTGTCATGAAGTTAGCCATCGTTACGGCCTGCCCGAACGGCATGGTCACCAGTGTGCTGTGTGCCCGGTTGCTCGATGCCGCGGCCCAGCGTCAGGGCTGGAGCACCAGTGTCGAAATCACCGATGCCGCGCATCCTGAAAAACAACTGTCGGCGGCCACCCTCGATGCGGCCGAGTGGGTGCTGCTGGTGACCAGCGCACCCGTGGACATGTCGCGGTTTGTCGGTAAGCGGCTGTTCCAGAGCACCCCGGCCCAGGCCCTGCAAGACGTGGAAGCCGTGCTGCGGTGTGGTGCGCAGGACGCTCAGGTTTACGTCGCTGAACAAGCCTGCGTCGAACCTGTGGTGGTTGCCCAGGACACGCCGCGACTGGTGGCCGTCACCGCGTGCCCGACGGGCGTAGCCCACACGTTCATGGCCGCCGAGGCCTTGCAGCAAGCGGCCAAACGCCTGGGCTATGAGCTGCAGGTGGAAACCCAGGGATCGGTCGGTGCGCGCAATCCATTGAGCGCGCAAGCGATAGCCGAGGCCGATGTGGTGCTGCTGGCAGCCGATATCGAAGTCGCCACCGAGCGTTTCGCCGGCAAGAAAATCTATCGCTGTGGCACCGGTATTGCCCTCAAGCAAGCGGAAGCGACTTTGAAAAAGGCCTTGGCCGAAGGCCAGCAGGAAAGCGCTGAGAGCAGTGCCAAGGGCCCGGTCAAATCAGAGAAAACAGGCGTCTATAAACACCTGCTGACCGGTGTGTCGTTCATGCTGCCGATGGTGGTGGCCGGCGGCCTGATGATCGCCTTGTCGTTCGTGTTCGGCATCACCGCCTTCAAGGAGGAAGGCACATTGGCGGCGGCGTTAATGCAGATCGGTGGCGACACCGCATTCAAGCTGATGGTGCCGCTGCTGGCAGGCTATATCGCCTATTCCATCGCCGACCGTCCGGGCCTCGCGCCGGGGATGATCGGCGGTCTGCTGGCGAGCACCCTCGGCGCCGGTTTCATCGGCGGGATCATTGCCGGTTTTCTTGCCGGCTATGCGGCCAGGGCGATCAACCATTATGCGCGTTTGCCGCAAAGTCTCGAGGCGCTGAAGCCGATCCTGATCATCCCGCTGCTGGCGAGCCTGTTCACCGGTCTGGTGATGATCTACGTGGTCGGCAAACCGGTGGCCGGGATGCTTGCCGGGCTCACGCATTTTCTCGACAGCATGGGCACCACCAACGCGATTCTGTTGGGGGTGTTGCTGGGCGGCATGATGTGCGTCGACCTCGGCGGGCCGATCAACAAGGCGGCCTATGCGTTCTCGGTCGGGTTGCTGGCGTCGCAGAGTTACGCGCCGATGGCGGCGACCATGGCCGCGGGCATGGTGCCGCCGATTGGCTTGGGTATCGCCACGTTCATTGCGCGGCGTAAGTTTGCGCAGACTGAGCGCGAAGCCGGCAAGGCAGCGCTTGTGCTGGGGCTGTGCTTCATCTCCGAAGGGGCGATTCCGTTTGCCGCGAAAGATCCGTTGCGGGTGATTCCGGCGAGCATCGCCGGCGGTGCGCTGACCGGTGCGCTGTCGATGTATTTCGGCTGCAAATTGATGGCGCCCCACGGAGGGTTGTTTGTGTTGGCGATCCCGAATGCGATCAACCATGCGCTGCTTTATCTGTTGGCGATTGTGGCGGGGAGCCTGTTGACGGCGGTGGCGTATGCGCTGGTGAAACGGCCGGAGGTGGTGGAGTTGACGGTAGAACCCGTCACCGCCTGACACCGATTCCTGTAGGAGCGAGCTCGCTCGCGATGGTCGCGAACGATAACGCGTCAAACCAGATGCCCTGCGGCGCTTGTTGGTTTTTCGCGAGCGGGCTCGCTCCTACAGGGTGGGGATGTCATGCCGGCTTCATCCAGCCATGCTTTAGTTTTCCATTTCAGGGAGAACACCATGAGCGATTTCAACCTCGGGCGCCGTCGTGTCGTGCAAGCGGTTGGCGCCGGATTGCTGTTGCCAGGGCTGGCGCCGGCGGTGATCGCTTCGGTCAAGGACCGGCCGCAACTCACCGACGGCGTGCAGTCCGGCGACCTGCTGGGCGACCGGGCGATCGTCTGGAGCCGCTGTGACCGCCCCGCACGGATGGTGGTGGAGTGGGACACCCGCAGCCTGTTTTCCAACCCTCGGCGATTTGTCTCGCCCCTGGCCGATGCGCGCACCGATTTCACTGCCCGGGTCGAGCTCACCGGGCTGCCGGCCGACCAGGCGATTTTCTATCGAGTGCAGTTTGAAGACGCCCAGAGTAGCGTTGCCAGCGAACCCTGGTTCGGTCACTTGCGCAGCGTGCCGCAGACCCGGCGCGATCTCCGTTTTGTCTGGAGCGGCGACACCGTTGGCCAGGGCTTCGGCATCAACCCGGACATTGGCGGCATGCGCATCTACGAGGCGATGCGTCGACGTTTGCCGGATTTCTTTATCCACAGCGGCGACACCATTTACGCCGACAGCCCGATCCCGGCGCAGCTCACCACGGAAGGTGGCCGGGTGTGGCGCAACATCACCACCGAGGCCAAGAGCAAAGTCGCCGAGACCCTCGATGAGTACCGTGGTAATTACCGCTACAACCTGATGGACGAAAACATTCGTCGCTTCAATGCCGAAGTCCCGCAGATCTGGCAGTGGGACGACCACGAAGTGGTCAACAACTGGTCGCCGGGCAAGCAGCTGGATGCGCGTTACCAGAACAAGGATATCCACAGCCTGGTGAACCGCGCACGCCAGGCCTGGCTTGAATACGCACCGATGCGCTGGCAGGGCGCCGATGGCGGCGGGCGGATCTATCGCAAGCTCGGTTACGGGCCGCTGCTCGATGTGTTCGTGCTGGACATGCGCAGTTATCGCGGGGCCAATGACGACAATCTGGGCGAGGCCAAAGCGTTCCTCGGTCGTGAGCAACTGGACTGGCTCAAGCGCGAAATGCAGGCCTCGAACGCGCAATGGAAAGTGATCGCCGCCGACATGCCCATCGGCCTCGGCGTACCCGACGGCGAAGTCAGCCCCGGCGTCACGCGGTGGGAGGCGATGGCCAACGGTGACCCCGGCCCGGCCCAGGGGCGCGAACTGGAAATCGCCGAATTGCTCGGTTTTCTGCGGGCGCAGCAGGTGCGCAATTTCCTGTTCCTGACCGCGGATGTGCATTACTGCGCGGCCCATCATTACCACCCGGATCGGGCGGCGTTTCAGGATTTCGAACCGTTCTGGGAGTTCGTCGCCGGGCCGTTGAATGCCGGCAGTTTCGGGCCGAATCCACTGGATAAAACCTTTGGTCCTGAGGCAGTGTTCGAGAAGGCACCGCCGGCGCAGAACGTCTCGCCGTTTGCCGGGTTTCAGTTTTTTGGCGAGGTGAATATCGAGGGGCAAACGGGGGAGTTGAGCGTGGTGTTGCGGGATCTGGATGGGGTGTCGGTGTTTGAGAAAAAACTGCAGCCGGTTTGATTCACCACATCCCAATGTGGGCGGCTTGCTCGCGAAAGCGGAGTGTCAGCAAAGATGATTTCGACTGACACGACGCCTTCGCGAGCAAGCCCGCTCCCACATTGGTTCATGGTGAATCAGTAAACGTCCCGGCGGTAGCGGCCCTGTTCGATCAGGCGCTCCACTTCGGCGGCGCCCAACACCTCGTGGAGCATCTGGTCCACGCCTGAAGCCATGCCTTGAAGGCTGCCGCAGATGTAGATCACCGCACCCTCCGCCAGCCATTTCTTGAGCTCGGCTGCCGACTCGCGCAGGCGGTCCTGTACGTAAATCTTTTCGGCCTGGTCGCGGGAAAACGCCAGGTCGAGGCGCTCAAGATCACCATTGATCAGCCACTCCTCCAGCTCCGTTCTGCACAGGTAGTCGTGCTCGCGATTGCGCTCGCCAAACAGCAGCCAGTGACGTTGCTGACCCTCGGCAATCCGGGCCTTGAGCAGGCTGCGCAAACCGGCAAACCCCGTGCCATTGCCCAACAGGATCATCGGCAGCGGTCGGGCCGGCAGATGGAAACCACTGTTGCGTCGCACGCGCAGGCTGATGGAACTGCCCACAGGCGCGTGTTCGGTCAACCAGCCGGAACCGACGCCGAGGTTGCCATCGGCATGCACTTCCTGGCGCACGATCAGTTCGAGCATGCCATCGGCCGGGATCGACGCAATGGAGTACTCGCGCATGGCCAGCGGCACGAGGGCCTCTGCCAGCGCCTGCGCGTGCAGGCCAACCAGATGGGCGCGGTTCTCCGGCAGTTGGCGGCTGGCCAGGGCCTGTTCGAGGGTTTCCTCCAGGCCGTTGAGCTGCACCTTGGTCTCACCGTGAATCCCCAGGCCATCGAGGAAGTGCTCGATGACCCACGGGCAATTGCGCGGCAACACTTCCACCAGATCACCGGCCAGCCAACTGCTGGTGGTTGGCGCACTGAGGCCCAGCAAGTACACAGGGGACCCGCTGCTGTCCGGATTCAGCAGTTCACGACGGGCCAGGGTCCAGTTGTCGTAGCCGGGTGCTTGCCAGGTGTCGACGGGGGCGTGTCCGGTCAGCAAGCCCAGTTGCTGTTGCCAGTGGCGCAAGGCGTATGGATCGCCGCTGTCGACTTCCACCGGTGCGAACAAGGTCTTGCCGCCGTGTTCGCCGAGCCAGGTGTGCAGGCGCTTGGCGAATCCGCAGAAGTGTTGATACTGCCGGTCGCCCAGCCCAAGGATGGCGTAGTTCAGGCGCTCCAGGCTCGGCGTGCGGCCCAGTACCTTGCGTTCGAAGCCCCTGGCGCTGTCCGGCGCTTCGCCGTCACCGAAGGTACTGACGACGAACAGTGCGTTGTTCGAGCCCTGTAAGTCCTGCTCGCTGACGTCCGCCAGCGGCTGCACCTTCACCGGTAGCCCAGCAGCCTGCAATTGCCCGGCGGTCTGCCAGGCCAGTTGCTCGGCAAACCCGCTCTGGCTGGCGAAACCGATCAGCCATGCGGATGCATCGTTACCCGGTTGTACAAGGCCTTGGCGAGCGTCCCAGATCTGGCGTTTCTTGCGCCGACGATCCAGGTACAGCAACCAGCCGGTGACGAAGAACAGCGGCATGCTCAGCGCGGTGAGGGTCAGGATGATGCGCCCGACGATGCCGAAGTAACTGCCGACGTGCAGCGCATAAATGCTGGTCAGCAGTTGCGCCTTGAGGCTCTTGTCGCTGTAGCGGTCAACCCGTTTGACCACGCCGGTGGCCGGGTCGAGGGTGATCTGGTTCAGTGCCCGGTCGTGGGGTGAGGTTTTCAACAGGAAGTAAACGGTCGCTGGTTGGCCGGCCACTGGTGGCATGCGCACGTTATAGGAGCTGAGTTGCGGGCCGGCCGCGCTGTAGATGCTGCTCCACATGGCCGCGTAATCGGCTGTCGGTGCCGGACCTGCTGGCGCCGGGCCACGTCCGCCACGAACGCGCTCGTTCTGCGGCGCATCGGAAAGCAATCGGGTCAGGCCCTTGTTGTACCACTCGTAGGACCAGGACAACCCGGTCAGCGCCGCCAGGAGGTAAAACACCAGGCACCAGGTACCGGCCACCGAATGCAGGTCCCAGTTGAAGCTGCGGCCCTTTTTCTTCCAGTCCAGAGTCAGCCAGGCGCGCCAGCTTTTCCACTGGCGAGGCCAGCGCAGGTACAGGCCGGACAGGCAGAAAAACACCAGGATCAGCGTGCACGCACCGGTGATCTGCCGACCCGTGTCGCCCATGGCGAGGAAGCGGTGCAGTTGCAGCATCAGGCCGAAGAAGTCCTGGCCGGTGGCATCGCCCAGGAACTCTCCTGTGTACGGATCGAAGTAGCGCATCTCGCCACGGCGTTCACCCGGCGGCGGGGTGAACCACACTTTGGCGGCGTTGCCGCTGTCGGTTTCCACGGTGAGCATCGAGACTTTTTTGCCCGACGCGGCTTCGATTCGCTCCACCAGTTCGGCAGGCGGCAGCACGCCGGCGAGCTGTTTTTCGACCTGCAACACAGAAGGGTTGAGTGCGTTCAGGATTTCATCCTGAAACGACACCGTCGCCCCGGTGATGCCCATCAGGGCCAGGACGAGCCCGGCGCTGATGCCGAAAAACCAGTGCAACTGGAACAGGGTTTTCTTCAACACGTCGCTCGCCTTGTTCGTTCAAATTGGTTCATCACGGCGCGCATTATGCCGTGGGGTTGTCGAGAAGCATTCTTTTTTACACACGAAAGCCCCGTTCACCTGGATGAACGGGGCCGCCGCTGATTTCAACCTTCACTCCCTCCTGTAGGAGCGAACTCGCTCGCGATGGTCGTCAACGATGACGCGTAAAACCTGACACCCCGCGTCGTTCTCCGGTCTATCGCGAGCAGGCTCGCTCCTACAGTAGGTTGTTGGTCACATTTCCATCAGAAGTGGAAGTTGGTGCTCAGCAAAGCGGTACGACCGGCCGCCTGGTTGGCGAAGTGAGTCGAGAATGCCTTGTCGTAGTAGGTTTCGTCGGTCAGGTTCTGCACGTTCAGTTGCAGGTCGACGTTCTTGCTCAGCTTGTAGGCCGCCATCGCGTCGTAACGAACGTAGGAATCAACCATGGTGGTGTTGGCGACACTGCCGAACACGTCATCGACATAGAACGCACCACCACCGATGGTCAGCTTCGGCGTGACCTGATAGGTCGTCCACAGGCTGGCGCTGTTTTCCGGCGTGTTAGGCAACTGGTTGCCGTCGTTGACCGCGCCCAATGGGCCGCCGTCGACTTGTTCGCTGTCCATGTAGGCGTAACCGGCGAACACTTGCCATTTGTCGGTGAGCTTGCCGCTGGCCGACAGTTCGATACCTTGAACCCGGGTTTTGCCGACGTTTTCATAGGTGGTGGTATTGGTTTGCACACGAGCGTTTTCTTTCTCGGTGCGGAAGATATCGGCGGTCAGGGACAGACGATCGTTCAACAGGTCCCACTTGGTACCGATTTCGTAGTTCTTGGTGGTTTCCGGCTCCATGTCGCTGCTCAGCAGGTTGCCGTTGCGATCCGTCGTGCCGCCCAGCGGGTTGCCGTCCATGCCTTCACCGAGGGTGTTGCCTGGTGGGGTGGCCGATGTTGCGTAGGAGGCATAGATGCTGCCGTTTTCCGCTGGCTTGTAGATCACGCCGAACTGACCGGTGACGAATTCGCTGGTGTCCTTGCCTTTGGCTGCAGTGCCTTTGGTCACGACGGTGGCGCCGGAACCGTCAAAAGTGCGGTACTGGGTATCGAAATGGTCGTAACGCAGGCCCATGTTCACCAGCCACTGCTCGGACAACTCCAGGGTGTCGAACACGTACAGCGCGTAGGTGTCGGCCTTGGTGTTGGTACCGGCGTAGTTACGCGAGATGGCACCGTTCCACGGATCATTCGGGTTCGGGTTGGACAGCGAGGTGCAGTTATAACCGCTTGGCGCGCCGATCAGTGCCGGCGAGCAGTTGGTGGTCACGGCTGCCGTTCCCGGGGTGGTGTCGGTGTTGACGTTGTACGAGGACTTTTCGCTTTCCTCGTGGGTGTATTCGACACCGGTGGAGAAGCTGTTCTTGAACCCGGCGATGTAGAAATCACCAAACAGGTCGGTCTGGTTGGTGGTGGTTTCGGTATTGCTCACGCGGGTGTTCGCACGGCGCCAGACGCTGCCATTGTTGACGTTGCCTTTGCTGTCGTCCGGCTGGGTCAGGATGTAATCCTGCATGCTGGTGCCGTGACGCAGGGTGTTCTTGATGGTCAGCGAGTCGCTCAGGTCGTGCTCGATGGCGACGGTCGCCGTGTCGGTGCGGGTCTTGCGGAAGTCGCGGTCGTTCAGGCCATAGAAGTTGCTGCTGTCGCCGCCATCGTTCGGCTTGTCGGGATTGGCTTTGGTACGCGCCGCCGAGCCTCCGGTCGGGATGCTGTACGGAATGCCCGAGTCCGGCAGGTCGTTGCTTTCGAGATGGTAGTAGTCGAGGTTGACGCGGGTGTCGGTGCCCAGGCCGAAGGCCAGGGACGGCGCAACACCCCAACGGTCGTAGTTGACGCTGTCACGTCCGGCGACGTTGCTCTCGTGGCTCAACAGGTTCAGACGGCCCGCGGCGGTGTCGGTGAACTGGTAGTTGCCGTCGAAGGTGTAGCGCTGGGTCTGGTCGGAGCCCCAGGTGAAACCACCGTCGAGCGAGTTGCCCAGGTGTGCTTTCTTGCTCACCAGGTTGATGCTGCCGCCGGCAGCGCCACGGCCGCCGATTGCGGAGTTCGGGCCTTTGCTGACTTCGATCGATTCAACGGCGAAGATCTCGCGGCTCTGGGAACCGGTATCGCGCACGCCGTCCAGGTAGGTGTCGCCCTGGGCGTCGAAGCCGCGGATGAACGGGCGGTCGCCCTGCGGGTTGCCGCCTTCACCGGCGCCGAAGGTGATGCCCGGAACAGTGCGCAGTGCGTCCTGTAAGTTGAGCGAACCGGTGTCTTTCAAGACTTGTTGCGGAACTACGGTCACCGAGCGCGGCGTGTCGATCAGCGGCGCGGTGTACTTGGGCGAGGAGGCTTTCTCGACGTTGTAGGTCGTCTCGTCATGGGCTTCGCCGGTGATGGCGGTGGCGCCCAGGGAAATCACATTGTCCGGTGCTTTTTCGTTGGTTTTTTCCGCCGCGAAAACCATGTGGCCCGCGGAGCCAGCGGTAATCGCCATGCCGATGGCTGATGCGAGCAAACGTGGTGAACTGACCGGTACTTGTGGTTGTTGACGTGACATCTGGATTCCCCTCCCCAAGGATTTGAGGCCGCGGAATATAGGGTAAACAGGTATTCGTAACAATTGCGAAACATTACTATTCGCACTGAATTTACATTCTTTACAATTTAACCTTACGGTTTTTGCTGACTCATTCGTCAGATGTGTTTTACACGGGCAATAAGAATCAATACCATTGGCGTTCCTTTGTTTTCAGGTGCCTTTGTCATGCTGCTGCACATTCCCGGCCTGTTCGAAAAAGACGAGGTGCAGCGCATCCGCGAAGCTCTGGAACAAGCCGATTGGGCTGATGGCAAGATCACTGCCGGCTACCAGTCGGCCAAGGCCAAGCACAACTTGCAGCTGCCCGAAGGGCATCCGCTGGCCAAGGAGATCGGCGCAGCGATGCTGGAACGGCTGTGGAAAAACCCGCTGTTCATGTCGGCTGCACTGCCGCACAAAGTCTTTCCTCCGTTGGTGAACTGTTACACCGCCGGTGGCAGTTTCGACTTCCACATCGACAACGCGGTGCGTCAACCAAAAGGCAGCATCGAGCGGGTGCGTACGGATTTGTCTGCCACGCTGTTCTTCAGCGAGCCCGAGGATTACGACGGCGGCGAGTTGGAAATCCAGGACACCTTCGGCACTCAGCGAGTGAAGCTGCCGGCCGGCGACATGGTGCTGTACCCAGGCACCAGCCTGCACAAGGTCAACGCGGTGACGCGCGGAACGCGACTCGCCTCGTTTTTCTGGACCCAAAGCCTGGTGCGTGAAGACAGCCAGCGCGCCCTATTGTTCGAGATGGACGGGGCAATCCAGCAACTGACCCACGACATGCCGGATCATCCTTCGCTGATCCGCCTCACCGGCACTTACCACAACCTGTTGCGCCGCTGGGTCGAGGTGTAAGTGGCGGACTTTCGTTTGCGCCGCGAGGAAGTCCTCGACGGCGATAGCCTCAAATCGATGCTCCTCGAAAGCCCCGCGCGGGCAGCACAGGCGATTCTGCTGGTCGCCCGCGAAGGTGCTGTCGATGCTCAGGCCATGCTGGGGCAAATCCTGCTGGACGGGCAGGGTATCGAACAGGATCAGCCGCTGGCCGTGCGCTGGTTCGAGATTGCCGCCCGGCGTGGGCATCTGATGGCGCGCAACATGCTCGGTCGTTGTCATGAACATGGTTGGGGTTGTACCGCCGATGCGACGATTGCCGCGAGGCATTACCGTGTCGCCGCTGAAGCCGGACTGGATTGGGCGATGTACAACTACGCCAATCTGTTAGCTACCGGACGCGGGGTGATCGAGGATCAGGTGCAAGCGCTGAATCTCTATCGCCGTGCCGCTGAACTGGGCCACGCCAAATCGATGAACCTGTTAGGGCGGTGCCTGGAGGAGGGTTCGGGCTGTTCGGTCGATACCGTGGCCGCGCACGAGTGGTATCGCCGCTCCGCTGAAGCCGGGGATTTTCGTGGCCAGTTCAGTTACGCCAGTATCCTGGCTGACCAGACTAGGATCGAGGAGTGTCTGGCATGGTATCGCCGCGCGATGCTGGGCGGAAATCTTGCGTTTCTGAAGGTGGCGGCCCAGACATTGATGAGTGCGACAGACCCACGTGTTCAGGCGTTGGCCGAAGAATATCAACAAAGGTCGTGTTGCAGTTGTTAAAAACTCTTTAAATGTTTCTGTTGCATAGTTTCAGCTTGGTTGGACATGCCGTTAAGTCTGGTTATTTACGGCTCGCAATGTTGATTCGCTATTTTGATTAAGTGAATACATTTTGAATCAAGTTAACATTTTGAGATTTTTGTTTTCTTGAATAGTCTATGTTCGAGGCTTAAGGCTGTTCTGGTCTTTGCTCTCTTTGAGGTTTTATTTGTTGACTAATTAATGGAGTAATTATGTCTAGTGATGTTTTGTGGGGAGATGCGTTAAAAGAGGCAGCGCCAGAAGAAGTGGTAAAGTTTGCCATTGACGCACCAAAACTGTTTTCTGACGGTTCTGCCGGAAAGCTTGATGGATCCAGCCGTGACTCGGGGTTATTGCTGACCAAGAAACAAATAATCGATTTGCGCAAATACGAGGCAGCAGGCCTGGCGTTGCCCTATACCCTGGACGATGTCAGGGACTATTTGCACTTTGGTGCAGGTCAGGATGGTGGCCCGGGACTGAAGCCTGAAGACTTCCTGACCACTTTTTTGAATACCCGAAAACATGCCAAACGATGGTCGCCACTGCGTGAGCAGATCATGCTGACCGGGACTGATCTCAGGGGTTTTGCCGGCAGCATGTTGACCTATGGCGCTGCTATGAAAAAGGTCTACCTCGATCTAAAAGCCTCCGGAATTTTGGATGAGCGCAACATTAAGACGCTGGAACAGTTGAAGCAACTTGAGCTTGAACTGGGTGACAAATTTCCCGGCATTGAACTGGAAGATGACACCATCAGTGATCTTGATTATTACCTGAAGCAGATCTTTGAAAAAATCGAATTCAACCTGCAAACGGTTGGAGGTATCAAGAAAGATCTTGATCTGTTTGGTTATGATCTGCGTGAGTACGTCTTACCAGATATAAAACTGAGAGTCGGTCTGATTGGAAATAGCTCATTGGCGGAAGATATTAAGAAGCTGAAAGTCGTGATCGATGAGCGTGCAAAAGAAATCGACATCAAAAACACAGAATACAAGGCCGCTGTTCAAGAAGCCCTGAAAGCGGCTGCCGGAATGAATATTGTCGGATTGGCGATGGCCATTTACATGGGAGTGGAAGCGGAAAACATCCGCGCCCGGCGCAACGAACTGTACGCCCAACAAGAAAACGACATTCAGACTCTTGCAAACATGAACCAGACCCTGGGATCGCTGGCGCGGGTCAAGCATGATCTGCAAAGTCTGGAGATTGTCGCGGTCGACGCCGATATCGCCACGCAGAACCTGATGCATGTCTGGAGCGTTCTGTATCTATGCATCAAGAACTCTCAGAGCGCGGTAGGTCGTATCAATGACGCATTGAGTCTCAGGATTTTCATGACTGAGTTTGAAGAAGTGGTTGGTCCATGGGAACAGATTAAATTGGATTCGGACAAGCTGATTGATGTTTTCAAAGAGGCGGACGAAGAATACGAGCGCAATTACGGAAAAACATTGCGTGCGATGGCATACACCGCATCGCTTGAACAAACCTATCCGGCACTCGACCTGGCTGCGTTGAGGGATAGTCATTCACGGATGAGCGAGCAGCGCACGCAGGCGCATGTATGGCGGGTAAAGCTGGATTACCTGCCCGATCTGTTTGACCGCTTCAATCGACTCGTCCAAGGCGTCGGTAAGGGCGCCATGGACCTGCAATCGGCGGCGCTTAATAGCAGTAATGAGTTGGAAGTCAGTCTGCGGCGTCTGAACGGGCTCGAAAAAGGGCTCGAAGAGGAAAACGACGTCCAGGAGATCGAAGCTCTCAAAGCTGAACGCCAAGAGCTATTGGATCAGGTTGCTGACGCGATTGGCCGGCAAGCCACTCAGGTTCGCAATTGCCTGAAAGAAATCAGTGATACGTTCGACACGCGTTTGACGCTGGGTTACATCACCGACTTTGAACGTGATGAAGTGCAAGCAAAAGCGGAAATCGTCGTTCTGAAGGGGAAATTGGAGGCTGTCAAGGAAGAGCGCAAGCCTGTTATCGAGGCTATCGAGACTCTGGATAAGAACGGCATCGAGGAGCTTGGCAAAAATATCGCACTGACTGTCGATAAGGTGGTGGCGCTGGGCCTGACACCGACGCAAGTCGCATTGGTAATGTTCGCTATCGATCAGCTCAAAAAGACCATCGGTGATATTGGCGAAGGTATTCGTTTCCTGGATATGGTTAGTGAAAGCGACAAGCTGAAAGAGAAAATCGCAGCACTCGACGGCGAAATCAATCTTCAAAACGACGTCGTCAGTGCCTCGGCCGGCAAGATCAAATACCTGCAAGCCATTCACTCGATTGAAGAGCATCGCAAAATCTACGTAGCGAATTACAGTCCCGCGATTAGCGCTTTTCAACAGTACTTGGCCGCTACCGACAAGGGTACCTTTACCGATGATGACGTTCGCAGCGCCACGTTCAAAGCGCAAGCGAATTTGTTCATTGCATTCCTTGCTCCTGTTTCAGTCCCTAACATCTAGGTTGGGCTGAGCACACCATCGATCCGTGTTAATCGAGGTGCCATTGCACACCGGTTAACACGGTTAGCCAAACGATATCTGGCTGTTGGCCATTGATGGTTTGCCATGTTTGAGGAAACCACAGATGCTTGATTATTTATTGGCAGAAAAGAATTTTACTGCCTTAAAACAATACGTTGATTTTTTGAAAGAATTGCCCGAGGCGCTGGAGGAAATCAAACGATTTTCCGATGGCATGGCTCGAGCCGGGCATACCCTGTTGCCTCCACCCAATGCTCCGGCATTGATTCAGGTCGCGCTCGCCAACGCACAATGCTGGCACGCGATCGGCGTCACCATACCTTTGTTGGGCAACACATCCGCTCGGATATTGCACGACATGAGCAGTTTTATCAGCGAGTTTCAGGCCATTGTCTCCGTCGCTCAGAATCGACGATTGGCAATTTCCGTGATTGATCCGCAACAGTTCACTGTTGTGAGATCTGTCGGTTGGGGAAATGCCCCTTGTGCTGATGTGATTGATGTTCTGCGCGAACTCGATGCTCGGTTGGGTTCTTGCCAACATGCTGTGTCGGATTTCAAAGCGCAAGTGACAAATCTCGCTGAATCGATCCATGGCATTTTTGTTCGCTTTATCGAATCGCTGACGATGCCTCTGTGCAGTTGCGACGGTCCAATCCCCAAGATCGAGGCCTACTACGTTTTGGGTCGAGTCGGTCTACCGGGTATGGGCTATGATCCAGAACAATGGTACTCGGAAGAACAACGACAGGCGTTCGCCCGAGCGCATATCGGGCAGTTGTTCAATCTTCACCGGCGCGCCAGTGTGGCAGCGAGCAATCTCGGCGACTTCTGTTTCCGGTGGGTGTATATGCTGGATGAGGCGAGGCGAACGCTTCAAACCCATCACGGCCATCAGACGATGGCACGTGCCAAGGCTTCGCTGCCGTTGCTCACGGACTCGCTCGGTGAAGTCGAAGCCATGTCCAGGCAATTGGTGCAAATGGCCGAAGTGCTCTAAAAAAAAGCCCATGACATGTCATGGGCTTTTTGATTTGTGCGTGTGGTTTACACGTAGAAGGACTTTAGCGGCGGAAAGCCATTGAACTCAACAGCGCTGTAGCTGGTGGTGTACGCACCGGTCGACAGCCAGTACAGGCGATCACCGATGGCCAGGTTCAGTGGCAGGCCGTACTTGTAGTTTTCGTACATGATGTCGGCGCTGTCGCAGGTCGGGCCGGCGATGACCACTTCTTCCATCTCGCCCTTTTTCTCTGTCCAGATCGGGAACTTGATGGCTTCGTCCATGGTTTCGATCAGGCCGGAGAACTTGCCCACATCCGTGTACACCCAACGCTCTACCGCGGTACGGGATTTACGCGCGACCAGTACTACTTCACTGACCAGGATGCCGGCGTTGGCGATCAACGAACGGCCCGGCTCCAGGATGATTTCCGGCAAGTCATCACCGAAGTCTTCTTTCAGGAAGCGGATGATTTCCTCGGCGTAGGTTTCCAGGCTGTTGGTGCGGGTGATGTAGTTGGCCGGGAAGCCGCCGCCCATGTTGATCAGCTTGAGGTGAATGCCGTCTTCTTCTTTCAGGCGTTCGAAGATCACTTTGACCTTGGCGATGGCTGCGTCCCAGACGCTGATGTCGCGCTGCTGCGAGCCAACGTGGAACGAAATGCCGTAAGGCACCAGGCCCAGGTCACGGGCGAGGATCAGCAGGTCCATGGCCATGTCGGTCTGGCAGCCGAATTTGCGCGACAGTGGCCAGTCGGCAGTGGTCGAGCCTTCGGTCAGGATACGTACGTAGACTTTTGCACCCGGTGCCGCCTTGGCGATGTTGCGCAGGTCGGCTTCGGAGTCGGTGGCGAACAGGCGCACGCCCTTGTCGTAGAAGTAACGGATGTCCTTGGATTTCTTGATGGTGTTGCCGTAGCTGATGTGGTCGGCGCTGACGCCACGGCTCAGCACTTTGTCCAGCTCGTAGATCGAGGCGATGTCGAAGCTGGAGCCTTTTTCCTTGAGCAGGTCGATGATCTCGACGGCCGGGTTGGCCTTGACCGCGTAGTAGACCTTGGCGAATTCGAAACCGGCGCGCAGGTCGTCATAGGCCTGGGCAATCATCGCGGTGTCGATCACCACGAACGGGGTTTCCTGCTTGTCGGCGAACGCCTTCATTTTCTGAAAGGTTTCGCGCGCGAAATAGTCTTCGACCTGGATCGACATACGTTGGGACTCCTACTGGCAAACATCGGTAACAATGGGTGTAAGGGCAATCAGCCCTAGTGAACGTCCTCCGTATCCCCACTTTGGTTCGCCTACTTCCCAAGGCATGTCGCCGAAAGCAAAAAGGCCATGGGAGCGCTGCGCCCTTGGCCTTGCTGTCTCGTCGTCAGTACTTGAGCCGGATGGATCGTTTCCAGCATGGACGTTCGGCGCGAACTTTAGGGCGTGAGGGGCCTGAGATCAACTAAAAATGTCGCGTTTTCGCACTCTTCTGACGTGCGTTGCGGACATCACTCTTTGTAGCCGACCGAGATGACGGGAAGATGTTCCCCGATAATTTTCAAGTGTTAAAAATACCTGCACGTTCGACGCTTTTGTGCGCCAAGTTGTGGATAAGTACGATGGCGTCAATATGGGCGACGTTGGCGGCGAAAAGGTCTGTTGAGAGGGGATTTGACTATTTCAGAGCGTGTTTCCGGATAGCTTTTGCAGACGCTACTGTTGATATTTTTTTCCGGCCTGTGAATTACTGGAAAATCGCACAGAACCTGTGGGAGCGAGCTTGCTCGCGATGACATTTTCACGGCCAGCATCGTAGTTGCCTGAAATGACGCCATCGCGAGCAAGCTCGCTCCCACAGGTTTTGTATTTTTACCGGGTAAAGTTAGCTGTCAGGCGACCACCGCCTCGGCTGGCGAGACGATATTGGTCTTCATCCCTCGCGAGCGACCGGAGCTCAAATAAGCCGCTATCGACTCCTGCGTCACCTCGCCCAAAAATACCCGCTCGGCATCCATCACCGGCAACCAAGCACGATTGAACTCGTACATGCGCGACAACAGGATGCGCAAATGTTCATCGTACGCCGCCGTAGCGTTGAACTCGCGCAAGTACTGCGCGCAGGCACCGGTCTGACGATGCAGGTCGCGGCGGCGTACGTAACCCAGGGCTTTGTTCTCGGCGCAGGTGACCACCACATAACGCCGGTCATGCTCATCCATCAGCTCCAGCGCTTCGGCGACAGTGGTCTGCGGGCTGACGGAGGGCGCGTTGTCCGCCGCGTCTTCGGCTTTTACCAGCAGCAAGCGCTTGAGGGTGCTGTCCTGGCCGACGAAGTGGCTGACAAACTCATCCATCGGATGCGCGAGCAGCGTGTCCGGGTGGTCGATCTGCAACAGCTTTCCGGCGCGGAAAATCGCGATCTTGTCGCCGAGCTTGATCGCCTCGTCGATGTCATGGCTGACCATGATCACGGTCTTGTTCAGCGCCCGCTGCATTTCGAAGAACTCGTTCTGGATCAATTCGCGGTTGATCGGGTCGACCGCACCGAACGGTTCGTCCATCAGCAACAGCGGCGCATCCGCCGCCAGCGCGCGAATCACGCCGATCCGCTGTTGCTGACCGCCGGACAATTCCCGTGGATAACGATGCAGGTATTGCTTGGGTTCGAGCTTGATCATGCTCATCAACTCGCGCGCGCGGTCGTGGCATTTCTGTTTGTTCCAGCCGAGCAGCTTCGGCACGACCACTATGTTCTCTTCGATGGTCATGTTCGGGAACAGGCCGATCTGCTGGATCACGTAGCCGATGTTGCGCCGCAGCGTCACCTCGTCGAGGCCGGTGGTGTCTTCGCCATTGATCAGGATCTTGCCCGAGGTGGGTTTGATCAGGCGGTTGATCATCTTCAGCGTGGTGCTTTTGCCGCAACCTGATGGCCCGAGGAACACGCAGATTTCGCCTTCATTGACGGTCAGGCTCACCGAGTCCACGGCCTTAATGTCTTTGCCATTGCTTTGGAAGGTTTTGCCGAGGTTTTGAAGTTCGATCATTTCAGGAGTCCTTTTGGAGTCAACGAGCGTTGCAGCCATTGCAAAAACAAGTCGGCGAAGATCGCCAGGAGACTGACCAGCAGCGCACCGACGATCAGCATCGACATGTCGCTGCGGCTGATGGACGCGAGGATGAGTACGCCGAGGCCGCTGGCACCGATGGTCGCGGCGATGGTCATTACGCCGATGTTCATCACCACGGCGGTGCGCACCCCGGCGAGGATCACTGGCACGGCGATGGGCAGTTCGACCATGCGCAGGCGCTGGCCGAAGGTCATGCCGATGCCGCGCGCGGCTTCGCGGATGCCCGGCTCGACGCCGGTGAGGGCCAGATAGGTGTTGCGCATGATCGGCAACAGTGAATAAAGGAACACGGCGGTGATCGCCGGCATCGGCCCGAGACCCTGGCCGAATTTCGAATAGAACGGCAACAGCAGGCCGAACAGCGCAATCGACGGCACGGTCAGCAGTACCGTGGCGCAGGCCTGCAATGGACCGGCGAGACTCGGGAAACGCGTCATCAATATGCCCAGCGGCACGCCGGTGAGGATCGCCAGGCTGACGGCAATGCCAACCAGGGTGATGTGCTGCCAGGTCAGGTGCATCACCTGTTGCCAGTCGAAGTGGGAAAAGGCGTTCAGCAATTCCATGACTTTTCCTCCTTTAGTTCAGTGGATGTTGACGCAGGAAATAAGCGGCCCCGGCAGCTGGGTGTTCGTGATCGACATCGACCCGGGCGTTGATCTGGCGCATGGTTTCGTCGTCGAACAGTTCGGCCAGCGGCTGGAGTTGTTCGGCGAGTTTCGGATGTGTATCCAGGTACGCCTGACGCACCACCGGTGCGGCGGTGTAGTCCGGGAAGTAATGCATGTCGTCTTCCAGCAGTTTCAGGCCGAAAGCATTGAGACGACCGTCAGTGGTGTAGACCAGGCCAGCGAACACTTGCCCGTTGCGCAGCGCTGTATAGACGAGGCCCGCGTCCATCTGCCGGATGTTCTTGCGCGTCAGGTTCATGCCGTACAGCTTGACCATGCCGTCCAGACCGTCGGAGCGGTTGGCGAACTCGGTGTCCAGCGCCACCAGGTGATTGGTCCTGGCTTCGTCACGTAGCACTTTGTTCAGATCGCTGATGCTGTTGATCTGCGGGTATTCGTCAACGACGTTTTTCGGCAGGGCCAGGGCGTAGGTGTTGCTGAATTTCGACGGAGTCAGCCAGACCAGGCCTTTTTTCGCGTCGAGTTCTTTGACCCGGGCGTAGGACTGTTCGCTGTCGAGTTTTTCAGAGACATGGTTGTAGGCCACCAGCGATACGCCGGTGTATTCCCAGAGCATGTCCAGTTGCCCGCTTTCGTGGGCGCTGCGGGCGAGATTACTGCCCAGGCCGCCGGTGATCTGGGCGTCGTAACCTTTGCTGCCCAGGTATTGCGAAGTGATTTCCGCCAGCAGGGTCTGTTCGGTGAACACCCGGGCGCCGATGCGGATCAGCGGTTTGTCTGCGGCTTGGGCAAATCCTGCGAACAGCAGGACGCAGCCTAGTAAAAAGCTTGATGTCTTCATGAATATTCCTTTGCCGAGGCGTTAATACGGGCGCAAACCGCGCTCCAGCCAGAGAAGGCTGGCGAGGGTGACCACGCCATCGAGCAGCAGGGCCAGCAGCGCGGTACACGCGGCGCCGAGCAGCAGTTGCGGCTGATTGTTCAGGGCGATGCCGGGGAAGATCAGGCTGCCGAGGCTGTTGGCGCCGATCAGGAACGCCAGTGGTGCGGTGCCGACGTTGATCGCCAGCGCCACCCGCACGCCACCGACGATGATCGGCACGGCATTGGGCAGTTCGACTTTCCACAACACCTGGCGCGGGGTCATGCCGATGCCGACAGCCGCTTCCTTGAGCGAGCCCTGAACGTTTTTCAGGCCTTCATAGGTGTTGCGCACAATCGGCAGCAATGAAGCGAGGAATAAAGCGAAGATCGCCGGCCCACTGCCGATGCCGAGAATGCCCAGGGCAATCGCGAGCACGGCCAGCGGTGGCACGGTGTTGCCGATGTTAAAGATCTGCATGAAGCGTTCGGCGCGGCCGACCATGGTCGGGCGGCTCAGGAGGATGCCGGCGGGGAGGCCCACGACAAGGGCGGCCAGCATTGAAGCGAGGACGAGAATCAGATGAGCTTGCAGGTAAAACAACAAATCGTCGCGGTAGTGTTCGATCGTGTTGATGCCGATCCAGTGGACCAGCAGGGCCAGGAGGGCGATTACCAGCGCGCCTCCCATCAGCCCTTTGCCATAGCGGATAGCCACAGGCGGACTCCTTTTTTTGGTCGGCGAACGCAGTCCCGTGTGGCAGGCCATCATTGGCTGCCGGGCAACGTTCGCGAGAAGCAGCTCTTCATGTGCCGAACGCGTTCCCGTGTAGGAGCTAGCTTGCTCGCGAAAAACGTCCAGGCAACGCTTGCATTCAGATACCCAGCGTTATCGTTGGCGTCCATCGCGAGCGAGCTCGCTCCTACAGGCGAATCCGTACGGCTTTTCGAGCCATGAGCACAGCCTCGTCAGGCTGAATTGCAGGTGTTTCAGGCCCCCGACGAGTGGTCGTTACGGGGGAGTGGACGTCTCCGTGCTTTAAAAGGTTCCCATCCGGGGGAGCATTAGGCCGCCCCTAATGTGCTCAACGGTTCGGTTCTTCGATCAACTTGGGCTATAATCTGCGCCCTTTTTTGAATCACCTGCCAGGCGATTTCCCATGACCAACCAGGCCGCCGAAGTCGCGAAACGCCGCACTTTCGCCATTATTTCCCACCCCGATGCCGGTAAAACCACCATCACCGAAAAGCTCCTGTTGATGGGCAAGGCGATTGCGGTGGCCGGTACGGTGAAATCCCGTAAATCCGACCGCCATGCGACATCCGACTGGATGGAGATGGAGAAACAACGGGGTATTTCCATTACCACGTCGGTCATGCAGTTCCCGTATCGCGAACACATGATCAACCTGCTCGACACCCCGGGCCACGAAGACTTCTCCGAAGATACCTACCGCACCCTGACCGCGGTGGACTCGGCCTTGATGGTTCTCGACGGCGGTAAAGGTGTTGAGCCTCGTACCATCGCGCTGATGGACGTCTGCCGTCTGCGTGACACGCCGATCGTCAGCTTCATCAACAAACTCGACCGTGACATCCGCGACCCGATCGAACTGCTCGACGAGATCGAAGCCGTTCTGAAGATCAAGGCGGCGCCGATCACCTGGCCGATTGGTTGCTACCGCGATTTCAAAGGCGTGTACCACCTGGCCGACGACTACATCATTGTCTACACCGCCGGTCACGGTCACGAACGCACCGAAACCAGGATCATCGAGAAACTCGACTCCGACGAAGCCCGCGCGCACCTGGGCGACGAGTACGAGCGTTTCCTCGAACAGTTGGAACTGGTTCAAGGCGCTTGCCACGAGTTCAACCAGCAGGAGTTCCTCGACGGTCAACTGACCCCGGTGTTCTTCGGTACGGCACTGGGCAACTTTGGTGTCGACCACGTTCTTGATGCTGTCGTCGATTGGGCGCCGCGCCCGCTGGCGCGGGTCGCCAACGAACGCACCGTGGAGCCGGTGGAAGAGAAGTTCTCGGGCTTCATCTTCAAGATCCAGGCGAACATGGACCCGAAACACCGCGACCGCATCGCCTTCATGCGCATTTGCTCCGGCAAGTACGAAAAAGGCATGAAGATGCGTCACGTGCGTACCGGCAAGGACGTGCGGATCGGCGACGCCCTGACCTTCTTCTCCTCCGAGCGTGAGCAACTGGAAGAAGCCTTCGCCGGCGACATCATCGGTTTGCACAACCACGGCACCATCCAGATCGGCGACACCTTCAGCGAAGGCGAAGTCCTGGGCTTCACCGGCATCCCGCACTTCGCCCCGGAACTGTTCCGTCGCGTACGCCTGCGTGATCCGCTGAAATCCAAGCAACTGCGCCAGGGCCTGCAGCAACTGGCCGAAGAAGGCGCGACCCAGGTGTTCTTCCCGGAGCGCAGCAACGACATCATCCTCGGCGCCGTCGGTGTGCTGCAGTTCGATGTGGTCGCCAGCCGCCTGAAAGAGGAATACAAGGTCGAGTGCTCCTACGAGCCGATCACCGTTTATTCCGCGCGCTGGATCGAATGCAGCGACAAGAAGAAGCTTGAGGAGTTCTCCAACAAGGCTGTGGAAAACCTGGCATTGGACGGCGGCGGTCACCTGACCTACCTCGCGCCGACGCGGGTCAACCTGGCGTTGATGGAAGAGCGCTGGCCGGACGTGAAATTCCGCGCGACCCGTGAGCACCATTAAGCGCTGAACTTTTCTACCAAAAGCCCTCGATGCGTAAGCCTCGGGGGCTTTTTATTGCCCGCCACAGCGTGCCCCCTACAGGAGTCTGGTGTTGTAGGATTTTTCCCTTTCGGCTCTGGTTTTGCGCTTGCAGCGTTTTTGCCCGGGACAACCGACGCCTGGGCGTCTAGTGTTCGAAGTTCACGCATGAAGGATCAATGGAATGACACGCCACCTCGCCCATCTGCTTCGCCCGAACGGCTATTTCAGCCTGATGGCCTGGGTGCTGGCGGCGTTGCTGTTCATCAATCGCCTGAGCAGCATGGTCAAGCTGTTCATGGCGCTGTATCTGCGTCAGGAATTGGGATTGGCGATCGAGACCGTTGGCTGGCTGTTAGCGGCGTACGGCGGTGGTTTGTTGATCGGTTCGATGTTGGGCGGACTGCTCAGCGACCATGTGCCCACGGGGCGGCTGACCGCTGCGCTGTTCTTCGTCTCGGTGTGGGTGCTGCTGTTGCTCGGGCTGGTCACGCAGGTGCCGTTGCTGGCCGGGTTGTTGCTGCTCAGCGGCACCGTTGATGGTGCGATCCGCACGCTGCACCAGCGCTTGATCATGGAATATTGCGAGGTTGCTCAGCGCCCGCGTGCGCAGGCCTTGAGTCGTATCGCCCGTAACCTCGGGATGGCCGCCGCCGGGGTGGCGGGCGGGGTGCTGGCGCAGA
The DNA here is from genome assembly GCF_034541995.1 of Pseudomonas sp. BIC9C. NCBI lineage: Bacteria > Pseudomonadati > Pseudomonadota > Gammaproteobacteria > Pseudomonadales > Pseudomonadaceae > Pseudomonas > Pseudomonas sp. BIC9C. Next base: position 833,553 of record NZ_JAWDGM010000002.1, read on the forward strand.
CGGATTTTCGTTGGGTGTTCTTCATCAGTGCGGCGCTGACACTGCTGGCACTGCTCTGGTTTGTTCGCACGACATGGCGGCGACCGGTTCTGATTCCGGACGAAGCGGTTACCGCCCAGGCGGGTTCCGGGTTGCCGTATCGCGACCAACCGTTCCTCTGGCTGCTGGGTGCGACCGTCCTGCTCGGTATGGCGTTCGACACGGTCTACAGCACGCTCGGCAATTATCTGCGTGATTACTATCGCTTGAGCACCGAGGCCATCGGCTGGCAGTTCGCAATCAACGCAATACTGGTGGTGGCGCTGCAAATTCCGATGTCGCACTGGGGCGAACGCTGGGGTTCGCGTCGGCCTTTGATCGCCGGTTGCGTGCTGCTGGCAGTCGGGCTCGGCATGTTGCCGTTGGGCTCCGGGCTGTTTTACGCGTGCCTGTCGACGGTGGTCTGGACTTTGGGCGAAGCGCTGTTCATGCCGCCGCTGAACGTGCTGGTCATGCAGCATGCGCAAAGCGGCAAGAGCGGTCAGTACTTTGGTTTGTTTTTCATGGCCTGGAGCGCGAGCGCACTGCTGTCGCCGGTGATGAGCGGTCAGCTCTACGGGCAGTTCGGCGGTCATAGTGTGTGGCGGGTCAGCGCCGCGCTGGCGCTGATGTCTGTGCCGCCTATCTATCTGGCCACCCGTTCGCGTGCACTGGACAAACAGCTGCTGCAAACCGGCAAGCCCACTTCGCTTAGCTGATTCGGTTATGGGGTTTATTCGAAAGCGGTCTGTTCCCCGACGGCATTTCCGTGCATTGATCAGCGTCCTGTCTGGTGAACCCGGCTGATCGGAACTAGATTTCACAGAGCGCCAGCCAGGCACTAGGGTTCACCTGAAGAGGATGGAATCGATCATGAAAAACAGGTTGCTACGCGTTTTACTGCTGTTGAAAGTGATGGTGATGCTGTCCCTCGGCACCGCAACGGCCTGGGCCGAATGTGAGGATCACGATATTCAGGCATTCAGCGGACAGGTGGGACATGGCGGATTGATGCTCGCCAAGTCCGAGTCCGAGCCGGGCGATCAGGGGCAGGGTGGTACTGACAACGGCGATGACTCGACCACTGACGAGCCGGAATCCGATGAAGAAGAAGGCGACAGCCAGACCTGAACGCACAATGGCAGGCAAAAGAAAACCCCTTCTGCCTCGACTGATGCGCAATCGAAGTGGAAGGGGTTGGGTTAATCCGTGAATCCCTGAGGGAGCGAGCAAGCTCGCTCCCTCAGTTTTTTATGCCGCGCCGTCGAGGAATTGCTCGGCGTAGTGGCAAGCCACCTGGCGTCTGTCGAGCAGGCGCAGGGCCGGCTCTTCGGTGCTGCAGCGCTCGGTGGCGTACGGGCAGCGCTTGTGGAACGCGCAGCCGGACGGCGGGTTCAGCGGGTTGGGCAACTCGCCGACGATCTTGATTTTAGGCTTGTTCGGGTCCGGGTGAATCGTCGGCGTGGCCGACAACAGTGCCTGGGTGTAAGGGTGCAGAGGACGTTCGTAGATGTCGTTCTTCGGACCTATTTCGACCGGGCGACCGAGGTACATCACCATCACGTCATCGGCAACGTGTTGCACCACCGCCAGGTTGTGGGAAATGAACACATAGGCGGTGTTGAACTCTTGCTGCAAATCCATGAACAGGTTGAGCACCTGTGCCTGGATCGACACGTCCAGTGCCGATGTCGGCTCGTCCGCCACCAGCACTTTCGGTTGCAGCATCATTGCGCGGGCCAGGGCGATCCGCTGGCGCTGACCGCCGGAGAACATGTGCGGATAACGCTGGTAGTGCTCGGGACGCAAGCCCACCTGCTTCATCATCGCCTGGACTTTCTCACGGCGTTCCGCTGCGCTCAGGTTGGTGTTGATCAGCAGCGGCTCAGCCAGCTGATCACCGACTTTCTGCCGTGGGTTCAACGAGGCGTAAGGGCTCTGGAACACCATCTGCACGTCTTTGCGCAGTTGTTTGCGCTGGGCCTTGTCGGCACCGGCGACTTCTTGCCCGGCAATTTTCAAGGAGCCGGAGGACGGCTCTTCGATCAGGGTCAGGGCACGAGCCAGGGTGGATTTGCCGCAGCCCGATTCACCGACGACGGCGAGGGTCTTGCCGGCTTCCAGTTCGAACGATACGCCGTTGAGGGCGCGCACGGTGGCGTGCCCCTTGAACAGGCCTCGGGACACCTCGTAGTGACGGGTCAGGTCGCGGGCGGTAAGAACGACGGCCATTACGCCACCTCCTGGTTCAGCGGGTAGAAGCAGCGAGCGAGGCTGTTGCTTTTCTGGTCAAGTGCCGGACGTTGTTGACGGCAGTTGTCTTTCACGTAAGGGCAGCGTGGCGACAGCAGGCAACCCTGCGGACGGTCGTAGCGCCCGGGAACGATACCCGGCAGGGTCGACAGGCGCGAGGCACCCAGGCTGTGTTCCGGAATTGCCTTGAGCAGCGCTTCACTGTACGGGTGTGCCGGAATGTCGAACAGTTGCGGCACCTGACCGACTTCGACCGCCTGGCCGGCGTACATCACGCACACGCGCTGGGCGGTTTCGGCCACGACGGCGAGGTCGTGGGTGATCAGTACCAGGCCCATGTTCTGCTCTTTCTGCAACGCCAGCAGCAGGTCCATGATCTGTGCCTGAATCGTCACGTCCAGTGCCGTGGTCGGTTCGTCGGCGATCAGCAGTTTCGGCTCGCCGGCAATCGCCATGGCAATCGCGACACGCTGGCTCATACCACCGGACAGTTGATGCGGGTAGGCGTCCATACGGCTGGCGGCACCCGGGATTTCAACTTTTTCCAGCAGTTCGATGGCACGCTTGCGGGCAGCCTTGCCGGACATTTTCAGGTGCAGGCGCAGTACTTCTTCGATCTGGAAACCGACGGTGTAGCTCGGGTTCAGCGCGGTCATCGGATCCTGGAAGACCATGGACAGGTCTTTACCGACGATCTGCCGACGCTGGCGATTGTTGAGCTTGAGCATGTCCTTGCCGTCAAAGCTGAGCGAGTCGGCGGTGACGATGCCTGGATGCTCGATCAGCCCCATCAGCGCCATCATGGTCACGGATTTGCCGGAACCGGACTCACCAACGATGGCCAGCACTTCGCCCTTGTCCACTTTCAGGTCGAGGCCATCGACCACTGGCGTGGCGTTTTTGTCGCCGAAGCGAACGTTGAGATTCTTGATTTCTAACAGTGACATGGGAATCTCCTCAGGCGGCGTTCTTGAGTTTCGGGTCCAGCGCATCGCGCAGGCCGTCGCCCATCAGGTTGATTGCCAGCACGCTGAGCAAAATGGTCAAACCAGGCAGGCTCACCACCCACCAGGCGCGTTCGATGTAGTCGCGGGCCGAAGCCAGCATGGTGCCCCACTCAGGGGTTGGCGGTTGTACGCCAAGGCCGAGGAAGCCCAGTGCGGCGGCATCGAGGATCGCCGAAGAGAAGCTCAGGGTGGCCTGAACGATCAGCGGCGCCATGCAGTTGGGCAGCACGGTGACGAACATCAGGCGTGGCAGGCCGGCGCCGGCCAGGCGCGCGGCGGTCACGTAGTCGCGGTTCAGTTCACCCATTACCGCGGCGCGGGTCAGGCGAACGTAGGACGGCAGGGATACCACGGCGATGGCGATCACGGTGTTGATCAGGCCAGGGCCGAGGATGGCGACGATCGCCACGGCCAGCAGCAGGGACGGCAGGGCCAGCATGATGTCCATCAGACGCATGATGGTCGGGCCGAGCACGCGCGGGAAGAACCCGGCGAACAGACCCAGCAGGATCCCCGGAATCAGCGACATGACAACCGACGACAAGCCGATCATCAAGGACAGGCGCGAGCCAGTGATCAGGCGTGACAGCAGGTCGCGACCCAGTTCGTCAGTGCCGAGCAGGAACTGGATCTGCCCACCTTCCAGCCAGGCTGGCGGGGTCAGCAGGAAGTCACGGAATTGCTCGCTCGGGTCGTGAGGCACAACCCACGGCGCGAAAATGGCGCAGAAAATCACCAGCAGCATGAACATCAGGCCGGCGACGGCACCTTTGTTTTTGGAGAACGCTTGCCAGAATTCTTTGTACGGGGACGGGTACAGCAGGCTTTGATCGACTGCTACCGATGGAATTGGAGTGGTCATGGTCATGATCTCAGCGCTGATGACGGATGCGTGGGTTGGCAAAGCCGTAGAGGATGTCCACTACGAAGTTGACCACAATCACCAGGCAGGCGATTAACAGGATGCCGTTTTGCACGACGGGATAGTCCCGGGCGCCAATGGCTTCGATCAGCCATTTGCCGATGCCGGGCCACGAGAAGATGGTTTCGGTCAGGACCGCACCGGCCAGCAGGGTGCCGACTTGCAGGCCGACTACCGTCAGTACTGGAATCAGCGCATTACGCAGACCGTGCACGAACACCACACGCGACGGCGACAGGCCCTTGGCCTTGGCGGTGCGAATGTAGTCTTCACGCAACACTTCGAGCATCGAAGAGCGGGTCATCCGCGCAATCACCGCCAGCGGGATGGTACCCAGCACGATGGCCGGCAGGATCAGGTGGTGCAGGGCATCGAGGAACGCACTGACGTCATCGGCCAGCAGCGTGTCGATCAGCATGAAACCGGTGCGTGGCTCGATGTCGTAGAGCAGGTCGATCCGCCCGGACACCGGGGTCCAGCCCAGGCTCACCGAGAAGAACATGATCAGGATCAGGCCCCACCAGAAGATTGGCATCGAGTATCCCGCCAGGGAGACACCCATTACCCCATGGTCGAACAGGGACCCTCGCTTGAGTGCCGCGATCACCCCGGCCAGAAGGCCCAGGATGCCGGCGAACAACATGGCGGCCGTGGCCAGTTCCAGGGTCGCGGGGAAGAGAGAGCTGAACTCGGACCAGACGCTTTCACGGGTTCGCAGGGATTCACCGAGGTCGCCATGGGCCAGTTTGCCGATGTAATCCAGGTACTGGGCATACAGGGGTTTGTTCAGACCTAGGCGTTCCATTGCCTGAGCGTGCATTTCCGGGTCGACTCTGCGTTCGCCCATCATGACTTCCACAGGGTCGCCAGGGATCATGCGAATCAACGCGAATGTCAGCAAGGTGATGCCGAAAAACGTGGGGATCAGTAACCCCAGTCGGCGGGCAATAAAACTAAACATCGTAAGGTGTACCTCATCAGCCGATTAGGCGTGCCCGGCATGCCTGGGTCAGGCATGCCGGGAGTTTTCTTATCTACTTCACCTGGGTGGTGGCGAAGTTATTCGTGGTGAGAGGGCTAATGTTATAGCCCTCTACGTTGTTGCGCATTGCGGTGAACATTCTGGTGTGCGCCATGCTGATCCATGGCTGGTCCTGGTTGAAAACAACCTGGGCCTGCTCGTAGAGCGCTGCACGCTCGGCCGGATCGGTTTTTTCCCGGGCCTGGTCGATCAGCGCCTGGAACTTGTCACTGCACCAGCGGGCGTAGTTTTCTCCGTTCTTGGCCGCCTCACAACTGAGCATAGGCGTCAGGAAGTTATCCGGGTCGCCGTTATCGCCCGCCCATCCGGCGGAAACCATGTCGTGCTCGCCGTTTTTGGCGCGTTTGAGCATTTCGCCCCATTCCATCACGCGGATGTCGATCTTGATCCCGACCTTGGCCAGGTCGGCTTGCATCATCTGCGCGCCGAGCATCGGGTTCGGGTTGGTCGGACCGCCACCGTTGCGGGTGAACAGGGTGAACGTGGTGCCTTCCGGTACGCCGGCTTCCTTGAGCAGGGCGCGAGCCTTGTCCAGGTCGCGGGGCGGGTTTTTCAGGCTGTGGTTAAAGCCCAGCAGGGTATCCGGGAACGGGTTGACGCCCACGGTGGCATTGCCCTTACCGAACAGCGCGTTGACATAGGCTTCTTTGTCGAAGGCGATGTCGATGGCTTTGCGCACGCGCACGTCGCTCATGTACTTGTGCTGGGTGTTCATGGCGATATACGAAACGGTCATGGCATTGAGTTCATCGACCTTCAGCTTCTGGTCTTTCTTGATGCTCGGGATGTCATCCGGCTTCGGATACAGCGCGACCTGGCATTCGTTGGCCTTGAGCTTCTGCAGGCGCACGTTGTTGTCGGTCGCGATGGCCAGGATCAGCGAGTCGGCCGGTGGCTTGCCGCGGAAGTAGTCCGGGTTGGCCTTGAAACGAACCTGGGCATCCTTGTTGTAACGCTGGAAGATAAATGGGCCGGTGCCGATCGGCTTGCTGTTCAGGTCGCCAGTCTTGTTGGCCTTGAGCAGCTGGTCGGCGTATTCGGCCGGGTAGATCGAGGAGAAGGCCATGGCGATGTCGGCCAGGAATGGCGCTTCGCGACGGGTCAGGGTGAACTTGACCGTGTTGTCGTCGACTTTCTCTACGCTCTTGAGCAGCTCTTTGAAACCCATGCTTTCAAAGTACGGGAAGCCTACGCTCGACAGCTTGTGCCACGGATGATTCGGGTCCAGCTGACGCTGGAAGCTCCAGACCACGTCGTCGGCGTTCATGTCGCGGGTCGGCTTGAAGTATTCGGTGGTGTGGAACTTGACGCCTTTACGCAGGTGGAAGGTGTAGCTCAGGCCGTCTTCGCTGATGTCCCAGGATTCGGCCAGCGCCGGAATCACTTCGGTGGTACCGGGCTTGAAGTCCGCCAGGCGATTGAAGATGGTTTCGGCCACGGCATCGGCGGTGACTGCAGTCGTGTACTGGACCATGTCGAAGCCTTCGGGGCTGGCTTCGGTGCAAACCACCAGGGGTTTGGCCGAGACGCCGACAGCGACACTGAGCAAAGCAGCCGCGATGGCCGCACGTAGGGGAAGCATTTTCATCAAGAACCCTCTGCAATCAGTTAAAGGACAAAAGCCGAACGGCCGATTCATCGCTGAACCAACCGTTCGGCAGCGGTATTACAGGATGTTGAACGGAACCGTGGTCACGAGACGGAACTCGTTGATGCTGCCGTCAGCCTGGTTTTCGCTGGCACGGTGAGCGGTGTAGGTGCCGCGGATCGTGGTGGCCTTGAGCGGGCCGCTCTGCACGGCGTAGGTCGCGCCGATGCCATATTCATAATGGGTTTCGCCATCCTGGGCCTGGATGCCGTCGTAACCCTTGCCTGCCACGCCGCCGTTGCCGGTGTAGTGAGTACCGTCGATGCCCCAGCCGCGAGCCTGGTAGATGTTGAACTTCAGGCCTGGTACGCCGTATTCGGCCATGTTCAGACCGTAGGCAACCTGGAACGATTTTTCGTTCGGGCCGTTGAAGTCCGACAGCAGGGAGTTGGCCAGGTAGATGCCGTTGGTTTCGTGCAGGTAGTCGAAGTACTCGTTACCGTTCACTTCCTGGTACGAGAAGGTCAGGGTGTGGGCCTGGTGGGTCAGGCCGAACGACAGCGAGTAGGTGTCGTTGTCGATATCGCCGATCAGGGCTTTACCGGTTTCCTTGGTTTTGTAGTAGTTCAGGCCGGTGGTCAGGCTCAGTACCTGGCTGTCGCCCAGTACATGAGAGGCGCCGAAGTAGTACTGGTTCCAGATGTCTTCAGCCTGGGTCGCCCAGAGGCTGGTGGTCAGGCTGGCGAGCGGGTTGTAGGTGATGCCGCCGGTGTAGACGTGGTCGGTTTCGACGATGCCGTTGGCGTATTCGGTGCGGAATTTACGCTGACTTTCTTCGGTACGCGGTGAGTTGCGGTCGAAGGTGGCCAGGTCGAAGGCCAGGTTGTTCAGCTCTTCGCTGTGGATGGCCAGACCTTCGAAGCTCGAAGGCAGTGCACGGTTGCCGATCACGTCGACCATCGGGCTGCTGAAGTTCATGCGGCCGGCGGTCAGGGTGGTGTTGGAGACACGGGCCTTGACGTTGGCCAGGCCCAGTTTGCTCCACTGGCCTTGAGCGTCGCCGCCTTCCTTGGTCAGGGTACGGTTGTTGCCCGCGCCTGGACGAGTGCCCGGTGCGCCACCGTTGTTGGATGCCAGGTCCTTGCGGTCACGATCCAGGGCGATCGCGTTGTAGGCCGCCACTTCAGTGCTGAAACCGACAGTGCCTTCGGTGAAGCCCGAGTTGTACTTGAGGATGGTGCCCTGGACCCAGTTGATCCGGCGATCGGTCGGGGTCGAAACGCCGTCCTTCTTGTAGGCGAACTTGGCGCCGCGTTGCAGTTGCTCGTTGGCGTACCAGTTACGCGTGGTGCCGGTGATCGACTGGCCTTCGACAAAGCCGGTGGCTTCGCTCTGGGCGCTTTTTTCGTTCACGGTAACCGGGGTGAAAGCCTGGCTTTGGGTTTCTGCGTAAGCCGTAGCGGTTACGCTGCTGATGGCCAAGGCCAATAACGCGGTGCTGCTCAGTTTCATGGGTAAAGCTCCTTACTTTCTTTTTTTATACCGGTCTATTTTTTTGTGATCCGGCTATTGGTTTAGAACTCATTCACGGCATCGCAAACGTTTGCTGTCAGCCAAATTGGCGAAAGACGGCAAAGCGTCTGCGTGAGGGCGGAAAATCCGCCCCCTGGCATTTCTGGCTAATCGGTTATTTTTCTATGCTGACACCCGAGAACACATTGCGGCCGAACGGGCTCACTTTGAACCCTTCGATTTTGGCGCTCAGCGGCTGGTTGACCGTTGAGTGGGCGACTGGCGTGATCGGCACTTGCTGTTTGAGCAACTGCTGCGCCTGTTTGTAGAGCTGGGTGCGCTGGTCTCGGTCGGTGACGACCTTGGCCTGTTTGATCAGCTTGTCGTAAGCCGGATCACACCACATCGAGTAGTTGTTGCCGCCAATGGCGTCGCAGCTGTAGAGCGTGCCCAGCCAGTTGTCCGGATCACCATTGTCACCGGTCCAGCCGATCAGGCTGATATCGTGCTCGCCATTCTTGGTGCGCTTGATGTACTCGCCCCACTCATAGCTGACGATCTTGACCTTGAGGCCGATCTTCGCCCAGTCAGCCTGGAGCATCTCGGCCATCAACTTGGCGTTGGGATTGTACGGACGCTGGACCGGCATGGCCCAGAGGGTGATTTCGGTGCCTTCCTTGACGCCGGCAGCCTTGAGCAATTCCCGGGCTTTTTCCGGGTTGTAGGCGGCGTCCTTGATCGTGTCGTCGTAGGACCATTGGGTCGGCGGCATGGCGTTGACCGCCAGTTGCCCCGCGCCCTGGTAAACGGCATTGAGAATGCCTTGCTTGTTCACCGCCATGTCCAGCGCCTGACGCACTTCGAGCTGGTCGAATGGCTTATGGCGCACGTTGTAGGCGATGTAGCCGAGGTTGAAACCAGGCTTCTCGATCAGTTGCAGGGCCGGGTCGTTCTTCAGCGCGGTCACATCGGCAGGGCGCGGATGCAGGGTGATCTGGCACTCGTTGGCCTTGAGTTTCTGCACGCGCACCGAGGCGTCGGTGTTGATGGCGAAAATCAGGTTGTCGAGCTTGACCCGGCTCGGGTCCCAGTACTGCTTGTTGCCGGTGTAACGGATGTTCGAGTCTTTCTGGTAGCTCTTGAACACGAACGGCCCGGTGCCGATCGGTTTCTGGTTGATGTCGCTCGGTTTGCCTTGCGCCAGCAGCTTGTCGGCGTATTCGGCCGAAAGGATGGCGGCGAAGCTCATGGCGATGTTCTGGATGAACGCGGCGTCCACGCTGTTGAGCGTCATGACCACGGTCAGCGGCCCGGTCTTTTCGACCTTGGCGATGTTCTTGTTCAGGCTCATCCCGTTGAAGTACGGAAACTCTGTCGGATAAGCCTTACGGAAAGGTTGTTGCGGGTCGAGCATGCGATTGAATGTGAACAGCACGTCATCGGCATTGAAATCACGGGTTGGCGTGAAATATTTGGTGGTATGAAACTTCACCCCTTCGCGCAGGTGGAAGGTGTACTTGAGGCCGTCCTCGGAAATATCCCAGCTCGTGGCCAGGCCCGGTACGACGTTGGTCGCGCCTTTCTCAAATTCTGCCAACCGGTTGTACAGCGGCTCGGCGGCGTCGTTGTCGGTCGCAGTGGTGTACTGCGCCGTATCGAAACCGGCGGGGCTGCCTTCGGAACAGAACACCAGGCTGTTGTTGGCGGCCTGGCTGATGGAAGTGGCGGCCAACAGGCCGGTGCCCAGCAATGCGGATAAAACCAAGGTATGGCGCATAACGCTCCCTTTTCTCTCAAAGTGTTGTCAATGAGCCGCCGTCCCGTCCGCAGACGTAGAGGCATCACTGATTTCAAGCCATGCAAGCGGCAGTAACCGATGACCCACGCAGGCACTGGTCGGATCCCGAAGGTATGAACCAAGGGTCCGGCAGTAATTGCGTAGAGTCCTAAAGACTCGTAGGAAATGGCAACGCGTCCTCACCCGATGCTGTAGTCAGCTGCGGATTTGGATGTAGACGAATTCCTGCTTTCTCGGTAGATAAAGCAACGGCGACGTCAGAAACGCCGCCGTTGCAAAACCTTATTTGCTGACGCTGACGCCGTAGAAGGAGTTCAAGCCAAATGGGCTGATCTTGAAGTCCCTGCACTTCGGCACGCATGGGTTGGAACACCGTCGAGTGAGCGATAGGTGTCATTGGAACAGCATCTTTGAGGACGTGTTGCGCCTGCTTGTACAGTTCGGTGCGCTTGGCCTGATCGGTTGTGCGCTTGGCTTCTTTCACGATGCCGTCGAACTTCTTGTCGCACCACTTGGAGAAGTTGTTGCCTTGCAGGGAGTCGCAGCCGAACAGCACGTTCAGCCAGTTGTCCGGGTCACCGTTGTCGCCGCTCCAGCCAATCAGCATCGCGCCGTTCTCGCCGCCTTTGGAGCGCTTGATGTACTCGCCCCATTCATAGCTCTGGATTTTGGCCTTGATACCGATCTTCGCCCAGTCGGACTGCAGCATTTCTGCCATCAGCTTGGCGTTCGGGTTGTACGGACGCTGTACCGGCATCGCCCACAGAACGATTTCGGTGCCTTCCTTCACACCGGCTTCCTTGAGCAGCTCTTTGGCTTTCTCAGGGTTGTACGGTGCATCCTTGATGGTGGTGTCGTAGGACCACTGGGTCGGCGGCATGGCGTTGACGGCCAGTTGGCCGGCGCCCTGGTAAACCGAGTCGATGATTTGCTGCTTGTTGACGGCCATGTCCAGTGCCTGACGCACTTTCAGTTGGGCCATCGGGTTCGGCTTGTCGTCACCCTTGATCTTGTCCATCACGTTGTAGGCGATGTAACCCAGGTTGAAACCAGCCTGATCAGGCACTTTCAGGGTTTTGTCTTCCTTGAGCGCCTTCAGGTCGGCCGGACGCGGGAACAGCGTGATCTGGCACTCGTTCTTCTTCAGCTTCTGGATACGTACCGACGGGTCGGTGGTGATGGCGAAGATCAGGTTGTCGATCTTCACGTCATCAGGCTTCCAGTAGTCCTTGTTCCCGGTGTAGCGGATGTTGGAGTCTTTCTGGTAGCTCTTGAACACGAACGGACCAGTGCCGACCGGCTTCTGGTTGATGTCGGCGGCTTTGCCTTCCTTGAGCAGCTGGGCAGCGTACTCGGCGGACTGTACCGAGGCGAAACTCATGGCCATGTTCTGGATGAACGCGGCGTCAACTTCCTTGAGGGTGAACTTGACGGTGTGGTCGTCGACTTTATCGATCTTGGTGATGTTGGTGTCCATCCCCATGTCGGTGAAGTACGGGAATTCGGTCGGGTACGCCTTACGGAACGGGTCATCCTTGTTAATCATGCGATTGAAGGTGAACAGCACGTCGTCGGCGTTGAACTCACGAGTCGGCTTGAAGTACGGAGTAGTGTGGAACTTGACGCCTTCACGCAGGTGGAAGGTGTAGGTCAGGCCGTCATCGGAGATGTCCCACTTGGTCGCCAGACCAGGAACTACGGCGGTGCCGCCGCGCTCGAACTGGGTGAGGCGGTTGAACATGGTTTCTGCAGAGGCGTCGAAGTCGGTTCCGGTGGTGTATTGACCTGGATCGAAACCGGCCGGGCTCCCTTCGGAGCAGAACACCAGGTTAGTCGCCGCTTGGGCGAACGGTGCGCTGGCTAACAAGCTTGCGCCAACTAAAAACGGAATGACCGCGTGTTTAAGCATGGTGGCCTCATGATTTGTTGTCATTTTTGGAATTAGAGGACGACCTCGTGAGTCGTGCCTGCGGATACTTATGCAGGGGCCATACCCAATGCAAGATCCAGAGTGACGACAAGCCTTAAACGGTGGCACGAACGTACCTTAATGTCGCATTTGTATAACTCCTGACGCATTTGACCGTTTACGCAGCGTTTTTACGGTGCAAACGACGCACTTTTAGGGTGCGTCATGATCGCTGGGTGCTCCCGATCAGGGCGGGGTGTTACTTATTTATACCCCGTTTTGTGCGGTGGGTATGGCGTGAATAAGAGTGGTTATTGTTGCACCGATAGTGGCCAATCAATCTCAGTTGCACCCGGTGCAACTGCCGGCTTTTCTCAGTGGACTATCCAGTTATAGCTCATGCCTGAAAACTGCCCAAAAAAAACGGCGATCATGTGAGTGATCGCCGTTCTTTTGATTACGGGCTATCGATTCAGGGCATCAACACTTCAATCGAACCATCGGCGGTCATGCTGACCTGGCTGGTGCCAGCTTCGACATCCGGCGTCACCGGTGTGGCGTCCATGGCGGCGGCTTTCATCATCATCGGTGCGCGCAGGTAAGGCTGTGGATAACCGTTGCTGTTGAGGTTCAGGTTGACGATCTTGTAGTTCTTGCCGCCGAGGGCATCGGTGGCCAGTTGAGCGCGGGCCTTGAAGGCGGTGACAGCGTCCTTGAGCAGGGCGTCTTCGCTGGCCTTGCGGGTCGGGGTGGCGATGGCGAAGTCCATGCCGCCCATTTTCAGGTCGGTGAGCAGTTCGCCGGTCAGCTTCGACAATGCGGCGAAGTCGGAGCTTTCCAAGCGCAGTTCGGCGCGCTCGCGCCAGCCGGTGATTTTCTGGCCCTTGGTGTCGTAGATCGGGTAGCTGTTGCGACTGCCCTGGCGCAGGGTGATGTCCTTGACTTGCTTGGCCTTGGCCAGCGCCTTGTTCATGGTGGTGCTGACGTCGGCGGCAAGTTTGGCCGGGTCGCTGTTCTGTTCTTCGGTGTAGAGCGTCACGATCATCAGGTCGCGGGCCACTTCCTGACTGACTTCGGCGCGCAGGGAAATCTGGTTGTAATGAAGCTCGTCGGCGGCCAGGGCCGGGAGGCTGGCGACGGTGCCAACGCTCAGGGCGAGGAGGGCGGCGCTGCGGCGGAATGTGTGCATGAAGGCTCCTTGAAAGGTGCGCAGGGGTTCGGTCCGGGCCTGCGTGAAACCATGAGACTCTAGCTTTTATGCACTGGTTCGCACAGTTACAACTTCTATACAGATGGAACCCGGGTGGCCGCTTCGCGGCCAATCGCGAGCAGGCTCGCTCCCACAGGAGAGCGCATTCCAAAGGTGGGAGCGAGCCTGCTCGCGAAGGCAGCGATACAGGCGCTGCAGAACCTGCAGCCATGTGGCCGTTTGCCGCAGTTTTGCCTGTCGGCCCCCGCGCTTGGTTATACTCCCAGCGATCCGCCTGGAGCGCTCATCAGGAGAGCTCATGCTCGCCCCCGTTCAAATCACTTCCGCCACTCGCCAGAACCTCTGGCGGCTGACGTTCATCCGCACGTTGGTGCTGGCCGCCCAAGCCGGTTCCGTGGGCCTGGCCTACTGGCTCGAATTGCTGCCGCTGCCCTGGTTTCAACTGGCCGCGACCCTCGGTTGTTCGATGCTGTTGTGTGTGTTCACGGCGATTCGCCTGCGCACCTCGTGGCCGGTGACCGAGCTCGAATACGCCGTGCAACTGGCCTGCGACCTGTTTATCCACAGCGCATTGCTGTATTTCTCCGGTGGCTCGACCAACCCCTTCGTTTCTTATTACCTGGTGCCGCTGACCATTGCCGCGGTGACGTTGCCATGGCGTTATTCGGTGATCCTGTCGGGTATCGCGCTGACGATGTACACGCTATTGCTGGCACAGTTCTATCCGCTGCAAACCTTCCCGATCGCGAGGGAAAACCTGCAGGTTTACGGGATGTGGTTGAGCTTCGCCCTCGCCGCCGCCGTGATCACGTTCTTCGCTGCGCGCATGGCCGAAGAGCTGCGCCGTCAGGAAGAACTGCGCGCCATTCGTCGCGAAGAAGGCCTGCGCGACCAGCAACTGCTGGCCGTCGCCACCCAGGCCGCTGGTGCGGCCCATGAACTGGGCACGCCGCTGGCGACCATGAGTGTGCTACTCAAGGAAATGCGTCAGGACCACCATGATCCGATGTTGCAGGACGACCTGAGCGTTTTGCAGGATCAGGTCAAACTGTGCAAGGAAACCTTGCAGCACCTGGTGCGCGCAGCGGAGGCCAATCGCCGTTTGGCGGTGGAGATGCAGGACGTCACCGATTGGCTTGATGAAGCTCTCAATCGCTGGCACCTGATGCGTCCGGAAGCCAGTTATCGCTTCCAGCGCCTCGGCCAGGGCGCAGTGCCGCGCATGGCGCCGCCGCCGGACTTGACCCAGGCTTTGCTGAATCTGTTGAACAACGCCGCCGATGCCTGCGCCGAAGGGCTGCAAGTGACGCTGGACTGGGATTTGGAAAACCTCACCATCAGCATTCGTGACCATGGTGCCGGTGTGCCGCTGGCCATCGCCGAGCAAATCGGCAAACCGTTTTTTACCACCAAGGGCAAAGGCTTCGGCCTGGGCCTGTTTTTGAGCAAGGCCAGCGTGACACGCGCCGGCGGCTCAGTGAAACTCTACAGTCATGAGGAAGGCGGCACGCTCACCGAGCTGCGCCTGCCCCGTGTCGCCCGAGGAGACGAACATGAGTGACGAGATCCAAGTCGAAGGCGAAGAACTGCCGCATTTGTTGCTGGTCGATGACGACGCCACATTCACCCGCGTCATGGCCCGCGCCATGGCCCGCCGCGGTTTTCGCGTCAGCACTGCCAGTTCCGCCGAAGAAGGCCTGGAACTGGCCAAGGCCGATCTGCCGGATTACGCCGCCCTGGACCTGAAGATGGACGGTGATTCGGGCCTGGTGCTGCTGCCCAAATTGCTGGAAATGGACCCGGAAATGCGCGTGGTGATCCTCACCGGCTATTCGAGCATTGCCACTGCCGTCGAGGCGATCAAGCGCGGTGCCTGCAACTACCTGTGCAAACCGGCGGACGCCGACGACGTGCTGGCGGCCCTGCTGTCCGAACACGCCGACCTCGACAGCCTGGTGCCGGAAAACCCGATGTCCGTGGACCGCCTGCAGTGGGAACACATCCAGCGCGTGCTGACCGAGCACGAAGGCAACATCTCCGCCACGGCCCGCGCCCTGGGCATGCACCGCCGCACCCTGCAGCGCAAACTGCAGAAGCGTCCCGTTCGCCGCTGAACCGGTGCTGAACGAATGCGGGCCGTATCTCGCAACCAACCGAACCGATCCTCTATGATCGGTTCGTGCGTGTTCTTTTCTCTATCGAGCCTTATCCATGAATCAGAACGCTGAGTATTGCGCGGTCAACGATGCCGTGCGCGGGCGGTTTTTTCGCAAAGTATGGGCGATGATCACGCCTTACTGGCGCAGTGAAGAGAAGGTCAAGGCCTGGACGCTGCTGATCGCGGTGATTGCGCTGTCGCTGATCAGCGTGGGGATCTCGGTGTGGTTCAACACCTGGTACAAGGACTTCTACAACGCCCTGCAAAAGAAGGACGAGGCAGCGTTCTGGCAACTGATCCTGTATTTCTGCGCGATTGCGGCGGTGGCGATCGTCGGCGCGGTGTACCGGCTCTACCTGACGCAGATGTTGACGATCCGCTGGCGAGCATGGCTCACCGAAAAGCATTTCACCCGCTGGTTGGGTGACAAGAACTACTACCAGCTGGAGCAGGGCGGTTACACCGATAACCCGGACCAGCGGATTTCCGAAGACCTCAACAACTTCACCTCGAACACCCTTGAGCTGGGTATCGGGTTGCTGCGCAATATCGTCAGCCTGGTGTCGTTCTCGATCATTCTGTGGGGCGTGTCGGGCAGTATCGAAGTATTCGGCATCACCATTCCCGGCTACATGTTCTGGTGCGTACTGGTTTACGCCGTGGTGGGCAGTTGGCTGACACATTTGATCGGTCGTCGCCTGATCGGCCTGAACAACCAGCAACAACGCTTCGAAGCCGACTTGCGTTTCTCCATGGTGCGGATTCGCGAGAATGCCGAAAGCATTGCGTTGTACAACGGCGAGCCGAACGAAAATCGTCGGTTGAGCGGCCGCTTCGGGATGGTCTGGCATAACTTCTGGGACATCATGAAAGTGTCCAAACGCCTGACGTTCTTCACCGCCGGTTACAGTCAGGCCGCCATCATCTTCCCCTTCATGGTGGCGGCGCCGCGTTATCTCTCCGGCAAGATCGAACTCGGTGAACTGATGCAGATCAGCTCGGCATTCGGCAATGTGCAGGAAAGCTTCAGCTGGTTTATCAGTGCGTACCAGAGCCTCGCGTCCTGGCGCGCTACCTGCGATCGTCTGCTGAGCTTCCACCAGGCCATGAGTGATAACGAAGGGCGTGCGCCGGCCATCGACGTACAGAATTCGGGCTCCGCTCTGAAGGTGCACAACCTCGGCCTCGACCTTGCTGAAGGGCGTCACCTGCTGACCAACGCCGACATGACCGTGGAGGAGGGCGACCGAGTGATGCTCAGCGGTCGTTCCGGCAGCGGCAAGTCGACCCTGCTGCGGGCGATGGGGCATCTGTGGCCGACCGGCCACGGCAGTATTCGCCTGCCATCGGCGCGCTACCTGTTCCTACCGCAAAAACCGTATTTGCCGATTGGCACCCTGCGTGATGTCCTCAGTTATCCACAGCCCGGTGATACCTATCCGAATGAACGCTACGTGCAGGTGCTGGAAACCTGTCGCCTGCCGCACCTGATTGCCCGTCTCGACGAAGCCAACCACTGGCAGCGCATGCTGTCGCCAGGTGAGCAGCAGCGCCTGGCCTTTGCCCGTGCGCTGCTTTATGCACCGCAATGGTTGTATATGGACGAAGCGACCTCGGCGATGGACGAAGAAGACGAGGCCACGCTGTATCAGGCGCTGATCGATGAGTTGCCGGGGCTGAGCATTGTCAGCGTCGGTCATCGCAGCAGCCTGAAGCGCTTCCATCCGCGGCACATCCGTATCGAGAATGGCCATCTGGTGGACCAGGCCGTGACCGCATAAACACCCCGATTCCTTGTAGGAGCGAGCTTGCTCGCGATGGACTTGAACGCGCCGCGTTTATTCAGAAAGCACGCGTTATCGTTAGCCTCCATCGCGAGCAATCGAGCGTCGACCGGCTGCTCCTACAGGGGTGAGGTGATCGTACAACCGCGTTGCGCTATGATGCGCGTTACAGCAGCCGAACTTTTCGAGACCGATGTTCACCATGGAAAACCCGAACGACGCACCACGCCTCCCACGCAAGCGCCGCAGCCTCGCTCAGGAACTGGTGACGGTGCTGTCCGAGCAGATCCGCGATGGTCATCTCAAGCGTGGCGACAAGCTGCCCACCGAGTCGGCCATCATGGATGCCCATGGTGTCAGCCGCACGGTGGTGCGTGAAGCGATATCCCGTTTGCAGGCGGCCGGCCAGGTGGAAACCCGCCACGGTATCGGTACCTTCGTGCTCGACACGCCGAGCCCGAGCGGCTTTCGTATCGATCCGGCCACCGTGGTGACCTTGCGCGATGTGCTGGCGATCCTGGAATTGCGCATCAGTCTTGAAGTGGAGTCTGCCGGGCTGGCGGCGCAACGTCGCAGTCCGGAACAACTGGCCAACATGCGCGCTGCCCTCGATGCGTTGAATGAAAGCGCCGCCCATGCCAGTGATGCCGTGGCGTCGGACTTCGCTTTCCACCTGGAAATCGCGCTGTCCACCGGCAACCGCTACTTCACCGACATCATGACCCACCTGGGCACCAGCATCATTCCGCGCACACGGCTCAATTCCGCGCGCCTGGCCCATGACGACCAGCAGCACTACATGAGTCGCCTGAGCCGTGAGCACGAGGAAATCTACGACGCCATTGCCCGCCAGGATTCCGATGCGGCCCGCGCGGCGATGCGCCTGCACCTGACCAACAGCCGCGAGCGGTTGCGTCATGCCCATGAAGAGGCTGAGGCGCAGCGGGTTTAGGTTTTCTGCTTTTGGTGATGGATCGCCCGATAAGCCGTCTTCGCGAGCAAGCCCGCTCCCACCTTTGAATTTCTGCGAACTCACTATTTGTGAACGGCGCAGATTAAATGTGGGAGCGGGCTTGCTCGCGAAGGGGCCGAAAGCCATCCTGCAAAACCTTCAGTCAGCCTCTCTTCTACTTATCTCCCGCCTCAATCTTCCGACAACGTATCTCCTGATCGCCTGTTTTTCGAGGTGTGAACATCCCTGTTCTTTTCCGATGAAGCCCTCTAAAACAGGTGGTAAGCGCAATCTTGTCGAACAATTTTCACCCGCAGCGATGAAATGCAGTTGACGGTTGTATTTTAAGTTGTACGATGACCTACAACTTCGGCGCAAGCTGAACGGTTTTCTCACACAACGTCGCTATCCAGGGTGTTCGAATAATGAATCCACAAGAACTGAAGTCCATCCTCTCTGCCGGTCTGCTGTCTTTCCCTGTCACCGATTTCAATGCTCAGGGCGACTTCAATCGCGCGGGTTACATCAAGCGTCTCGAATGGCTGGCCCCATACGGTGCCTCGGCGCTGTTCGCCGCGGGCGGCACCGGTGAGTTCTTCTCTCTGGCGGCCAGCGAATACTCGGAAATCATCAAGACGGCCGTCGACACCTGCGCTACCAGCGTGCCAATCCTGGCCGGCGTGGGCGGCTCGACCCGCCAGGCTATCGAATACGCACAGGAAGCCGAGCGTCTGGGCGCCAAAGGCCTGCTGCTATTGCCGCATTACCTGACTGAAGCCAGCCAGGACGGCGTTGCCGCCCACGTTGAAGCCGTGTGCAAATCGGTGAACATCGGCGTCGTGGTCTACAACCGTAACGTTTGCCGCCTGAACGCGCCGCTGCTGGAGCGACTGGCCGAGCGTTGCCCGAACCTGATCGGTTACAAGGATGGCCTGGGTGATATCGAGTTGATGGTGTCGATCCGTCGCCGCCTCGGTGATCGCTTCAGCTACCTGGGTGGTTTGCCGACCGCCGAAGTCTACGCCGCGGCCTACAAGGCCCTGGGTGTACCGGTCTACTCCTCGGCGGTGTTCAACTTTATCCCGAAAACCGCGATGGACTTCTACCACGCCATTGCTCGTGAAGATCACGCCACCGTCGGCAAGATCATCGACGACTTCTTCCTGCCGTACCTGGACATCCGTAACCGCAAGGCCGGTTATGCGGTGAGCATCGTCAAGGCCGGGGCAAGAATTGCCGGCTACGACGCAGGTCCCGTGCGTGCGCCGCTGACCGATCTGACTGGCGAAGAGTACGAAATGCTCGCCGCGCTGATCGACAAGCAGGGTGCGCAATAACAACGATCAAACCGGAGCCGCTGAGCGATCAGCGGCTTTTTGCGTGAGGAGAACGACTCGTGACAAAGCGCTACGACAACTACATCAACGGTGAATGGGTCGCCGGTGCCGATTACTCGGCCAACATCAACCCGTCCGAATTGAGCGACACCATTGGCGACTACGCCAAGGCTGACCTGGCGCAGGTCCACGCCGCCATCGACGCCGCCCGTGCCGCATTCCCGGCGTGGTCGGTTTCGGGCATTCAGGCCCGTCACGATGCCCTGGATAAAGTCGGTACCGAGATCCTCGCCCGTCGCGAAGAGCTCGGCACCCTGCTGGCCAGGGAAGAGGGCAAGACCCTGCCCGAAGCCATCGGCGAAGTGACCCGCGCCGGCAACATCTTCAAATTCTTCGCTGGCGAGTGCCTGCGTCTGTCCGGCGACTATCTGCCGTCGGTGCGTCCGAGCGTCAATGTTGAAGTCACTCGCGAAGCCCTGGGCGTGGTCGGTCTGATCACCCCGTGGAACTTCCCGATTGCCATCCCTGCCTGGAAAATCGCTCCGGCCCTGGCCTACGGCAACTGCGTCGTGCTCAAACCTGCGGACTTGGTGCCGGGCTGTGCCTGGGCGCTGGCGGAAATTATCTCCCGCGCCGGTTTCCCGGCCGGCGTGTTCAACCTGGTGATGGGTAGCGGTCGAGTGGTTGGCGAGGCGCTGGTCAACAGCCCGAAAGTCGATGGCATCAGCTTCACCGGTTCTGTGGGCGTGGGTCGCCAGATCGCGGTCAACTGCGTATCGCGTCAGGCCAAGGTCCAGCTGGAAATGGGCGGCAAGAACCCGCAGATCATTCTCGATGACGCCGACCTCAAGCAAGCGGTCGAGTTGTCGGTGCAGAGCGCGTTCTACTCCACCGGCCAGCGTTGCACCGCATCGAGCCGCTTCATCGTCACCGCTGGCATCCACGACAAATTTGTCGAGGCTATGGCCGAACGCATGAAGTCGATCAAAGTCGGCCACGCCTTGAAAGCTGGCACCGACATCGGCCCGGTGGTCTCGCAAGCGCAACTTGAACAGGACATGAAGTACATCGACATCGGCCAGTCCGAAGGTGCGCGCCTGGTCAGCGGCGGTGGTCTGGTGACCTGCGATACCGAAGGTTACTTCCTCGCGCCAACCCTGTTTGCCGACAGTGAAGCGGCGATGCGCATCAGCCGTGAAGAGATCTTCGGCCCGGTAGCCAACGTGGTGCGCGTGGCGGACTACGATGCCGCGCTGGCCATGGCCAACGACACCGAGTTCGGCCTGTCGGCGGGCATTGCCACCACCTCGTTGAAATACGCCAACCACTTCAAGCGCCACTCCCAGGCCGGGATGGTGATGGTCAACCTGCCGACCGCCGGTGTGGATTACCACGTTCCGTTCGGTGGGCGTAAAGGTTCATCCTATGGATCACGTGAGCAAGGTCGCTATGCGCAAGAGTTCTACACGGTCGTGAAGACCAGTTACATCGGTTCGTAACAAGAAACACCGCGGTATTGGCAACGATACCGCGCCCCTGTAGGAGCGAGCTCGGCTCCGGGCGGCGTTCCGACGATGGTCTTGAGGTCGCGAAGTTCAGCCTGATGCCCCGCGTCATCGTTGACCACCATCGCGAGCAGGCTCGCTCCTACAGAACACCGTTATTACCCGCATAAAAATAATCAGTGGGAGTACATCTACATGCAATCGACCAAGCCGACTCACGTCCGCTATCTGATCCTGCTCATGCTATTTCTGGTGACCACGATCAACTACGCCGACCGCGCTACCATCGCCATCGCCGGCTCCAGCCTGCAGAAAGACCTGGGCATTGATGCCATTACCCTCGGCTACATCTTCTCCGCATTCGGTTGGGCCTACGTGGCCGGGCAAATTCCCGGTGGCTGGCTGCTGGACCGTTTCGGTTCGAAAAAAATCTACGCATTGAGCATCTTCACCTGGTCGCTGTTCACCGTCCTACAGGGTTATGTCGGCGAGTTCGGCATGTCCACGGCGGTGGTCGCGCTGTTCATGCTGCGTTTCCTGGTGGGCCTGGCCGAAGCGCCGTCCTTCCCCGGCAACGCGCGCATCGTGGCGGCCTGGTTCCCGACCGCTGAACGCGGCACCGCCTCGGCGATCTTCAACTCGGCGCAGTACTTTGCCACCGTGCTGTTCGCACCGCTGATGGGCTGGATCGTTTACAGCTTCGGCTGGCAACACGTGTTCATCGTCATGGGCGTGATTGGCATCATCTTCTCGGGCATCTGGCTCAAGGTTATCCACAGCCCGCGCCAGCATCCGATGATCAATGACGCCGAGTTCAAACACATCGCCGACAACGGCGGCATGGTCGACATGGATCAGGACAAGGGCAAAGGCAAGAAGGTCGACGGCCCGAAGTGGGACTACATCCGCCAACTGCTGACCAACCGCATGATGCTCGGCGTGTACCTGGGCCAGTACTGCATCAACGGCATCACTTACTTCTTCCTGACCTGGTTCCCGGTGTACCTGGTACAAGAGCGCGGCATGACCATTCTCAAGGCCGGCTTCATTGCGTCCTTGCCGGCGATCTGCGGCTTCATCGGTGGCGTGCTCGGCGGGGTGATTTCCGATTACCTGCTGCGCAAGGGCCATTCGCTGACCTTCGCCCGCAAGGCGCCGATCATCGCCGGCCTGCTGGTTTCCAGCAGCATCGTGGCGTGCAACTACGTCGATGTTGAATGGATGGTTGTCGGTTTCATGGCTCTGGCATTCTTCGGCAAAGGCGTTGGTGCATTGGGCTGGGCGGTGGTGTCCGACACCTCGCCGAAGCAGATCGCAGGCCTGAGCGGTGGCCTGTTCAATACCTTCGGCAACCTGGCCTCCATCACCACGCCGATCGTCATCGGCTACATCATCAGCTCCACCGGTTCGTTCAAGTGGGCGCTGGTGTTTGTCGGTTGCAACGCTCTGGTCGCGGTGTTCAGCTATTTGGTCATCGTGGGCCCGATCAAGCGTGTGGTGCTCAAAGAGCCACCCGCGAACGGTTCTCAAGCCCCTGGCAAATTGTCTCAAGCGCATTCCTGAGGAGCGGCGTCATGCAGTTGATTGAACATTCCGACTCGCCGCGCTACATCCGCCTGCACGAGCGGGACAACGTAGTGATCGTGGTCAACGATCAGGGCGTACCGGCCGGTACCGAGTTTGCGGACGGCCTGGTCACCGTGGACTTCGTACCACAGAGCCACAAGGTCACCCTGGAAGACATTCCCGAAGGTGGCCGGGTGATTCGTTACGGCCAGACCATCGGCTACGCCTTGCAGCCGATCCCGCGTGGCAGTTGGGTCAAGGAAGATCAACTGCGCATGCCGACCGCGCCGCCGCTGGACAGCCTGCCGCTGTCCACCGACGTGCCGGCTGCGCAGGCACCGCTGGAAGGCTTCACCTTCGAGGGTTATCGCAACGCCGACGGCACCGTCGGCACGCGCAACATCCTGGGCATTACCACGACTGTGCAGTGCGTGACCGGCGTGCTTGATCATGCGGTCAAGCGCATCAAGACCGAGTTACTACCCAAGTATCCGCACGTCGATGACGTGGTGGCGCTGACCCACAGCTACGGCTGTGGCGTGGCGATCACCGCCACCGATGCCTACATCCCGATCCGCACCGTGCGCAACCTGGCGCGCAACCCGAACCTGGGCGGCGAAGCGCTGGTGATCAGCCTGGGCTGCGAGAAATTGCAGGCCGGGCAGGTGATGCACGACAACGACAGCTCGGTGGATCTCAGCGAGCCGTGGTTGTACCGCTTGCAGGATTCCAGTCACGGTTTCACCGAGATGATCGAGCAGATCATGGAACTGGCCGAAGTCCGTCTGAAGAAGCTTGATCAACGCCGCCGGGAAACCGTGCCGGCGTCCGAGCTGATCCTCGGCATGCAGTGCGGCGGTAGTGATGCGTTCTCCGGCATCACCGCCAACCCGGCACTCGGCTATGCCTCGGACTTGCTGCTACGGGCCGGTGCGACGGGTGATGTTTTCCGAAGTCACCGAAGTGCGCGATGCCATCTATCTGCTGACCTCCCGCGCGGAAAACCAGGACGTCGCCCAGGAACTGGTACGGGAAATGGACTGGTACGACCGCTACCTGGCCAAGGGCGAAGCCGATCGCAGCGCCAACACCACGCCGGGCAACAAGAAGGGCGGGTTGTCGAACATTGTCGAGAAGTCATTGGGCTCGATCGTCAAGTCCGGCAGCAGCGCGATCAATGGCGTGCTTGGCCCTGGCGAGCGATTCAAGCGCAAAGGCTTGATCTTCTGTGCGACCCCGGCCAGCGACTTTGTCTGCGGGACCTTGCAGTTGGCGGCGGGGATGAACCTGCACGTGTTCACCACCGGTCGCGGCACACCGTACGGTTTGGCCATGGCGCCGGTAGTGAAGGTATCGACCCGGACCGAACTGGCGCAACGCTGGCCGGACCTGATCGACATCGACGCCGGGCGCATTGCCACCGGGCGCGCATCCATCGAGGAGCTTGGCTGGGAGCTGTTCCACTACTACCTGGACGTGGCCAGCGGCAAGCAGCAGACGTGGGCGGAGAAGCACAAGCTGCATAACGACATCACCCTGTTCAACCCGGCGCCTATTACCTGAGACCGCGTCATCGTTCATCGCGGGCAAGTCGAATCGTCGCACCGCCGCTCCCACAGGGATCTTCGTTGTTGCCCAAATGGTGTGAACACCGAAGATTACTGTGGGAGCTGGCTTGCCAGCGAAGGCGATCTACCAGACGCCAACGTCCTCAGTGGCTTATCATTAGCCCCCTAACGACGCGCACCCCAAGGTCCTCCCGGCATGCTGGCAATTTTCCTCGAAACCCTGAACATCACCGCGCCGGTGTTCGCCATGCTGTTTCTGGGTGTGCTGCTCAAACGCATCGACTGGATCAACGACAACTTCATCCACACCGCGTCGGCATTGGTGTTCAACGTCACCATGCCGGCGCTGCTGTTTCTGGGCATCCTGCATGCCGACCTGCACGCTGCGTTACAACCGGCGCTGTTGATCTACTTCTCCTTGGCAACGCTGGCGTGTTTTGCCATCGCCTGGGGCTGGGCGATCTGGAAGTGCCCGCGGGAAGATCGGGGGATCTACACCCAGGGTGCCTTTCGCGGTAACAACGGGGTCATCGGCCTGGCGCTGGCGGCAAGCATGTACGGCGACTACGGGATTTCCCTCGGGGCGATCCTCGCGGCGCTGGTGATCCTGTTCTACAACACGCTGTCGACCATCGTCCTGGCGGTGTACAGCCCGGTGATCAAGTCCGATCCGTGGAGCATCTGCAAAAGCGTATTCAGTAATCCGCTGATCATCAGCGTGATTGCGGCCGCGCCGTTCGCCTGGTTCAAGATCGGCTTGCCGGGGTGGCTGGAAACGTCTGGCCAGTATCTGGCGCAAACCACCTTGCCTTTGGCGCTGATCTGCATCGGCGGCACGCTGTCGCTGGCGGCGCTGCGCAAAAGCGGCAACATGGCGCTGAGTTCAAGCCTGGTGAAGATGATCGGCCTGCCGGTATTGGCGACGCTGGGGGCGTGGCTGTGGGGCTTTCGTGGGGCGGAACTGGGGATTCTGTTTCTGTACTTCGGCAGCCCGACCGCCGCTGCCAGTTTCGTCATGGCCCGGGCGGCGGACGGCAATCACGAGTTGGCGGCGGCGATCATCGTTATCACCACGCTGATGGCCGCGGTCACCACCAACGTCGGGATCTTCTTTTTGCAGTGGGGTGGGTGGATCTGACTGGCAGTTTTGCTGTGTTCTTTCAGGCCTCTTCGCGGGCAAGCCCGCTCCCACAGGTTTCTTTGTTGTTAATCAAATTCTATTCACACCGAAGAGCCCTGTGGGAGCGGCGGTGCGACGATTCGACTTGCCCGCGATGGCGCCAGATCAGGCAACCTGAATTTCAAAGACTCACTCCGGCTTCTGGTAGGTGTCGATCACTTCCTGCGCCGCGCGGAACGCATCGATCGCCGCCGGTACACCGGCATACACCGCGCAATGCAGCAGCGCTTCGCGAATCTCCTCCACGGTGCAACCGTTGTTCAGCGCACCGCGCACGTGACCCTTCAACTCCTGCGGGCACTTCAGCGCGGTCAACGCGGCGAGGGTAATCAGGCTGCGGGTTTTCAGCGGCAGACCGTCGCGATTCCATACTCCGCCCCAGGCGTGTTCATTGACGAAATCCTGCAGCGGCTGGGTGAACTCGGTGGCGTTGCCCAGTGCGCGGTCGACGAAGGCGTCGCCCATCACTTGGCGGCGGACTTCAACGCCGGGTTTTTATTCTCGGTCATGGGATTTCCCTCTTATGGTGTTGGCGACGCCAGGCGCGTAGCGACGTGAACAGCAAGAACGCCACCAGCGCCGGCAGGACGAAAAACAGCATCAAGTGTTCCAGCTTGCCGGCCAGAGGCATGCCAGTGGTGAACGACACCACGTGCAGCCCATACGCCAGGTACAAACCCAGAAACAGCAGGCCTTCGGCGCGGGTCACCCGGTAGCCGGAGTAGAACACCGGCAGGCACAGCGCCGCGACGCCGAGCATCACCGGCAGGTCGAAATCCAGGGCGTTGGGCGACACCGACAGCGGCGACGGCGCCACCAGTGCGGTAAAGCCGAGCACGCCCAACAGGTTGAACAGGTTGCTGCCAATCACGTTGCCCACGGCAATATCGCGCTCGCCACGCATCGCGGCGATCAGTGATGTGGCGAGCTCAGGCAGTGATGTGCTGACGGCGACGATGGTCAGGCCGATGATCCGCTCCGACAACCCAAGGTCGGTGGCGACCGCAACGGCAGCCCCCAACAGCAAGTGCCCGGCGTACACCAGCATCGCCAGCCCGGCGACGATCATCAGCAGGCTGCTCAGCCATGGCGCTTGCGCATGGTGGTCATGGCTCGATACAGGTCGCGCCGAATGCCGTGACTGGCGCAGCAACAAGCCCAGGTAAATCGCCAGTGCCGTCAGCAATATCACGCCGTCGGTACGGGTCAGTTCTTCATTCCAGGCGAGTACGAATACCAACAGGCTGGCGCCGATCATCAGCGGAATATCCAGGCGTACCAGTTGCCGGGAAACCCGCAACGGAATGATCAGTGCGGACAACCCGAGGGTGACGAGGATGTTGAAAATGCTGCTGCCGATCACGCTGCCGACGGCAATGTCGGCGTTATGCGCCAGGGTCGCTTGCAGGCTGACCGCCATTTGCGGTGCGCTGCTGCCGAGGGCGACGATGGTCAGGCCGATGATCAGCGGACGTATGTGCAACCGCGCGGCAATGCGTACGGCGGCGCGCACCATCAATTCGGCGCCGACGATCAGCAGGAACAATCCGCTGAGCAATTCGATCACGCTGATCAGGGGTAAATCGGCTAATCCGAAAATGGTCGGGGCTCCATCGGTCAGTCGTCGAGGGCCTGGACACGCACCCGGGCCGTTCCGCTTTTGAGCATGCCCAGGCGTGCGGCGGCGTGTGGGACAGGTCGATCAGACGGCCGCGGGTGTGCGGCCCACGATCATTGATGCGCACCACGCAGGATTTGTCGTTATTGAGATTGGTCACCTTCACCCGCGTACCGAAGGGTAGCTGGCGATGGGCGGCGGTCATGGAATTCTTGTCGAAACGCTCGCCATTGGCGGTGCGTTTGCCTTGGTGTTTGGCACCGTAGTACGAAGCCACGCCGGTTTTATCGTAACCATGCGGATCGACGGTGTCGGTGCTGGCGCAACCGGCCAGGAGCGAGAGGAGGGCGCAGGCGCTGAGTAGACGCTTCATTTGGGTGTTCCAAAAAACAAATGTGGGAGCGGCGGTGCGACGATTCGACTTGCTCGCGAATGCATTCTGACAGTCAACATTGAATTGAGTGCCGAACCGCATTCGCGAGCAAGCCCGCTCCCACAGGGGAATGGAGCCAGTGAATCGGGCTGGCTCCATTCCGATCAGCCTTCGAGCTTGCTTTTGAGCAGTTCGTTGACCTGTTGCGGGTTGGCCTTGCCTTTGGAGGCTTTCATGGCCTGGCCGACGAAGAAGCCGAACATCTTGCCGCGCTTGGCTTCGTCTGCCGCGCGGTATTGTTCGACCTGCTCGGCGTTGGCCGCGAGCATTTCGTCCAGCACCGCCGAGATGGCGCCGGTGTCGGTCACTTGCTTGAGGCCGCGCTTGTCGATGATCTCGTCCGCGCTGCCTTCGCCGTTGGCCATCGCTTCGAACACCACCTTGGCGATTTTGCCGGAGATGGTGTTGTCCTTGATGCGCAGCAGCATGCCGCCCAGGCGCTCTGCGGAAACCGGAGAATCCTCAATGTCCAGGCCTTGCTTGTTGAGCAGGCTGCCCAACTCGACCATCACCCAGTTCGCCGCCAGTTTGGCATCGCCGCTGATGCTCGCGACTTGCTCGAAGTAGTCGGCTTGCTCACGGCTGGTGGCCAGCACGTTGGCGTCGTACGCCGACAGGCCGAACTGCGCCTGGAAACGCTCGCGCTTCTGCGGTGGCAGTTCCGGCAGGGTGGCGCGCACGTCGTCGAGGAACGAGTTCTCGATGACCACTGGCAACAGGTCCGGATCAGGGAAGTAACGGTAGTCGTTGGCTTCCTCTTTGCTACGCATCGGACGGGTCTCGTCCTTGTTCGGATCGTACAGGCGAGTCTGCTGGATCACCTTGCCGCCATCTTCGATCAGCTCGATCTGACGCTGGATTTCGCTGTTGATGGCCTTTTCGATGAAGCGGAACGAGTTGACGTTCTTGATCTCGCAGCGGGTGCCGAACTCGGCCTGGCCCTTTGGACGGATCGACACGTTGCAGTCGCAACGCAGCGAGCCTTCGGCCATGTTGCCGTCGCAGATGCCCAAGTAACGCACCAGCGCGTGGATCGCCTTGACGTAAGCCACGGCTTCCTTGGCGCTGCGCATGTCCGGCTCGGAAACGATTTCCAGCAACGGCGTGCCGGCACGGTTCAGGTCGATGCCGCTGGCGCCGCTGAATTCTTCGTGCAGGCTCTTGCCGGCGTCTTCTTCCAGGTGCGCACGGGTGATGCCGACACGTTTGACCGTGCCGTCTTCCAGGGCGATGTCCAGGTGGCCCTTGCCGACGATCGGCAATTCCATCTGGCTGATCTGGTAGCCCTTGGGCAGGTCCGGGTAGAAGTAGTTTTTACGGGCAAACACGTTGTGCTGGCCGATCTCGGCGTCAATCGCCAGGCCGAACATCACCGCCATGCGCACCGCTTCCTGGTTCAGCACCGGCAGCACGCCGGGCATGCCCAGGTCTACGAGGCTGGCCTGGGTGTTCGGCTCGGAACCGAAGGTGGTGGAACTACCGGAAAAGATTTTCGACCGGGTGGTGAGCTGGGTGTGAATCTCCAGCCCGATCACGACTTCCCATTGCATGTGTGTCTCCTCAGAAGCCGGTTGGGGTGCGGGTGTGCCAGTCAGTGTTCAACTGGTACTGGTGCGCAACGTTGAGCAAGCGGCCTTCCTGGAAATACGGGGCGAGCAGTTGCACGCCGACCGGCAGACCATCGACGAAACCGGCCGGCATCGACAGGCCTGGCAGGCCCGCGAGGTTGGCGGTGATGGTATAGACGTCTTCCAGGTAGGCAGCGACCGGGTCGCTGTTCTTGGCGCCGAGCCTCCAGGCCGGGTTCGGTGTGGTTGGGCCGAGGATGATGTCGACCTCATTGAAGGCAGCCATGAAGTCGTTCTTGATCAAGCGACGAATCTTCTGCGCCTTCAGGTAGTAGGCATCGTAGTAACCGGCGGACAGGGCGTAGGCACCGACCATGATGCGGCGCTGCACTTCTGTCCCGAAACCTTCGCCACGGGAGCGCTTGTACAGGTCCTCGAGGTTTTTCGGGTCTGCGCAACGGTAGCCGAAACGCACGCCGTCGAAACGCGACAGGTTGGAGGAGGCTTCGGCCGGGGCAATCACATAGTACGCAGGAATCGCGTGCTGCATGTTCGGCAGGCTGATTTCCTTGACCACGGCGCCGAGCTTTTTCAGCTCTTCGACGCTGGCCATGACCAGGTCGGCAATGCGCGGGTCGAGACCGGCGCTGAAGTACTCCTTCGGCACGCCGATACGCAGGCCTTGCAGCGAGCCGTTGAGGCTGGCGCTGTAGTCCGGCACAGGCTCGTCGATGCTGGTGGAGTCGTTCGGATCGAAGCCAGCCATACCTTGCAACAAAATTGCGCAGTCTTCGGCAGTGCGTGCCAACGGGCCGCCCTGATCGAGGCTGGATGCGTAAGCGATCATGCCCCAGCGCGATACACGACCGTACGTCGGTTTCAGGCCGGTGAGGTTGGTCAGGGCTGCAGGCTGACGAATAGAACCGCCGGTGTCGGTGCCGGTAGCCGCAGGTAACAGACGAGCGGCAACCGCCGCCGCCGAACCGCCGGACGAACCGCCTGGCACGTGTTCCAGGTTCCACGGGTTTTTCACCGCACCGTAGTAGCTCGACTCGTTGGCCGAACCCATGGCGAATTCGTCCATGTTGGTCTTGCCCAGGGTCACGGCACCGGCAGCGGCCAGCTTGGCGACGACGGTGGCGTCGTACGGGGCCTTGAAGTTGTCGAGCATCTTCGAGCCGCAGCTGGTGCGAATGCCCTGGGTGCAGAACAGGTCCTTGTGGGCGATCGGCGCGCCGAGCAGGGCGCCGCACTCACCATTGGCCCGACGGGCGTCAGCGGCTTTCGCCTGCGTGAGCGCCAGGTCCTCGGTGAGGCTGATGAAACTGTTGAGCTGCGGATCGAGCTGGGCGATGCGCGCCAGCAGGACTTTGGTCAGCTCTTCGGAGGAAAACTTTTTTTCGGCGAGTCCGCGGGCGATCTCGGCCAGAGTCAATTGATGCATTGCAGGCTCTTTCCCTTTAGTCGATGACTTTCGGAACCAGGTACAGGCCGTTTTCGACCGCTGGTGCGATGGACTGGTAGGCCTCGCGGTTATTGGTCTCGGTCACGACGTCTGCGCGCAGGCGCTGGCTGGCTTCCAGCGGGTGGGCCAGCGGTTCGATACCGTCGGTATCGACCGCCTGCATTTCGTCGACCAGCCCGAGAATGCTGTTGAGGGCCGAAGTGATGTGTGGAAGATCGGCATCATTGAGGCCAAGGCAGGCCAGATGAGCGATTTTTTCCACGTCGGAGCGTTCTAGCGCCATTGGGATTCTCCAGTGGAAAACAAAACGGACGGCGTCCGTGTGTTAGATTGTCGGAACACTACCGCACTTCTACGGTCATAAGGCCGCGATTGTGGGGCTTGGTGCACAGAAAAGCGGCCAATTTAACATATTGGCGCCTTGCCCAAAATCCCTGTCGTTGTTAGAGTTTGCCGCACTTTTTTACCCACGCGTTGCCTAGGGTCCCTTTCCCATGTTCAAGAAACTGCGTGGCATGTTTTCCAGCGATCTTTCCATTGACCTGGGCACTGCCAACACCCTTATTTACGTGCGCGAGCGCGGTATCGTCCTGAATGAGCCCTCCGTTGTGGCCATTCGGACACACGGTAACCAGAAAAGTGTCGTTGCTGTCGGCACCGAAGCCAAGCGCATGCTCGGCCGTACACCGGGCAACATCGCTGCCATTCGTCCGATGAAGGACGGCGTGATCGCCGACTTCAGCGTGTGCGAAAAAATGCTGCAGTATTTTATCAACAAGGTTCACGAAAACAGCTTCCTGCAGCCTAGCCCTCGCGTGTTGATCTGCGTTCCATGCAAATCCACCCAGGTTGAGCGTCGTGCCATCCGCGAATCGGCCCTCGGTGCCGGTGCCCGCGAAGTATTCCTGATCGAAGAGCCAATGGCTGCTGCCATCGGTGCCGGCCTGCCGGTTGAAGAAGCCCGCGGTTCGATGGTCGTCGATATCGGTGGCGGTACCACCGAAATCGCACTGATCTCCCTGAACGGTGTGGTGTACGCCGAGTCCGTCCGCGTTGGCGGCGACCGCTTCGACGAAGCGATCATCACCTATGTGCGTCGCAACTACGGCAGCCTGATCGGCGAGTCCACCGCCGAGCGCATCAAGCAGGAAATCGGTACGGCCTACCCGGGCGGCGAAGTTCGCGAAGTCGACGTTCGTGGCCGTAACCTGGCCGAAGGCGTTCCACGCGCATTCACCCTGAACTCAAACGAAGTGCTGGAAGCTCTGCAAGAGTCCCTGGCAACCATCGTTCAGGCCGTGAAAAGTGCCCTGGAGCAATCGCCTCCGGAACTGGCTTCCGACATCGCCGAGCGTGGCCTGGTACTGACCGGTGGTGGCGCCTTGCTGCGTGACCTGGACAAACTGCTGGCCCAGGAAACCGGTCTGCCGGTGATCGTTGCCGAAGACCCGCTGACCTGCGTTGCTCGCGGTGGTGGCCGTGCATTGGAAATGATGGATAAACACACCATGGATCTGCTTTCCAGCGAATAAGTCGCCGGATCGCCTCTATGCTGTTGAGCGCGCAGGCGGCACTTTGCAGTGCTGCCTGTTCGCGTTTATCTTCTGTCAGTCTGCATCCAGGCCGGATTGCCGCCGTATGAATAAACAGAATATTTGCCTGGAAGGAGCGGCTTATTAAACCGCTTTTCACCAAGGGCCCTTCACTGGGCGTGCGCCTGTTGGTGCTGGTCGTGCTATCGGTCGCGCTGATGGTGGTCGATGCCCGTTTCAGTCTGCTCAAGCCTGCACGCAGCCAGATGTCGCTGGTGCTGATGGACGCCTACTGGATCACCGACCTGCCCGGACGACTATGGGAAGGCGTTGCCAGTCAGTTTGGCAGCCGGACCGAGCTCGTCGCCGAAAACGAAAAACTCAAGACTGAAAACCTGCTGTTGCAGGGGCGCATGCAAAAACTTGCCGCCCTGACCGAGCAGAACGTTCGGCTGCGCGAGTTGCTCAACTCTTCGGCACTGGTCAACGAGAAAGTCGAAGTGGCCGAGTTGATCGGCATGGACCCCAACCCCTTCACCCATCGCATCATCATCAATAAAGGTGAGCGCGACGGCGTGGTCCTCGGTCAGCCGGTACTCGATGCCCGCGGCCTGATGGGCCAGGTGGTCGAGTTGATGCCCTACACCTCTCGCGTCCTGCTGTTGACCGATACCACCCACAGCATTCCGGTGCAGGTGAACCGTAACGGTTTGCGGGCGATTGCCAGCGGCACCGGCAACCCGGAGCGTCTCGAGTTGCGTCATGTGGCCGATACCGCGGATATCAAGGAAGGCGACTTGCTGGTCAGCTCCGGCCTCGGGCAACGTTTTCCGGCCGGTTACCCGGTGGCGACGGTCAAGGAAGTGATTCACGATTCCGGCCAACCGTTTGCCATTGTCCGCGCCATTCCGACCGCCGCCTTGAACCGCAGCCGTTACCTGCTGCTGGTGTTCAGCGACAACCGTACTGCCGAAGAACGCGCCAATGCCGCCGCCCAGGCCCAGGAAAA
Source organism: Pseudomonas sp. BIC9C (assembly GCF_034541995.1). NCBI lineage: Bacteria > Pseudomonadati > Pseudomonadota > Gammaproteobacteria > Pseudomonadales > Pseudomonadaceae > Pseudomonas > Pseudomonas sp. BIC9C. The sequence goes on from NZ_JAWDGM010000002.1 coordinate 866,487, forward strand.
CCTGGACGCACAGGGCGGTGGCCCGATCATTCCTGCGACAGTTCCGAAACTGGTCAACCCCGCAGCTCCTGCTGCACCGGCCGCCACACCGACGACGCCTGCCACGGCGGCGCCTGCGGCACCACTGCGCCAGCCAAGCCAACCACCACGCCAGCCAAGCCTGCGGCCACGCATCCTGCTGCGGCTAAACCGCCAGCGGCGCAACCCGCTGCCGCGAAGCCTGCCGCCAAACCGCCAGTCGCCGCGCCGGCCACTCCAGTGGGGAGAGAATAATGGGCGGTGTAAAAGCATCCCGAAACGGCTGGATAGTCTGGCTGACGTTCGCTGTCGGTCTGCTGCTGAGCGTTTCGCCTCTGCCGCAATTCATGGAAATCCTGCGCCCGCTGTGGCTGGCCTTGCTGCTGGCATTCTGGGCGTTGAACCTGCCGCAGACAGTCGGGATGGTGACGGCGTTTTGCCTGGGCCTGGCCGAGGACGTGCTGTACGGCACGCTCCTGGGGCAGAACGCCTTGATCCTGACCCTCATCACCTATTTGGTACTGGCGCTGCAACAACGCCTGCGGATGTTCCCGATGTGGCAGCAGAGCCTGGTGATCCTGGTGATCTTCGGCCTCGCCCAGCTTGTACAACTATGGCTCAGTGCCTTGACCGGCAATCGTCAGCCGACGCTGGCGCTGGTGCTGCCGGCACTGGTCAGTGCATTGCTCTGGCCCTGGATCAGTTTCGGTTTGCGCGGATTGCGTCGACGCTACAAAATCAATTGATTCGGTCAGGCATTAGACAGGGAGAGGTCTTGATGAAACGGTTGTACCTCGCCTCTGGCTCGCCGCGTCGACGTGAACTGCTCACGCAGATCGGCGTTCCATTCTCCGCCGTCAGTGCGGATATCGATGAAACCCCTTTACCACAAGAATCCCCTTCGGCCTACGTCGAGCGCCTGGCGCGCGGCAAAGCCGAAGCGGGGCGCAGCGCTGTCGTGTCCGATGGCCCGTTCTGTGTGCTCGGCGCCGATACCGCCGTGGTGCTCGACGGAAAAATTCTCGGCAAACCGGTTGATCAAGCGGATGCGTGCACCATGCTGATGATGTTGTCAGGGTGTGAACATGAGGTCCTGACCGCGATTGCCGTGCTCGATGGCGAACGTTGCGAGTCCCGGGTTGTCACCAGCCGGGTGCGTTTTCGTGATATCAGTCGTGACGAAGCCGCAGCCTATTGGGCCAGCAGCGAACCAAGGGACAAGGCGGGCGGTTATGGCATTCAAGGACTGGGTGCGGTGTTTGTCGCCGGGCTCGATGGAAGTTATTCAGCGGTGGTCGGACTACCGCTTTGCGAAACCGCGGAACTGCTCGGCCATTTCGGCATACCCTGTTGGCAAACCCGGAACGCACACCAAGCAACGTTCTGAACAGATGCGGCCATTATCGTGAACATGCCTGAACGAGACCCTGCCATGAGTGAAGAGATCCTGATCAACATCACGCCGATGGAGTCGCGCGTGGCGGTGGTCGAAAACGGTGTCCTGCAAGAGGTCCACGTCGAGCGTACGCAAAAGCGCGGGATCGTCGGCAACATCTATAAAGGCAAAGTCGTGCGGGTACTGCCGGGGATGCAGGCGGCATTCGTCGATATCGGCCTGGATCGCGCCGCGTTCATTCATGCATCGGAAATTTCCCTGCGCGAAGGCCCGGCGGTCGAGCATCAGTGCCCTGGTGCACGAAGGCCAGAGCTTGGTGGTGCAAGTGACCAAGGACCCGATCGGATCCAAAGGCGCACGCCTGACCACCCAGTTGTCGATCCCTTCGCGTTACCTGGTGTACATGCCACGCACGGCCCATGTCGGCATTTCCCTGAAGATCGAAGACGAAGCCGAGCGCGAACGCCTCAAGCAAGTGGTCACTGATTGCGTGGCCAAGGAAGGTATCAAGGAGGCCGGCGGTTTCATCCTGCGCACGGCAGCCGAAGGCGCCGGCGCCGATGAAATCCTCATGGACATCCGCTACCTGCGCAGACTTTGGGATCAGATCAGCGCCCAGATCAAAACCATCAGTGCGCCGAGCGTGATCTACGAAGACCTCGGTCTGGCGCTGCGCACCCTGCGTGACCTGGTGAGCCCGAAAATCGAGAAGATCCGTATCGACTCCCGGGAAACCTTCCAGAAAACCACGCAGTTCGTCGCCGAATTGATGCCCGAGATTGCCGACCGTCTGGAGCATTACCCGGGCGAGCGGCCGATTTTCGACCTGTATGGCGTCGAAGACGAAATCCAGAAGGCGCTCGAGCGCAAGGTCCCGCTCAAGTCCGGTGGTTATCTGGTGGTCGACCCGGCGGAAGCCATGAGCACCATCGACGTCAACACCGGGGCGTTCGTCGGCCATCGCAACCTCGAAGAAACCATCTTCAAGACCAACCTCGAAGCCGCGACGGCCATCGCCCGTCAATTGCGTCTGCGTAACCTCGGCGGAATCATCATCATCGACTTCATCGACATGGAAGATGAAGAACACCAGCGCCAGGTGTTGCGCACGCTCGAAAAGCAACTGGAACGCGATCACGCCAAGACCAACATCATCGGTATCACCGAACTGGGCCTGGTGCAGATGACCCGCAAGCGTACCCGCGAAAGCCTTGAGCAAGTGTTGTGCGAGCCGTGCAACGCCTGTCAGGGACGCGGCAAGCTCAAGACACCGGAAACCGTTTGCTACGAAATCTTCCGCGAAATCCTGCGTGAGGCTCGCGCCTATCAGGCGGAAGGCTATCGTGTATTGGCGAACCAGAAAGTGGTGGACCGCCTGCTCGACGAAGAGTCGGGCAACGTCGCCGAGCTGGAAGGGTTTATCGGGCGCACCATCCGCTTTCAGGTCGAAACCATGTATTCCCAGGAACAATACGACGTGGTGCTGCTCTGAAGCGTATCGTTTTGATTGTTCAAGAATGGCTGGCCTCAGCTTTTTGCAAATTTTTTGCCATGGGGGCCATCTGACATGGACCGTCTGACACGCATTTTGGCCGCACTGACCCGCTGGGGTCTGGGCCTGTGCGCGTTGGTTTTGGTGTTGATGGCGCTCTACGTCAGCCTTGGCCGGGAGCTGACGCCGTTAGTCGCCGAGTACCGTGCCGACATCGAAACCAAAGCCAGCGATGCCTTGGGCATGCCATTGCAGATCGGTGAACTCGAAGGCAGCTGGAGTGGATTTGCCCCCATATTGATGGCTCACGACGTGACGGTCGGCGAGGGTGCCAATGCCTTGCACCTGGATCAGGTGCGCGCGGTGCCGGACCTTTGGGCCAGTCTGCTGACCCGTCAGGTACGCATCGCTCATCTGGAGCTCAGTGGCCTGAAGATCAGCGTCAAGGAGGGTAACGACGGTGAATGGGCACTGGAAGGTTTGCCGGTGCAACAGGATCAACCCACCGATCCGGAACAGCTACTCAATCGCATGCAGATGATCCAGCAACTGTCGGTGCTTGACAGCCAGGTGACCTTGCAGCCATTTGCACATTCGCCACTGACCCTGACTTATGTTGGCCTTAATCTGAGAACCGGGGCGTCGCGCCAGCGGCTCGACGTGCGCTTGACCCTGCCTGACGGGCACCCGGTGGCCATGAGCTTGCGTACCCGCATTAGTACCAGCCAATGGAAGGACGCTGAAGCCGAGGTCTACCTGAGCCTGCCGCAAAGCGAGTGGTCGAAGTGGTTGCCCGAGCGCGTAAGCCAGCAATGGAGTTTCTCCGAGATCAAGGCCGGCGGCGAGCTGTGGGCGACCTGGGCCAAAGGCACCCTGCAAAGTGCGGCAGTGCGCTTGAACGCGCCACAACTCAAGGGTGCGTACGACGAGCGCAAGCCGATCCAGATCAACAACCTGGCGCTCAACGGTTATTTCCAGCGCAGTGCCGAAGGCGTGCAGGTGACTCTGGATTCCCTGGCGATGAACCTCGGCGACGCTCGCTGGGAAACGCATTTGCAGCTCAAGCAAAGCGCCGCCACCGACAAGACCGAAGAACTTTGGCATCTTCAAGCCGACCGCGTCGACCTGACCCCGCTCACACCGCTGATCAATGCCCTTGCGCCGCTGCCGGAAGGCTTTGCCAGCGTTGTCGAGCGGCTCAAAGTCACGGGTGGCTTGCGTAACGTGCTGGTCGACTTCCGCCCCAATGCCACCGACGACAGCAAGTTCGGGTTTGCCGCCAACCTCGACCAGGTAGGCTTCGATGCCTATCACGGTGCGCCGGCGGCCCGAAATGTCAGCGGCAGCATCAGCGGTGACTTGGGACACGGCGAACTGCGCATGGACAGCAAGGATTTCATGCTGCATCTGGACCCGATTTTCGCCAAGCCATGGCAGTACATTCAGGCCAATGCGCGGCTGACCTGGAAACTCGATAAAGAAGGTTTCACCCTGATCGCGCCGTACCTGAAAGTGCTGGGCGAGGAAGGCAAGATTGCCGGCGACTTCCTGATTCGCCTGCATTTCGATCACACCCAGGAAGACTACATGGACCTGCGGGTCGGCCTGGTGGACGGTGACGGTCGCTACACCGCCAAGTACTTGCCGGCGGTCCTCAGCCCGGCGCTGGATGAATGGCTGCGCACCGCGATTCTCAAGGGCGCGGTGGATCAAGGCTTCTTCCAGTATCAAGGGTCGCTCAGCCACGGTGCCGCAGACGCGGATCGCAGCATCAGCCTGTACTTCAAGGTTCACGATGCCGAATTGGCCTTCCAGCCGGGCTGGCCCCATGTCGGCAAGGTCAGCGGCGACGTGTTCGTCGAAGACAGCGGTGTGCGGATTCTGGCCAGCAAGGGCCAATTGCTCGACACCCAGGTCAACGATGTTTACGTCAACATTCCCCATGTGCCTGCCGGGCAGAACGTTCATTTGTTCCTCGATGGCGGATTTGCCGGCGGTTTGGGCGATGGCCTGAAAATCCTCCAGGAAGCGCCGATCGGCACCGGGGCAACCTTTGCCGGCTGGGAAGGCGAGGGCGACCTGCAAGGCAAGTTGAACCTGGACATTCCACTGGCAAAAGGCGAGGAGCCGAAGATCCTCGTCGATTTCAAGACCGCCAAGGCACGCTTGAAACTGGCCGAACCTGTGCTGGAACTGACCCAGCTCAAAGGTGATTTCCGTTTCGACAGTGCCAAGGGCCTGAGCGGGCAGAGCATCAGCGCAAGGGCATTCGACAAGCCGGTCAGCGCGCAGATTTTTGCTGATGGCAGCCCGGGTAAACTCAATACCCGGGTGACCGCGTCGGGCCAGGTCGAGGTCAGGAAACTGACCGATTGGCTGAAGGTGACCCAGCCTCTGCCGGTGAGTGGCGTGATCCCTTATCAACTGCAACTGACCCTCAACGGCGCCGACAGCCAATTGCGGGTCAATTCCAGCCTCAAGGGCGTGGCCGTCGATTTGCCTGCGCCGTTCGGCATGACCGCCGATACCGGGCGCGACACGACGTTCCGTATGACCTTGCAGGGCGACGAACGGCGCTATTGGGTCAACTACGGGAATCTGGCGAGCTTCACGTTCGCGGCCCCGGCGAGCAATTTCGCCGACGGTCGCGGGGAATTGTCCCTCGGTGGCGGCGAGTCGGTATTGCCTGATACCAAAGGCCTGCGGGTACGAGGCGTGCTGTCGGAGCTGGACGTTGGCCCGTGGAAGGATCTGGTGGATAAATACGCCGGACAGGACCCCAGCGGCAGCGCCAGGCAATTGCTCAGCGGCGCGGATTTCAAGGTGGGCAAGCTCAGCGGTATCGGCACCACGCTCGATCAGGCCTCGATCCAGCTGACGCGTAAGGCTTCCGCCTGGGCGCTGCAACTCGACAGCCAGCAGATCAAGGGCAACGCCAACCTGCCCGATACGAACGCGGTGCCGATCACGATCAATCTGCAAACCGTGCGCCTGCCCGCACCGGACCCGGCCGTGCAGGCCGATGAAAACTCACCGGATCCATTGGCTTCGGTAGACCCGACGAAAATCCCCGCGATGGACATCACCATCAATCAGTTATTCCAGGGCCAGGATCTGGTGGGCGGCTGGTCGCTGAAAATTCGTCCGACGGCCAAGGGCATCGTGTTCAACTCGCTGGACCTGGGCCTCAAGGGTATTTTGCTGGTGGGTAGCGGTGGCTGGGAAGGCGTGCCCGGCGCAAGCACTAGCTGGTACAAGGGGCGCATCAGCGGCAAGAACCTCGCCGATGTGCTCAAGAACTGGGGGTATGCACCGAGCGTCACCAGCCAGGACTTTTATATGGATGTCGATGGCCGCTGGCCCGGATCGCCGGCCTGGGTGGCGACCAAGCGCTTCTCCGGCTCGCTCGATGCGACGCTCAATCAGGGCCAGTTCGTCGAGGTCGAAGGCAGTGCCCAGGCGTTACGGGTATTTGGTTTGCTCAACTTCAATTCCATCGGCCGGCGCCTGCGCCTGGACTTCTCCGACCTGTTCGGCAAAGGCCTGAGTTATGACAAGGTCAAAGGGCTGCTGGTCGGGACTAATGGCGTGTATGTCACCCGCGAGCCGATCCGGCTGACGGGGCCGTCGAGCACCATCGAGCTCGACGGCACCCTGAACATGGTGGCCGATCAGATCGATGCGAAACTGTTGGTGACCTTGCCGGTGACCAATAACCTGCCGATCGCCGCACTGATCGTCGGTGCACCTGCGGTCGGTGGGGCACTGTTCCTGATCGACAAGCTGATCGGTGACCGGGTCGCCCGTTTCGCCAGTGTGAAATACACGGTCAACGGGCCGTGGAAAGAACCGAAAATCACCTTCGACAAGCCTTTTTGAAAAGCCATCCTTCGGGCCTATGGAGTAGCATGACCATTACGGCTCGCCCCCCTGTAGGAGCGAGCTCGCTCGCGATGGACGTGAACGATGACGCAGGCCGTCTGAAAAAACGCGTCGCGTTCAAATTCATCGTCGGAGCGCCGCCCGGAGCAAGCTCGCTCCTACAAGGTCTGTGTTTATTTCAACAAGGATAAAGCCATGTCTGTCGCGGTGATTCAAATGGTCAGCCAGAGCGATGTGCTGGCCAATCTGGCCCAGGCCCGTCGACTACTCGAACAAGCGGCCGCTGGCGGTGCGAAACTGGCGGTATTGCCGGAAAACTTCGCCGCCATGGGCCGGCGTGACATTGCCGACATCGGGCGCGCCGAAGCACTGGGCGAAGGCCCGATCCTGCCTTGGTTGAAACAGACCGCACGCGACCTCAAGTTATGGATAGTGGCCGGCACTTTACCGTTACCGCCGGTGGATCAACCGACGGCCAAAGTGCACGCCTGTTCGTTACTGGTGAACGATCAAGGAGAAACGGTGGCGCGCTACGACAAACTGCACCTGTTCGACGTCGACGTGGCGGACAATCGTGGCCGTTATCGTGAATCCGATGACTATGCTTATGGCAACGGGGTGGTCGTGGCGGACACACCGGTCGGCCGGGTCGGCCTGACCGTCTGCTATGACTTGCGCTTTCCCGAGTTGTACAGCGAACTGCGCGCGGCCGGCGCGGAACTGATTACCGCGCCGTCGGCGTTTACCGCCGTGACCGGCGCCGCGCACTGGGACGTGCTGATTCGCGCGCGGGCCATCGAAACCCAGTGTTATGTGCTCGCGGCTGCCCAGGGCGGGACGCATCCGGGGCCGCGGGAAACATTCGGGCATGCCGCCATCGTCGACCCGTGGGGTCGTGTGCTGGCACAACAGGATCAAGGCGAGGCCGTGCTGCTGGCCAAACGCGACAGCAGCGAACAGGCGTCCATCCGGGCGCGGATGCCGGTGTCCAGTCACCGGCGCTTTTTCTCGCAGGGCGCCCAGCGACCTGCATCAGAACGACGAATTTAAGGCGTAAAGCATATGAGCGAGTTGTTGTCCTCAGTCAGTGAACACCTGTTGGCGCCCGGTGGCGTCACGATCGAAGCCTGCAAGGCGTGCTCGGCGATCTGGCCGGGCCGGGCATCGATGCGGCCGATCTGTATTTCCAGGGGCAGATCTCCGAGTCCTGGGCGCTGGAAGACGGCATCGTCAAGGAAGGCAGCTTCAACCTTGACCAGGGTGTGGGCGTGCGCGCGCAATCGGGGGAAAAAACCGGTTTTGCCTACAGCAATGCCATCACTCTTGAAGCCCTGGGCGCGGCGGCGCGTGCCGCCCGTTCGATTTCCCGGGCCGGGCAGCACGGCACGGTACAGGCATTCACCAGCCAGGACGTTGCGCAGTTGTATGCGCCGGACAATCCCCTGGAGGTGCTGACCCGTGCCGAGAAAGTCGACTTGCTCAAGCGAGTCGACGCTGCGACCCGTGCCCTCGACCCTCGCATCCAGCAGGTCACCGTGAGCATGGCCGGTGTCTGGGAGCGGATTCTGGTGGCTTCCACCGACGGCGGTCTGGCGGCGGATGTGCGGCCGTTGGTGCGTTTCAATGTCAGCGTGATCGTCGAGCAGAACGGTCGCCGCGAGCGCGGCGGTCATGGCGGTGGCGGTCGGACCGATTACCGTTATTTCCTCGGCGAAGACCGTGCCATGGGCTATGCCCGTGAAGCGTTGCGCCAGGCGCTGGTCAACCTTGAAGCGATTCCGGCACCGGCCGGTACCTTGCCGGTGGTGCTCGGTTCCGGCTGGTCGGGCGTGCTGCTGCATGAAGCCGTCGGGCATGGTCTGGAAGGCGATTTCAACCGCAAGGGCAGTTCGGCTTATAGCGGGCGCATGGGCGAGATGGTTGCGTCGAAGCTTTGCACCATTGTCGATGACGGCACCCTGGCCGGTCGTCGCGGCTCGTTGAGCGTCGATGACGAGGGCACGCCGACCGAGTGCACCACGCTGATCGAAAACGGCGTGCTCAAGGGCTACATGCAGGACAAGCTCAATGCCCGTCTGATGGGCGTGGCACGCACCGGTAACGGCCGTCGCGAGTCCTACGCGCACCTGCCGATGCCACGCATGACCAATACCTACATGCTCGCCGGCGAAAGCGACCCGGCGGAAATCATCGCTTCGGTGAAACGCGGCATCTACTGCGCCAACCTGGGGGGCGGTCAGGTGGACATCACCAGCGGCAAGTTCGTGTTTTCCACCAGCGAGGCGTACCTGATCGAGGACGGCAAGATCACTGCACCGGTCAAAGGCGCGACGTTGATCGGCAACGGGCCGGAAGCCATGAGCAAGGTGTCGATGGTCGGTAATGATCTGGCGCTGGACAGCGGTGTGGGCACGTGTGGCAAGGATGGGCAGTCGGTGCCGGTGGGTGTCGGCCAGCCAACGCTGAAGATTGATGCGATCACCGTGGGTGGCACGGGCGCGTAAGCGGTTTTTGAAACAGTGAAGCTTCGGGTGAGTTGCAGGGCAACTCACCCGATCAGGGATTCAACGCAGACCGCGTTGAGTCTCGTCCAGCTCACGGATGTACTTGAAGATTTTACGGCTGGAAGCAGGAGGCTTGTTTTGCGCAACCTCATGCTGGGCCTGACGGATCAGGGAACGCAATTGCTGGCGATCCGCGTCCGGGTATTCGGTGACGAATTTTTCCAGGGTTGCATCGTCGCCACCGATCAGACGATCGCGCCAGCGTTCCAGGTTATGGAAGCGTTCGTTGTATTGACGGGTGGAGGCATCGAGTTGATCGAGCAGAACCAGAATGGCGTCAGTGTCCTGATCGCGCATCAGTTTGCCGATGAACTGAAGGTGCCGTTTACGCGCGATGTTCGCAGTGTGCTTGGGCGCATCGGCCAGAGCCCGGCGCAAACCGTCGGTCAAGGGCAGTTTGGCCAGCAAGTCAGGCTTGAGTGTTGTAAGGCGCTCGCCAAGGTCAACCAGAGCATGCAGCTCGCGTTTGACCTGGGATTTGCTTTTTTCTCCCGTATCGAGGGAGTCGTCGTAAGAATCAACCATGGTGGCAGTCCGCTAAGAAACGCCGCCATGATAACCAGTCGGGGGCCGCTTGTCCGGCCCGGTCGCTCGATGACCGTTACCGAAAGCAGAATTTGAGTGGAGAACAGCATGAGTGCAGTTGAAAGCGTCGGCCCACAAGCGTTGCCGGCACTGCAGGAACAAGTCGAGCAGATCATCGCTGAAGCCAGGCGCCAGGGGGCCAGTGCCTGTGAAGTGGCGGTGTCGCTTGAGCAGGGTTTGTCGACTACGGTGCGCCAGCGTGAAGTCGAAACGGTCGAATTCAACCGCGATCAGGGATTTGGCATCACCTTGTATGTCGGCCAGCGCAAAGGCTCGGCCAGCACTTCGGCCAGCGGTCCGGAAGCGATTCGCGAAACGGTTGCCGCTGCACTGGCCATCGCCAAGCACACTTCGGAAGATGAAGCTTCGGGCCTTGCGGATGCCGCGCTGATGGCGCGGGACATTCAGGATTTCGATCTGTTCCACCAGTGGGACATTACTCCGGAACAAGCCATCGAACAGGCCCTGGCCTGCGAAGCTGCGGCGTTCGCCGCCGACAGCCGTATCAGGAACGCCGACGGCACTACCCTCAGCACCCATCAGGGCTGCCGCGTCTACGGCAACAGCCATGGGTTTATCGGCGGTTACGCATCGACTCGCCACAGCCTGAGCTGCGTGATGATCGCCGAAGCGGACGGCCAGATGCAGCGCGATTACTGGTACGACGTGAACCGCCAGGGCGATCTGCTCGCCGACCCGGTCAGCATCGGCCAGCGCGCTGCGCAACGGGCGGCAAGCCGTCTGGGGGCGCGTCCGGTGCCGACTTGTGAGGTGCCGGTGCTGTTTTCCGCAGAGTTGGCCGGGGGCCTGTTCGGCAGTTTCCTGTCGGCGATTTCCGGCGGCAGCCTTTATCGCAAGTCTTCGTTCCTTGAGGGCACTCTCGGTCAGAAGCTGTTTCCCGAGTGGCTGACCATCGACGAGCGTCCGCACCTGATGCGGGCATTGGGGAGTGCTGCGTTCGATGGCGATGGCCTTGCAACCTATGCCAAACCGTTCGTCGAAAAAGGCGAGTTGGTGTCCTACATCCTCGGCACCTACTCCGGTCGCAAGCTCGGCATGCCGAGCACGGCCAACGCCGGCGGCGTGCACAACCTGTTCGTCACCCATGGCGATGAAGACCAGGCGGCGTTGCTGCGGCGCATGGGACGCGGGCTGTTGGTCACCGAGTTGATGGGCCAGGGGCTGAACATGGTCACCGGCGATTATTCCCGGGGCGCGGCGGGTTACTGGGTCGAGAACGGCGAAATCCAGTTCGCGGTCCAGGAAGTGACCATCGCCGGCAACATGCGCGACATGTTCAAACAGATCGTCGCGGTCGGTAATGATCTCGAACTTCGCAGCAACATCCGCACCGGTTCGGTGCTGATCGAGCGGATGACGGTGGCGGGTAGCTAAGTCTCCCTGTGATACAAAAAGGCGCGCCACCCAATGGGTGGCGCGCCTTTTTTATTGGGGTTGTCCCCTGCCTGCTCGCGAATGCGTCCTCGCTTTCGGCGTCGTCTGACACTTCGCTTTCGCGGGCAGGCTCTCTTGTATGGTAGGGCTTGAAGGGAGGAGGAGGGTCAAGGCGTTCCTGATCGGAGCCGAATCAGGGTTGGTCGAGCCGGTGTTCGCGCTGTTGTGCGCCTGGCGGGTGAGCCTGGCCGAGCGGCTGCTGCCATTGGGGTTGGCGCTGGCGGCGGGGGCGATGTTGCTGGTGGTGACCCACGAAGTCATACCCGAATCGCGCCGTAATGGTCATGACAAGCTTGCCAGCCTAGGTTTGCTGGCAGGATTCTGCTTGATGATGGTGATGGATACGGCGCTGGCCTGAAAAGATCGCAGGCTGCGATCTCTTTATTCGCCTTCGTCGAAGAAGTTGTTGATCAAGGCCACTAGCGCATCCAGCGCTTCCTGTTCCTGCTCGCCTTCCGTGCTCAAGTGGATCGTGGTGCCTTTGCCGGCGGCCAGCATCATCATCGCCATGATGCTTTTGCCATCGACCATGGACTCTGGTGTACGACCGGCGCGGATCTGACACGGGAACTGACCCGCCACTCCAACGAATTTTGCAGAAGCTCGGGCATGCAGGCCCAGCTTGTTGATGATCATGATTTCCAGAGCAGGCATCGCGATGTGAATCCTTTAGCTGAGGTCGCGGTGGCGAACCTGGACGTTCTTCAGGGATTTTTGCAGCGTCTGCCCCAGACGCTCGGTCAGGTAGACGGAGCGGTGATGTCCACCAGTGCAGCCAATGGCAATGGTGACGTAGGCGCGGTTGCTGGCGGCAAAACGAGGCAGCCACTTTAGCAAGTATGTGGAAATGTCCTGGAACATCTCTTCGACATCCGGCTGTGCCGCCAGATATTCGGCAACCGGTTGATCGAGCCCGGACTGCTCGCGCAATTCCGGTTTCCAGTAAGGGTTTGGCAGGCAACGCACATCGAACACCAGGTCGGCGTCCACCGGCATGCCGCGTTTGAACCCGAAGGATTCCACCAGGAACGCAGTGCCGGGTTCCGGTTGATTCAACAGGCGTAGTTTGATGGCATCGCGCAGTTGATACAGGTTCAGGCTGGTAGTGTTGATCTTGAGATCGGCGAGGTCGGCAATCGGCCCGAGCAGGACGCTCTCGACGCTGATGGCTTCGGCCAGCGAGCGGTTGGCGTTGGTCAGGGGGTGGCGCCGGCGGGTTTCCGAGAAGCGCTTGAGCAGTGTTTCTTCGTCGGCGTCCAGGTACAGGACATCGCACTGGATGTGGCGGCTGCGGACTTCTTCGAGCAGGTCGGGGAAGCGTGACAGGTGGCTGGGCAGGTTGCGGGCGTCAATGGAAACGGCGACCAGCGGCTGCATCAACTCGGTATGAATCAGCGCTCGTTCTGCCAGTTCCGGCAGCAGGCCGGCAGGCAGGTTGTCGATGCAGTAGTACCCGTTGTCCTCAAGGACGTCGAGGGCGGTGCTTTTACCTGAGCCGGAGCGGCCACTGACGATGATCAAGCGCATGATTACTGACCGTTTTGCTCGTCCAGGACAACCTGATACAGGGCTTCATTGCTCGGAGCGCTGCGCAGTTTGTCGCGCACGTCCTTGCGATCGAGCATGCTGGCGATCTGTCGCAGCAGCTCAAGGTGCGCATCGGTAGCGGCTTCCGGGACCAGCAATACGAACAGCAGGTCAACCGGCGCGCCGTCGATGGCGTCGAAATCGATAGGGGCATCCAGGTGCATCAATGCACTGATGGGCGAAACACAGCCCTTGAGACGGCAATGTGGAATGGCGATGCCGTTGCCAAAACCGGTGGAGCCGAGTTTTTCACGGGCAATCAGCGCCTCGAAGACATCTTGCATCTCCAGAGCCGGCACTTCGCGGGCGATCAGATTGGCAATTTGTTCGAGGGCTTTCTTTTTACTGCCACCCGGCACGTTCACCAGGGAACGGCCGGGGGTCAGGATACTTTCAAGTCGGATCATGGGTTGGGAGTGTTAACGACCGGTTGCGCCCTGAAGGAGGCTCTGGGTCTTTTCCTTATGCTTTTTGAGTTGTTTATCCAGCTTGTCGGTGAGTGCATCGATCGCAGCGTACATATCGGTATGCTCCGCGTTTGCGACCACTTCATTCCCGGGAATATGCAGCGTGGCTTCGATTTTCTGCTTCAACTTTTCGACGGTCATCGTGACCTGCACGTTAGTGATCTTGTCGAAGTGTCGCTCCAATCGTTCGAGTTTTTCGCCGATGTAGGAGCGGAGAGGTTCGGTCACTTCCAGTTGGTGTCCACTGATGTTGACTTGCATACAGCTTCTCCTTCGTTGCCAGTGCATAAAGCGGTAGACCAGATGATCTACCACTGGAACGCTGTGGCGTGGCCCTACATCAACCGCTTGCGTTCGCTCGAAGGCGCGATCCCGAGGGATTCGCGGTACTTGGCGACGGTGCGGCGGGCCACCTGAATGCCTTGTGCCTCCAGTAAACCAGCGATCTTGCTGTCACTCAACGGCTTTTTCTGATTTTCCGCGGCAACCAGTTTTTTGATGATCGCCCGGATCGCCGTGGACGAGCATTCACCGCCTTCGGAGGTGCTTACGTGACTTGAGAAAAAGTATTTCAGTTCATAAATGCCCCGGGGGGTATGCATGAACTTCTGAGTGGTTACCCGTGAAATCGTCGATTCATGCATGCCGACCGCTTCGGCGATGTCATGCAGGACCAGCGGCTTCATGGCTTCGTCGCCATACTCCAGGAAGCCGCGCTGATGCTCGACGATCTGGGTGGCTACTTTCATCAGGGTTTCGTTGCGGCTTTGCAGGCTCTTGATGAACCAGCGGGCCTCCTGCAACTGATTGCGCATGAACGTGTTATCGGCGCTGGTGTCGGCGCGGCGTACGAAACCGGCGTACTGGGCGTTGACCCGCAGCCGTGGCACCGACTCCTGGTTCAGCTCCACCAGCCAGCGTTCGTTGTCCTTGCGCACGATAACGTCAGGAACGACGTACTCGGCTTCGGTGGACTCGATCTGCGAGCCTGGGCGCGGGTTGAGGCTCTGGACCAGTTCGATGACCTGGCGCAGCTCGTCTTCCTTGAGCTTCATGCGGCGCATCAGCTGGCTGTAGTCGCGGCTGCCAAGCAGGTCGATGTAATCGGTGACCAGGCGCTTGGCCTCGGCCAGCCAAGGGGTCTTGGCTGGCAACTGGCGCAATTGCAGCAGCAGGCATTCGCCCAGGTTGCGGGCGCCGATGCCGGCGGGCTCGAATTGCTGGATGCGGTGCAGGACGGCTTCGATTTCGTCCAGTTCGATGTCCAACTCCGGATCGAAGGCTTCGAGGATCTCCTCGAGGGTTTCGTCCAGATAGCCCTGATTGTTGATGCAATCGATCAGGGTCACGGCGATCAGGCGATCGGTGTCGGACATCGGAGCCAGGTTCAGTTGCCACAGCAAGTGGCTTTGCAGGCTTTCGCCGGCCGAGGTGCGGGTGGTGAAGTCCCACTCGTCGTCATCGTTGCTGGGCAGGCTGCTGGCGCTGGTCTGGTAAACGTCTTCCCACGCGGTGTCGACGGGGAGATCGTTGGGGATGCGCTCGTTCCAGTCGCCTTCATCGAGGTTATCAACCGTCGGGGCGCTTTCCTGGTAGGAGGGTTCCTGGATGTCAGTGTTGGGCTTTTGTTCGGCGTTGTCGGCCAAGGGGTCGGAATTGTCGAAGTCGTCGCCTTCTTCCTGGCGTTCGAGCATCGGATTGGACTCCAGGGCCTCCTGGATTTCCTGTTGCAGGTCCAGGGTCGACAATTGGAGCAGGCGGATGGCCTGTTGCAGCTGCGGTGTCATCGTCAGCTGCTGGCCCATTCTCAAGACTAGCGATGGTTTCATGGCTGGGGCTTAACACCTTATTCGCCGGCGCACATGCGCCATCCACTACGGGGCGCCGGAGCGCCAAACATAAGCAAATTATATGCCCGAAACCGTAGCGTTTGCCTAGAGCGCTGTAACAATAAAAAAGTGTTGATTTTTTATCGGGACAAGCGCTCGGACGACCTGCCAGATACCTCTGCCTTTACAGGCGGAACTCATGGCCCAGGTACACTTCCTTGACCAGGTTGTTGGCCAGGATGGTCTCTGCGTCACCTTCGGCAATCAGTTGGCCGTCATTGACGATATAGGCGGTTTCACAGATATCCAGGGTTTCACGAACGTTGTGGTCCGTGATCAGCACGCCAATGCCCTTGGCCTTGAGGTGGTAGATGATCTGCTTGATGTCCCCGACCGAAATCGGGTCCACGCCGGCAAAGGGTTCGTCGAGGAGGATGAATTTCGGGTTGGTGGCCAGGGCGCGGGCGATTTCCACGCGACGGCGCTCACCACCGGACAGGCTCATGCCGAGGTTGTCGCGGATGTGGCTGATGTGGAATTCCTGCAGCAGGCTTTCCAGCTCCTTGCGACGGCCGGCCTTGTCGAGTTCCTTGCGGGTCTCGAGGATGGCCATGATGTTGTCGGCCACCGACAGTTTGCGGAAGATCGACGCTTCTTGCGGCAGATAGCCGATACCGGCTTTGGCGCGACCGTGCATGGGCTGGTGGCTGACGTCCAGGTCGTCGATCAGGACGCGACCCTGATCGGCCTGGACCAGGCCGACAATCATGTAGAAGCACGTCGTCTTGCCGGCGCCATTGGGGCCGAGCAGGCCTACGATCTGTCCGCTGTCGATCGACAGGCTGACATCGCGCACGACCTGGCGGCTTTTATAGGCCTTGGCCAGATGCTGAGCTTTCAGAGTTGCCATTACTGGGTTTTCTCTTCGTTTTTCTTCTTCGGCTGGATCACCATGTCGATACGCGGGCGTGCCTCGGTGACCTTGCTGCCCGTGGCGCGACCGGCGCTGGCGAGCTTCTTGACTGTGTCGTAGACGATTTTTTCGCCTTGGGTGACGTTGTTGTCCTTGTCGACAACTTTGGCCTTGTCGATCAGTACGACGCGGTTTTGCGCGGCGTGATACTGGATCGTCACGCCCCAGCCCTGAACGGGCTTGGTATCGCCAGCCGTTTGCAACTGCTCGAAGTACGCCAGGTTGCCCACCGAGGTCACTACGTCGATGTCGCCAGTCGGGGTGCGGGTGATGGTCACAGTGTTGCCTGTCACCTTCATCGAGCCTTGGGTGATGATCACGTCACCCTTATAGGTAGCAATACCTTGCTTGTCGTCCAGTTGGGCATCGTCGGCCTGAATGCGGATAGGCTGCTGTTGATCTTCCGGCAGAGCCCAGGCGCTCACGCTTCCCAGTGCTGCGCCCAGACTGAGCAAAATCGGGAGGGTTTTAACGAGCCTCATACTGTCCTCTTACGTTCGATAGCAGGTGTATCCTGCTTTCTTTCAAATACGCTTTCATTCCCTTGCCAGTCGATACACCGCCAGCGCCGTCGATTCTAACGTCTTGCTCGGTCTGCGCATATTGCTGCTGCGGGAACACAGTCATGCGGGTGCTGGTGATCAGGGTTTTACGGTTTTTCTCATCGAAGCGCGTGATGCGCACGTCATCGATCAGTTCGACCTGTGTGCCGTCAGGGTTGACCTCGCCCTGCAGACTCTGGACGTGCCAAGGGTATTCAGTGCCGCGGAACACATTCAGGTCGGGGTTGGTCAGCAATGTCACCTCGGTCGCTTTCAGATGCTCGACCTTGTCGGATACCAGATCATATTGCAGCTTGCCGTCGGGCAGGTACTGCACGCTGTGGGCGTTGATGGCGTAATAGTCGATCGCGCTTTCATCGATCGGCGTTACCGGCTTGTCGAGGAAGCGTTCCGGGCTGATGTTCCAGTAGCCAGCCGCGGCGAATATCGCCGCGATGCAACTGAACAATAGGGTGTTGCGAAACTTTTTGCTCAGCATAGTGGGCTCACAGGTACGCCGCATTGGCCGCATCGAGGCGGTCCTGGGCGCGCAGGATCAATTCGCAGAATTCGCGAGCGGCACCTTCGCCGCCACGGGCGAGGGTGATGCCGTGAGCGTGTTCACGCACGAAACTGGCCGCATTGGCCACCGCCATGCCCAGGCCGACACGGCGAATCACCGGCAGGTCCGGCAGGTCGTCGCCAAGGTAGGCCACCTGTTCATAGCTCAGGTTCAGTTGGGCCAGTAGCTCGTCGAGTACCACCAGTTTGTCTTCGCGCCCCTGATAGAGATGCGGGATGCCGAGGTTCTTCGCTCGTCGCTCGACCACCGGGGTCTTGCGACCACTGATGATAGCGGTTTGCACGCCGGCGGCCATCAGCATCTTGATGCCCTGGCCATCGAGTGTGTTGAACGTCTTGAATTCGCTGCCGTCTTCGAGGAAGTACAGGCGTCCATCGGTGAGCACGCCATCGACATCGAACACCGCCAGTTTGATCTGTTTGCCACGTTGCAACAGGTCCGCACTCATTACATTACTCCTGCACGCAGCAAGTCGTGCATGTTCAAGGCGCCGACCGGGCGGTCTTCTCGGTCGACCACGACCAGTGCGTTGATTTTATGGTCTTCCATGATTTTCAGTGCTTCGGCGGCGAGCATCTCGGTGCGTGCGGTCTTGCCATGGGCCGTCATGACCTGGTCGATGATAGCGCTGTGGATATCGATGCTGCGGTCCAGTGTGCGGCGCAAATCACCGTCGGTGAAGATCCCGGCCAGTTTGCCGTCGGATTCCAGAATGACGGTCATGCCCAGGCCCTTGCGGGTCATTTCCATCAGGGCATCCTTGAGCAGGGTGCCGCGCTGGACCTGCGGCAGTTCCTGGCCTGCGTGCATGACATTCTCCACTTTCAGCAACAGGCGTCGGCCCAGGGCGCCGCCAGGATGGGAAAAGGCGAAGTCTTCGGCGGTAAATCCGCGGGCTTCCAGCAGCGCGACTGCCAGGGCATCGCCCATGACCAGGGCGGCGGTGGTCGACGAAGTGGGTGCCAGGTTCAACGGGCAGGCTTCGTGTTCGACGTGAACATTCAGGTTGACTTCGGCGGCCTTGGCCAGCGGCGAGTCAGGGTTGCCGGTCACGCTGATCATCTGAATGCCCAGGCGCTTGATCAGTGGCAGCAGGGTAACGATTTCATTGGTGGAGCCGGAATTCGAGAGCGCCAGTATGATGTCGTCGCGGGTAATCATGCCCATGTCACCATGGCTGGCTTCAGCCGGGTGCACAAAAAAAGCCGTGGTGCCGGTGCTGGCCAGGGTCGCGGCGATCTTGTTGCCAATGTGCCCCGACTTGCCCATGCCGACCACGACCACGCGGCCTTTGCTGGCCAGAATCATCTCGCAAGCGCGTACGAAATCTGCGTCGATCTGGGGTAGCAGGCCTTGCACGGCTTCTACTTCGAGGCGGATGGTGCGTTGTGCTGATTGAATCAGGTCGCTGGATTGGCTCATGTCAGAAATCGTATAGCCTGATGAAAAGGCGGCGATTATAGCGGTTATGATTGAATCCCTCACGCAAGTTCGTCGCGCATTGTTATTTCCGGTCACCGGAAACCTTCTAAATGGGGCTTTCAAGCGGTCATGGGGTTGAACTTGGCTCGGCTTTGGCCTTGGGCGCGTACCCTTTGCAGTGATATAGTTCGCCGCCAGTTCGGCCTGCCCGGGAGGTATGTGCTTTCGTGAGAAAGCCAGGCGTCCGAGTGAGAGGCTGCATCGCAAGGAGTTTAGATGAGTGCCGATAACGCCTACGCGGTCGAGCTGAAGGGACTGTCCTTCAAGCGCGGTGCGCGCAGCATTTTCAATAATGTCGATATCCGTATCCCGCGCGGCAAGGTCACCGGCATCATGGGGCCTTCCGGGTGTGGCAAGACCACGCTTTTGCGCCTGATGGGCGCCCAGCTGCGGCCCACCAAGGGCGAAGTCTGGGTCAACGGTCAGAATCTGCCCAAACTGTCGCGCAGCGACCTGTTCGATGCGCGCAAGCATATGGGCGTGCTTTTTCAGAGCGGCGCACTGTTTACCGACCTCGATGTGTTCGAGAACGTCGCTTTTCCGTTACGGGTTCATACGCAACTGCCGGATGAAATGATCCGCGACATCGTCCTGCTCAAACTGCAGGCCGTGGGCTTGCGCGGTGCCATCGATCTGATGCCCGACGAGCTTTCCGGCGGCATGAAGCGCCGTGTCGCGCTGGCCCGGGCGATTGCGCTCGACCCACAGATCCTCATGTACGACGAGCCCTTTGTCGGCCAGGATCCTATCGCAATGGGCGTTCTGGTGCGCCTCATTCGTCTGCTCAACGATGCGCTGGGCATCACCAGCATCGTGGTATCCCACGACCTGGCCGAGACGGCGAGCATTGCCGATTACATTTATGTAGTGGGCGATGGTCAGGTGTTGGGGCAGGGGACGCCGGACGAGTTGATGAACTCGGATGAACCGCGCATTCGTCAGTTCATGACTGGCGAACCCGACGGCCCGGTTCCGTACCACTTTCCAGCGACGGATTACCGCGCAGATCTTCTGGGGAAGCGCTGATGCGCAGAATTTCATTGATAGAACGCGTTCGCCGCTTCGGCCAGGCCGGCATCGATGCGCTGGCGGTGTTCGGGCGTTCGAGCTTGTTCCTGTTCCATGCCTTGCTGGGGCGGGGCGGTATCGGCGGCGGCTTCGGGCTGCTGGTCAAGCAGCTGCATTCGGTGGGCGTGATGTCCCTGGTGATCATCGTGGTCTCCGGGGTGTTCATCGGCATGGTGCTGGCGCTTCAGGGCTTCAACATTCTTTCCAGCTATGGTTCGGAGCAGGCTGTCGGGCAGATGGTTGCCCTGACGCTGCTGCGTGAGCTGGGGCCGGTGGTGACTGCCTTGCTGTTCGCCGGGCGCGCCGGTTCGGCGTTGACCGCCGAAATCGGCAACATGAAGTCCACCGAGCAACTGTCCAGTCTGGAAATGATCGGGGTTGACCCGCTCAAGTACATCATCGCGCCACGCTTGTGGGCCGGGTTCATTTCCCTGCCGGTGCTGGCGATGATTTTCAGCGTGGTGGGTATCTGGGGCGGCTCGTGGGTGGCTGTCGACTGGCTGGGGGTCTATGAAGGTTCCTACTGGTCGAACATGCAGAACAGCGTGACGTTCTCCGATGATGTGCTCAACGGGATCATCAAAAGTATCGTCTTTGCCTTTGTCGTGACCTGGATCGCCGTATTCCAAGGCTATGACTGCGAGCCCACTTCCGAGGGGATCAGTCGTGCCACTACCAAGACCGTTGTATATGCCTCGTTGGCAGTACTCGGCCTGGACTTTATTCTGACCGCCTTGATGTTTGGAGATTTCTGATGCAAAACCGCACCCTGGAAATCGGTGTCGGCCTTTTCTTGCTGGCTGGCATCCTGGCTTTGCTCTTGTTGGCGTTGCGGGTCAGCGGCCTGTCCCCGACTCCGAGCACCGACACGTATAAACTTTACGCCTACTTCGACAATATCGCCGGTTTGACTGTCAGAGCAAAGGTGACCATGGCCGGTGTGACCATCGGCAAGGTCACGGCCATCGATCTGGATCGCGACAGTTTCACTGGTCGGGTGACCATGCAGCTGGAAAAACGCATCGATAACCTGCCAGCGGACTCTACTGCATCTATCCTGACCGCTGGCCTGTTGGGCGAGAAGTACATCGGTATCAGCGTGGGCGGGGAAGACACCCTGCTCAAGGATGGTGGAACCATCCATGACACGCAGTCATCGCTGGTGCTTGAAGACCTGATCGGTAAATTCCTGCTCAATACCGTTAGCAAAGAAGCTAAATGAGGAACTGTTAAATGATCTCTATCTTGCGACGTGGCCTGTTGGTAATGCTCGCGGTGTTTCCGTTGGTGTCCAATGCCGTAGCGGCGCCTTCGGCGCACGAGCTGGTGCAGGACACAACCAATCGTATGCTCGCGGATCTGGCGGCAAACAAAGAGAAATACAAGAAGGACCCGCAGGACTTCTATACGGCGCTGGACACCATCGTCGGGCCGGTTGTGGATGCCGAGGGTATTTCCAAGAGCATCATGACGGTCAAATACTCGAAGAAAGCTACGCCTGCGCAGATGAAGACCTTCGAAGAAAACTTCAAGAAGGGTCTGTTCCAGTTCTATGGCAACGCCTTGCTGGAGTACAACAACCAGGGGATCACCGTTGAACCGGCCAAAGACGAGTCGGGTGACCGTACCAGCGTTGGCATGACGGTCAAGGGCAGCAGCGGCGCGATCTATCCTGTGTCCTACACGCTGGAAAAGATCAACGGCGAGTGGAAGCTGCGTAACGTCATCATCAACGGCATCAACATCGGCAAGCTGTTCCGCGATCAGTTCGCCGATGCGATGCAGCGTAATGGCAACGACCTGGACAAGACCATCAACGGTTGGGCCGGGGAAGTCGCGAAGGCCAAGGAAGCCACCGACAAGAAACCGGAGCAGTCAGCCCAATGAGTGAGTCGGCAGTCCTGATGGACGAAGCGGGCGAGTTGCGACTCAGCGGCGTGCTGGATTACCGCACTGGCCCTGGCCTGCGCGAGCAGGGTAAAGCGCTGATCAAGGCCAGCAAGGCCGCGGCGCTGGTGGTCGATTGCTCGGCGGTGTCCAAGTCCAGCAGTGTCGGTTTGTCGTTGCTGCTGTGCTTCATCCGCGATGCGCAGGCGGCCGGCAAGGCCCTGAGCATCCGTGGGATGCCGGAAGACATGCGTGAAATCGCTCAGGTCAGCGAGCTGACCGAGCTGTTGGCGCACCCCTAACTCGCATCTATAAAGAAGCCCCCCGTCTGAGTCCTGCTTGGCGGGGTTCGCAGGCGCGGGGCTTTTTTGTATGATGTCCGACCCGCGCGCACAGGGCGCCGATTGAGGTTGAGCATGCAGGCCGTAGAAGTTAAGAGCTTCCTTGAAGGAAAGCTGCCCGGAACGAAAGTAGAAGTCGAGGGCGAAGGCTGCAATTTCCAGCTGAACGTGATTAGCGATGAACTGGCGGCATTGAGCCCGGTCAAGCGTCAGCAGCAGGTCTATGCCCATTTGAACCCGTGGATCGTCGATGGCAGCATCCATGCGGTCACTATGAAATTTTTCAGCAGCGCGGCCTGGGCCGAGCGCACCTGAGCCCAAGGGCGTCGAGATTCTTATGGATAAATTGATTATTACCGGTGGCGCTCGTCTTGATGGCGAGATCCGCATTTCCGGGGCAAAGAACTCTGCCCTGCCGATCCTGGCTGCCACCCTGCTGTGCGATGGTCCGGTGACCGTGGCCAACCTGCCGCACCTGCACGACATCACCACCATGATCGAGTTGTTCGGTCGCATGGGCATCGAGCCGGTGATCGACGAGAAACTCAGCGTCGAGATCGACCCGCGCACCATCAAGACTCTGGTTGCACCGTACGAACTGGTCAAGACCATGCGTGCGTCGATCCTGGTGCTGGGCCCGATGGTTGCCCGTTTCGGTGAAGCCGAAGTCGCCTTGCCAGGTGGTTGCGCCATCGGTTCGCGTCCGGTTGACCTGCACATCCGTGGCCTGGAAGCCATGGGCGCAGTCATTGACGTCGAGGGCGGCTACATCAAGGCCAAGGCGCCTGAAGGCGGCCTGCGCGGTGCGCACTTCTTCTTCGATACCGTCAGTGTGACCGGTACCGAAAACATCATGATGGCCGCTGCCCTGGCCAAAGGCCGCAGCGTCCTGCAAAACGCCGCTCGCGAGCCTGAAGTGGTCGACCTGGCGAACTTCCTGAACGCCATGGGCGCCAAGGTTTCCGGCGCCGGTACCGATACCATCACCATCGATGGCGTCGAGCGTCTGCACACCACCACTTATAAAGTGATGCCCGACCGTATCGAAACCGGCACCTATCTGGTGGCGGCAGCCGTGACCGGTGGCCGCGTGAAGGTCAAGGATACGGATCCGACCATCCTCGAAGCCGTTCTGGAAAAACTCCGCGAGTCCGGTGCCGAAATCACCTCCGGCGAAGACTGGATCGAGCTGAACATGCATGGCAAGCGGCCTAAGGCCGTCAACGTGCGGACTGCTCCGTACCCGGCGTTCCCGACCGACATGCAGGCGCAGTTCATCTCCCTCAACGCCATTGCCGAAGGCACTGGCGCTGTGATCGAGACGATCTTCGAAAACCGTTTCATGCACGTCTACGAACTGCACCGCATGGGCGCCAAGATTCAGGTCGAGGGCAACACGGCAATCGTCACCGGTACCGAAAAGCTCAAGGGCGCGCCAGTCATGGCGACCGACCTGCGTGCTTCGGCCAGCCTGGTGATCTCGGCCCTGGTCGCCGAAGGCGACACGCTGATCGATCGCATCTACCACATAGATCGTGGCTACGAGTGCATCGAAGAAAAACTGCAGATGCTGGGCGCCAGGATCCGTCGCGTTCCGGGCTAGTTTCTGCTGCATGGGCACAGGGAGGTGCCCGTTGGATTGTTGCAGGTCGAGCCGGTTTCCGGCTCGGCGCGTGTCCGGCGCCGATTGCGACCGGGCATAAGATTCCTGATTAAGGCGTTTCCCATGCTGACTATCGCACTGTCCAAGGGCCGCATCCTTGACGACACCCTGCCGCTTCTGGCTGAAGCGGGCATTGTGCCGACCGAGAATCCGGACAAGAGCCGCAAGCTGATCATCCCCACGACCCAAGACGATGTTCGTCTGCTGATCGTGCGTGCCACCGATGTGCCGACCTATGTCGAGCATGGTGCCGCCGACCTCGGTGTCGCCGGTAAAGATGTGCTGATGGAATACGGCGGCCAGGGCCTGTACGAGCCGCTGGACCTGCAGATTGCCCAGTGCAAGCTGATGACCGCCGGTAAAGTCGGCGCGGTCGAGCCCAAGGGCCGTCTGCGTATCGCCACCAAGTTCGTCAACGTTGCCAAGCGCTACTATGCCGAACAGGGCCGTCAGGTCGACATCATCAAGCTCTACGGTTCGATGGAGCTGGCGCCGCTGATCGGTCTGGCGGACAAGATCATCGACGTGGTCGACACCGGTAACACGCTGCGGGCCAACGGCCTGGAGCCACAGGATTTCATCGCGGCCATCAGCTCGCGGCTGATCGTCAACAAGGCATCGATGAAGATGCAGCACGCCCGTATCCAGGCGTTGATCGACACCCTGCGCAAGGCAGTGGAGTCTCGACACCGCGGCTGATTCACCTGCGCGACCTTGAGTCGCGCCCGTCTATCCGCCTCATAGCCAGAATTCTCAGGTGCCCAAGCGGATGGAGTGCTAGCTTCGGGCGCCTGAGTTTTTGCCATTCCTATGAGGCTCTCGCTATGACCGCACTGACTGCAATTCGCCGACTCAACGCTGCTGACCCGGATTTCGCGCATCATCTGGATCATCTGCTGAGCTGGGAAAGTGTGTCTGACGACTCGGTCAATCAGCGGGTGCTGGACATCATCAAGTCCGTGCGTGAGCGCGGCGACGCGGCTCTGGTGGACTACACCCGCCAGTTCGACGGCCTGGACGTGAAGTCCATGGCCGACCTGATCCTGCCGCGTGAGCGTCTGGAGCTGGCGCTCACCCGCATCTCCGTGGCCCAGCGTGAAGCCCTGGAAGTTGCCGCGGCACGTGTGCGCAGCTACCACGAAAAACAGAAGCAGGACTCCTGGAGCTACACCGAGGCCGACGGCACCGTGCTGGGCCAGAAGGTTACGCCGCTGGACCGCGCCGGACTGTACGTACCGGGTGGCAAGGCGTCGTACCCGTCATCGGTGCTGATGAACGCGATTCCGGCCAAGGTTGCCGGTGTCTCCGAAGTGGTCATGGTCGTTCCGACCCCGCGCGGTGAAATCAATGAGCTGGTACTGGCCGCCGCCTGCATCGCCGGTGTTGACCGCGTGTTCACCATCGGCGGCGCCCAGGCTGTCGCGGCCCTGGCTTACGGCACCGAAAGCGTGCCGCAAGTCGACAAGGTCGTCGGCCCGGGCAACATCTATGTGGCTACCGCCAAGCGCCACGTGTTTGGCCAGGTCGGGATCGACATGATCGCCGGCCCTTCGGAAATCCTCGTGGTGTGCGACGGCCAGACCGATCCGGACTGGATTGCCATGGATCTTTTCTCCCAGGCCGAGCACGACGAAGACGCCCAGGCCATTCTGGTCAGCCCCGACGCCGAGTTCCTCGACAAGGTCGCCGCCAGCATCGCCAGGTTGATGCCGACCATGGAGCGTGCCGCAATCATCGAAACCTCGATCAATGGCCGTGGTGCGCTGATCAAGGTTCGCGACATGGAACAGGCGATCGAAGTCGCCAACCGCATCGCACCGGAGCACCTTGAATTGTCCGTTGCCGATCCACAAGCCTGGCTGCCAAAAATCCGCCATGCCGGCGCAATCTTCATGGGCCGTCACACCTCCGAAGCCCTGGGCGACTACTGCGCAGGCCCGAACCACGTGTTGCCGACTTCCGGCACGGCACGGTTCTCCTCGCCGCTGGGTGTGTACGACTTCCAGAAACGCTCGTCGATCATCTTCTGCTCCGAGCAGGGCGCTTCCGAGTTGGGCAAGACCGCTTCCGTACTGGCCCGTGGTGAGTCGCTGAGCGCTCACGCTCGTAGCGCCGAATACCGCATCGTTGACGACAAGCAGGGGAACTGAGCATGAATAAATTCTGGAGCCCGTTCGTCAAGAATCTGGTGCCTTACGTGCCGGGCGAACAGCCCAAGCTGACCAAGCTGGTCAAGCTCAACACCAACGAAAACCCGTACGGCCCATCGCCGAAAGCCTTGGCTGCGATGCAAACCGAACTGAATGACAACCTGCGTCTGTACCCGGACCCGAACAGCGATCTGCTCAAGCAAGCCGTCGCCAGGTACTACGGCGTGCAAGGCAATCAGGTATTCCTCGGCAACGGTTCCGATGAAGTGCTGGCACACATCTTCCACGGTTTGCTGCAGCACGATCAGCCGCTGCTGTTCCCGGACATCAGCTACAGCTTCTACCCGGTCTACTGCGGGTTGTACGGCATCCAGTTCGACGCGGTGCCGCTGGACGAGCAATTCCAGATCAACCCGGCGGACTACGCCAAGCCGAACGGCGGGATCATCTTCCCCAACCCGAACGCGCCGACCGGCTGCCTGTTGGCGCTGGAGGCGGTGGAGCAGATTCTCAAGGCCAGCCCGGATTCGGTGGTCGTGGTGGATGAGGCTTACATCGATTTCGGCGGCGAGACGGCAATCACGCTGGTCGACCGTTATCCGAACCTGCTGGTGACCCAGACCCTGTCCAAGTCCCGTTCCCTGGCAGGTCTGCGGGTTGGCCTGGCGGTGGGGCATCCGGACCTGATCGAGGCGCTGGAACGGATCAAGAACAGTTTCAACTCCTATCCGCTGGATCGTCTGGCGATTGTGGGGGCGGCGGCCGCGTTCGAAGATCGTGAGTACTTCGACAAGACTTGCGCGTTGGTGATCGAGAGTCGCGACAAGGTCGTCGGGCAATTGCGGGCCAAGGGTTTTGAAGTGCTGCCCTCGGCGGCGAATTTCATTTTCGCTCGTCACCCCCGGCATGATGCGGCGGGCCTGGCAGCGAAGTTGCGTGAGCAAGGCGTGATCGTCCGGCACTTCAAGCAGGAGCGGATTGCCCAGTTCCTGCGGATCTCCATCGGCACGCCAGAGCAGAATCAGGCGCTGATCGACGGTCTCGGCGACCTCTAAACCACCTTTGCCCCCTTGTAGGAGCGAGCTTGCTCGCGATGGAGTGTCAGGTTAAGCGGTGTCACTGACACACCATCGCGAGCAAGCTCGCTCCTACAAGGGATTGTATTAGCCGCTTACTCTTCTTCTTGGTCTTTGACCGGTGCCGGTGGCGGACGCAAGCCGATTTCCGCGGTCAGCTTGAGTTCCTTGCCGTTGCGCATCACCTGGATCGTAACCTTGTCAGTCGGCTTGATACGCGCCACCTGATTCATCGAGCGACGGCCATCACCGGCCGGTTCGCCATCGATGGAAAGAATCACATCACCCAGTTGCAGGCCGGCCTTCTGTGCCGGACCGTCGCGGAAAATCCCCGCCACGACAATGCCCGGGCGTCCGGACAAGCCGAACGATTCGGCCAGTTCCTGGGTCAGCGGCTGCACTTCGATACCCAGCCAGCCACGAATCACCTGGCCGTGCTCGATGATCGACTTCATCACTTCCATCGCCAGTTTCACCGGAATCGCGAAGCCGATCCCTTGGGAGCCCCCGGACTTGGAGAAGATCGCCGTGTTGATGCCGGTCAGGTTGCCGACGGCATCCACCAGCGCGCCGCCGGAGTTGCCGGGGTTGATGGCGGCGTCGGTCTGGATGAAGTCTTCGTAGTTGTTCAGGCCCAGCTGGTTGCGGCCGGTGGCGCTGATGATGCCCATGGTCACGGTCTGGCCGACGCCGAACGGGTTGCCGATGGCCAGCGCGACGTCGCCGATGCGGATGTTGTCGGAACGCCCCACGGTGATCGATGGCAGGTTTTTCAGGTCGATTTTCAGAACCGCGAGGTCAGTCTCCGGGTCGCTGCCGATCACCCGCGCCAGGGTTTCCCGGCCGTCCTTGAGCGCTACCACTATCTGGTCGGCGCCACTGGTTACATGGTTGTTGGTCAGGATGTAGCCTTCCGGGCTCATGATCACGCCGGAGCCAAGGCTCGACTCCATGCGTTTCTGCTTGGGCGAGTTGTCGCCGAAGAAGCGCCGGAACTGTGGGTCTTCGAACAACGGATGGTTGGGTTTGTTGATGACTTTGGTGGTGTACAGGTTCACCACCGACGGCGCCGCGGTGGTTACCGCCTCGGCATAGGACACCGGGCCCTGCTGCATGCTGGTGGTTTGCGGCGCCTGTTGCAGATTGACGTCGAGGCTCGGGAGCCCGACCCACTGCGGGTAACGCTGGATTATCAAAAGAGCGACAAGCACGCCGGCCAACAGCGGCCAGCCGGAAAAACGCAGCGCCTTGAGCATTAAGCACGTCCTGAGAGAGTTGCAGGCGGTATGAGACCGCTCATAATGACGCGCATTATACGAGGCCGCACGCGCCTCTGAACGGGATATTTAGGAGTCTTTCATGGCCGTAGCCCTGAGCACCCTGGTCGAAGAAGCCGACCGTTACCTTAACAGTGCCAAGATTGCCGATTATTGCCCCAACGGCCTGCAGGTCGAGGGGCGGCCGCAAGTGATGCGCATTGTCAGTGGCGTCACCGCGAGCCAGGCTTTGCTCGATGCCGCCGTGGAGGCCAATGCCGACCTGGTACTGGTGCATCATGGCTATTTCTGGAAAGGTGAGAATCCATGCATCACCGGCATGAAGCAGCGCCGCTTGAAGACCCTGCTCAAGCACGATATCAGCCTGTTGTCCTATCACCTGCCGCTGGATCTGCACCCGGACGTCGGCAATAACGTGCAGCTCGCGCGCCAGCTCGACATCACTGTCGAAGGTCCGCTGGCCCCGGACAACCTGAAGATTGTCGGCCTGGTCGGCTCGCTGAATGAGCCGATGACGCCCCGGGATTTCGCCCGCCGCGTGCAGGAAGTCATGGGCCGTGAGCCGCTGTTGATCGAAGGCAGCGCCATGATCCGCCGTGTCGGCTGGTGCACCGGTGGCGGCCAGGGTTACATCGACCAGGCCATTCTGGCCGGTGTCGATCTGTACCTCAGCGGCGAAGCTTCCGAGCAAACCTTCCACAGTGCCCGGGAAAACGACATCAGCTTCATCGCCGCCGGTCACCATGCAACCGAACGCTACGGCGTCCAGGCGCTGGGGGATTACCTGGCGCGGCGCTTTGCCCTGGAGCACATCTTCATCGATTGCCCGAATCCGATCTGACAGCCCACCCTCTTCCTGTAGGAGCGAGCTTGCTCGCGATGGTCGTCAACGATAACGCTGGGAATCTGACACCCCGTGGTGTCTTCAGGTTCATCGCGAGCAAGCTCGCTCCTACAGGGGTTGAGCCCAAACAGGCAGGCATATTCATATGCTCTTTCGATCTAGTTGGCGTCCTGATTAGAAGAGGTCGCTGTGCTAGGATCCCCGCTCGAACACGGCCCGCTGGCCGTTCATAAGAAAGCTTTCGTGAGTAGCCATGGTCGACAAACTGACGCATCTGAAACAGCTGGAGGCGGAAAGCATCCACATCATCCGCGAGGTGGCCGCCGAGTTCGACAACCCGGTGATGCTGTACTCCATCGGTAAAGACTCCGCCGTGATGCTGCATCTGGCACGCAAGGCGTTCTTCCCGGGCAAGCTGCCGTTTCCGGTGATGCACGTCGACACTCGCTGGAAATTCCAGGAGATGTACGCCTTCCGCGACAAGATGGTTGCCGAGCTGGGCCTGGACCTGATCACCCACGTCAACCCGGACGGCGTGGCGCAGAACATCAACCCGTTCACCCACGGCAGCGCCAAGCACACCGACATCATGAAGACCGAGGGCCTTAAGCAGGCACTCGACAAGCATGGTTTCGACGCAGCTTTTGGCGGCGCCCGTCGCGATGAAGAGAAATCCCGCGCCAAGGAGCGTGTGTACTCGTTCCGCGACAGCAAGCACCGCTGGGATCCGAAAAACCAGCGCCCCGAGCTGTGGAACGTCTACAACGGCAAGGTCAACAAGGGCGAGTCGATCCGCGTATTCCCTCTGTCGAACTGGACCGAACTGGACATCTGGCAGTACATCTACCTTGAAGGCATCCCGATCGTCCCGCTGTACTTCGCCGCCGAGCGTGAGGTCATCGAGAAGGACGGCACGCTGATCATGATCGACGACGAGCGCATCCTCGAATACCTGAGCGATGAAGACAAAGCGCGCATCGTCAAAAAGAAAGTGCGTTTCCGTACCCTTGGTTGCTACCCGTTGACGGGCGCGGTGGAGTCCGAGGCCGAAAGCCTCACGGACATCATTCAGGAAATGCTCCTGACGCGAACTTCCGAGCGCCAGGGCCGTGTCATCGACCACGATGGCGCAGGCTCGATGGAAGACAAAAAACGTCAAGGTTATTTCTAAGGGGCTGTCATGTCGCATCAATCTGATTTGATCAGCGAGGACATCCTCGCCTACCTGGGCCAGCACGAACGTAAAGAGCTGCTGCGCTTTCTGACCTGCGGTAACGTCGACGACGGCAAGAGCACCCTGATCGGGCGCCTGCTGCACGACTCCAAGATGATCTACGAGGATCACCTGGAAGCCATTACCCGTGACTCGAAAAAAGTCGGCACCACCGGTGAAGACATCGACCTGGCGTTGCTGGTCGACGGCCTGCAGGCCGAGCGCGAGCAAGGCATCACCATCGATGTCGCGTACCGCTACTTCTCCACCGCCAAGCGCAAATTCATCATTGCCGACACCCCCGGCCATGAGCAGTACACCCGCAACATGGCCACCGGTGCTTCCACCTGTGACCTGGCGATCATCCTGGTCGACGCCCGCTACGGCGTGCAGACCCAGACCCGTCGCCACAGCTTCATCGCCTCGTTGCTGGGCATCAAGCACATCGTCGTCGCCATCAACAAGATGGACCTCAAGGACTTCGATCAGGGCGTGTTCGAGTCGATCAAGGCCGACTACCTGAAGTTCGCCGAAGGCTTGAAGATGAAGCCGACCAGCATGCACTTCGTGCCGATGTCGGCCCTGAAGGGCGACAACGTGGTGAACAAGTCCGAGCGTTCGCCGTGGTACACCGGCCAGTCGCTGATGGAAATCCTCGAGACCGTGGAAGTGGCGGGCGACCGCAACTTCACCGACCTGCGTTTCCCGGTGCAGTACGTCAACCGCCCGAACCTGAACTTCCGTGGTTTCGCCGGCACCCTGGCCAGCGGTATCGTCAAGAAGGGCGACGAGGTCGTGGTGCTGCCGTCGGGCAAGAGCAGCCGCGTGAAGTCCATCGTCACCTTTGAAGGCGAACTGGAGCATGCCGGCCCAGGTCAGGCAGTCACGCTGACCATGGAAGACGAAATCGACATCTCCCGTGGCGACCTGTTGGTTCACGCCGACAACGTGCCGCCGGTGACCGACAGCTTCGAAGCCATGCTGGTGTGGATGGCCGAAGAGCCGATGCTGCCAGGCAAGAAATACGACATCAAGCGCGCCACCAGTTACGTGCCGGGCTCCATCGCCAGCATCGTCAACAAGGTCGACGTGAACACCCTGGAAGAAGGCCAGGCCAGCGCGTTGCAGCTGAACGAAATCGGCAAGGTCAAGATCGCGCTCGATGCGCCGATTGCC
The DNA here is from genome assembly GCF_034541995.1 of Pseudomonas sp. BIC9C. Lineage (NCBI taxonomy): Bacteria > Pseudomonadati > Pseudomonadota > Gammaproteobacteria > Pseudomonadales > Pseudomonadaceae > Pseudomonas > Pseudomonas sp. BIC9C. The sequence goes on from NZ_JAWDGM010000002.1 coordinate 898,037, forward strand.
CTCGACGGTTACGACAGCAACCGCACCACCGGCGCCTTCATCATCATCGACCGCTTGACCAACGGCACCGTTGGCGCGGGCATGATCGTCGCCCAGCCTCTGGCCCATGGCAGCACCACGCACCACGGCAAACTGGCTCACGTCGCCACTGAAGAGCGCGCACAGCGCTTCGGCCAGCAACCGGCCACCGTGTTGTTCAGCGGCCTGTCGGGCGCAGGCAAAAGCACCCTGGCGTATGCGGTCGAGCGCAAGCTGTTCGACCTGGGCCGTGCGGTGTTCGTGCTCGATGGTCAGAACCTGCGTCACGACCTGAACAAAGGTCTGCCACAGGATCGCGCCGGGCGTACCGAGAACTGGCGTCGTGCCGCGCATGTTGCGCGTCAGTTCAACGAAGCCGGCCTGCTGACCCTGGCGGCGTTCGTCGCGCCGAGTGCCGAAGGTCGTGAACAGGCTCGGGAACTGATCGGCAAGGAGCGTCTGCTGACGGTCTACGTCCAGGCTTCGCCAACGGTCTGCGCCGAGCGTGATCCGCAAGGCCTGTACGCGGCCGCCGGGGATAACATCCCGGGCGAATCCTTCCCGTACGACGTACCGCTGGATGCCGACCTGGTCATCGACACCCAGTCTGTGTCGCTGGACGAAGGCGTCAAGCAAGTGCTGGGTCTGCTGCGTGAGCGTGGTGCGATCTAAGCGTTAGCCGGTAAAAAGAAACCCGCAGACAAGTGATTGTCTGCGGGTTTTTTGTTGCCTTGAGATTGCTATCGCTGGCAAGTCGAATCGTCGCACCGCAGCTCCCACAGGTTTCTCCGCCGTACACAATATTTGTGTTCTCTGAAGATCACTGTGGGAGCGGGCTTGCCCGCGAAGAGGCCGGAACAGTCATCGCATTACTTCGCTGGATACTCGCGGTGCATCTGGTCCAGCAACGCATCCTTGTCCTGCCACAACTGATTGATCCAGCCCTGGAACTGCAACCGGTACTCACCATCCTGGTCATAGTTCTTGCCGATGAACTGCGGTGGAATGTTCAGCTCCTGAAAATGCACCACCACGTCCGCAACGTTACCGCACAGCAAGTCCCAGAAGCCCGGACGACCAGCCGGATAATGAATCGTCACGTTGACGATTGACTCCAGCTGCTCGCCCATCGCATCCAGCACAAAGGCAATGCCACCGGCCTTGGGCTTGAGCAGGTACTTGAACGGCGATTGCTGTTGGGCATGCTTGCCCTCCGTGAAACGCGTGCCTTCGACGAAGTTGAAAATGCCCACCGGGTTGTCGCGGAATTTCGCGCAGGTCTTGCGGGTGGTCTCCAGGTCCTTGCCTTTCTTTTCCGGATGCTTCTCCAGGTACGTCTTGGAGTAGCGCTTCATGAACGGAAAGCCCAGCGCCCACCAGGCCAGACCGATCACCGGGACCCAGATCAGCTCCTGCTTGAGAAAGAACTTCAGCGGTTGAATGCGCCGGTTGAGCACGTATTGCAGCACCAGAATGTCGACCCAGCTCTGGTGGTTGCTGGTGATCAGGTACGAGTGCCGGTAGTCGAGGCCTTGCAGGCCGCTGATGTGCCAGCGGGTGCGACGGACCAGGTTCATCCAGCCTTTGTTGATGCTGATCCAGGCTTCATGGGTATGGCTCATCAGCCAGCGGGCGATGCGCTGGGTGAGGGCGAATGGCAATACCTTGACGAGCGCCACGCAGAACAGGAACGAGCAGAGCAATATCGTGTTCAGTGCCAACAGCAGCGCGGCGATCACGCCGCGCAACGGGGCAGGTAGAAAATCCAGCATTTACACATCCATAGGTCGGTTGGCGGCTTGAATCGCGGTCAGGGCGATGGTGTAGACGATGTCATCGACCTGCGCGCCGCGCGGCAAATCGTTCACCGGTTTGCGCAGGCCTTGCAGCATCGGCCCGAGGCTGACGCAGTCGGCGCTGCGCTGCACGGCCTTGTGGGTGGTATTGCCGGTGTTGAGGTCGGGGAATACGTACACCGTGGCCCGACCGGCGACCTGACTGTTCGGCGCCAATTGCCGGGCCACGTTTTCGTTGGCGGCGGCGTCGTACTGCAAGGGGCCGTCGATCAGCAGCGAGTGCTGTTGTTCGTGGGCGAGCAGGGTAGCCTCGCGGACCTTCTCGACTTCTTCGCCGCTCGCCGAATCGCCACTGGAATAGCTGATCATCGCCACCCGTGGCGTGATGCCGAATGCGGCGGCCGAGTCAGCGCTTTGCAGGGCGATCTCGGCCAGTTCGCTGGCGCTCGGGTGCGGGTTCATCACGCAGTCGCCATAGACCAGCACCTCTTCGGGAAACAGCATGAAGAACACCGACGACACCAGAGTGCAACCCGGCGCTGTCTTGATCAGCTGCAGGGCCGGGCGGATGGTGTTGGCGGTGGTGTTGATCACGCCCGATACGAGGCCGTCGACTTCATCCAGGGCCAGCATCATGGTGCCGATCACCACGGTGTCTTCCAGTTGTTGCTCGGCCATCGGCGCATTGAGGCTTTTGCTTTTGCGCAGCGCAACCATCGGCTCGACATAGCGTTCGCGGATCAAGTCCGGATCAATGATTTCCAGGCCTGGAGGCAACTCGATGCCCTGGGCACGGGCGACAGCCTGCACGTCCTCGGGCTTGGCCAGCAACACACAGCGAGCGATGCCACGGGCCTGGCAGATCGCGGCAGCCTGCACGGTCAGCGGCTCGCTGCCTTCGGGCAACACGATGCGCTTGTTGGCCGCCTGGGCGCGCTGGATCAGTTGATAGCGGAACACCGCTGGTGACAGGCGCATCTCCCGTGGTGTGCCGCAGCGCTGATGCAACCAGTTGGCATCGAGGTGACTGGCGATGAAATCGGTGATGATTTCGGCGCGCTCGCGGTCATCGATGGGGATTTCCTTGTTCAGACCATTGAGCAGGTTGGCGGTGTCGTAGGAGCCGGTACTCACGGACAGCACCGGCAACCCGGCCTGCAGGGCGCCGCGGCACAGGTCCATGATGCGTGGATCGGGCAGGGTGTCGCTGGTCAGCAGCAGCCCGGCCAAAGGCACGCCGTTCAAGGCCGCGAGGCTGACAGCGAGGATGATGTCGTCGCGGTCGCCGGGGGTCACCACCAGCACGCCGGGTTTGAGCAACTCCACGGTGTTGCGCATGGTGCGGGCGCAAATGATGATTTTGGTCATGCGCCGGGTTTCATAATCACCGGCGTTGAGTACTTGCGCACCCATCAGGTCGGCGACGTCGCGGGTGCGCGGGGCGTTCAGTTCCGGCTGGAACGGAATGCAGCCGAGCAAACGGAAATCACCACTGCGCAACAGCGGCGAATGCTCCTTGAGGCGCGTGGCGAAGGCCTCCATGCTTTCTTCGGTCTTGACCTTGTTGAGGATCACGCCGAGGACTTTCGGGTCTTTCGGGCCGCCGAACAATTGCGCCTGCAACTCGACACGGCCGGAGAGTTCGGTCAGCACTTCGTTTTCCGGTGCCGAGACCAGGATCACCTCGGCATCGAGGCTCTTGGCCAGGTGCAGGTTGACCCGCGCGGCGTAACTGGCGCTACGGGTCGGCACCATGCCTTCGACGATCAGCACGTCCTTGCCGATGGCAGCCTGCTGATACAGGGTGATGATTTCTTCGAGCAATTCATCGAGCTGGCCATCGCCGAGCATGCGCTCGACATGGGCCAGGCCCAGTGGCTGAGGCGGTTTCAAGCCGTGGGTGCGCGCCACCAGTTCGGTGGAACGTTCCGGGCCCGTGTCGCCCGGATGCGGCTGGGCAATCGGTTTGAAAAAGCCGACCTTGAGCCCGGCTCGCTCAAGGGTACGCACCAGCCCGAGGCTGATGGAGGTCAGACCCACACCAAAATCGGTGGGCGCGATAAAAAAAGTTTGCATGCGGATTCTCTGGAGGTGCATGGCAATGGTGACGACCTATGACTGGTCGACTACCGAAATTCAGTCGCCAAGGTTATCGCTAACCGAGCCTTGTGCGCACCAACCGCAGGCAAAGGGTTGGCCTATTTTTTCCTGGCGCTGCGCAGGGTCCATGACCCAGGCGCGGGATTGCCATGGTGGCTGGTGCCGCAGGTGTTGGGTATGGCCGCAGGAAAGCTCGGCCACCCAGTGACCGTCCTCGTCCTGATGAAAGCCTGTGACCGTCGAATCCCGTCTGTCCGGGTTGTGTTCGCTTTCGGACGATTGCTTCGCTAAACTTGGCCCTTCAATCTTCTTATGCAAAAGGTCTCGCCCCATGCTGATCGCCGCCAATAAGGCTGTCTCCATCGACTATACCCTGACCAACGACGCTGGTGAGGTCATCGACAGCTCCGCCGGCGGCGCGCCGCTGGTCTACCTGCAAGGCGCAGGTAACATCATCCCGGGCCTGGGGCTCTGGAAGGCAAGGCTGTCGGCGACGAACTGACCGTAGCCGTTGAACCGGAAGACGCTTACGGCGAATACGCTGCCGAACTGGTCAGCACCCTGAGCCGCAGCATGTTCGAAGGCGTCGACGAGCTGGAAGTGGGCATGCAGTTCCACGCTTCCGCTCCGGACGGCCAGATGCAGATCGTGACCATCCGTGATCTGGACGGCGACGACGTCACCGTTGACGGCAACCACCCGTTGGCCGGTCAGCGCCTGAATTTCCAGGTCAAGATCGTTGCTATCCGTGACGCCAGCCAGGAAGAAATCGCTCATGGCCACGTCCATGGCGAAGGTGGCCATCACCACTGATTTCTGCGCTAAGCTCAGATAACTGGAGAGGCGCCCTGTGGGCGCCTTTTTAGTCTGCGGCTGTCCCTGACGACACCGCCAAGTGGCTGTTTCGAGAAGAACACGGGAATCTGGAGTACGCCATGAGTGCTTTTCACGACCTTAAATTGACAGCCCTGGATGGACAGGAGCTACCTCTGGCGCCTTTCAAAGGCCAAGTTGTATTGGTGGTCAACGTCGCCTCCAAATGCGGCTTGACCCCGCAGTACGCGGCGCTGGAAAACCTCTACCAGCAATACAAGGCCAAAGGCTTCAGCGTGTTGGGCTTGCCGTGCAACCAGTTTGCCGGGCAGGAACCGGGGACCGAGCAGGAGATCAAAACATTCTGCGCTCTCAACTATGGCGTGACCTTTCCGTTGTCGAGCAAGCTGGAAGTCAACGGGCATGAGCGTCATCAGTTGTACCGCCTGCTGGCGGGCGAGGGTGCGGAATTTCCAGGCGATATCACCTGGAACTTCGAGAAGTTCCTGCTGGGCAAGGACGGCCGTGTACTGGCACGGTTTTCGCCACGCACGGCGCCGGATGATCCGACCATCGTCCATGCGATTGAAAAAGCACTGAGCTGACATTCTCCTCTCCCTCTGTAGGAGCGAGCTCGCTCGCGATGGTTGTCGGAACACCGCGGGGCATCAGACCGCCAGCGTTATCGTTGACCACCATCGCGAGCAAGCTCGCTCCTACATCACCTAAATCAATAGTGCTGTTCAGTACGCACGAACCTCCATATTATCGCCGTCATAAAGTCATTCCCTGTGGAGCGTCCCATGCCCGTCAAAGCCCTGTTCAAACCGTTCCACCTCGGCACCCTTGAACTGCCGACCCGCGTCGTCATGGCACCGATGACCCGCTCGTTTTCTCCGGGCGGCGTGCCTAATTCCAAAGTGATCGAATACTACCGTCGCCGCGCCGCTGCGGGCGTCGGCCTGATCATCACCGAAGGCACCACCGTTGGTCACAAGGCTTCCAACGGCTACCCGAACGTTCCGCATTTCTACGGTGAGGCCGCCCTGTCCGGCTGGAAGAAAGTCGTCGACGCGGTTCACGCCGAAGGCGGCAAGATCGTGCCGCAGTTGTGGCATGTGGGCAGCGTACGTCGTATCGGCACCGAGCCGGACGCCAGCGTGCCGGGTTATGGCCCGTCGGAAAAAGTGAAGGAAGGCCAGGTCGTGGTGCATGGCATGACCAAACAGGATATCCGGGACGTAATCGCCGCGTTCGCCCAGGCCGCCAAGAACGCCCAGAGCATCGGCATGGACGGCGTGGAAATCCACGGTGCCCACGGTTACCTGATCGACCAGTTCTTCTGGGAAGGCAGCAACCAGCGTACCGACGAATACGGCGGTAGCCTGGCCAACCGTTCGCGCTTCGCCATTGAATTGATTCAGGCGGTGCGTGCTGCGGTCGGTGAAGGTTTCCCGATCATCTTCCGCTTCTCCCAGTGGAAGCAGCAGGACTACACCGCACGCCTGGTACAAACCCCGGAAGCCTTGGGCGAATTCCTCAAGCCGTTGGCCGACGCGGGCGTGGATATTTTCCACTGCTCGACCCGCCGTTTCTGGGAGCCCGAGTTCGACGGTTCTGAGCTGAACCTGGCTGGCTGGACCCGCCAGCTCACCGGCAAGCCGACCATCACCGTGGGCAGCGTCGGCCTGGATGGCGAGTTCCTGCAGTTCATGGTCAACACCGACAAGGTCGCACAGCCGGCCAGCCTGGAAAAACTGCTGGAGCGCCTGAACAACGACGAGTTCGATCTGGTGGCGGTCGGTCGCGCGCTGTTGGTGGACCCGGACTGGGCGCAGAAAGTGCGTGACGGTCGCGAGGAAGACATTCTGCCGTTCAGCCGTGCGGCGTTGATGACGCTGGTTTAAGCGGCGTCGGCACTGACGCTTTCGCGAGCAAGCCCGCTCCCACACTGGATCCCTTGTGGGAGCGGGCTTGCTCGCGAAGACTGACTCAAAAACACTGCAAATCAGGGAACAGTCGGTGCATTCGGCACCACCATCTCCCCGGCACACGCCCCGCGCAATTGTCCCTCGAACTGCTCGATGATCGTCGCCCAGCCCTGGCGACTGGCATGTTGGCGCGCATTGAGGCGCACATTGCGCAAGGTTTCCCTTTCCTCCAGCAGCCATGCCGCTGCATCGCAGAACGCTTCTTCATCTCCCGGCATCGCCAATACACCGTTGTAGCCATGACGTATATGCTGGGCGGCCGCTGCCTGATCGTAGGCCACCACGCCGAGTCCCGAGGCGAGTGCTTCAAGCACCACATTGCCGAACGTTTCAGTCAGGCTCGGAAACAGAAACACGTCGCCCGACGCGTAGTGACACGCCAGGGTTTCACCTCGTTGGGTGCCGCAGAAAATAGCCTCGGGCATGTCGTTTTCCAGTTCCTGGCGCTGCGGGCCGTCGCCGACCACGATCAGTTTCAGGATGCGCTGGGGATAACTCGCCTTGAGGGTATTGAAGGTGCGCTTGAGCAGGCCAAGGTTTTTTTCCTGGGCCAGGCGTCCGACATGAATGACGGCGATGTCTTCCTCGGCCAGCCCCCATTGCTCGCGCAGGGCATTCAAACGTTTGGCCGGGTGAAACAGTTCGCTGTCGACCCCTCGGGACAGCAACGCCAGTCGTTCGAAATGCCGCCGCTCCAGCTCCATGCGCTGACTGACGCTGGGCACCAGGGTCATGGTCGAGCGGTTGTGGAACCAGCGCAGGTAGTGAGTCAGCAGGCGCGTGAGCAAACCAAGCCCGTACTGGTTGGAGTACTGCTGGAAATTGGTGTGGAACCCGCTGACCACGGAAATCCCCAGTCGCCGTGCCGCACGCAAGGCCGACAGGCCCAGCGGGCCCTCGGTGGCGATGTAGAGCACGTCCGGGCGGTGGCGCGTCCAGCGCCGCAGCAGTTTGTGCATCGACGACTGACCCCATTGCAAACCGGGATAGCCCGGTAGCGGCCAGCCGCGGCACAGCAGCAGTTCATCGTCGCTGCCCAACTGCTGGTCGCAGCCTTGACGCGGTCGCACCAATTCCACCTGATGCCCGCGCGCGCGCAAGCCGTCGCACAAGCGACCAAGGGTATTGGCCACGCCGTTGATTTCGGGAGGGAAGGTTTCGGTGATCAGGGTGATATGCAGAGCTGTCGTCATGACCCCAGTGTCGGCTGGGGCCATGTCGTCAGTGTGACGTCGGGATGATGGATTTGTGACTTAGCGCTGTGCCACCAGGTTTTCCGCGCCGCGTTCACGCACCCAGAACAGTGTCGCCCCGGCCACGGCGGCGGGCATCATCAGGATATTGACCACCGGAATCAGCAGCACCAGGTAGACGCTGCCGCCGAAGCTCATGCTCTGCCAGCGCTTCTGGCGCAGCCAGGCGAGCATCTCGTTCCAGCCCAGCTTGTGGTTGTCCGCCGGGTAGTCGATGTACTGGATCGCCATCATCCACACCCCGAACAACAGCCACAGCGGCGCGGCGATGATGTTCACCACCGGGATGAACGAGAGGATGAACAGCCCGATCGCCCGGGGCAGAAAATAGCCGAGCTTGCGCATTTCCCGGGCCAGGGTGCGCGGGATCATCGCCACAAGTTCGCCCCAACTGAAGGCCGGGAAATCATCGGTGCCGCGCACCACCACTTCGACTTTCTCCGCGAGGAAGCCGTTGAACGGCGCGGCAATGACGTTGGCGAGTATGGTGAAGGTGAAGAACACCATCAGTACGACGAGCACCACGAACAGCGGCCAGAGGATGTAGCTGAGAAAACTCAGCCAGTCGGGCAGGGACGGCATCAGCGTGTCGACCCACAGGCTGAATTGATGGCCGGCCAGGTAGATCAATCCGACGAACAGCACCAGGTTGATCGCCAGCGGCAACAACACAAACAAACGCAGGCTGGGGCTGAGCACCAGCTTGAGGCCTTCGCGCAGGTATTGCGGGCCGGACAGAACAGGGGCGGGCATAAGGTGCTCCGAACAGAGGGAAAACGCGCCGACCTTACCGGCTTTGCTTCTTATGCGAAAGCGCGGTGGCGGTATCGACATTCACTGTAACAAAGACGTCGATATCGTCGGCCAGATGGCATAGAGACCACCTATGAGCTGGATTGTTAAACCGTATTTCCTTAATCTTCGCCCCCTCGATACGCTGCACCCAATCTTTTACAGGACGGTCGGGTTCAAGCCTTCCCCAAGTGCTTTCAACCGTTCTTTTTTATTCCAGCCGGCAATCCGGCGTTCCGCGCCAGGTGTTCCGGGCCGGTCAACAGGAGCAGGTCATGTCTGAAGTTCGTCATTCGCGAGTGATTATTCTCGGTTCCGGCCCTGCCGGTTACAGCGCCGCGGTCTATGCCGCCCGTGCCAACCTCAAGCCACTGCTGATCACCGGCATGCAGGCCGGCGGTCAACTGACCACCACCACCGAAGTCGACAACTGGCCGGGCGACGTCCACGGCCTGACCGGCCCGGCGCTGATGGAGCGGATGCGCGAGCACGCCGAGCGCTTTGAAACCGAGATCGTTTTCGATCACATCAATGCCGTGGACTTCGCTGCCAAGCCGTACACCTTGACCGGCGACAGCGCGACTTACACTTGCGACGCCCTGATCATCGCCACCGGCGCCAGCGCTCGCTACCTGGGCCTGCCGTCGGAAGAAGCGTTCATGGGCAAAGGCGTCTCCGCCTGCGCAACCTGCGACGGTTTCTTCTATCGCAACAAGCCGGTTGCCGTGGTTGGTGGCGGCAACACCGCTGTCGAAGAAGCCCTGTACCTGGCCAACATCGCCAGCAAAGTCACCCTGATCCACCGTCGCGAGACCTTCCGCGCCGAGAAGATCCTGATCGACAAGCTGAACGCCCGCGTTGCCGAAGGCAAGATCGAGCTGAAGCTCAACGCAACCCTGGATGAAATGCTGGGTGACAACATGGGCGTGACCGGTGCCCGCCTGAAGAATAACGACGGCAGCTTCGACGAAGTGAAAGTCGACGGCGTGTTCATCGCCATCGGCCACACGCCGAACACTTCGCTGTTCGAAGGTCAGTTGACTCTCAAAGACGGCTACCTGGTTGTGCAGGGCGGCCGTGACGGCAACGCCACTGCCACCAGCCTTGAAGGCATCTTCGCCGCCGGTGACGTGGCTGACCACGTGTACCGTCAGGCCATCACCTCGGCTGGCGCCGGTTGCATGGCGGCACTGGATGCCGAGCGTTACCTCGACGGTCTGCAGAACGCTTGATTCTGTAGAAACGAAAAACCGGCTTCGGCCGGTTTTTTTGTGCCTTCGGAAAATACACATGTCCCTGTAGGAGCGAGCGCGCTCGCGATGGTCGTCAACGATAACGCTGGGAGCCTGACACCCCGCGGGGCTCTCAGGTTCTTCGCGAGCATGCTCGCTCCTACAGTGGGTGCTGTGGATCAGGCCAATTTCTTCAGGCACGCCTCCAGGATATCCAAACCTTCTTCAAGCACCGCCGCCTCGGTGGTCAGTGGCGCCAACAACCGAATGATGTGCCGCGACTTGCCGCTGGGCATCAGCAGCAACCCGGCGTCCCGCGCCAGCGCCAGCAGTTGCGTCAATTGCGCCGATGTTGGCGAGCCATCGGCGTTGATCAACTCGATACCACGCATGGCACCGACGCCGGTCAGGCGACCCAGGTACGGCGTCAGTCTGCTTGAGCGCCAGGCTTCGTAGCGGCCGACAATCGCCTCTTCCTGCTGCGTGCCCCAGGCGTGCAGGTTGGCATCGGTCATTTCGTCCAGGGTCGCCAATGCCGCCGCGCAGGCGATGGGGTTGCCGGAATAGGTACCTCCGAGGCCGCCCTTGGGCAGGTTGTCCAGCAGCGATTTGCGCCCGACCACCGCTCCCAGCGGCACGCCGCCAGCGATGCTTTTGCCGAGCAGGATCAAGTCAGGCTCGATACCCAGTCGCGAAAATGCAAAGCGTTGGCCGGTACGACCGAAACCGGACTGGATTTCATCGGCGACCAGCACAATGCCCTTGTCGTCGCAGAATTTGCGCAGCGCTTGGGCGAACTCGGCCTCCATGGCCAGGAAACCAGCTTCACCCTGCACCGGTTCGACGATAAAGCAGGCGACGTCTTCGACATCGATCTCGACGCTGAACAACCGCTCCATGGCCTTCAGCGCATCGGCGCAAGTCACGCCATTGTCCTGGCTGGGGAACGGCAGGTGATACACCGGTCCCGGCAGCACGCCGACTTTCTGTTTGTAGGGCGCTACTTTGCCATTGAGGTTGAGTGTGGCCAGCGTGCGGCCGTGAAACGCGCCGTCGAAGGCGATGACTGCGGTGCGGCCGGTGGCGCCACGGACGATCTTCAGGGCGTTCTCCGCCGCTTCCGCGCCGCTGTTGGTGAGCATGCCGCTGACCGGATAGTCCACAGGGATAAACGCGCTGAGGCGATCCATCAGTTCGAGGTAAGGCACATGGGGCGCGGCGTTGAACGCATAGTGGGTCAGTCGGGTGGCTTGCTCTCGAATGGCCTCGACGATGTGCGGATGGCAATGGCCGAGGTTCAGCACGCCGATGCCGCCGACGAAGTCGATGTAGCGTTTGCCGTCGGTGTCCCAGACTTCGGCGTTTTTGCCGTGGCTGAGGGTGACAGGATGAACGATGTTGATCGACTGGCTGATGGTTTCGCTGCGCATGAATGACCGGCTCGGAAGAAGGAGGACTTCTTTTTATCTAAGCCGTGAGCGGTGGTACGCGGCAAACGAAATAAAGTTGCCGGGTCAATCTTTAAAGTCATGTAGGAGCGAGCCTGCTCCGGGCGGCGCTCCGACGATGGTCGTGAACGATGACGCTGGGAGCCTGACACCCCGTGGCGTTCTTCAGTCCATCGCGAGCGGGCTCGCTCCTACAGGTTTAATCGGCAGCGAATTACATCAGCGGCGAGTCAGCGGTTGCTGAGAGAACTTCACACCGGACAGACCGTGAGCCATCAACGCACGGATATTGCCGTGATCGCTGCCTTCAGGCGTCGCCAGCACCGAACGGTAGTGCTCGCCGAACGCCAGCAGGGCTTCTTCATTGCTCAAGCCTTCGAGCAGCGCCAGACCCAGGGTCTTGCACGAGCCTTCGTTCTGCCCGGCCGCGTTTTCCACGCCGCCATTGTTGAAAGCCTGAGGCTGGTAGTCGTAACCGGCGGCGATGAACGCCAGGGTATCGGCGAAGGCGTGTTCACCGCTGTTGAGGCTGGTGCGCAGGGTGTTCAAATCACTCATTGGGTTTTCCTTTGGCGAACGCCGCTTGTTGTTCGGCGTTGGCCTCTTGCTGATATTGGGCTTTCCATTCGGCGTACGGCATGCCGTAAACCACTTCGCGGGCTTCGTCGAGGCTGACCTCGATCTGGCGCTCGTCAGCCGCGGCCTTGTACCACTTGGACAGGCAGTTGCGGCAGAAGCCCGAAAGGTTCATCAGGTCGATGTTCTGAACATCCTTGCGGCTGTCCAGGTGGGCCACCAGCCGGCGAAAGGCGGCAGCTTCAAGTTCCAGGCGTTGTTGATCGTTCATGGGAGGTCTCTGCGAGACAGCTGTGAGCTTCAGGCTTCGAGCTGCAAGATGGATTGCGTAGGTCGAAGTTTACAGCTTGCCGCTTGAAGCTTGTAGCTAGCGGCTTGCTGCAAGTGTTATCGATACTGACTCGGCGAATCGCAGTGCGTGGGGCTTGTCGACTTCCACCTCTGCGTAGAGTACCGATGCGTTGGCCATCACCAGGTCGAGAATTTCCTGGGTCAGGCGTTCGAGCAGCGCAAAGCGGTTGCCTTCCACATGGGCGATGATCGCCTTGGTGATCGTGCGGTAGTTCAACGCGTGATCGATGTCGTTGTCTCGTACCGCTTCCTGGGCTGCGTACAGGATGGTGAGATTGATCAGTACATCCTGCTTGTTGAGGATTTCATCCTCATTGATGCCGATGAAAGTACGCAGGCACAGGTCTTTGACCCGGATGCGTGCCATGCCTGGCTGAAGTTGTGGCATTGCTACTTGCTCCGTCCAATCAATTGCAGGAACTCCTGGCGGGTGTTGCTCGACTCGCGGAAGGCGCCGAGCATCACCGAGGTGTTCATGGTCGAATTCTGTTTCTCGACGCCGCGCATCATCATGCACATGTGCTGCGCTTCGATGACCACTGCGACGCCTGCCGCACCGGTCACCTGTTGCACCGCGTCGGCGATTTGCCGGGTGAGGTTTTCCTGGATCTGCAGGCGCCGGGCGAACATGTCCACCAGCCGCGCAATTTTCGACAGGCCCAGCACCTTGCCGGTTGGAATATAAGCCACATGCGCCTTGCCGATGAAGGGCAGCATGTGGTGTTCGCAAAGCGAGTACAGCTCGATGTTGTCGACGATCACCATTTCATCGTTGTCGGAGGCGAACAGCGCGCCGTTGACGATCTCTTCGACACTTTGCTCGTAACCATGGCAAAGGTACTGCATGGCTTTGGCCGCACGCATCGGCGTATCGAGCAACCCTTCGCGGTCGGGGTTTTCGCCGAGGCCGATGAGGATTTCACGGTAATTCTGGGGCAGGGATAACGTCATGGAAAATCCTCGCGGGACACTTATTTGATGTGCCTTCCGCCGTTGACGGTCAGGGTGGTGCCGGTGACATAGGGGTTGTCGAGCAGGTAGCGCAGGCTCTGGTAGATCACTTCGCAGCCGGGCTCGATGCCGAGCGCGGACTTGGCCAGCGCCTTGGAGCGGTAGGCCGCGTCGTCCTCAGGCTTGAACAGTAGCAGGGCTGGCGCGATCCCGTTGACCTTGATGGCCGGCGCGTACCTGGCGGCGAAGGACAGGGTCAGGCTGTCGAGCCCGGCTTTGCTGGCGCAATAGCCGATGTGCCTGCTGCTGCCCCTGCGGGTCACGTCATCGCTGATGTGCACGATGTCGGCGGGGCTTGAGCGTTGCAGAAACTCGGCGCAATGCAGGTTGATCAGGTAAGGCGCCAGCATGTGCACGCTGAACATGCGGGTGAATGCTGCGGCGTCAGTGTCCGGTGTTTCGGCCAGCCACTCGGAGGCGTTGTGGACAATTGCCCGCAAACAGTCGGTACGGGTTTTCAGTTCGCCGATGAAGGCGAGGATCCCGGCCTCGCTGGCGAAGTCCGCGAACACCGCGGTGGCCCCCAGATCGCGCAGGGCTTGTACGCCGGGTCGTTCGCTGCGGTAGCTGAAAATCACGCGATGGCCATCTTCCAGCAATCGCCGGGCGCAGTGCAGGCCGACACGCTGGCCGGCGCCGGTAATGAGGATAGGGGCTGCGGTAGAAGTCATGAACGGCTCGCATCGCGGTGAGAGCAAAACTATACCAGCGACGGTAGCACTCTACCTATTGTGCAAAACGGGCCTGTGTGGGAGCGGGCTTGCTCGCGAAAGCGCGGTGTCAGGTAGTACAAATGTTGACTGATACGCCGCCTTCGCGAGCAAGCCCGCTCCCACAAGGGGTCATCAGCGGTTTTGGGTGGAGGGTCGGGCGGGCAATGGTCGTGCTGGCGTGCTGTTCAGCCAGGTGGCCAGCAGGCGGGTCGACAGTGGAATGAAGAAGTAAACCATCAGTGGCGTCAGGCACAGGGTACTGATCAGCACGCGAGGCAGTAGCGCCATCTCGCCAAGCAAAGGCCCAAGCACAAAGTTGAACAGCAGTGAAACCGGAAAGAACGCCAGCCAGATCGCCACGGCCTGTTTCCAGCGTGGCGGGCGTTGACCGGTGGCACCGAACCAACCCTCGATGCCGCTGACCCGATGTTCTGTCGGGTGAGCGAACAGGTCGCTGCCGCGTCCGAGCCAGGCGCTGCGCGAGGCGGAGTGCTCCCAGGCATGCAGGGTCTGCTCGTCGGCGAAGCGGAAGATAATCTGGAATTCGTCATCGCCGGGCGGCGGTGCAAGTACGCCGGAGCCGAGGTAGCCGGGAAAATCGGTGGCCAGTTGTTCGCCTTCGCGCAACCAGGCGATCAGGTCTTGATAGCGACCATTGGCAACACGACGCGCGACCATCAGCGTGACGGGTGGGGTAGACATTGTGTATCTCCATAAGACATTCGCGTCGCTCCGGATAGGAACTTCGCCAGGCGCAGCGCCGGGGTGGTGGGCTGCGACTCGGAACAAGCAAGGATTATTCCTGATTCTGCCGGTTTCGTCGTTGAACGTTTTTCTTCGATTATGAACTTGGAGCATTACGGGGCAGCGGAGTTGGAATAACTTCCCATCTGCACATGGATGTACAACCCCAGATGCCTGTCCTTACTGACGTGGTTTCAGGTGTACCGCGGGCTGTCTCCCTTGAACAGGAACAGCTTTATCCGATTCGCGAGGTGGCGCGCCTGACTGGTGTCAACCCGGTCACGCTTCGCACATGGGAACGCCGCTATAGCCTGATTGTTCCAATTCGCACCGAAAGTGGGCATCGCCTCTATTCAGTGACCGATATTGAGCGTGTTCGCAGCATTCTCGACTGGATCGACCGCGGTGTGGCGGTCAGTAAAATCGGCACGTTACTGGCCAAGGCAGCACCAATTCAAATGCTGTCCCACATCATTCCCAAAGACCTTGTGCTGGCTGACAACGCTCAATGGCAACATGTGCCGTCCCGAGTTGCCCCAGCGCTTGAATCGCCTGGTCGGGTCATCGATCGGTTGCCTGGGCAATGAAGGGGAGGTCATGGGCCAGCGTCTGAAACAGTTCCTGGCGGGTAATCTGGGTACTTGAAGTTCAGAGGTGCAGCGCTGGATGAGTCAAGCGATGCTGTTGCAGGATGAACTGACGCAGACGCTCGGTTTCGTCCGTATCGCTCTGGCTCAGCTGATAGGCATAGAAGCCCTGTTCGTTTTCTTTCTCGAAAGTGCCACGCAAGGCAATCCGCTCATAGCCTGACGGGCTGAACCACAAGGCGAAATGCTTCGGCGGCTTGGTCTTGTTGCGAACTTCCAGCAAGACCCCTTTGCACGACACTTCGTGTACCCACAGGGCGCCGGGTTGACCCTTGGCGTTTTCCAGCGCTACCGGTTCGTCCAGTACCAGGCGCCAGGGCCGGACCATCGGCCCGCCTTCATAGATGCTCGGCACGCCGAGACGCAAATGCAGCGCATGGAACTCGTCTTCCACCAGGTGCAGGGGGAAGGTCATCTGCTGGTTTTCGAAGCTGGCGTGAATGGTGACCTGCTCATGGGCCGCCAGGCGGGTGAGCAGGTCACGGATTTGCGATCCACCGTTGACCAGCAGGCTCGACGTCGCGTCCCGCACATTGAGCTGCGGGTTGTGCTGCATGGTCTGGATGAAATCCAGCTCATCCTGGGTCAGGAGTGCGTCGCGGTGCATGGCCAACTCGGAAGATATAGTTACAAAGTCAGTGGTGATTGTAGTTACTGACCATTAATTCCGGATTTGGTTTTTGCCGTTCGTCGCCTTGAGCGCAGCAAGCTCGGCCTGGAGTTCAGCCAATTGCGTCTCCAGTTGAGCCACGCTGCAGGAAGCGGCAATCCTGATAGAGAATTTCTTCGCTGGAGTACCCCATCAGGCGTTCGAGCGCGGGGTGACGTAAATGAGGATGTTGTCTTGCTCGCCTTCCTTTTCAGCAATCACGATACCGTCGTTTGAAGCGTTGATCACCCATTGCAGCAGTTGTGCGTTAATCATCGGAGTATCCTTTCCTGATTGATTGTCGATCGCATTCTAAAAGAACAATCACGACCGTGCTGTTAATATCCCGGTCTTTTACTCGGATTCAGGATCAGATTGATGAAAGTCGCCATCATTTCCGGCTCGGTGTACGGCACAGCCGAAGAAGTTGCCCGCCACGCCGCCAGCCTGTTGAAAGCCGCCGGTTTCGAAACCTGGCACAACCCGCGTGCAACCCTCGCCGATATCCTGGCGTTTGGCCCCGAAGCCTTTCTGGCGGTGACGTCGACCACTGGCATGGGCGAGCTGCCGGACAACCTGCAACCGCTGTATTTCGCGATTCGTGACCAGTTGCCCGCTGCCTGGCGTGGTTTGCCGGGTGCGGTGATCGGCCTGGGCGATGCGAGCTATGGCGATACGTTTTGTGGGGGCGGCGAACTGATGCGCGAATTGTTCGGTGAGCTGGGCATTCGAGAAGTAGTGCCGATGCTGCGTCTGGATGCCAGCGAAAGTGTGACCCCCGAAACGGACGCCGAGCCTTGGCTGGCGGACCTGATCAGCGCACTTCGCAACTGACCGTTGCCACGGCACCCAGGTCAGTCAGGGTTCTGACAGTACAGTAAACGCTGCCTGTCGGACCCTTGCCGGCGTCGGTCATTTGACATGGATCCAGAGCAGCCGGGCGACTGACTCGCTGGGCCATCAAGCTGGCTGCCAATGCAACTACACGAACCTCAAGGGGTGACTAGACTCGGTATTCATTGGAAACACTCCATAATAAAAACCGAGGTTCCTATCCGTGAGCGTAACCCCCGTCCAATCGTCCCAGAGTGTCAAAGACTTGGTCAGCCCCGCCGAGTGGCAAACCCGCGTCGACCTCGCTGCCTGTTATCGTCTGGTAGCCCAGCATGGTTGGGATGACCTGATCTTTACCCACATCTCCGCCAAGGTGCCGGGCACCGAAGACTTCCTGATCAACCCGTTCGGGTTGATGTTTCAC
Organism: Pseudomonas sp. BIC9C; assembly: GCF_034541995.1. Classification (NCBI taxonomy): domain Bacteria; kingdom Pseudomonadati; phylum Pseudomonadota; class Gammaproteobacteria; order Pseudomonadales; family Pseudomonadaceae; genus Pseudomonas; species Pseudomonas sp. BIC9C. Next base: position 915,429 of record NZ_JAWDGM010000002.1, read on the forward strand.
GAAATGACCGCGTCGAGCCTGGTCAAGGTGGATCAGGCCGGGAACAAGCTGATGGACAGCCCTTACGAGATCAATCCGGCGGGTTACACCATCCACAGCGCCGTGCATGAAGTCCGTCACGATGTCGTCTGCGTGCTCCACACCCACACGGCTTCGGGGGTTGCCGTGTCGGCACAGAAGCAGGGCGTCCTGCCGATCAGCCAACAGTCGTTGTTCGTGCTTTCCAGCCTGGCCTATCACGCCTACGAAGGCGTGGCGCTCAACCATGAAGAGAAGGTGAGGCTGCAGGCCGACCTCGGCGAAAACAATTTCCTGATGCTGCACAACCACGGTCTGCTGACCTGCGGCAGCACCATCGCCGATACGTTCCTGATGATGTTTACCTTTCAGCGGGCCTGCGACATTCAGGTCATGGCGCAAAACGGTGCTGCTGAACTGATCGCCATCGAACCGCAGATTCTGGCCGGCGCCAAAGCCATGATCGCGGGTGTCACCAGAAGTCCTCAAGGTATGGGCGGAGCGCTGGCCTGGCCGGCGCTGCTGCGCAAACTCGATAAACTGGACCCGGGTTATAAACTCTGATGGAACTCGCCGAGATCCCTTTGTGTGTCTGGCGTAAACGCAGCCAGGCGTTCGTATTCCGTGGCCAGAGCATCCGTTACTGGGCGGCAGGGCAGGGTGAGCCGCTGTTGCTCATTCACGGCTTTCCGTCCGCCAGTTGGGACTGGCATTACCTGTGGCAGCCATTGACCCAACGTTTTCGCGTGATCGCTTGTGACATGCTGGGCTTCGGCGATTCGGCCAAACCGGCGAATCACGAATACAGCCTGCTGGAGCAAGCGGATCTGCAACAGGCACTGCTTGAACACTTGAATGTCGAGCAGCCGGTGCACCTGTTCGCCCACGATTATGGCGACAGCGTGGCCCAGGAACTGCTGGCCCGGCATTACGAATCGCGGGTGGAACTGGCCAGTTGCGTGTTTCTCAATGGCGGGTTGTTTCCGGAAACCCATCGCCCGGTACTGATGCAAAAACTCTTGCTCAGCCCTTTGGGCTGGATGATTGGCCGCGCCTTCAGTCGCGATGGTCTGGTGAGAAGCTTTCGGCAGATTTTCGGTCCGCAGACCCGTCCCAGTGAAAGCCAGATGGATGATTTCTGGAGCCTGGTCGAAAGCCATCGCGGGCCACGGATCATGCATAAATTGATCGCCTACATCCCGGAGCGACGCGTCTGGCGCAACCGCTGGGTGAGCGCGATGCAACGCGGTGAAGTGCCGCTGCGGGTAATCGATGGCGGGGTGGATCCGGTCTCCGGTGTGCACATGGTCGAGCGTTATCGGGAATTGATACCGGAGGCGGATACGGTGGTGTTGCCAGACATTGGCCACTACCCACAGATCGAGGCGCCCGGCGAGGTGCTCAAGCACTACCTGGCGTTTCGCGATCAACTGCTCTTGCCGCCGCGCAAAGTCGCCTGCTCCTGAGTGCTGCTTAACGCTGAGCCCCTGTGGCGAGGGAGCTTGCTCCCGTTGGGGCGCGAAGCGGCCCTGAGACAATTATTCCGGGACACAGGTTTACGACAGCTTCGCAGCCGAGCGGGAGCAAGCTCCCTCGCCACTGATCATAACCAAGATCAATCATCCCCGGCCTTATCGCGCACCATTCAGCCTCCCCAGTGTTCATTGTGACCGGCAGCGTCGTGCCTGAAACTCGGTCTCATTGTCCCTTGGCCTGCTGGAGTCCCCCATGAATGAGTCTGTGCGCTTCGAAGATAAAGTCGTGATCATCACCGGTGCCGGTGGCGGCCTGGGACGGGCGCATGCACTGCTGTTCGCCAAACAGGGCGCCAGGGTGCTGGTCAACGATCTTGGCGGCTCGGCCCAGGGCGAAGGCGCCAACGCTTCGGCCGCCGACCGTGTGGTCGCGGACATTCGCGAGGCCGGCGGCATCGCCGAGGCCAACCACGACTCGGTCACCGACGGTGACAAACTGGTGCAACACGCCCTGGACGTCTTCGGCCGCGTCGACGTGGTGGTGAACAACGCCGGGATCCTGCGCGACAAGACCTTCCACAAAATGGAAGACGCCGACTGGGACCTGGTTTACCGCGTCCACGTCGAAGGTGCCTACAAAGTCACCCGCGCCGCCTGGCCGCACATGCGCGAACAGAACTACGGCCGGGTGATTTTCACCGCGTCGACCTCGGGCATCTATGGCAACTTCGGCCAGTCCAACTATGGCATGGCCAAGCTCGGTCTCTATGGGCTGACCCGCACCCTGGCCATCGAAGGCCGCAAGAACAACATCCTGGTCAACGCCATCGCCCCCACCGGTGGTACGCGCATGACCGAAGGCCTGATCCCGCCGCAAGTCTTCGAACAGCTCAAGCCCGAACTGGTCAGCCCGCTGGTGGTGTACCTGGCCAGCGAGAACTGCCAGGAAACCTCCGGTCTGTTCGAAGTCGGCGGCGGCTGGATGGGCAAGGTCCGCTGGGAGCGCAGCCTCGGCGTCGGGTTCGATCCACGGGCGGGGTTCTCCCCGGAAGACGTGGCGGCGCACTGGCAGCAGATTTGCGACTTCGAAGGCGCGGCGCATCCCAAGGACAACATCGAAGCTCTGAAGGAAATGATGGGGAATCTGCAGCAGTATTCGCTCTGATAGCGTCGGCAAGGTCACATTGACTGGCCTTGCCGGTTGTTGCATCTATTGGTTGCTAAACCTTTGCTGGCGATCAGCCTGGAAAGTATTTGATTACCAGGGCCTTCAGATTGGCGGCTGTTTGTGCGTCCATTTTTCCGTCGAAGTTTTCCGGGCGAAAATGCATCTGGAATGCCCGCACCAACCTTTGAAAACCCTCTTCCGTCGAGGCGCCTGAAACATCGTATCCATAGGATTTGAACAGTCCCAGCAATTCGCTTCGGGCTGGGATGCCCGATGTGTTGTAGTGGCACAGATACTCGTCCCGAGTGGTTTCATCGAACCAGGCGCCAACGCCTTTCAAGTACAGCGCCTGCCAGGGGAACATCGGCCCCGGGTCACTTTTGCGGCCGATCGAAACATCGGAGTGGCCCAAAACCTGCGGTGGTGTGATATCCGGGTAGCGCTTGAGGATGTTCAGCGCCAGTTGTTCAATCGCAGCAATCTGCTCTCGGTGATACGGCGGGAAGGTGAATTCGCCTTTGTTGTCCGTCGCCAGGTTGACGATTTCAATACCGATGGACGTGTCATTCAGATTGCTGCGATTAGCCCACTGACTGACGCCCGCGTGCCACGCACGATAAGTTTCATCCACCAGATTGAAAACTTCCTGCCCGGTATAACCGGCTCTCAGGTAACTGGGGTCGGTGATATCCGGAATCAGATAGTGCGCGCTGACATTCGGGCCGGTCAGGGCGCTGACAGAACTTGAAAAGTTAGCGGCCGTGTAGTGAAAAATCAGAAAGCGTATTCGACTGCTAACGCTTCTGCTCGAACGATACTGGTTGTAGTTGATGGGCTTCATGGTTGCACTCGCAATAAGTAAGTTTGAAGTCGTTCGCCGACTTGCTGTTCAACTTAATGGGGTGAGTGCTTTTGGTGGTTACCTATGCTTGTAGTCGCTTTCTGAAAGAAATGTAGGCGTGCGAAGTTTTGTCCGGATGGTCAGGGTTACCGACTGGCAACCGTTACTCATCAAAAACCATTGCCCATAAAAAAGGCCGCTGCAAACGCAGCGGCCAAGGTAAGACGTTGGATCAGGAGCTACAAATCAACGTCAGTGAACACGGGGCGATGAACCGAATCTTCGATTCATCTGAAATCTTTCATCACGGCGCGGGCCGGTACATCGTGCCTTGCGGCGGTTTACCGTGGCAGCCAGGCAAGAATAAGCCCTTGGTGTCGCAGGAAAAATACCAATTCCGGACATGCACTGTTGCAGCCCGGGCAACAGTCAGCAATCGCGCGCTCGTCGTCTGGATGATGCCCCCGTGCCAGTCATCCTTTAGAGGTACACCACGAATACCTCCTTGGTGCGCTTATCGACCCCGGTGCCCGGCAGTAGGGTGAGGCCTTCTGTCACTCACCGGGGAAGACGCATGACAAAAACAACAATGCGCGCCATCTTCACACCGCAGGCGCTGGCGGCTGCGGTGGCATTAGGCTGCTGCGCCCAGGCGCAGGCCCTTTCATTCAACATCGGGGAAATCGAGGGGACGTTCGACTCCTCGTTGTCGGTCGGCGCGAGCTGGGGCATGCGTGACGCGGATAAATCCCTGGTGGGCATCGTCAACGGCGGTTCCGGCCAGTCTTCGACCGGTGACGACGGGCGATTGAACTTCAAGAAGGGCGAAACCTACTCGAAGATCTTCAAGGGTATTCACGACCTCGAACTGAAGTACGGCGACACCGGTGCGTTTGTGCGTGGCAAGTACTGGTACGACTTCGAACTGAAGGATGAAAGCCGACCATTCAAGGACATCAGCGATCACAATCGCAAAGAGGGCGCCAAGTCTTCAGGCGGGCAAATCCTCGACGCTTTCGTCTATCATAACTATTCCCTCGCCGATTTGCCGGGTACGGTCCGCGCCGGCAAGCAGGTGGTCAGTTGGGGGGAGAGCACTTTCATCGGTAACTCGATCAACAGCATCAACCCGGTCGACGTGTCCGCGTTCCGTCGTCCCGGAGCCGAGATCAAGGAGGGCCTGATCCCGGTCAATATGCTGTTCGCCTCCCAGGGCCTGACGGAGAAGTTGACCATCGAAGGCTTCTATCAACTGGAATGGGACCAGACGGTCGTCGATAACTGTGGCACCTTCTTTGGTGTCGATGTGGTGGCGGACGGCTGCAACAAGGGCTACACCGTCGCCAACCCGGCCATTGCACCGTTGCAGCCGATTGCGGCTGCCTTTGGCCAGGGCTTCGAGGTCAGCAAGGAGGGCGTGATCGTTCCCCGTGGCGGCGACCGCGATGCCCGGGATTCCGGACAGTGGGGTACGGCGTTGCGCTGGCTGGGGGATGACACCGAATACGGCCTGTATTTCTTGAACTACCACAGCCGCGGTCCGAGCGTCGGGACCACCACCGCCGGCCTCAGTACACTGGCGAGCATTCCGGGGATCGTTGCTACCGCCAACCGCATCGCGCCCGGCACCGGTTCAGGCCTGGCCCAAAGTGTGATGCTCGGTCGCGGCCAGTATTACCTCGAATATCCGGAAGACATCCGCCTCTACGGCGCCAGCTTCTCCACCACGTTATCCACCGGCACCGCGTGGAACGGGGAAATCAGTTACCGCCCCAACGCCCCGGTGCAGGTCAACACCAATGACCTGACCCTGGCGTTGCTCAACCCGATCGCGGGCGGAGCAGCATCGCCCATTGCCACGTCACCGGGGGCCGACAACAAAGGCTACCGCCGCAAGGAGGTGACGCAGATCCAGAGCACCCTGACGCACTTCATCGATCAGGTCGCGGGTGCAGATCGCCTGACACTGGTGGGCGAGGCGGCGGTGGTTCGGGTCGGTGGTCTGGAAGCACGTACCAAACTGCGCTACGGCCGCGACTCGGTGTATGGCCAGTATGGATTCGGCGGCGATACCGACGGCTTCGTGACCTCGACTTCATGGGGTTATCGCGCCCGGGCCATCCTCGACTACAACAACCTCATCGCCGGGATCAACTTCAGACCCAACCTCTCGTGGTCCCACGACGTCGCAGGCTTTGGCCCCAACGGTCTGTTCAACGAAGGCGCCAAGGCCATCAGCCTCGGTGTCGATGCGGACTATCGCAACACCTACACCGCGAGCCTCAGTTACACCGACTTTTTCGGCGGGGACTTCAACGTCCTCACCGACCGTGACTTCGTGGCGTTGAGCTTTGGCGTGAACTTCTGACCTGGCTGAAAAGGATGATTTCGATGCGCAAGATAATGTTGCAACTGGGCGCGCTGACCCTCGGGTTGCTGGCCGCCAACGTGATGGCCGCGGTGTCGCCTGAAGAAGCCAACAAACTCGGCACCAGCCTTACGCCGCTCGGTGCGGAGAAGGCCGGCAATGCCGATGGCTCGATTCCGGCCTGGACCGGCGGCATCCCGAAAAACGCGGGCGCGGTGGACAGCAAGGGGTTCCTGGCTGACCCGTTCGCCAGCGAAAAACCGTTGTTCGTGATCACCGCGGCGACCGTCGACAAGTACAAGGACAAACTCTCCGACGGCCAGATCGCGATGTTCAAGCGCTACCCCGAGACCTACAGGATCCGGTCTACCCGAGCCACCGTACCGTGGCATTACCGGCTGAAATCTATGAGTCGGCCAAGCGCAGTGCGCTGAACGTAACACCGATCAACGACGGTAACGGTCTGGCCAATTTCACCGGTAATCGCTACTACGCATTCCCGATTCCGAAGAATGGCGTGGAAGTGATCTGGAACCACGTGACCCGTTACCACGGCGGCAATCTGCGGCGCACCATCACCCAGGCAACACCGCAGTCCAATGGCGATTTCACGGTGATCCGCTTCAAGGACGAGGTCGCCGTGCCGTCGTTGCTCAGCGATCTGAAACCGGGCAGCGACGATAACGTCCTCAACTACTTCAAGCAGGAAGTGACCGCACCGGCGCGGCTGGCGGGCAATGTGTTGCTGGTTCACGAGACCCTCGACCAGGTCAGGGAACCGCGCAAGGCCTGGATCTACAACGCTGGCCAGCGCCGGGTACGGCGTGCGCCGCAGGTAGCCTATGACGGTGTTGGCACCTCATCCGACGGCCTGCGCACCACCGACAATTTCGACATGTTTTCCGGTGCGCCGGATCGCTATGACTGGAAACTGGTCGGCAAGAAGGAGATGTACATCCCCTACAACAGCTACAAACTCGACTCGCCAGACCTCAAGTACACCGATGTGATCAAGGCCGGGCACATCAATCAGGACCTGACTCGCTATGAGTTGCACCGGGTCTGGGAAATCGTCGCCACGGTCAAGCCGAATGAGCGGCACGTGTACGCCAAGCGCCACATGTACATCGATGAAGACAGCTGGCAAGTGGCGCTGGCCGACCACTACGACGGGCGTGGCCAGCTCTGGCGCGTCGCCGAGGGGCATGCCCAGTTCTACTACGATCACCAGGTGCCGGCCTACACCGTCGAAGCGCTGTATGACTTGATTGCCGGTCGCTATATCGCCCTGGGAATGAAGAACGAAGAGAAGCGCAGTTTCGAATTCAACATCGATGCAAAGGCGGGGGACTACACACCGGCGGCCTTGCGTAGCACGGGGGTAAGGTAGGTTTCCTACATCCTCCTGCACAAAAGGGTGACCTCATGGTCACCTTTTTTATAGGGGGCGATCAGTGTGTTGAATACTTCTTCAACAAGCGCTCGGGAGGGGTCTAGGGTGGCGCCAGAATTATAAAAAAGGCGCACCACAATGACTGCAATGACGCACTGTCTGGACCGCCCTGGCTTCCTGCCCCGACTGTCGTCCCATCATCTGTCCCGCGAGCGGCTGATTGAGCCCATGCTGGTCTCGGCTGCGCGGGTGAAGTTGCTTTGTGCACCGGCCGGTAGTGGCAAGAGCGCGTTGCTCAGCGAATGCCTGTTGCGAGCGCCGGAGCACTGTCGGGTCTGTTGGCTGCCGCTGGCGGGGCAGTCGTTGAGAGGGGCGGATTTTCTGTTGCGCCTGACGCAAGCGCTGGATCTGCCCTCGGCGGATGAGCCGGGGCTGCTGGCGCATCTGGCCCGATTACAGACGCCAACCTGGCTGTTTCTCGACGATTTCTGTCGCGCACCCAACCCGGAACTCGACCGGATGCTCGATCGCCTGTTGGCTGTCGCCAGCCCGACGGTTACCTGGTGGCTGAGCGCCCGTCGACGACCTTCCTGTAACTGGCCGCGGCTGCTGCTCGATGATGAGTTGTACGAGTGTGACGGCCGGACGCTGGCGTTTACCGAGGCCGAGGTCGGGCAATTGCTCAGTCATGTCGAGCCGACCCTGGCGGCACAAACCGCCAAAAGGGTGGTTGAGCGCAGCGGTGGCTGGTGCGCTGGCGTGCGGATCGCGTTACTCAATGGTTGCCCGTGGTCGGGTGAGCAGGGGCGTTCGGCAACATTGCTCGATTATCTGCAACACGAGTTGTTCAACACCTTGCCCTCGGAGTTGGTTGAGGTCTGGCTGGTATTGGTTCATCTGCCACGCTTCAACGCCAGCTTGTGCGAGCATCTTTTCGGTACGGGGGAGGGCGCGCAGTGGATGCACGCGTTGCAGGAAATGGGCTGCTTCATTGAACCCTGGGAAGACTCCGTCGAGTGGTTGCGGATCTTCGAGCCACTGGCCCGGGTGATGCGTGAAGAGCCAACCCCGGCCGCGCGATCCTGGCATCGCCGCGCATGCCAATGGTTCAGCGCAGAAGAGGACTGGCAAGGCGCATTCGAGCAGGCGCTGCTGGCTCAAGAATACGAAGTCGCTGTCAGCCTGTTGCAGCACTTCAGTTTTGAGCATTTGTTCAAGCGTCAGAATGTCAACTTGTTACTCAAGCTGCATGAGCGCCTGGGTGAGCAATTGACCCTGGGGACACCGCAACGGGTGGGGTTGATTACGGCCGCGTTGCTGTTTGCCGGGCGCTTCGAGCAGGCGGCTGCGTGCATTGGGCAGTTGGCGCGGTTCACCCCACAGCCGACGGCGTCCTTGCAGCGACAACTACTGGCACGCTGGCAGGCGCAACAGGGCTGGTTGCTGCATTTGCAAGGCCGTATGGAGGCGGCCCGCGCGCACTTTCTCGATGCGCTGGGCGAGTTGAGCGTCGATGCCTGGCCGGCGCGATTGTTGTGCCTGTCGGGTCTGACCCAGCAGGCGTTGCTCAATGCCGAACTCGATGCGGCGCAGGCGCTCAATCGTGAGGCGTTGTGTCTGGCTCGCGCCCAGGGCTCGCTGTTGTTCGAAGGGCTGCTTGAACTCGATCACGCACAGTTGCTGGAGCTGCGCGGAGCGTCCCGGCGCGCCGAGAGCATGTTGGCAGATGTCTTTGCACTGTTGTCCCGACAGGCTGATCGACCGACGCCGTTATTGGGACGAATCGCCCTGCGGCGAGGGCGGCTGGCCCTCTGGCAGGGACAAGATGAGTTGGCCGCCGGTTTCTTCCAGTCCGGCCTCGAGGACTGCCTGCAAAGCCAGGACAAGCACGTGCTGTATGGCTTTCTTGGGCACGCGCAGATAGCCGCCAATCAGCGCGATTACGCCCACGCGTTTGATCGTCTGCGCGAAGCCGAGCGCCTGATGCAGCAGCGGCAGATTCCCGATACGGTTTATCGTAGTGTGTTGCTGCAGATCAGCAGCCATTTCTGGCTGCAACAAGGGCGACCGGAATTGGCCTGTGAGGCGCTGACCCGCGTCTTGCGTCACTATCGCGGGCCTCGTGCGCGCCAGGCGCCACCGGCCACGTTTCAGCTGATTGCCCGTATCGAGTACCAATTAGTGTTGGCGCAGACGCATTTGCAACAGACGCAAAAGCCGCTGGATCGGTTGCAGGCGTTGCTCGATCACGCGCAAAGACACGCCATGCTGGCGCTGGAAACGGAATTGCATTTAGCGATCAGCGAAGTGGCGGATCTGACCGCTGAGCCCAAGCTGGCCAAGGCGGCTTTGGAGGCGGGCCTGGCGCTGGTGAAACGCTGTAATGGGCAACAGGCGTTGCGTGAACTGGGGCTGCGCCTGCCGAACTTGCTCAGCCGTTTGCGCGGGGAAGAGTCGGTGACGGGCATGTTCGCTGATGTCAGCCCGCTGAGTGCCCGGGAGATTGAAGTGCTGGGTCTTATTGCCCAAGGCAGTTCCAATCAGCAAATTGCCGAGCAACTATTCATTTCATTGCATACGGTTAAAACCCACGCGCGAAGAATACACAGCAAGTTGGGTGTCGAACGTCGTACTCAAGCAGTGGCCGTGGCAAAGAAGTTGGGGGTTATTACACAAGTGTAATAATTGCAAATACTCGATTGCGTGCATTGCTCAGGAGGGTGATTAAAATGTTCGATAGCGCCAGGTCAAGGTAATGTTTGTCTTGGCGTTAAGGCGCTATTAATTATTAATTATGGAGTTTCAAAGCATGGAGCAGCTGACAATGGAGTTGATGCGGGCGAAGTTGCACGCAAGGCTTGGTGGTCGCGGGATTGATGTCGAAAAGGTATATATTAATGCAGTTGCCTCGGCTGACGACCCGACGGTTATTTACTCTGAGTCACTGGTGTCGGCATTTTTCCTTAAGTTGCAGGGTGGTGAAGTTCCAACGTTCTCCAGTGAGAATCTGGGGATCTTTTCCCAACCGTACACGTTTGACTCACAATATCGTTTCGAGGGTGTGAGACTAGATGAGCTCAATGAGATGGGTGCAGCAATTGCACGGGATTTCCTGAGCTGATTAGTGTTTCTGTAAAAGTAGCTGTGCCAAACCGTTAGTTGGCACAGCTGCCGCAATCAAGTTGTGGGTGCGGCGGATTCAAAACCCATGCGCCAACTGACCGCATGGCTGGCGGATAACAGACGCTGCGCCGCCGGACCGTTTTCATCGGCATGGAACAACGATGTCGGCCCCACCACAGTCATCACGGCCGCTACTTTCCCCACCGCGTTGAACACCGGTGCCGACAAGGCATCAACCCCTGGCATCAGCAAACCATGCACATGGTGCAAACCGCGGGAACGGATTTGTTCGCACTGGGCTGCATAGGCCCGATCGTCTGTCAGTGCGTGGTCTGCATGGGACTGCAACTCCTGCACGCGCAGTTCCTCGGTTTCGCGTTTTGGCAGGTAGGCGCCAAATACCAGTCCTGTCGAAGAACTGAGCAATGGCAGCACCGAGCCCAATTGTGTCACCACCGTCACCGCGCGCACCGCCGGCTCGATATGCACCACGGTCGCGCCCTGATTGCCCCATACCGCCAGAAAGCAGGTTTCGTTCAAGTCATCGCGCAATTCGGCGAGTGGCAGGGCGGCGACTTTCAGCACGTCCATACTGTTGAGTGCCGCCAACCCCACGCGCAAGGCTTCACGGCCCAGGCCGTAATGGTTGGTGGCAGCGTTCTGTTCGGCAAAGCCGCTGGCGATCAAGGCCTGCAAATAGCGGTGAACCTTGCTCGCCGGCATCTGCACATGTTCGGCCAGGCGCGACAGAGAAGTCGAGGGCGACAACTCGGCCAGAGCCTTGAGGATGTCGGTGCCAACCTCGGCCGAGCGGACTTTCTGTTTACCGTTGTTGTCGCTGGTTTTTTCCATGGTGGCTGGGATCCCGGGACGAATGGGCGTCTTTATAGCTTGACGGTCAATACCAATCAAATTACGTTATGCGTAATTGAATTACGATAAAAATAACCCAGGCAGGCCACTCACTCTCCTCAAAGTGACCGGCATTGCCGACTCCCTGTTCAGGAGGCTCCATGAACCCCGATTCAACGATGCCAGCGCTGGCTTACCTGTCAGGCTTCGGCAACGAATTCAGCAGCGAAGCGCTGCCCGGCGCGCTGCCCGTCGGCCAGAACTCCCCGCAAAAAGCCCCGTACGGCCTCTACACCGAACTGTTCTCCGGCACGGCGTTCACCATGCCGCGTAGCGAGGCGCGTCGCACCTGGATGTACCGCATTCAGCCGTCGGCCAATCATCCGGCGTTCGTCAAGCTCGAGCGGCAACTGGCCGGCGGCCCGCTGGGGGACGTGACCCCCAACCGCCTGCGCTGGAACCCGTTGGACATTCCCGCCGAGCCGACCGATTTCATCGACGGTCTGGTGAGCATGGCCGCTAACTCGGGCGCAGAAAAACCGGCCGGGATCAGCATCTACAACTACCGCGCCAACCGTTCCATGGAGCGTGTGTTCTTCAATGCCGACGGCGAAATGTTGCTGGTGCCTGAACGGGGGCGCCTGCGCATTGCCACCGAACTCGGCGTGCTTGAACTGGAACCGCTGGAAATTGCCGTACTGCCACGCGGCCTGAAATTCCGCATCGAACTGCTCGACCCGCAAGCCCGCGGTTACGTTGCCGAAAACCATGGCGCGCCGCTGCGTCTGCCGGACCTGGGGCCGATTGGCAGCAATGGCCTGGCCAATCCGCGGGACTTCCTGACCCCGGTGGCGGCTTACGAAAACCTGCAGCAACCCACCACGCTGGTGCAGAAATTCCTCGGCCAGTTGTGGGCGTGCGAGCTCAATCATTCGCCGCTCAACGTGGTTGCCTGGCACGGTAATAACGTGCCGTATAAATATGACCTGCGCCGTTTCAACACCATCGGCACTGTCAGTTTCGATCACCCCGATCCGTCGATCTTCACCGTGTTGACCTCGCCAACCAGCGTCCACGGTCTGGCCAACCTCGACTTCGTGATCTTCCCGCCGCGCTGGATGGTGGCCGAGAAAACCTTCCGTCCACCATGGTTTCATCGCAACCTGATGAATGAATTCATGGGCTTGATCCAAGGCGAATACGACGCCAAGGCCGAAGGTTTCGTGCCGGGCGGTGCGTCCTTGCACAGTTGCATGAGCGCCCATGGCCCGGACGGCGAAACCTGCACCAGGGCAATCAATGCCGAGCTGGCCCCGGCGAAAATCGACAACACCATGGCGTTCATGTTCGAGACCAGCCAGGTGCTGCGACCAAGCCGTTTCGCTCTCGATTGCCCGCAATTGCAAAACACTTACGATGCCTGCTGGGCTACGCTGCCCGCCACTTTCGACCCGACCCGGAGATAACCCATGACGCAGACTTCCATCACTCGCAGCTGGGTTACATCCGCCAACGGCCATGCTGATTTCCCACTGCAAAACCTGCCGCTGGGCGTGTTCAGCCTCCACGGTTCGGCACCGCGTAGTGGCGTGGCCATTGGCGAACATATCTTTGATCTGCAAGCAGCCCTGGAGGCCGAGTTGTTCGATGGCGCCGCGAAGGCTGCCGTCGAGGCCACCTGTGGCGGCCAGTTGAATGCCTTCTTCGAACTGGGCCGCGAGGCTCGCGTCGCGTTGCGCGAGCGTTTGCTGGAACTGTTCGCCGAGGGCAGCACCCTGCACGGCAAGATCGAAGCCCAAGGCGCAAAACTGCTGCCGCTGGCGGTGGATTGCGAGATGCACCTGCCGGCGAAAATCAACGACTACACCGACTTCTATGTCGGTATCGAGCACGCGCAGAACGTCGGCAAACTGTTCCGACCGGACAACCCGTTGCTGCCGAACTACAAGTACGTGCCAATCGGCTACCACGGTCGTGCGTCGACGATTCGCCCATCCGGTACCGACGTTCGCCGCCCGAAAGGCCAGACCTTGCCAGCCGGTCAAACCGAGCCGACCTTTGGCCCTTGCGCGCGCCTGGACTACGAACTGGAACTGGGTATCTGGATCGGCCAGGGCAACGACATGGGCGACTCGATTGCCATTGGCGACGCTGCCGATCACATCGCCGGTTTCTGCCTGCTCAACGACTGGTCGGCACGGGACATCCAGGCCTGGGAATACCAGCCGCTGGGGCCGTTCCTGTCGAAAAGCTTCATCACCAGCATCTCGCCGTGGGTGGTCACCGCCGAAGCGCTGGAGCCGTTCCGTCGTGCCCAGCCTGCGCGTCCGCAAGGTGATCCGCAGCCGCTGCCATACCTGCTCGACAAGCGCGATCAGGCCGCTGGCGCGTTCGACATCGAACTGGAAGTCCTGTTGCTCACCGAGGCCATGCGCGAGCAGAACCTGCCGGCCCATCGCCTGACCCTGAGCAACACCCGGCACATGTACTGGACCGTGGCGCAAATGGTCGCGCACCACAGCGTCAATGGTTGCCAGTTGCAGGCCGGTGATCTGTTCGGCTCGGGCACGTTGTCAGGTCCTGAGAACGGTCAGTTCGGCAGCCTGCTGGAAATTACCGAGGGCGGTAAAAAACCGATCGAACTGGCATCGGGCGAGGTGCGTAAATTCCTTGAAGACGGTGACGAAATCATCCTGCGCGGACGATGCATCCGCGATGGTTTCGCATCCATCGGCTTCGGCGAATGCCGTGGCAAAGTGCTGCCGGCACGCTGAGAGGAGTGGGGCATGGAACTCTATACCTACTACCGTTCGACGTCTTCGTACCGGGTGCGGATCGCGTTGGCGCTCAAGGGCCTGGATTATCAGTCCTTGCCAGTCAACCTGATCGCACCGCAGGGCGGCGAGCACCGGCAGCCGCCTTATCTGGGCATCAACCCACAGGGCCGCGTGCCGGCCTTGCGCACCGATAAAGGCGAATTGCTGATCCAGTCTCCCGCGATCATCGAATACCTGGAGGAACGTTATCCACAGGTGCCATTGCTGTCCCGGGACCTGGCTGCCCGCGCTCATGTGCGCGGCGTGGCGGCAGTGATCGGCTGCGATGTGCACCCGCTGCACAACGTCAGCGTGCTCAACCGGCTGCGCCAATCGGGCTACGACGAACCGCAGGTGGTGGAGTGGATCGGCCACTGGATCGGCCAGGGGTTGGCCACGGTAGAGCAGTTGATCGGTGATGACGGTTACTGCTTCGGCCCCGAGCCCGGGTTGGCGGACGTCTATTTGATCCCGCAGCTGTACGCGGCCGAGCGTTTCAATGTTTCACTTGAGGCTTATCCGCGCATCCGGCGAGTGGCGGCGTTGGCGGCGACGCACCCGGCGTTCATCAAGGCGCATCCGGCGAATCAGCCAGACACGCCTTGAGGCCTCACACCGTCCCAATGTGGGAGCGGCGGTGCGGCGGTCCGACTTGCTCGCGAAGAGGGCGTGTCAGTCAACAATTGTGTGGCTGACACACCGCTTTCGTCGGATCGCCGCCCGGAGCAAGCCCGCTCCCACAGGTTTTGGTGATCAGTGAACGATGGCGTTCGGCGGCAGATGCCCCAGTCGTTCCGTGAGGCGAATTCGCTGGATCGGGTCGTCGCTGAGCAGCAGTGCGTGCTCCAGGTCAAAACGCTCGGCGTTCGGACAGTCCAGCCGCTGGTACAGGCTGGCCCGGGCCAGGTAGTCGGTGGCACTGGCGTTGCCCAGTTCCAGGACGCGATCGGCGTCGATCAAGGCACTGATGACATCGTCGTGGGACAGGTACAACTGGCGCAGGTTGCGCGACAGCCGTTGCAGCATCTGCGCCGGATCGGCGGTTTCCAGGTGCTCGGCGCTGAGCTTGATGTTCGGGCCGTACTGGCGGTGCAACAACTCCCGACAATCATTGGGATAAAGGCGACGGCCGCCGCAGGGATCGAGCAAATGATCGGCACCCGGCACCCGCAGCAGGAAATGCCCAGGGAAGTTGACCCCGACCATGGGAATCTCCAGGCCCCTGGCCAACTCCAGCGCAATCAGCCCCAGCGTCAAGGGTTGCCCTCGTCGAAGTTCCAGTACTTTGTCCATCAGTGCCACTTGCGGGCGCAAGGGTGTGAAGTCGTCTTGGGCGAAGCCAAGGTCGTTCATGCGCCGCAACAGCGGCTGGGCCAGTTCACTGACTGGCAGCATCGGCAAGCCGCCGCTGACCCGTTGTTGCAACGCCTGGAAATCGGCCAGCAGTGCTTGTGGCTCCACCTCGCTGTCGTGCTCGGCCGCAATCCACAGTGCCGCCTCGAACAGCGCGGGCGGTGAACGTTGCAGACAGGCGAAGAACGATTGGCGCGGGGTCATCAAATCTCCGGGCAATGCCTCGTTTTAGCCCCTCTCCGGCATTCGTCCAGTGCCGCAAACAGGCGATCACGGGTTATTACCGAAAGCCTGCATTGTGGCCGTGCTTATTCCGGTGCGCTTCTGCAATTTTTGGGCGCAAGCCTATACTGGCGACTACAAGAAGTGATTCGGGAGCCCTACGATGTTCGCTCTCATGCAAAGCACTCGCCTTGAATCGCTGCATCTGAGCGTCGACCCGGCCACCGGGTTGAAGGCGGTCATTGCCATTCATAACAGTCGCCTGGGGCCTGCCCTGGGCGGCTGTCGTTACCTTGCCTATCCCAGCGACGAGTCTGCGGTCGAGGATGCGGTGCGCCTTGCCCAAGGCATGAGTTACAAGGCGGCACTGGCCGGCCTGGCCCAGGGCGGTGGCGTGGGGGTGATCATACGCCCGGTTCACGTGGCCAACCGCGCCGCGCTGTTCGAAGCCTTCGGGCGCTGTATCAATCAGCTTGACGGGCGCTACATCACGGCCATCGACAGTGGAACCTCAGTGGCGGACATGGATTGCATCGCCCAGCAAACCCAACACGTCACCAGCACCACCGCGGCGGGTGACCCTGCGCCACACGCGGCGATGGGCGTATTCACCGGCATTCGCGCCACGGCGATGGCGCGACTGGGCAGCGATAATCTCGAAGGCCTGCGCGTCGCCATTCAAGGCCTGGGCAACGTCGGTTATGCCCTGGCCGAACAGTTGCATGCCGCCGGGGCCGAACTGCTGGTCAGCGATATCGATCACGGCAAGGTGCAACTGGCGATGGAGCAACTCGGGGCTCACCCCATCGCCAACGACGCACTGCTCAGTACGCCTTGCGATATTCTTGCGCCGTGCGGTTTGGGCGGGGTGCTCAACAGCCACAGCGTGACGCAACTGCGCTGCTCGGCAGTGGCCGGTTCGGCGAACAACCAACTGACCCATCTGGACGTCGCCGATCAGCTGGAACGGCGGGGCATCCTGTATGCACCGGACTACGTGATCAATGCCGGCGGTTTGATCTATGTTTCGCTCAAACATCGGGGCGAAGAGCTGGGAACCATCACCGCACACCTGTCGAAAATCAGTTCGCGACTCACCGAAGTCTTCGCCCACGCCCAGGCGGAAAAACGCTCCCCCGCCCGGGTGGCAGATGAATTGGCGGAGAAAGTGCTGTACCGCTGAATGGGGCATGAGTTTTCCACAGGCATGAAAAAGGCCCTGCGCCATTCGACTCAGGGCCTGTTCAATTTTGGCTTTGCTTACTTGGCGGCTTTTGGGGCCTTGGCAGGCTTGGCCGGGGTGACCGGCTCAGCGGCTTCAACGACCTCGGCCGCTGCAACAGGTTCTGCAACTTCGACCGGTGCGCTGAGCAGTTCGGACAGGGCGTCCGGCTGGCTCTTGAACGCCTTGGCGAACACATCGCGATTCTTCGCCATGTAGATCCCGGCTTCTTCCACTTGCTGCTCGGTCAGGGACGGAACGGCTTTTTGCAACACTTCAGCCAGCAATTCGGCCAGTTCAAGCATTTTGTCATGACGGTCAGCTTCGGCTTTATCCATGAACAAGCGCTCCAGATCTCGGCTGCTGCGGTATACCACTTCGACGGCCATTCACCACCTCACATGCCTTCACATTGGTTGTCGATTTCGACTACTGTATCTATATACAGCTAAAAGGATAAGCGAATCCCTGCCTTTTGGGTAGTGGCTTTTTAATGTAGACCGGATTCGACATTTGTCAGGCGAGGCGCCGCACAGGTGCGACCAAACGCCACGGCGCGCAATCCAGAGCGGCTCGCCATCATGGGCTGGCCTTTTTTCTGCATGCAGAATAACCGTCACGTCCAACCCGCATCATCCGGTCGAGCCGACCTAAGGAAGCATCATCGTGAAAATCAACTGGGCCGAAAAACTGCGGCGGAACGTGCATGAACTGGCCGAGTCCCTGGGCAATCTGTTCGTCGAAACCTTTCACTACCTGGCGCTGTTCGCCATTGGTGCGGTGACCGCGTGGGCGGCGGTGATGGAATTTCTCGGGATGATCGAAGAGGGGCACATCAAGATCGATGACATCTTGCTGTTGTTCATCTACCTGGAACTGGGGGCGATGGTCGGGATTTACTTCAAGACCAACCACATGCCCGTGCGCTTCCTGATCTACGTGGCGATCACCGCGCTGACGCGGCTGCTGATTTCCAACGTTTCGCACCACAATCCGCCGGACCTGGGGATCATCTACCTGTGCGGTGGGATTCTGCTGCTGGCGTTTGCGATCCTGGTGGTGCGTTACGCTTCGTCGCAATTTCCCTCGGTGAAGATCGAAAACCCGCAACGCAAGACCGGTGCGGGTTCCAGTGAACATCCAGAGGTCGAGAAGGGCGAAATCTAGAGCCCGAGCGCGGGGCGTTGCCGCCCTTTGACGGGAGGAGGCGGCAAGGTCCGCCCGCTGCCGGTGGTCATGGCTTCGAGGATGGCCACGGCGCTGTGGCCTTGTTCGATGGCAATGCCGAATTGAATGCTTTGAACCAGACGCTTGAGGCGTTGAGGGTCATTGCGTTGTTCGGCGCTGATCATGCGTTTGGCCACCACGCGGCCACTGTTGGAAAGGGTCAGCATGATGCTGCCGTCCAGGCCCTGAATGCTCAGGTTGATCTGGTAATCCGCTGCAAAGGCATCGGTAATGAGCTGGAAAGGGTTGTCCATGATGCGTCACCGCCTGATTGAACGTGCAGTTGTTGACCGGTCGATATCGGGATTAGTTCGCAACACCAGACCATCGGCCATTCCATGGCTTGCATCAGGGATGTAGCAAGGGGCATGCCGACAAAATTGTCGGACAGAAAACACGTTCTGTAGGAGCGAGCCTGCTCGCGATGGTCGTGAACGATAACGCGTCAGATCAGAAGGTTCGCGGCGCCTGAGGGTTTTTCGCGAGCAAGCTCGCTCCTACAGGGGCCGCGTTTTCTGCACGTTTCAGGGCAATAAACCTCGACGTGCCTCCAAAGCGATCAACATTCCACCCAGTTCACCGCCAGTCCGCCCCGTGACGTCTCTTTGTACTTGTCGTGCATGTCGGCCCCGGTGTCACGCATGGTGCGGATCACCCGGTCCAGGGAAATGAAGTGCTGGCCGTCGCCGCGCAAGGCCATTTGCGTGGCGTTGATGGCCTTCACGGCGGCGATCGCGTTGCGCTCGATGCACGGCACCTGCACCAGTCCGCCAACCGGGTCGCAGGTGAGGCCGAGGTTGTGTTCCAGGCCGATTTCGGCGGCATTTTCCAGCTGCTCCGGAGTGGCGCCAAGCACCTCTGCCAGGCCTGCGGCGGCCATGGCGCAGGCGGAGCCGACTTCACCCTGGCAGCCGACTTCGGCCCCGGAGATCGAAGCGTTTTTCTTGCACAGGATGCCGACGGCCGCTGCGCCCAGGAAGAACGCGACCACGTCGTCGTCAGACGCATCGGCATTGAATTTCATGTAGTAGTGCAGCACTGCCGGAATGATCCCCGCCGCGCCGTTGGTCGGCGCCGTGACCATGCGTCCGCCTGCCGCGTTTTCTTCGTTCACGGCCAACGCGTACAGGTTGACCCATTCCATCGCTGACAAGGTGGACGTAATGACATTCGGCTTGCCGATTTCCTGCAGGCTGCGATGCAGTTTCGCCGCTCGACGTGGAACATTCAGGCCGCCAGGCAGGATGCCTTCGTGGCGCAAGCCCTGCTCGACGCATTCGCGCATCACCGACCAGATATGCAACAGGCCCTGGCGAATCTCGGCATCACCACGCCATGCACGTTCGTTGGCCATCATCAGTTCACTCACCCGCAGCCCGTGCTCGTTGCACAGCTTGAGCAGTTCGGCGGCACTGGAAAAGTCGTAAGGCAGCAGCACATCGCCAACCGGTGCGATCCCGGACTCGGCTTCGGCCGCCTCGATGATGAAGCCGCCACCCACCGAGTAATAGGTTTGCCCGAACAGTTCACCTGTTTCGCCAAAGGCTGTCAGGGACATGGCATTGGGGTGATAGGGCAGGCTCTCGTTGAGCAGCAGAAGATCGGTTTGCCAGTCGAAGGCAATTTCTGCAATGCCTGCCAGACACAGTTTGCCGGTCTCGCGCAGGGTGTGAATGCGGCTGTCGATGGTGTTGGGATCGATGCGGTCGGGCCATTCGCCCATCAGGCCCATGACGCAGGCGCGGTCCGTTGCGTGGCCGACGCCGGTCGCCGACAGAGAACCGTAAAGGCGAATCTCCACACGTCGCACGTCAGCCAGAAAACCCTGATCGAGCAGTTGTTGAGCAAAGGTCGCGGCGGCGCGCATCGGACCAACGGTATGGGAGCTGGACGGGCCGATGCCGACTTTGAAGAGATCGAAAACACTGATAGCCATGCTAAAGCCTGTACAAGTAATGGAAGAGGAATCGCCGCCATTTTTGTAGGACAAGCGCAATTTCGGCGATACTGCCCGTGAAGGTCCTACGTGACCAACGAAATTTCCTAAGACATCCTTTAGCAGTACTAAACGATGAGCCGACAATTACACGCCCAGACGTATGTCTGGCTGAACGTGTTCGCCTGTGCCGCGCGGCACCTGTCGTTCACTCGCTGCGCCGAGGAACTGCACATCACCCCTGGAGCAGTCAGCCAGCAGATCCGCCAGCTGGAAGATCGCCTGGGCTTTCGCCTGTTTCACCGCCGCGCCCGCGGAGTGGAGCTGAGCGCCGAGGGGCAGCGCCTGGCCATTACCGTCAACGAGGCCTTTGGCAGCATCGACGCGGAATTGCGACGACTGGATGCGGGCATGATCAGCGGGATTCTGCGGGTGCGTTCGATTCCGTCGTTCCTGAGCAAATGGCTGACGCCGCGTCTGCCGCGCTTGCAGCAACGTTTTCCGGACATTCAATTGCGCCTGGTGGCCGAGGACAGCAGCGTGCCGTTGCATGAAGGCGACTTCGATCTGGCGATCGACCTGAACGACGGCAGCTACCCGGGCCTGTTATCCACAGCCTTGCTCGATGAGCAGATTTTTCCGGTGTGCGCGCCGGGCCTGTTGCGTGGTCGTCCGCCGCTGCACGGTCCGGCAGACCTGGTGCACTTTCCCTTGCTGCACGACATCACCGCCTGGCGCGGCAGCTACGAGTACGCGGAATGGGAGTTTTACCTCAATGCCATCGGCTTCGAGGGGGCGGATGTGCGACGCGGGCATACCTTCAATCGCAATCACCTGACGATCGAAGCGGCCATCGCCGGGATGGGGGTGGCGATTGCCCGACGAACGCTGCTCAACGATGAGCTGGAGCGTGGTGCGTTGATCGTGCCTTTCGGTCTGGCGGTGCCTAACCACAAACGCTACATGCTGCTCTATGCACCGGGTGCGCTGAGCCATCCCGGCGTGCGTGCGGTGCATGACTGGCTGGTGGAAGAAGCGGGGATTTTTCGCAGTCTGCACCCGCTGGGCGAGCGGCAGATGTAAGGAATTCGGGCAGTCAGGCAGGGCGACCCGACTCCCGACCTTAACAGCGCTTTTGCTCGTTGTCCGGCTTTTTTTGTGTATGAAAATTTATCTTTTTACAGGGGTTGAATTGTTCAGCGTACAGACCGATTGTGTAAGCAAGAGGTCACGGTGATGACGCCCAAGGGCTTAGCTGACCGGCCTCTCGCGAGCTAGCTGAAATAAGGGATGAACTATGCAAATCCAAGTCAATAGCGATAACCATATTCAAGGCAGTAAACGACTGGAGGAGTGGGTACGTACAACCATTGAGAGCACGCTCGAACGCTACGAAGAGGACCTGACACGAGTCGAGGTTCACCTGCGGGACGAGAACGGCGACAAGCCAGGTCCCCACGACATGCGCTGCCAGCTGGAGGCGCGGCCAAAAGGCCATCAACCGGTTTCCGTCACCCATAAAGCCTCCACCATGGAGCAGGCGATCGACGGTGCAGCGGCCAAACTTGAACATGCGCTGGAGCATATGTTCGGCAAATTGCGCGGTAAACGCGCCAACGTGGTGCCTATCGAAAGTGGCACCCATGCCGACCGGCTGCTGGAAGAAGAGTTTCTGGAAAACGAACAGGCGGCGCTCAACGGCTGACACCTGATTCACTTTTTACCTTCCCATGAGAACGGGCCTGCATTGCAGGCCCGTTTTGGTTTCTGGTGTTTGTCAGCTTTGCCACAAAAGCGATTGGCATTGCGCCGCAACCAACTGGCGTAATAGCGAGGGTTATCCGATCATTTTGCGTATGAGAATATTTATCATTAGTATTGTGGCCTTGCCGGCCCCCTGACGCTGTCGTGGCCTTATCCGGTTTCCAGGTCGAAACATGAACGCCAAACTCCGCACACTTCCCGTTTCCTGCCGATTGGCGGTCGCTTCGCGGGTGCTCGCTTTCGTCTTCGGCAGTTACCTCGTCGCGGCGCTGGCCAGTCCTATTGCCGTGTTTGCGCGGTATTGAATCGATGATCACCCTCCCTCCCGACCCCCACGATATCGAGCGCGACCAACAGCGCGGTGACCGTGCGCACTTTCTCCAGGTGTTTCTCTCCCAGCGTTCGCAAATGGAAGCGCTGGTGAGTCGGCGTGTCGGTTGCCGGGCGACGGCGGCTGATTTGGTACAGGACTTGTTCCTGCGTTTCTGGCGGCGGCCTTTGGTGCACGTCGAGGAGCTCAGCACCTACCTGTTGCGCTGCGCCGGCAACATCGCCATCGACCATTTGCGCAGTGAAGGCACGCGGGTCCGGGCCAGCGAAGGTTTGATGGTGGAACCCCCGGACAGCCATGACAGCGGACCGCAAGCGGCGCTGGAGGCGGGCAACGATTTGCGCCACGTCGAAGCTGCGTTGCGTGCGTTACCGGAGCGCACGCGGCAGATTTTTTTGCTCAATCGCATTCACGGCCGCAAATACGCCGAGATCGCCAAGGCCATGGGCTTGTCCCAAAGTGCCGTGGAAAAACATATGATGCGCGCCCTCGAAGCCTGCAAGGCGAGCCTTCGGGAACCGGAAACGCGTACGCCAGGGAAAGCACCGTGAACAACTTCGAACGCGTCACCCCGACGCCCGCTCAGGAACAGCAAGCGCTGGCCTGGCTGAGCCTGTTGCATGACCAGCCCAGCAGCGCTGACCAGGCTGCTTTCAGTCATTGGTTGCAGGCCGACCCCACCCATGCCGAGGCTTATTCTCAGGCGCAGGTCTTGTGGGAGTTGAGTGAGGGACCGGCGCGCACGCTCGCCGATGAAGACGCCCTGGCCTTGCAGGGGTATCTCAACGCCATGGACGAGTCGCGGCGCAGCACGGTCGGACGCTGGTCCGGTGCGCTGGCGATGGCCGCGTGTCTGCTGTTGATGATCAGTCTCGGCACAGGCTGGCAGCCTTTGCGCTGGATTGAGGACCTGGGCGCGGACTTCGTCTCGGCACCGGGGGAAATCCGCACCGTCACCCTGGCCGATCAGTCGCAGGTGACACTGGATGCCGACAGTGCCATCGCCGTGGACTTCAGTCGCGGCGAGCGGCATGTACAACTGCGTCGCGGCGCCGGTTTTTTCAGCGTGACGCATACGGGGCAACCGTTTGTGGTCGATGCGGAAAAAGGCCAGGCGCGGGTCCTGGGCACGCAGTTCGAAGTCCGTTTGCAGCCCCGCGGTGCACAGGTCACGGTGCTGTCCGGGCGAGTCGGCGTGACGGCGGACAAAAATGCCGAGCAGCAAATTCTCACCGCCGGCCAGCAAGTCGCCTACGGCGAAGGCTCGGCGGAAAAACTCCACGCGGTGGACAGCGAAGCTCAACTGGCATGGCGCCAGGGCTGGCTCAATTACTACAAGGCGACGTTGGCCGATGTGGTGCAGGATTTGGGGCGCTATTACCCGGGACGGATCTTGATACTCAACGATGAATTGGCGGCGCGCCGGGTCAGTGGCAGCTTTCCAAGCAGGAATCCGCAGGCCGTGTTGAGTTCGTTGCAGGGCGTGTTGGGGTTTGATCAACATGAGGTATTGGGGCATCTGATTATTCTGCGTTGAAGCGACTGGCCCCATCGCGAGCAGGCTCGCTCCCACAGAGTAATACATTTCCTGTGGGAGCGAGCCTGCTCGCGAAGGGGCCGGTTCGGTCTCCTCATCACACACGAAAAATATTTTCAAATTTTTGCTGAGGTAAACCCGATTGCCATCCGTGTAGTGACTGAAACTGCGAGTCATTCGCATCCGTTGTGGTTCTACACAGGTCATGAGTCATGAAGTCCAGGGCAAAATCGGGTTCGGTCAAACAATGGTTGGGTGTGTCTGCGTTGGGCTTTTCGGCATTGGCGTTGCTGCCGCTGAGCGTAGCGCTGGCTGCAGAGACGGGCAGCAGTCAACCGCGTGCACAGTTCAGTTTTTCGCTGGCCGCCAAACCGCTGCCCCAGGCCCTGAGTGATTTCAGCCGGGTGACCGGCATCAGCGTCGTCTACACCGATGAAGCGCCGTACGGACTCAATGCGCCGGCAATCAATGGCCAGATGAGCGCCGAACAGGCCCTGCAACGTCTGCTCACCGGTTCGGGCCTGACGTTCCGTCGCACCGACGGCCACACCATTGCACTGGAACCACGGCCGACAGAAGGTGCGTTGAACCTGGGTGCTACTACCATCACCTCGGTGATGGATGAGTCCATGAGCTACCAGCCGCCACCGACCTCCTCGGTGATGCGTTCTTCGGCCCCGATTCAGGAAATCCCGCAGACCATCAATGTCGTCCCGGCCCAGGTCATCCGCGACCAGGCTCCGCGCAATCTTGATGATGCCCTGGCCAACGTCAGCGGCATCACCCAGGCCAACACCCTGGGCAGTACCCAGGACTCGGTGATGGTTCGTGGCTTTGGCGACAACCGTAACGGCTCGATCATGCGTGACGGCATGCCAATCGTGCAGGGCCGTGGCCTCAACGCCAGCGTCGACCGGGTTGAAGTGCTCAAGGGGCCAGCCTCGTTGCTCTATGGCATCCAGGATCCGGGCGGCGTGGTCAATATGGTCAGCAAGAAGCCCGAGCTTGAGCAGTACAACGCCTTGACCTTGCGTGGCTCGAGCTATGGCGACGGCAAGAACGGCAGCGGCGGCAGTCTGGACAGCACCGGTGCCCTCGGCGATTCCGGACTGGCCTACCGCATGGTGCTGGATCACGAAGACGAAGATTACTGGCGTAACTTCGGCGTGCATCGCGAGAGGCTGATCGCGCCATCGCTGGCCTGGTTCGGCGAAAGCACCAAGCTGCTATTGGCCTATGAGCACCGCGAATTTCTCACACCCTTCGACCGTGGCACGCTGATCGACCCACGGACCAACCATCCGCTGGACATCTCGCGCAACGAGCGTCTCGACGAGCCGTTCAACAACATGGAGGGGCGTTCGGACCTCTATCACTTCGAAGCCGATCACGAACTCAACGACAACTGGAAAGCCCATTTCGGCTATAGCTGGAACCGCGAAACCTACGACGCCAGCCAGGTGCGCGTGACCGCCATCGACACCAAAAAGGGCACCCTGACCCGCAGCATGGACGGTACTCAAAACGCGATTAGCACCGACCGTTTCACCACCGCCAGCCTCGAAGGCAATGTGAATGTGCTCGGCATGCAGCACGACCTGCTGTTCGGTGTCGATGACGAGTACCGCAAGATCTTTCGCGAAGACCTGATCCGCCAGAAAAGCCGTACTCAGTTCAGCTACGTGAACCCGGTCTATGGTCAGGAAGTGCCGGGCTCCACCGTCAGCGCGGCTGATAGCGCGCAGACCGATGAATTGCGCAGCGATTCGGTCTTCCTGCAGGACTCCATCCACCTCAACGAGCAATGGATTCTGGTGGCCGGTGCGCGTTTCCAGGCGTACGACCAATATGCCGGCAAAGGCGTGCCGTTCCACGCCAACACCGACAGTAACGGGCAGAAATGGGTGCCGCGTGCTGGCCTGGTGTACAAGTACACCGATGCCTTGTCGTTCTACGGCAGCTACACCGAGTCGTTCAAACCCAACTCGACCATCGCGCCGTTGAGCGGCAGCAGTACCGTACTTGACGGCAGCATTGCGCCGGAAGAGGCCAAGTCCTGGGAGCTGGGCGCCAAGCTTGATCTGCCGGGGCGCGTCACCGGCAACATTGCGCTGTTCGACATCAAGAAACGCAACGTGCTGGTGGCCAACGCCGAAGGCCCGACCACGATTTACAGCGCTGCCGGCGAAGTGCGTTCCCGTGGCCTGGAAGTGGACTTGAGCGGTCAGCTCACCGATCGCTGGAGCATGATCGGCAGCTACGCCTACACCGATGCCGAAGTCACCGAAGACCCGGTTTATAAAGGCAATCAACTGCAAAACGTGGCGAAGAACAGCGGCTCGCTGTCGGCGGTCTACGACTTTGGCACCCTTGTTGGCGGCGATCAGTTGCGGGTCGGTGCCGGGGCGCGTTACGTAGGTGAAAGGGAAGGTAATGCCGTGAATGATTTCGAGTTGCCGAGCTACACCGTGGCCGATGCGTTCGCCACTTACGACACCAGGGTCGAAGGACAGAAGGTCAAGTTCCAGCTCAACGTGAAGAACCTGTTTGACCGCACCTACTACACCTCGGCGGCGAGCCGGTTCTTTGTGTCGATGGGCGATTCGCGGCAGATTTCACTGTCCAGCACGCTGGAGTTCTGAGGACAGACTGCGTCATCGTTCTTCGCGAGCAGGCTCGCTCCCACAAAGGACTGCACTGAACCTGTGGGAGCGGGCTTGCCCGCGAAGGCGGCCGTACAGGCGATAAAAAATCGGGACTAGCGCAAAAACGCCTGTCGATACTCACCGGGCGTTCCGCCCAGGGCCTGGCGAAAGCGGTTGGTGAAGTGGCTGGCACTGGAAAAGCCGCAAGCCAGGGCAATCTCCCCCAGTGGCTGCGAGGTCGTGCGCAGTAACGCCCGCGCCCGGTCAAGGCGCCGCGCCAGCAGGTACTGGTGGGGCGGCAAGCCGAAGCTCTCGCGAAACATCCGTGCGAAGTGGTATTCCGACAACGCGCACAACGCCGCCAACTGACCGAGGCTGATGGCCTCGTCCAGATGGCTGTCGATGAACTCCACCAGATGCCGGCGCTGATGCGCGGCCAACCCACCTTTAAGGCGCAGGCCCTGACGCACATTCACCTGGCTGAGCAGGGCGTGGCTCAGCAGTTCGTGAGCCAGGCTGCTGGTGAGCAGACGCTCGCCCGGCTCGTCCCAGTTCAAGGCGATCAACCGCCGAAAGCGCAGCGCCTGTTGCGGATCATCGAGAAAGGTCTGTTCGCGCAGCTGCATTTCCCGTGGTTCGCGATCGAGCAGGGTGACGCAGCCGAGGGCAAATTGTTCGGGGCTGAAATACAGGTGTGCCAGGCGAATGTCGCCATTGATCACCCAGCCTGACTGGTGATCGGCCGGCAGGATGCACAGTTTGTCCGGTCCCCCCTTGTTGCCGGGCTGGTCGCGGCGAAAGGTGCCGGTACCGCCGGCGAGATAACAGGACAAGGTGTGGTGGCTGGGCGCTTCGTATTCCTGGGCATCGTGGTGATTGCTCCACAAGGCCGCAGACAAGCCATCACCGAGCTCGGCGCTGTGCTCGAGGCGAGCATTCGGCGAGCGGTTGAGGGCTTGAAAGACTTGTAGGGTATCCAGTGCAGCCATGATCGTTGCTCTCTAACACCTGCATCCAACGCCTTGCATCCTACTCCGTAGACATGCGCCTGCCAGCCTGTCGCCAGACAAAAGCGCAAGTTTATGCAAGTGCGCCCAGGCGTGGCGCCGGACACTGGGCTCCAATCGAGGAGCTTTTGTCATGAACCTTTCTTTGTACTTGCTGACCGTGCTGATCTGGGGCACCACCTGGATTGCCTTGAAGTGGCAACTGGGCGTGGTGGCCATTCCCGTGTCGATCGTCTATCGCTTCGGCCTCGCTGCGCTGGTGCTGTTCGTGATCTTGCTGCTCAGCAAACGCCTGCAAGTGATGAACCGTCGCGGGCACCTGATCTGCCTGGCTCAGGGCTTGTGCCTGTTCTGCGTCAATTTCATGTGCTTCCTCACCGCGAGCCAGTGGATCCCCAGCGGTCTGGTGGCCGTGGTGTTTTCCACCGCCACCCTGTGGAATGCCTTTAACGCGCGGGTGTTCTTCGGTCAGAAAATCGCCCGCAATGTGCTGACGGGCGGTGCGCTGGGCCTGCTTGGGCTGGGTCTGCTGTTCTGGCCTGAACTGGCCGGGCATACCGCCAGCCCGGAAACGCTGCTCGGCCTCGGCCTGGCCCTGTGCGGCACCTTGTGTTTCTCGGCGGGCAACATGCTCTCAAGCCTGCAGCAGAAGGCCGGTCTCAAGCCGCTGACCACCAATGCCTGGGGCATGGCGTATGGGGCGGCGATGCTCTCGGTATGGTGCCTGGTCAAAGGCATTCCCTTCGACATGGAAATGAGCGCACGTTACATCGGGTCACTGTTGTACCTGGTGATCCCGGGGTCGGTGATCGGTTTTACCGCTTACCTGACGCTGGTCGGTCGCATGGGGCCTGAGCGTGCTGCGTATTGCACGGTGCTGTTTCCGGTGGTGGCGCTCAATGTGTCAGCGTTCGCCGAGGGCTATCAATGGACGGCACCGGCTTTGGTGGGGCTGGTGATGGTGATGCTGGGTAACGTGCTGGTGTTTCGCAAGGCCAGGGCGAGCGCCAGCCCGGTGTCAAGCAAACTGGCATGAACCGCATACCGTTCAACTATCCTTTACCGCTACCAGGTAGATCAGGCCGAGAAACATATATTCAATATTGTTTTGTGCCCAGTCAAAAGCATTGCGTTGAGCGGAATACTCCAAGTCGAACCATTCATTGAGTATGGTTACGTATAACATCTGGTAAGCAAAAATTGCGGTGGTTAAACCAATGATGGCGAATTTTTTGGCTTCATGAAACTCATTGCACGGCGCATCGAGCTTTCGATAGAGCTGATAAGTTGCAATCAGGCAGCTCAAGGTGAATATGGTCTCCAGTGTTATTATCGCCCAGTAGAAACGGTGATGGAAAAGATTGGAATCGATCGCCCGGTAGCGCCTGGATTCATTGCCTTCGGTCGCGCTCATGCTGATGATTCTGCCGATGTATTCGGCGTATGCCGTATAGTCGGTGAAGTTGTTGATGAGGGTTACGATTCCGAATAATGCCGCCAGTAATACAATGGTTAGTTTGCTTCGTCTTATTATGTCTGCGGTCGTGTTTTTGTGCATGTGGTTGTTCTCCGAGTGCATGGTTAGTGCATTTGTCTTGGTCGGAGTCTATATTCGGTAGTCGCAAGTTGGTGAAGGCCTTACGTTGCAGGTTGTTTCGATTGATTGTTCGATGAAGTGCGGGAGGGATTGGAAAGCTTATTCAAGTTTTTAATAGATGGGTACATCTGCGTAGACGTACCCGGGGTCTATCAGCCTTTCCAAACTTGTGGGTTGACCAGGTCCTGCGGTCGCTCGCCCAACAGGGCACTGCGCAAGTTGGCCAGGGCACGATTGGCCATTGCATCACGGGTCTCGTGGGTGGCCGAGCCGATGTGCGGCAAGGTCACGGCGTTTTTCAGCTGGAACAGTGGCGACTCGGCCAGCGGTTCTTTTTCGTACACGTCCAGCCCGGCACCACGAATGCGGTTGTTTTGCAGGGCTTCGATCAGCGCCGGTTCATCCACCACCGGGCCACGGGCGATGTTCACCAATATGGCGCTCGGTTTCATCAGCGCCAGTTCGCGATGGCTGATGAGGTGTCTGGTCTTCTCGCTGAGCGGCACCACCAGGCAGACGAAGTCGGCCTCGGCCAGCAGTTGATCAAGGCTGCGAAACTGTGCGCCGAGTTCCTGTTCCAGTTCGGTCTTGCGGCTGTTGCCGCTGTAGATGACCGGCATGTTGAACCCCAGTCGACCGCGCCGGGCGATGGCCGCACCGATATTGCCCATGCCGACAATACCCAGGGTCTTGCCGTGCACATCGCAACCGAACAGCTGAGCACCGACGGTGGCCTGCCATTGCCCGGCCTTGGTCCAGGCATCCAGTTCGGCGACGCGGCGCGCGCTGCTCATCAGCAGCGCAAACGCCAGGTCGGCGGTGCTTTCGGTCAGCACATCCGGCGTGTTGGTCAGCATGATCCCGCGTTCATTGAAATAGGCTACGTCATAGTTGTCGTAGCCCACCGAGACGCTGGACACCACCTCCAGTCTGGCGGCGTTTTCCAGTTGGGCGCGGCCGAGTTTGCGACCGACGCCGATCAGGCCGTGGGCGTGGGGCAGGGCTTCGTTGAACTGGGCGCTGATGTCGCCGTTTTTCGGATTCGGCACGATGACATCGAAATCCTGTTGCAGGCGTTCGACCATTTGCGGGGTGACGCGGCTGAAAGCCAGGACAGTCTTTTTCATGGGAGGCGGGCTCGTCGGGCGGAGATAATGGTGAGCACGCTAACATTCTTCGCGGGATTTGTGCGAGTCGCCCAGCGGTCGTTGCAAGCTTGCAGCTTGCCGGGCGTCATCCAGTTATACTGCGACCTTTCGCGGCTCGCTCACTGGGCCCGACAATTTGCGCACCACCCGGAGCTTTCATGACATCCCCGAAACAACCGCCGGTAGCCGACGCTTTGAGCGACGTACAGGCAGAGCTGCCAGACAGCGTCGACTCCAGCGCCGACAGCGAAACCAAGGCCGGGATCCCGGCCTTCAAATTCCCGTTCAAGCCGGGTGAGCTGGCGGCCGCCAAGGGCTCGAACCAGCCGTGGTACAAGAACGGCGCCAAGAACGGCCATACCAAGACCCCGGGCATGGCGCCCCCGGGGACTCGCCGGTCGATGGGTAAGCGCTGAGCTTTTAGCTCTGCGGTGCCTGATCTGCCGTCTTCGCGAGCAAGCCCGCTCCCACAAGGGATCTGCGTTCTTTCATGAGAGTGCGAGCAAATGTGGGAGCGGGCTTGCTCGCGAAGGGGCCGGCACAAACATCGCCATTCCCGGATCAGGCCACCCGCAACGAAATAAACGCATAGTTCACCGGCACATCCGTCGTCACCTGTGCGCCAGCCGCCATTACTTGCCCGGCGATATCGTCGCCCGACACATGAAACTGCCATTCGCTGACCCACTCAGGCAGAGTTTGCCCGGTCAGTTCGTCGATGACTCTGGCGAACTCCGCCATATTCGGCAGATAAGCGGTAAACCCGTCGCCCTTCAGGGCCGTCGTGCGAATGTCCAGCAAGGCGCAAATCGCATCCTTGGTCTGAATATCATCGCGATCCGCCTGGCGCGAGTGCTGAATCAATTGCATCAGTTCCTGATCGACCAGATTGCCGCCGACGATCAGGTCCGGCCCTGCTTCCCATGACTCTGGCGGGCACTCCTTGATGGCAGTGTTCAGCGTAATGTGCGGATTTATTTCCATCGGATAGATGCGACATACCAATGGCCGGCGTTCGTAGATGCGGCAGAGATTGTCGTCGTCAAGATTTCGGCAGGGGCCGACATTGTAGGCGGCGAAGGTGATGGCCACGTACACCTCGGATTCGCCACTGCGCACCGCCACCGAGCGGCGTTCGGCGTGTTCCCGTTGTTGCGCCGGCAGACCCAGGCCGTTATCCAGAAACGCTTCCACCAGCACGATCACCTGACCACCGTCGGCTGCCCACATCCGGGCTTCGCTCAAGGTCAGGGGCACATGGTGGTCGTTGCAGCATTTGCCGCAGCCTACGCAGGAAAACGTCGTATTCATTGAACGTGTATTCGTATTACAGGGCATGAAACGGCGACAGAATGCCGCCGTAAAAGCCGCTATCCAAGCAAATAATGCGCCACTCAGTTTGCCTTGCCGGTAGGGCGGATGGAGTCCCATTCGGTAACGTACGCGGTCTTGCCCTTTTTGTTGTAGAGGCACAGCTCGGTGCCTTGTGCACCTTTCATGTGCTTTTGCGGGTACTGGCCCTGGAGCAGGAGTGCGGTGTAGCCGACCCGGTCATCGAACTGCGCGGCGTTGCCCACGGGTTTGGCATCCTTCAGACCGCTGGCCTTGGTGCAACTGGCGAGTACGGCTTTATCGTAGGTGGCCCAGGCATCAGGGCTTGAGGCGTGGGCCTGGGTGGCGAGGGCGGTGAGGCAGAGAAAAGTCAGGGTTGCTACTTTCATGGTTCCGGTGTCCTTGGATATGCAATGGCCAAGGGAGAAGTATGCCTGACGGTTTTGGGGAGGTTGTGCAGGCCTCTTCGCGGGCAAGTCGAATCGTCGCACCGCCACTTCCACAGGTTATTTGTCGTGCACAGAGTTTGTGGCTGCACTCGTTCACTGTGGGAGCGGGCTTGCCCGCGAAGGCGGCCTATCAGAGCGGAACCGGCTCTCGGCGGACTGCGCGCATCCCCACGCTTTCATATAACCGTCGCGCCCGATGATTGTCTTCCCGCACCTTCAAATCCACAAATCCTTCGCGTCGCTGCTGGAACACCTTGAACGCCTGCAGCAACAACGCACGCCCTAGCCCTTTGCCCTGAAACCGCGGGTGCACCACCAGGTTCTTGATAAAAGCACTGGTCCAGCACTGACACACACCCACCACGCCTTCGGCATCCCAGGCAATGAAGCACAGGCTCGGGTCATATTCCGGATCGGTTTCGAACTGCCGTTGCCACATGTCCAGCGCGGCTACGCGCCCACCGCCGTCGAGATAACCGAACTCCATCAACCGGTGCACGGCGGCACCCAGTTCGGGGCGGTATTCGCTCAATTGCAGGCCGGCTGGCCAATCGGGGGGCGGCACGACGACAGAGAGGTTGCGCCGCATCAGCCAGCAGAAATCTTCGCTCAACACTCAATAACCCTGTTCGGCAACCGCCTTGGCCGCAGTGATCAGGCACTGGGTCAATTCCGGCGAAGAGAATTTGGTCAGCACCGCGTTCGCCCCGGCCAGTCGTGCTTTCTCTGCATTCATCGCACTGTCCAGCGACGTGTGCAGCAATACATAAAGATGCGCGAAATCCGGGGTTTCCCGCAGCGTGCGGGTGAAGGCGTAGCCGTCCATCTCGGACATTTCGATGTCCGAGACAATCAGGTTGATCTGCTGCGCGGTGCCTTGCAGGTCCAGCAGGCAGTCGATGGCTTCCTTGGCGCTGCGGGCCGTATGGCATTGCAGGCCAAGGTTACGCAGGGTGTGCACCGATTGCTGCAGGGCGACCTGGCTGTCGTCGACCACCAGGATGCGCGCGTTGCCGAGCAGTTCGGCGTCTTCCATGCTCAGTTCGGTCGGCGCCATTTCGATTTGTGCCGGGGCGATGGCGTGGATGACTTTTTCGATGTCCAGCACCTGTACCAGGGTGCCATCGACCGACGTCACGCCGGTGATGTAGGCACGCAAACCACCGGAGCCGAAGGGCGGCGGGCGGATGTCGGTGGTCAGGCAATGGACGATCTTGCTCACTGCCTGCACGTGCAGGCCCTGCTTGGAGCGACTGACGTCAGTGACGATCAGGCAGCCGCCGTTCGGGTCTTCCAGTGGCCGCTCGCCGATGGCGCGGCTGAGGTCGATCACCGACAGCGAGGCACCGCGCAGGGTGGCGATGCCTTTGACGTGGGGGTGCGACTCCGGCAGCCGGGTCAGCGGCGGGCAGGGAATGATTTCACTGACCTTGAGCAGGTTGATCGCCATCAGCTTGCCGCTGCGCAAGGTAAACAGCAGAAGCGAAAGTGAGTCTGCGCGGGCTTTGGTGGTGGACATAAAAACCTTCTGTGGAAAAAGGTGATGGGCGAGTAAGCAATCGCCAAAAGCTATCGATGCCGGGTTATCGACTTGATAGGGGCAGGCTTTAGGGCAAATGCCTCCATTGCCCACCAAATGGTGATTCGAACTGTAGGAGCCGGCTTGCTGGCGAAGGCGCCCTTAAGGACGCTATCGCCGGCAAGCCGGCTCCTACAAAAAACAACTCACACCATTCAATGCCGGGTCACTTCATCCCCAGCCTCTTGGCCATCCGCCCAAGATTCGCCCGATCCAGGCCTAGTTCACGGGCTGCGCTTGCCCAGTTGTTGTTGTGCCGTTCCAGGCACGCACCGATCAACTGGCGCTGATAGTTTTCGGTCGCCTCGCGCAAGTCGCCGGTCACCACCTGGGTGACGGTGGCAGCGGGCTGCTCGGTAGCGGCTTCAATGCTGGCACTGGGCAAGTCCAGGTCGGCGGCGCTCAGGCTGAGAATCTTCGGCCGTTCCTTGCAATTGCCCAGGGCTTTCAAGGCGCTGCGGCCGATCAGATGTTCAAGCTCGCGCACGTTGCCGGGCCAGTCGTAGGCCAATAGCGCGGCCTGGGCGTCGCTGTTCAGGCGCAGGCTGTTGAGGCCCATGCGCGAGCGGTTCTGCTCCAGGAAGTAACCGCTGAGCAGCAGCACATCGCGCCCGCGATCGCGCAGGGCCGGCACCAGCAGCGGGTAAACGCTGAGGCGATGGTAGAAGTCGGCGCGGTAACGGCCGCTGCGCACTTCTTCAGCGAGGTCGCGGTTGGTCGCCGCGATCAGGCGCACGTCGACCTGATGCTCCTGGTCAGAACCCAGTCGCTGCAGTTGACCGCTCTGCAACACCCGCAACAACTTGGCCTGCACGGTCAGCGACAACTCACCGACTTCATCGAGAAACAGCGTGCCGCCATTGGCCAGTTCGAACTTGCCACGACGGTCGTTCATCGCCCCGGTAAAGGCGCCGCGGACATGGCCGAACAACTCGCTTTCCACCAGTGTGTCGGGCAACGCGGCGCAGTTGAGGCTGATGATCGGTTTGTCGGCACGGGGCGAGGCGGCGTGGATGGCCTGGGCCACCAACTCCTTGCCGACCCCGGTTTCGCCGGTGATCAACACGGTCAGGTCGCTGCCGCCCACCAGGCTGATTTCTTCAACCAGGCGTTTGTGGGCCTTGCTCTGGCCAATCATCTCGCGACTCTGCTGGCCGCTGGCCTGGCGGTAGACCTCGGCGCGCTGATGTTCATCTTCGACCCGGTTGTTCAACCGCTCGATGCGTTCGGCGGCGTTGACCGTGGCGGCCGCGAGGCTGGCGAAGGCTTGCAGGGCGTCCAGTTCGATGGGCTCGAAGCGCTCCGGATCGAGGGCGTCGAGGGTCAGCAGACCCCATGGCCGCTCGTCGATGAACAAGGGGCAACCCATGCAGTCGTGGACTTCCAGATGATCATCCAAGCCGTCGACCAGACCGTCATAGGGGTCAGGCAAGTCGCTATCGGCAGCGAAACGGGTCGGGCCGGGGCCGCTGAGCAGCGCTTCGAAACGCGGGTGCTCGCTGACCTTGAAGCGCCGACCGAGGGTGTCGGTGCTCAAGCCGTCGACGGCCAGCGGCACCAGCCATTCACCATCAAGGCGCAGCAGGGCGGCGGCGTCGCACGGCAGCAGGGCGCGCATGGCTTCCAGCAGACGGCGATAACGCTCGCCCTCGGGCAGTTCGCGGGACAGGTCGGAGACCAGGGGCAGCAAGGCAGTGAGCAGGGGTTTTGCAGTCATAGTGACTCCATGTAGTCGGTATGACTATAAGGCAGGCTGTGTCGAAATGACTATTAAGTTTTCAACTTATTGATTTATAACGATTAAATAGTTGGCATGGAAGCTGATAAGCATAGGGTAATCCGTTAGCAACCCGAGAAGACCAGGAGTCACCTTATGCTGAGCGTTCAAGACCGTGCCATCGTCAAATCCACCGTACCGCTGCTCGAAAGCGGTGGCGAAGCGCTGATCACGCACTTCTACCGCATGATGCTCTCCGAATACCCGGAAGTCCGCCCGCTGTTCAACCAGGCCCACCAGGCCAGCGGTGATCAGCCGCGTGCCCTGGCCAACGGCGTATTGATGTATGCGCGCCATATCGACCAACTCGACCAGTTGGGCGACCTGGTGGCCAAGATCATCAACAAGCACGTGGCCCTGCAGATCCTGCCGGAACACTATCCGATTGTCGGCACCTGCCTGCTACGGGCCATCGCCGAAGTGCTGGGCGAAGAGATCGCCACCCCTGAAGTGATCGCGGCCTGGGGCGCGGCTTACGGCCAGCTGGCGGACATTCTGATCGGTGCCGAAACCAGCATCTACGACCAGAAGGAGCAGGCCCACGGTGGCTGGCGCGGGGCGCGGGAGTTCATCGTGGCCGAAAAGGTCGAGGAGAGTGCAGAGATCACCTCGTTCTACTTCGAACCCGCGGACAAAGGCCCGATCCTGGTGGCGGAACCCGGCCAGTACATCGGCATGAAACTGATCCTCGACGGTGAAGAGGTTCGTCGTAACTACTCGCTGTCGGCGCTGGCGAACAAAGGCCAGTACCGCATCAGCGTCAAGCGTGAAGCCGGTGGTCGCGTTTCCAACTACCTGCATGACCAGTTGCATGTCGGAGCCAGCATCCAGTTGTTCCCGCCATCGGGGCGAATTCACCCTGAGCGCCAGCGACAAGCCGCTGGTGCTGATCAGTGGTGGCGTCGGCATTACCCCGACCCTGGCGATGCTCGAAGCGGCGCTGGAGACCCGGCGGCCGGTGCATTTCATCCACTGCGCGCGCAATGGCAGTGTGCATGCCTTCCGCGACTGGATCGACGGCCTGGCCGAGCGTCACCCGCAACTCAAGCGGTTCTACTGCTACGCCGAAGATGACGGTGTGAGCCCGGCGGCGCACAAGGTTGGTTTGTTGAGCCAGCAGCAGTTGAACGCATGGCTGCCGGAGCAGCGTGACCTGGACGCTTACTTCCTGGGGCCGAAAGGCTTCATGGCCGCGATGAAACGCCACCTCAAGGCGCTGGGCGTACCGGAGAAGCAATGCCGTTACGAGTTCTTCGGGCCGGCAGCGGCACTGGAGTAAGGCTCTGGCGCGGTGGGTCAGCCTCACCGCGTCGCCTTCATCGCGGGCAAGCCACGCTCCCACAGGGATTTATGTCGATCCAAATTGATGTGAACGACGCAAACCTGTGGGAGCGTGGCTTGCCCGCGATTGCTTCCCTCGGTCTTGAACTGAAAAAAGTCAGAAAGTTAATCCCTGCTTAACCGCCTTGTCGTCTATTCCCCCCGAATCCCCCGACACGCTCCAGACTCTCAAAGGTCCGGGTCAGCGTGTAGACTGGCGGGCACTCGAAATTTTGAAGGGAAACGCGATGAGCGATGAATCCATGCGGTTGGGGCGTGAACGGCGCTACCTGGTGTTGTTGGGCATCATTTGCCTGGCGCTGATCGGCGGCGCGTTGTACATGCAAATTGTTCTGGGCGAGGCGCCTTGCCCGCTGTGCATCCTGCAACGTTATGCGTTGCTGCTGATCGCGATCTTCGCCTTCATCGGCGCGGCCATGAGCACCCGCCGCAGCATCACGGTGTTCGAAACCCTGGTGGTGATTTGCGCGCTGGCAGGTGCAGGCGTTGCCGGGCATCACGTCTATACGCAGTTCTATCCGGCGGTCAGCTGCGGCATCGATGTGCTGCAACCGATTGTCGATGGGTTGCCGCTGGCGAAGATCTTCCCGCTGGGCTTCCAGGTCGATGGCTTCTGTTCCACGCCATACCCGCCGATCCTTGGTCTGTCGCTGGCGCAGTGGGCGCTGGTCGCCTTCGTGCTGATCGTGGTGCTGGTGCCATTGCTGACGTCGCGTAACCGCAAAGCGCTGCGCTGAGGTCATCTGCCGCCACGCATTGTCGGACAAAAAAGCCCCGTTCCTCGCAGAGAGGACCGGGGCTTTTTTTGTCTTGCCGAGCACAGTTCGGAGGCCAGATAAAAAGACCGTGATGCAGGGCAGTCGAGGGTGCGACACATGTGCGACATGTTGTCACAGAGCCGGTGTCGCAGGGCGTTCGAGGAGGCCGGATTGGTGCATGGAAACGTAACGAAATTGGGCTGTATTGCAGGCTTCCGGTTTTTCCGTTCCGAACGCAAGCAGGCAGTTTTAACACGGTCTGGCGAATAGCCAGAGCCCCGTCATATCGGGCCTAGGGCAAGGTCAAGGGCAGTGAAGAGGGAACCGATACTGTCTGAACTGTGGGCGGAAGACCTACTAATTTTGGTGTTTTTGTTGAGAATTAATTTCGATAAGATGCGCCACTTTTGCGAAAACGGTTAATGATTGTTGCCGGTTCGGATAAAAATTATTTCGGGATGAGACATGGTTTATGAAACGTTACATATCTACAATCGCCCGCACTGAATTCCCCCGGCACTGCTCAAATCTTAACCAGGCGTGAGCAGAAACAGGGTGTCGAGAAGTCTGGTGGCTTCATGCGATGCCCAGGTGTCGGAGTCTCCAACTACCCGCACCAAATGGAATTGGTCTGTAACAAGGCCTTTGACCACGAATTCGAATAAGAACTCACCGCAGGCCCAGGATTTGTCGAAAAGCGTCTGACGCACGACGGGCATGCCCTTATTCAATCCAAGAAAAATGCCAACCCTTGGC
The DNA here is from genome assembly GCF_034541995.1 of Pseudomonas sp. BIC9C. Taxonomy (NCBI): domain Bacteria; kingdom Pseudomonadati; phylum Pseudomonadota; class Gammaproteobacteria; order Pseudomonadales; family Pseudomonadaceae; genus Pseudomonas; species Pseudomonas sp. BIC9C. The sequence continues at coordinate 953,464 of NZ_JAWDGM010000002.1, forward strand.
AGGGTGAAGTGTTGGCGATCAAAACCCAACTGCATTGCGCAAGCTGCTTTAGAGGTCGTGAGATGAGTAAAAACAGGTACCCCAGACTACTAGGCTTATTGCCGCTGATCGGCACGTTGCTGCTGTCAGGCTGCAACATGACCTTGCTCAATCCCAAGGGCCAGGTTGGTCTGGACGAGCGAAACCTGATCATCACCGCAACGCTGCTGATGCTGTTGGTCGTGGTTCCGGTCATCGTCATGACCTTCCTGTTCGCCTGGAAATACCGCGCCTCCAACACCAACGCCACCTACACCCCGAAATGGAACCACTCCACCAAGATCGAGATCGCGGTGTGGGCTGTTCCAGTGCTGATCATCATTGCCCTGGGTTACGTCACCTACAAGTCGACCCACGCCCTGGATCCGTACAAGCCGCTGGAATCGGACGTCAAGCCGGTGACCATCGAAGTGGTCGCGCTGGACTGGAAGTGGCTGTTCATCTACCCGGAACAAGGCATCGCCACGGTCAACAAGATCGTGTTCCCGGCGCACACCCCGGTCAACTTCAAGATCACTTCCGACGCCGTGATGAACTCGTTCTTCATCCCTGCTCTGGGCGGCCAGATCTACGCGATGGCGGGCATGCAGACCAAGCTGCACCTGATCGCCAACGAGAACGCTGAAATGGACGGTATCTCCGCCAACTACAGCGGCGCTGGTTTCACCGGCATGAAATTCAAAGCGATCGCAACGACCCAGGAAGAATTCGACGCCTGGGTAAGCGAAGTCAAAAAGGCACCTAAACAGCTTGAACAAGCTGAATACGCAGCCCTTTCCAAGCCAAGCCAGAACAACCCAGTCGAGCTCTACTCCTCGGTGACGCCGAACCTGTTCCAGACCATCGTCGACAAGTACGAAGGCATGAAACCGGGTCCTAAGGTGCACCACGAGAAAGAAGAGAAAGAAGTGGCCGCTACGGACATGAACTCGCATTCAGCTGCCGGGGCAGAGGAGTAAACGATGTTTGGTAAATTAAGTTGGGAAGCGATCCCGTTCCACGAGCCGATTGTCATGGTGACCATCTCCATGATCGCGCTCGGTGGTCTGGCGTTGTTCGCTGCAATCACCTACTTCAAGAAGTGGACCTACCTGTGGACCGAGTGGCTGACGTCGGTCGACCACAAGAAAATCGGCGTGATGTACATCATCGTCGCCATGGTCATGCTGCTGCGCGGCTTTGCCGACGCCATCATGATGCGTACCCAGTTGGCCATGGCCACCGAGGGTTCGCCTGGCTACCTGCCACCTGAACACTATGACCAGATCTTCACCGCCCACGGTGTGATCATGATCATCTTCATGGCGATGCCATTCTTCACTGGCCTGATGAACCTTGCAGTGCCGCTGCAGATCGGCGCGCGTGACGTTGCCTTCCCGTTCCTGAACTCCCTGAGCTTCTGGCTGCTGGTTTCCGGCGTGGTGCTGATCAACCTGTCCCTGGGCGTCGGCGAATTCGCCAAGACCGGCTGGGTTGCCTATCCGCCGCTGTCGGGCCTGCAATACAGCCCTGGCGTGGGGATGGATTACTACATCTGGGCGCTACAGCTATCGGGTCTGGGGACAACGCTGACGGGGGTCAACTTCCTGGCCACCGTGCTGAAAATGCGTACCCCTGGCATGAAGCTGATGGACATGCCGATCTTCACCTGGACCTGCACCTGGGCCAACGTCCTGATCGTGGCTTCGTTCCCGATCCTGACCGCTACCCTGGCGCTGCTGACGCTTGACCGTTACATGGATTTCCACATTTTCACCAATGAACTTGGTGGCAATCCGATGATGTACGTCAACCTGTTCTGGGCTTGGGGTCACCCTGAGGTGTACATCCTGATCCTGCCGGCATTCGGTATCTTCTCCGAAGTCATCTCGACCTTCACCGGCAAGAAACTGTTCGGCCACCACTCGATGATCTACGCTTCGGGCGCGATCTCGATCCTGGGCTTCATGGTTTGGCTGCACCACTTCTTCACCATGGGTTCGGGTGCCAGCGTCAACGCCTTCTTCGGTCTGGCAACGATGCTGATTTCCATCCCGACGGGTGTGAAACTGTTTAACTGGCTGTTCACCATCTACCAGGGCCGTCTGCGCTTCACCAGCCAGGTTCTGTGGACCCTGGGCTTCATGGTGACCTTCGCCATCGGCGGCATGACCGGCGTACTGCTGGCCATCCCGGGTGCCGACTTCGTTCTGCACAACAGCCTGTTCGTGATCGCGCACTTCCACAACGTGATCATCGGCGGTGCGGTATTCGGTTACATCGCCGGCTTCGGCTTCTACTTCCCTAAAGCGTTCGGCTTCAAGCTGCACGAAGGTTGGGGCAAGGCAGCGTTCTGGTTCTGGATCAGCGGCTTCTTCGTCGCGTTCATGCCGCTCTATGCACTGGGCTTCATGGGCATGACCCGTCGCCTGAACGCCACCACCAACCCTGAGTGGGTGCCGTACCTGTACGTCGCCATGTTCGGTGCGGTGATGATCGCCGTGGGTATCGCTTGCCAGCTGATCCAGTTGTACGTCAGCGTGCGTGACCGCAACAAGCCGGAAAACATGTGCGAACACGGCGACCCGTGGAATGCACACACCCTGGAATGGTCGACCTCGTCACCACCTCCGTTCTACAACTTCGCCGTGCTGCCGAAAGCCGACGTTGTCGACCCGTTCACCGAAGCCAAGGAAAACGGCACCGCGTACAAGGTTGCGGCCAAGTACGAGCCGATCCACATGCCAAACAACACCGCGACCGGTGTGGTCATGGGCGCGCTGTTGACCGTGTTCGGTTTCGCGATGATCTGGCACATCTGGTGGCTGGCGATCGCTAGCCTGGCAGGCACCGTGATCTACTTTGCGATCCACGCGGCCCGTGATGATCAAGGCTATATGGTGCCGGTCGACGTGATCGAGCGCATCGAAGCCGAGCAGCACAAGCGTCTGGTCGCGGCAGGGAAAATCCCGGCCACTGCCACCCGTGTTGAAACCTCGTTGGAACAGGCTTAAACCATGTCGAACTTAGTGACCAATGCTGGACACACCCATGTCGATGGACATGGGCATGATGACCATCACCACGACTCGGGCGAGATGACCGTATACGGTTTCTGGCTCTACCTGATGACCGACTGCATTCTGTTTGCATCGATCTTCGCGGCGTACGCGGTACTGGTTAACAACGTAGCGGGTGGCCCGTCGGGCCACGACATCTTCGAACTGCCATACGTACTGGGCGAAACCGCTCTGCTGCTGTTCAGTTCGATCACCTACGGCTTCGCCATGCTGGCGTTCTTCCGTGGCAACAAGAAGCAGGTCCTGGGCTGGCTGGCCATGACCTTCCTGTTCGGTGCCGGCTTCATCGGCATGGAGATCAACGAGTTCCACATGCTGATCTCCGAAGGCTACGGTCCGAACCGCAGCGGCTTCCTGTCCGGGTTCTTCACCCTGGTCGGTACCCACGGTCTGCACGTGACCAGCGGTCTGATCTGGATGGCGATCATGATGTACCAGGTGCAGAAAAAAGGCCTGACGGCGACCAACAAGACCCGTCTGAGCTGCCTGAGCCTGTTCTGGCACTTCCTGGACGTTGTGTGGATCTGTGTATTCACCGTTGTTTATCTGATGGGGACTATGTAAATGGCTAACGCAGCTCATTCCCACCATGGCCACGATGACGCCGGTCACGGCAGCGTCAAGTCCTACGCCATCGGTTTCATCCTGTCGGTGATCCTGACCCTGATCCCGTTCGGTCTGGTGATGTACCCGACGCTGCCGAAGTCGATCACCCTGATGATCGTCGTCGCGTTCGCAGTCATCCAGGTGCTGGTGCACCTGGTGTACTTCCTCCATCTGGACCGCTCGGCTGCGCAGCGTAACAACGTGATCGCGTTTGTCTTTGCCGCGATCGTGATTGTCCTGCTGGTTGGCTTGTCGCTGTGGATCATGTTCAGCATCCACACGTTCATGATGGCGAAGTGAGGTAAATCCGCATGTCCCTCAAGCACTTTATCCAAATCACCAAACCGGGGATCATTTTCGGTAACGTGCTTTCTGTGGCAGGCGGATTTTTCCTGGCCTCCAAAGGGCATGTCGATCTGGCCATTTTCCTGGCCGCCATGATCGGCACATCCCTGGTGGTTGCCTCCGGTTGCGTGTTCAACAACTGCATCGACCGCGACATCGACCTGAAGATGGAACGCACCAAGAACCGGGTGCTGGTCCAGGGCTTGATCTCCCTGAAACTGGCCCTGGTTTATGCGACCGTCCTGGGTGTCGCCGGCGTTGCCCTGTTGTACAAGGTGGCCAATCCGTTGGCCGCGCTGTTCGCAGTCATCGGCTTCATCATCTACGTCGGCTTCTACAGCCTGTACCTCAAGCGCAAGTCGGTTCACGGCACGCTGGTGGGCAGTCTGTCGGGCGCCATGCCGCCGGTGATCGGTTACGTCGCGGTGAGCAACACTTTCGACATGGCCGCACTGACCCTGCTGGTGATGTTCAGCCTGTGGCAGATGCCGCATTCCTACGCCATCGCGATCTTCCGCTTCAACGATTACCTGGCCGCATCGATTCCGGTGCTGCCAGTGAAGCGCGGGATCCAGGTGGCCAAGAAGCACATCCTGATCTACATCCTGGCCTTCCTCGTGGCGACCTTGATGCTGACCTTCAGCGGCTACGCCGGCATGAGCTACCTCGCCGTCGCCGCGGCCATGGGCATGTACTGGCTGTACATGGCCTGGACCGGCTACAAGGCAGTGGATGACACGGTCTGGGCACGCAAGCTGTTCGTGTTCTCGATCTTCACCATTACCGCGTTGAGCGTGATGATGTCCCTGGACTTCAAAGTGCCGACCGAGCTGCTGCTGACGTACGCGCCTTAAGCGTCGGATGTTGTAAAGAAAAGCCCCGCCTTCGAGAGAAGAGCGGGGCTTTTTGTTGGTGCAAATCGCAAGGGCTGCTCGTCAGGAAGATGATTCGTTGGTTGCACAACTATAAGCAAATTGCATATAGTTTTCCGATGCGAACTGTATTCTTCGAAACCACATCTTTCACTTCTACCGTTGGCGATTATCTGACGGATGATGAGTATCGTGCGTTGCAGTCGCACATGCAGCTGAGCCCACAAGCGGGTGATGTCATGCCTCGAACAGGCGGTTTTCGAAAGCTGCGTTGGGCAGACGGGCGCCGAGGTAAAGGTAGGCGAGGTGGCTTGCGGGTTATCTATTATTGGCTTATGAATGATGGCCAGTTCTGGATGTTTGCAATTTATGACAAAGATGAGCTTGAGAACTTGACCGCCGACCAAGAGAAGGTGCTCAAGAAAGCCATAGAGACAGAGTTGAAAAAACGAGGTACCCCATGAAAAAACGCGACCTGTTTGCAGAGTTGATGCAGGGCGTTGATGAGATGGCGGCTCAACGCGAAGGCAAGATCACGTTGCGCAACACGACAGTGGAGGACATTCCTGCACCTGAGGTGGGGGCGCAAGAGATCGTTGCGCTACGGGAAAAGCTACACATGTCCCAGGCTGTTTTTGCCAAGCGAATTCGAACCAGTCCCAGCACCCTGAGAAACTGGGAGCAGGAAAAGTCGAAGCCCAACGCTCAGGCCGCCTTGCTGATCAGGTTGGTTGAGAAATTCCCGGATATGGTTGATCGACTGGCAGTCGTTTGATCACATCGTCGAATATCTGAAAAGCCCCGCGTTTCAAACGAAACGCGGGGTTTTTTCATTCATGCGCGGTTGTTACACGGTGCATCGAGCACCTTCACCACGTCATCGATAATTGCCTTACTCATGTCCTGCAAAAAATGTGAGGCCCAGGCGTGACGGTCGGAGTCGCGAACCATGGCGGCGTCTGAGGCGAGCAGTTTGGCTACGTGGAGCAGGTCGGAGGCGTGGTAGAGGGCTTCAATCACCGGGACACCGGCGTTGATGCGGAACAGCGGTTCGTTGGCGTGATAGGAGAAGGGGGTGAGGCCGATGGTTTTCAGGTCTTGGGGATTGGTCATTGGGCTTCACCTCCTGTTGGGCTGGGGGTGGAGGGGCGTGACTGGTGTAGCAGACTGATCAATAGCGTTCATGAGTAAAACTCCCGTATCAAGTTGAGAGCTACCACGTTCGTTATCAGGCGAATGGGTGGCAGCTATGCGCGGGCTGATAAACCGGAGATACAGGAACCCGGCAGACCCGAAGGTCTCCCACGCACAGCCGCCATTGCACGAGTGTGTAGACACAAAAAAGCGCCGGCAATCGTGATTGGTGGCGCTTGTGCGCCCGTATCTTACTCGGGTTATCAGGCCCGGTCGCTGAATTGGCAGCGACGGGGGGCGAAGTTAGCCGGCAAGGATGAGGTCGGCAATCGTAGCGATCTGGTGGCCGGGGATCTCATTGGACACCGCAATCCCTGTGGGAGCGGGCTTGCTCGCGAAGGCGGTGTGTCAGGCGACAGTGATGCTGGATGTTACGGCCCCTTCGCGAGCAAGCCCGCTCCCACAGGATTTGGGGTCGACGGTTATTTACTTTGTTTATCAAGCAACCGGAAAAACCGCTCGCGCACCTGCAGGCTATCGCTGTGCGCCACGTTGAATCGCAGGAAATGGCTGGCATCCGGCCCTTTGCTGAGCAACGTGCCCGGCGCCAATACGAGATTGTTTTCCAGCCCTTGTCGAGCCAGATGCTCGGCATGCAAGCCGTCCGGCAGTCTTGCCCAGATAAACACGCCTTCGCCCGGCAACGACGACAATGAACACCCGGCCTGCGCCAGCCAACTGGCCACGCGGCTATTGGATTCATACAGCCGATCCACCGTGCGCCGCGCATGTTTGGCATAGCTGCCATCGCTGAGCATGGTGCAGGTGATCTGTTCCGCCAGTTCCGAGGTCACGCCACCGCAGGCCATTTTCAGGGCGACCATGCGTGCCGCCAGTTGCGGCGACAGCACGGTATAACTGACCCGGCTGTTGGCGGTCAGGGTTTTGGAGAAGCCGGAGACATAACTCACGTTGTCCAGCCCGCTGGCCGCCAGGCGCGGGGTGCGGCGTTGCTGGATGTCGCAGTACAGATCGTCTTCGACAATGTGGAAACCGTAACGGTGGCTCAACTCCACCAGGCGGTAAACCTGGGCCGGGCTGAACGAGTGGCCGGTGGGGTTATGCAGTGTGCTGTTGGTCATGTACAGCACGGGTTTGTGGGCAATCAGCAGTTGCTCGAACGCGTCGAGGTCCATGCCGTCGCAATCCCGGGCGATGGTGATGACCCTGGCCCCGTGCAGCGCCAGGTTGGCGTGCATGTTGAAGTAGCAAGGGTCGTCGAGCAGCACGGTGTCGCCGGGTTTGACCAGCAGGCGCATCAGCAGGTCGATGGCCTGCATGGTATTGGCGGTGGTGATGATCTGGTCCACCGGCGCTTCGATGCCGAAGGTCGCCAGTTTGACCCGCAAGGCCTGGCGCAACGGCAAGTAACCGCCGGCCACGCCATACTCGCCCATGCGCAACGACGTCGCTCGCAGGGTACTGCGCACGGCTTTCTGCAATTCTTCGGCGGGTAGCCAGGAGGTCGGCAGAAAACCGCAGCCGGGGCGCAGCGCGCCGTTGTCCAGCAGCAGTGCGCGGCGTACCACGCTGAGGGTGTCCTGGGGTTGCAGGTCCGGGCCGGTGCCGCTTTGCAGCGCGGCGCTGGAGCGATGCACGTAATGCCCCGAACCCTGGCGTGACACCACCAGCCCCTTGGCCCGCAAGCGGTCCAGTGCATCGACCACCGTGGATTTGCCCACATTCATCAAGTCGGAGAGTTCGCGAATCGGTGGCAGCTTGGCGCCATGGGGCAGGCCACCGGTACTGATCGCCTGGGTCAGTTGATCGACGATCTGCTGCACCAGCGGCATGCCGGGCTGGAATTCAATGGCGGCAATGACTGCACGTTGAACCTGCATTTTACTGGTCTCTGCGGCAGTAAAGTTCGTTGGATTCTATACGAACTTGCCCTGATCAGGACACGCCTCTCTCACTACCATGCCCTTACAGACTTTTCTGGGTGTCGGCCTTTGTCGGCGGGCATTCACCCGGTTCTTGAGGTGTTGCATGAGTGTCGAAACAACGGTCGCGGTGGCCAAACCGGTCATTAACCTGCGCTTATTCACGATCCGGATCATCACCGCTGTCTCGCTGTTCGCGGTGCTGGGCAAGGCCAACGTCTGGCTCGACACGGCCACCAACAGCATCCTGGCCCTCGGATATCGCGCCTTGCTGCTGCTGTTGCCCCTGACTTTACTGGTGCTTGGCCGCCGCTCCCTGAGCGTTACGCTGCTGTGTGCCGGCCTCGGGCTGGTGTTGCTGGCGTTGACCAGCAATCAAGGCATGGTGATGTTTGCTGCGGCCCTGTTTGCCTACGGCATTGCCATTGCCGGGTACCTGATCAAGAGCGAAGCGGCCCAGACCAAGGAGGGCGCGGCCTACAACCGCGTGGCCATGAACATGGGCAGCCTGGTGGCCGGTTTGATCCTGCTGTCGCCGCTTCTCACGCCTACGATGTTTTTCCTCGGTGCGGCGGCGTTCGTGTTGCTGTGCCTGCCGATCGCCCTCGGCGCCACCTTCACCAGCGAACCGGTGGTCGCCCGCCCGGCCAGTCAGGTCGGCAGCAACCGGGGCAACAAACTGCCCTGGGTGATTGCCGGGATCATCATGGGTATCAAGCTGTTCGGGGTGTTCTCCATCCTGCCACAGGCGATCCTGCTCAAGACCGGCGAGCTGCCGGCCTGGTACGGCTTGATGCTGATTCTCAACAGCGCCGTGGTGGTGTTCGCCCAGGTGCCGGTGATGAAACTGATCGAGCGCACCGGGCGCTTCAAGGTCGTGGCGGTGATCGGGATCATCGTCGGCGGCTTTGCCGTGCTGTCTTCGCCAGCCGCGTTCCGCGTCGAAACCCTCGCCGGGGCGCTGATCTGGGTGGCGCTGCTGTCGATCGCCGAATGCGCCTTCAGCTACCTCGATTACTTCTCGGTCAAGCAAAACAACATGTTCGTCAAGGAAGTGTCCCTGGGTGTGGGGGCCGGGCTGACCGTGTTGATCATGCGAGTGGTGCCGGCGCCGTACAACGTGCTGGTCCTCGCCGCCATCGGCGCCGGCGGGATCCTGGCCTGGTACTGGCTCAACCGTAAATCCAATGCGTCGCTGCATGACTGAGTCAGCGTCGTTGCGGTTTTCACTTGCAGGTCGGGGGCATCAATGAATACGACTTCATGTGTAGTAGTGGTTGGTTACAACGGCAATCGCGTTCACGACATCCAGAAACTGCGCGAGCTGTGCAAGTCGCTCTACAACGCCAGGCTCATCCTGCTGGTCGAGAAGATTCAGCCCCATGACGATCAGGTAGCCGATCACGTCTGCAGCACTTCGCTGGCCGAGAAAGATGTGGCGGCGTCCCTTGAACTGGTGGTCGGGTGCCTGAATGCCGACAGCTGGAAGCTGATCGGCGTGCTGCCGTTCTCCGACCGTGGCGTGCTGCTCGGTGCCGCACTGGCCAGTCACTTCGGTCTGCCGGGCATTACCCCCGACGAAGCCCGGGCGGGCCTCGACAAGCAGATCTTTCGCCGGCTCGAAGCGGCGGCCGGCACCTCCCCCGAAGAATACCGGCCGGTGTTTTCCGCGCGGGTCGAAAGCCTGCCGGAACTGCGCCAACGCGTCGTCGAACTGGGCGGCAAGGCCTTCATCAAACCCGCGTGCGAAGGCGCGAGCCGGGGCTGTCGTGTCATCCAGCACCCTTCGGAATGCGATGACGCCTGGCTCGCCCTGAAACCTTACCGCGAAGGCGGCATCGTCCTTGAAGAACTGGTGCAGAACGCCCGCGAATACAGCTGGGACTGTGTGGCGGGCAGCACCTGGGTCACTGAAAAGACCACCACCGAAGGCGCCTATCGTGCAGAGATCCAGCAAGTCGTACCCGCACCGCTTCCGGCTGAAGTACAGACGCGTTTGATGGCAGCCGGTCGGCATATGTCGTCTTTGGTGTCCCAGGACAATGGCGCCTGGCACAACGAAGTGTTCCTGCGCAGCGACAACCTGACCTCCGCCGTGGAAACCAACATGCGCCCCGGCGGCATGCACATCTGGGACCTGGCCAAACGCGCCTTCGTCAATTTCGATCCGTGGGAGCGCTGGGTGCGCTGGGCAGTGGAAGGCAAGACCGAACAGCACCAGCCAGTGGCTCGCGGCTACTGCGGCATTCGCCTGCTCAGGGCGCCGAGCGGCGGCATCCTGCGCGCAACGCCTGACATCGAGGCCCTGGCCCGCACACTGCATATCGACCTGGTGGAAGGGCAGTACGCCAAGCGAATCGGCGACTCGGTCAGTGCGCTGGTCAAGGACAACTTCTCATTCATCGGCCACATCGTGTTGTTCAACGAACACTACGGGCAACTGAGCAACGAGCTGTTGCGTCTGGCCGAGGCAATTGAGTCACGCACTGAGGTGACTTGTCTGGCACCGGCCACCGCCGTGTGTTGAGCCAGCAAGCACCCGTTTTTTGCATTACTGATCAAGAGGGTTCGATCAATGATCCAGCACATGACCTGCGATGAACGCTTCATCGCCCTGGCCAAAGAGTTTGGTTATGACATCTACGGCGAAAACACCGCAGGTGGGCACTACGCGCCGCTGATCCGGCATCACGATGAGCTGTACATCAGCGGCCTGGTGCCGCGCATGAACGGCAAAATCCATTACCCCGGCCGCGTTGGACTGGACCTCACCATGGCCGATGCGCAAGCGGCCGCCAGCATCAGTGCGATGCGTGGGCTGGCGTTGATCGTCGATGCCATTGGTTCGCTGGACAAGATCAAGTCATTGATCCGGGTCACGGTCTATGTGAAGTCCACGGCGGACTTTGTCGATTTGAGTGAAGTGGCCAATGGCGCCTCGGATGTGTTCAGCCATGTACTGGGCGATGCCGGTAAACATACGCGCACTACAGTCGGTGTTTATCAGTTACCCAAGAATGCCGCGATAGAAGTGGACATGATTGCAGCCTTGCGCCCATCGGCTTTATAAATTATCTCCCGACTTTACAGTGCTGAACCGTTAACTTAAGGTTTAGCGCTAAAGTATGGGAAATAAGAAGAAGGGACGTGCGAATGGATAACTTTCAAGGTGCGTTTTTCTCATATAGGGATTTTCGTCAAAGCCTGCACCATAGAACGCCAAGTCCCAAGGTATGGAAAGGCGCCGAACTAGCGGGTATGCGTCAGGCCCTTGAAGCCAGCGACATTGATATTGTCGCTTTGGCTCACGACAAAAGCATTGAAGGCTGTGAAGTAACGCCTGGGATGGCGATCGCCATGCAATGGCTGAACCCCGGCGTGACGCTCAACGGTCATGCCCATTCCTGGTGGCATCTGTTCGTTATCCAGTGTGGCAGCGGCGTGTTGACCCTCGGCGATGCCGACGAGGTCGAGGTCAGCAGCGGCGACGTGCTGCTGGTGCCGGCCTGGACCCGACATGGGTTCGTCAATACCAGCAAATACGAGCCTCTGGCGATGCTGAACATGAGCAACATGCCACAAATGGCACTGCTCTCGAACTTTGCCGACAGCCAAGGCCTGATCACTACCCAGCCGTAATTTCCCAGCGCATCAGCCGAGGGAGCCAACCGTCGTTGGCTCCCTTTTTTTGTTTTCAAAACCTGCCTAGGTATCGCCTTTTACAGCGGTACTGCCGGGGTTTTGGCTGCGTATCTGCCGGTGAAAAACAACTTTCTGTATCGATTGAAACGAACAAATTCTGTATCTATTCAGCCTTCATTCAACTAACTACGATCACTTCCAATGCACGTTAATCCCTGCAGTCAGTGAATGGAGTGTTCTATGGAAAACAGGAAGCTAAAACTGTATGTTGGCGCCGATTATGTCAGCGCTTTTGCGATGTCGGCTTTTGTGGCGTTCAAGGAAAAGCAACTTTCATTTGAACTTGTTGTGGTGGATCTAAAAAGCCGCGAAAACTATATGCCGAGTTATCGCGATCTTTCTCTGACATGCAAAATCCCAACGCTGGTTCACGAAGATTTTGCCTTGTCGGAATCATCGGCGATTGCCGAATACCTCGATGAACTTTCCCCAGGGCATAAAAAGCTCTATCCGCAGGACATCCAGCAGCGCGCCCGTGCCCGTCAACTGCAGGCCTGGTTGCGCAGTGACTTGCTGGTGGTGCGCAAGGAGCGCCCGTTTGACCTGGTCTACTTCGGTAAAAAAAATGTGCCCCTGAGCGCCGATGCCCAAGCCGCTGTCGAGCGCCTGTTCTTCGTCGCCGACCGTTTGCTGGAGGAGGGCGCCGAGCATCTGTTCGGTGACTGGAGCATTGCCGACACCGACCTGGCAATCATGCTCAACCGACTGGTTGCCAACGGCGATCCGGTGCCGGCACGGCTCTCGGCCTATGTGCGCCGCCAGTGGGATCGCGACAGCGTCCGGGCATGGATGGACATAGAGCGCAAAGCGCCGGCCATTGCGTAACAACTCTCAGGGCAATCACCAGGAGCGCGGCCATGCAAGGACTGTCGGAGCACGAACGCTACAAACCCTATAACTCACGCACCATCCGCGACTCACCTTACTGGCACAAACTGACGCCGGCGTTGCAGGAGGCCATGACCGTGGTCGCCCGGGTCATGCCGTTTCGCACCAACGAATACGTGCTGGGCACGCTGATCGACTGGAACAACATTCCCGACGATCCGGTTTTCCGCATGACCTTTCCTCACAAGGACATGCTGCTGCCGGAGGAATATGCCTCGCTCAAACAACTGATCGAGCAGGACGACAGCGCGGCGATCAAGCGTCGGATCGAGGCGATCTGGTTGCGCATGAATCCTCATCCGGCCGGGCAGTTGACCCACAACGGTGTCACCCTCAACGGCAAAGTCCTACCGGGCATCCAGCACAAATACCGCGAGACCGTGCTGTTTTTCCCCGGTGCCGGTCAAACCTGTCACGCGTACTGCACCTTCTGTTTCCGCTGGGCGCAGTTCATTGGCGAAGAAGAACTCAAGTTCAACGCCCGTGAGTCCCAGGAACTGCTGAGTTACCTGAGGCTGCACACCGAAGTGACCGACGTGCTGATTACCGGCGGCGATCCGATGATCATGAACACCCGTTCACTGGCCGGTTACATCGAGCCGCTGCTGCAATTGCCACACCTGAAGAGCATCCGCATCGGCACCAAGTCCGTGGCGTACTGGCCGCAGCGTTTTGTCAGCGACAAGGATGCACCTGAGCTGCTGGAACTGTTCCGGCGAATCGTTGCGGCGGGGAAAAACCTGTCGATCATGGGGCACTACAACCACCCGGTGGAGATCCGCCCGGCCATCGCCCGTCAGGCCATCGAGCGCATTCGCTCGACAGGCGCGACGGTGCGCATGCAGGCGCCGCTGATCCGCCACATCAACGAAAACCCGGCCGACTGGGCAGCGCTGTGGACCGAAGGCGTGCGGCTCGGGGCCGTGCCTTATTACATGTTCGTCGAGCGTGACACCGGCCCCAGCCACTACTTCGCAATGCCGCTGGCCCGGGCCTTCGAGATCTTTCAGGCGGCGTACCGCACGGTATCGGGGCTTGCGCGCACGGTGCGCGGGCCGTCGATGAGCACCTTCTACGGCAAGGTGTTGATCAACGGCATCGAGACCGTCGCCGGGGAAAAGGTCTTCGTCCTGCAGTTCCTCCAGGCACGCAATCCGCAATGGGTGTTGCGCACGTTCCATGCGCGCTTCGATCCGCACGTGACCTGGTTCGACGACCTGCAACCGGCATTCGGCGAGCGTTCGTTCTTCTTTCAAGCCGAGCTCGCCGCCGTGACGGAATTGATACCTGTGTTGCTGGAAACGGCGTAGGAAAATTCATGAACAATGGGGAAATATGGATATGAGCAGTATCCCGTTTGATCAGCGCGAGGGTGTTATCTGGCTCGACGGCGAGTTCGTCGAGTGGTCCCGGGCGCAGTTGCATGTGCTGACCCATGGCCTGCATTACGCGAGCACCGTGTATGAAGGCGAGCGGGTCTACAACGGCAAGGTCTTCAAGCTGCGCGAGCACAGCGAGCGCCTGTATCGCTCGGCACAATGGATGGACTTTGCCATCCCCTATGAGCTGGCGGAACTGGAAGCGGCGAGCCATGAACTGCTGCAGCGCAACAAGGTGGTCGACGGCTATCTGCGCCCGGTGGCCTGGCGCGGTAGTGAGATGATTTCCACCTCGGCGCGTTTCAACCGTGTGCACGTGGCAATCGCTTGCTGGCAGTGGCCGAGCTATTTCGACCCGGCGGCGCGCATGGCCGGCATCCGCTTGAAAACCGCGAGCTGGCGCCGCCCGCCGCCGAGCAGCAGCCCGTTCCAGGCCAAGGCCTCCGGGCATTACCAGATCGCCACGCTGAGCAAGCACGACGCCGAGAACACGGGGTACCACGATGCGCTGATGCTCGACTGGCGCGGCCACGTTGCCGAAGCCACCAGCGCCAATGTGTTTTTCGTCAAAGGCCGGACGCTGCACACCCCGTTGCCGGATTGCTTCCTCGACGGCATCACCCGGCAGACCGTGATCGAGTTGGCCAAAGCGCTGGACTATCAGGTGGTCGAGCGCACGATTTTGCCTACGGAACTTGGCGACTTCGATGAGTGTTTTCTCACCGGCACCGCCGCCGAAATCACTCCGGTGCAGAGCATCGATGAGCAGCGCTATCGACCGGGTGGCGCCTGCCGCGACTTCATTGCCGCCTACACCTCAACCGTAAACGCCTGATCACCTGCCAGGAATCTCACCATGTCAGATCAAGGGATTGTTGCGTCTCGACCTTACATTTCGCTCGGCCATCGTCATGAAGAACTGTCGACGGTGGGCTGGACGGTACTGACCCCCGACGAATTTGCCGACGATGTCGTAGGCACCTTGCAAGAGTTCGGTCGGATCATTCCGCAGTTCAACGGCCAGATGGCCTTTGCCATTACCCGCAAGCCGGGTTACGAAGACTTGCCGTATTCCCAGAGCATGAACGGCATCGGCCCGCACACCGAGGCGCCGGTGTACGGGCCGCCGCCGCGCTATCTGGCGTTGCATTGCCATAAACAGGCCACGTGCGGCGGCGGGCATACCGGATTGGTGGATGGCTATGAGTTTCTCAAGTCCCTGGAGCACAGCGAACCGGAACTGCGTGAGTGGCTGGATGACACGCCGGTAGAATTTGTCGCCACTGCCAAACCGGGCGAACCGGGGCAACGACGGGTCAGGGAGTACATCCTCACGCCTACGGAAGACGGGGATATTTTCCGCTTCAGCTACAACCAGTTTCACTACGGTGACGTGAACCCGTCCAAAGAAGCCCTGCAGCAATCCCTGGTCGCCAACAGCACCTCGCCGCTGGCCAGGTTTGCCGTGCTCGGCGAAGCGTACTTCGTCGAGCACAACGTTCCGGTGCTGATTCCCGACGGATGCCTGCTGATTTGGGATAACTGGCGGATGATTCACGCCCGCAGTCGTTACACTGACCCGGCGCGCAACCTGACCCGCTATTGGCTGGCCTGATTTTTCCGTCGCCCTACATTCTTTTAGCGTACCCCTGGCGGGTACGCGCCTTACAGGTATCGCGTCATGCAAACAGCAATCGAGATCGCCCAGGTCGATCATCAACTGATCGTGCGGCTCAACCAGGCCTGGACCAAGCGCGCCACGGTGTGTTCGCCGGATAGAGGCGTCGTCAACGAGGCATTCGATCCCGCACGTCCGGACTACCCGGAGTGCATGGTGCCGTTCTTCCATCATCCGAAATTCCAGGCCTTGAGCGAAGAACTCAAGAGCAGCGTGGTGACCTGGGGCTGGATCGGCTACAACCTGCGCACCGTCACCGCTGAAGAACACGTGGTCAATCCGGCGCTGAGCGTCATCGCCAATCAGTACCTGGGCAAGGATGACTGGCATTTTCGCGAGGCCATGCAACAAACCCTGATCGACGAGCACTACCACACGCTGATGCACCTGCGCGCCATCGAGCGGACCAAACTGGACCGGGCGCTGGATCAGGATCTGGATCTGCCGCCGTCCGTCACTTACCTGCGCCTGAAGGCCCTGCATGCAGAACTGCCAGAGCAATGGCAGCGGGATCTGGCGGCGATCACTTTTGCGGTGGTGGCCGAGATCAGCGTCAACGCCTATCTGGACTTGCTGGCAGACGACCAGACCATTCAGCCGCAGAACCGCCGGGTGGCCGAACTGCACAACCGTGACGAATATGCCCACAGCAAGGTGCTGGCCGAAGTGGCGAAGGTCATGTACGCCAACATGCAGCCCGCCCAGCGGGAATTTTTCGCACGCAACCTGTCGGTAGCGCTGAGTGCCTTTATCGCTCAGGACTACTCCATGTGGGAGGCGATTCTGACGCAGCTCGGGGTCGAGGATGCGGCGCTGATCATTGCCGACACCCGCGAGAGCAACAAGAACGCGGCCATCATGCGTGACTACAGTGGCCTGCATAAATTGGCCCATGACCTGGGGATCAGCGACCAGATCGATTTCGATTTTCGTCCGACCCTCAAAACCACGGCGGCCGCCTGAACCCGGAGGTGCTTATGTCCACGCCTGTGTACGAAGTGTTCGCCATCCGTGTCGGTGCCAATGCCCAGCGCACCGCCAGGGAGAATTTTCTCTACGACGCCTGCTGTGGTGATCCGAATGCGCCGATGCCACTGGATTACTACTTCTGGGTCATCCGCAACGAGCAGCAGGTGATCGTGGTCGACACCTGTTTTCAACCGGCCACGGCGCACCGGCGCAATCGCCAGATGTATCGCCTGCCGGAAGAATCCCTGCGGCAACTGGACATCGATCCGACGCAGGTCGAGCACCTGATCCTGACCCATTTGCATTGGGATCATGCCGGCAACCTCGGGTTGTTCCCGAAGGCGACCGTGCATTTGCAGGAAGCGGAGCTGCGTTTCTGCACCGGGCCGAAAATGGTCCATCGCACGGTGAACAAAACCTACGAGGTCGAAGACGTGATGTCGGCGCTGCCGCCGCTGTTCGAAGGGCGGATGCGTTTGCACAGCGGTGTTGTCGAGGTCGTGCCTGGCGTGACCCTGCACCCGGTGGGCGGGCATACGCCCGGCAGTCAGGTCGTGCGGGTGAACACGGAACGCGGCTGGATCGTGCTGGCCTCGGATGCCGCGCATTTGTGGGTCAACATTCGTGAGCGCAGTCCGTTTCCGATTCTCGATGACCTGGCGCAAACCCTTGAAGCGTTCACCGAGATCGATCGCCTGGCCGATGGCAAAGACCACGTCATCCCCGGCCACGACCCGCTGATCGCCGAGTGCTTTCCGCACTGGAATGACGACCCTCATATCATTTGCCTGCACCAGCCACCTCTCTCATGACCCCTCAATCTGTGGGAGCGAGCTTGCTCGCGATGACGGCAGCAGATCCAACATTGATGTAACTGACACACCGCCATCGCGAGCAAGCTCGCTCCCACAGGGTCGCGGTTAACCCTGATTTTTCAGGATGCGCCCCAAGGTCTGCAGGGCCTCATCGATCCGTGGCGAATACGGCGCGCCGCAACCAATGCGCACAAAGTGATCGAATCGCCCGGCATTGGAAAAGATATCCCCAGGGGAAATCTGGATGCCGACCTTCAGTGCTTCGTGAAAAAACGCCATCGATGAATGCCGGCGAGGCAATTCCACCCATAACAGCGTGCCGCCTTGGGGACGGGTCACGCTGGTGCCGATGGGAAATTGGCGGGTGATCGCTGCGCTCATTTGCTCGCGTTGTACGGTCAGGGTTTTCCTCAACCGGCGCAGGTAACGTTCGTAGGACGGTGTGCGCATGAATTCGCTGACGGCCAGTTGCGATAACGCCTCGCACCCCCGTGACTGCGTATGCTTGAGCATCTCCACACGGTCGTGCCATTTGCCGGCGCTGATCCAGCCAAGGCGCATGCCCGGTGCCAGGGTTTTATTCAGCGAGGCGCAATAGATCACGCTGTCGGTGCGGTCCCACTGTTTGAGCGTGGACAGCGGCTGCGCGGTGTCCACCAGGTCGCCGTAGGTGTCGTCCTCGATCAGCACGGTGTTGTGCTCGGCACACAGTTTCACCAGCCGTGCCTTGTTGGCGTCGGGCATGATGCTGCCCAGCGGGTTTTGCAGGTTGGGAATGACGATCAATGCCTTGACCCGTTCGGGGCCTTGCAGCAGCAGTTGCAGGGCCGCCAGATTGAGCCCGGTGTGGGCTGAAGCCGGGACTTCCAGCACCCGCAGGTTCAGGCTTTCGAGGATTTGCAGCAGGCCGTAGAACGTCGGCGACTCCACGGCCACGGTGTCACCGGGGCGGGTGACCGCACGCAAGGCCAGGTTGATCGCTTCGGTGGCGCCGTTGGTGATCACGATCCGCTCGGGTGCCAGGTGGGTCTTGCTGGCCAGTGCCCGCCGGGCCAGGATGCTGCGCAATGCGCTGTTGCCGCAGGTCGGGCCCGCGCTGCCGAGCAGGCGGGCGTCGTAGCGCAGCGACTTGATCATGTTGTCTTGCAAGGTCTTGAGCGGATACAGCTCCGGCGCGCAGTAGGCGCTGGCGAAATTGACCTTGATCGTCGCGCGCTGACTGGCCTTGAGCACCGTTGAGACTTGTTCATGAATGCCGACATACGCGCTGGTATCCAGTGCTGGCGCCAAGGCAATCGGGGCAGGCTTGGGCACGCTGTCGGGCTGGCGAATGTAGTTGCCGGAACGCGGCCGGGCTTCCAGCACACCGTAGTCTTCCAGTTCCCGGCACACCTGCACGGCGGTCGACAGGCTGACGGCGTGTTTTTCCATCATCAACCGGATCGAGGGGAAGCGTTCACCGGTTTTCAAGGTGCCGCTGCGGATGGCGTCCAGGTAGTGGCTGGCCAGTTGGCGATACAAGGGGGGCGTGTTCATGCTGACCTCGGCAGTTGCACCACAGAGGTCTGGGCTGGAAAGTGAGTTGACGCTCCCCGCAGGCGGACCCGTGGTGCTCATGGGTGAAGGGAAGTGTTGTTCTGCGTCGATACTGGAAGAGTAATCGCGGATTTGCCCGAATCACGGGCAATAAAAAGCCCCGCACGGATGGCGGGGCTCTTGAGTGATTGACCTGTGGCGAGGGAGCTTGCTCCCGCTGGGTGGCGAAGCCGCCCTGATCAAGTCACCCGCGTTACTTCAGAAAAACCGAATTCACAGGGTTTACGACGGCTGCGCCGCCGAACGCGAGCAAGCTCGCTCGCCACAGGAAAGTGCTCGCCACAAGGGTCTGGATTACTGCGCGGCGATGCTGTAGCCGTCGAATGCGGTCTGCTGCTGCAGGGCAGTGATGATGTTCTTGCGGTTGACCGCTTGCTCGGCGCCGTTGTTGTCCAGGAAGGTCTCGCTTTCCAGTTCCGCCTCTTCGCCTTCGCCAACGAAGGTGAAACCGAGGAACTCCAGGGCCTCACGGTCGACGTTCAGGCGCGAACGCGGGGTGCGCAGCGGCAGGGTGACGCTGATGCCGTCCTTGCTGATGGTGAACACTTCGACTTCTTTCTTCGCCTTGGCGGCTTTGCTCTTGCCGCCGCTCGGGTTGCTGATGGCCTGATGCGTCTGGTTCAGCACCTTCAGGGCCAGGCCGTAGACGATTTCCTGGAACGCCGGATCGTCCTTGAAGCTGGACAGGATACGGCTGATCGGGAACTTGCTGCTCAAGTCTTCCAGGGCGGCAATGTCGGCCGCTTCGGCGTCCTTGAGCTGCTTGAGCTGGCCCATCAGTTCGTAGGCCTTGTCGTCATCGAAGCTGTCGTGGGCCTGGCGGATCGCAGCGCGCAGTTCGCGAATCTGGTCGCTTTCGCGGGTGGACTGGAAAGCGTCCAGCACCATCTCGCTGATGGTTTTCGCCTGGGGTACGTGTTGTGAAAGATTGATGGAGTTTTCGTATTCCGCTTTGGACGACAAGGTGACTACGGATTCAGCGGTGTTGGAATCGGACATTGAAATTTCACTACTTCTTTGAACTTGAATAGGGGCGAAAAAGCCCGGGGGCTTTTTCAGGTCGACTAATCTATTGGACCGACGCCGTGTTGTCACGGATCAACGGGCGGCTGGTCATGTTTTTGCCTTTCTGTAGGAGCGAGCTTGCTCGCGATGGTCCCAAGGGCACCGCGTTCATCCAGAATGAACGCGTTATCGTTAACGTCCATCGCGAGCAAGCTCGCTCCTACAGTGTTTTTGGTTGTTCGCAGATCTTGCGTACAGCCACTTACCCTGTGGGAGCGGGCTTGTCCGCGATAGGGCCCGGTCAGGCACCAAAGTTTTTCAGGCCTGCCTCGGTGTATTGAGGTTCATCGACCGAACCGCCAACGCAGTTGCCGTTTCCTCATCAATCGGCAACGAAAAACGAAAGGTCGCACCCCGTCCCGGCACATCGATCAACTGAATCTCGCGCCCGTGCAATTGCAGGATGCGGTGCACGATCCGCAGCCCCAGCCCGCCATCGCGCCGTGCGCCGCCGATGTTGAACGGGCGCAGGAACAGACCTTCGCGCAGTTCCGGGGCAATGCCGGGGCCGGTATCGCTGACCGTGACTTCGATGAAAGACCCTTGCGGGCGCAGGCCCAGTTCGACCTCGCCACCGGGCGGGGTATGGCGCAGGGCATTGTCGAACAGGTTGGTCAGCACCCGCTCGATCAACCCGAGGTCCGCGCAGGCCGCCGAGGCATTTGGCGCGAACGTGGCCTTGAGTTCGACTTTGCGAGCTTCGGCGGTGAGTTCGAATTTCTGGAAGATATCCTGGGCCAGGTCGGTCAGGGAAAAACGTTCCAGCACCGGCTGCACGAAGCCGTGCTCCAGCCGCACCAGTTCCAGCAGCGACTGCGCCAGACCGCCGACCTTGCGGCTCTGGTCCAGGGCGATGCCGAGATAGCGACGGCGGTCGGCAGGGGACAGCGTGGCGTCCTTGAGCGACAGGGTTTCCAGATAACCGTGCAACGAGGCCAGCGGCGTGCGCAGGTCGTGGGAGATGTTCGCCACCAGTTCGCGGCGTTCCTGATCCTGGCGGGTCAAGGAGCGCCATTGTTCGCCCAGGCGGGCCTGCATCTGCCGGAACGCGGCATCGAGCACGGCGATTTCATCGTGGCTGGCGGCTTTTTCCACCGTGACGGGCAGGGCCGGTGTGACTGGAGCGCCATCGATGTCGAACTGGCTGACGGTTTCGGTCAGGCGGCGCAACGGCCGGGTGATCAAGGCAAATGCCGTGAGACCGGCAATCAGGCACAGCAGCGCCACCAGTCCGATGGACAGCAATGCCGTGTTGAGCGCCGCGCTGGTCGCGCCACGTTCGGCCAGGCGGTCGTGATCCTCACCGAGCAGCACCACATAGAGATAACCCGCCGGCTTGCCATCAACCTTCAGCGGTGCGGCGCTGAACACCTTGCGTGCATCGACGCTGCGCGGGTCGTCGCCGAGAATCGGCAGGGCATCGCCCCGCAACAGGCGCTGGATCGGCGCCAGGTCGACCCGCTCGCGACGGATCCGGCCTTCGGGCGCGGCGCTGCCGACAATCTTGCCTTCGGTATCGAGCAGGTACACCTCGACACTGGGGTTGACCTGCATCAGTTTGCTGAACAGATCGCGCACGGCGTTGGGCATCAGGCCCTGGGTGTCCATCAGCACCGTGTCACGGGCGATGTGCTGCGCCAGGTCCCGGGACAACCCTTGCACCACCTCCTGCTCATGCATCTGGTTGGAGCGCACCTGCATCCACGCCGACGTGCCGCAGCACACCAGCAGCAGCACGGCGAACACCAGGGACAGGCGTTGCGTCAGGGTCAGCCTCATGGCTGCGGCTCCTCACCGGTGGCGAATTTGTAGCCGCGGCCCCAGACCGTGAGGATGCGCACCGGTTGCGCCGGATCGGCCTCGATCTTGGCGCGCAGGCGGTTGATGTGGGTGTTGACCGTGTGCTCGTAGCCTTCGTGGCTATAGCCCCACACAGCATTGAGCAGGTCCATGCGCGAGAACACCTTGCCGGGCTGGCGGGCGAAGAAGTACAGCAAGTCGAACTCCCGGGGCGTGAGGTCCAGGCGTCGTCCGTCGAGGGACACTTCGCGGGTGATCGGGTCGATGGCCAGGCCGTCGGTGAGCAGGCTGCCGGCATCCATCTTCAGGTTGCGCGCCATGGCATCGACCCGGCGCAGCAGCGCCTTGACCCTGGCCACCAGTTCCAGCATGGAAAAGGGCTTGGCCAGGTAGTCGTCGGCACCCAGTTCGAGGCCGAGAATCCGGTGCACTTCGCTGGAGCGCGCACTGGTGATGATGATCGGCGTGTAGCGCGCCATGGCGCGGGCGCGGCGGCAGATTTCCAGGCCGTCGACACCGGGCAGCATCAGGTCGAGGATCAGTGCATCCCAGCTGCCTTGCTGCAGCAGGCGCATGCCTTCATCGCCATCGGCGCTGTGCACCACCTCGAACTGCTCATCACGCAGATGCAGGCAGATCAGGTCGGCGATGTGCAGGTCGTCCTCGACCAGGAGGACTCGTTTGGTCTGTTCCATCCACTTCCATCCTTCGGCGCATTGTGCGTATTGCCACTACTGTAGGAGCGAGCCCTGCTCGCGAAGAACCTGAGGGCGCAACGGGGTGTCAGGTGCCCCGCGTCATCGTTGGCCTCCATCGCGAGCAGGCTCGCTCCTACAGTGGCACAGGCATTGTGCGGGTTTTTCGGGGCCCGAGTTATCACGAATTGTTTAACTTCCCGTGAGGATTTGGCGATCACCCAAAGCCTAGGCTGTGTTCCATGAAACACCCCTGGATTTTTTGGAGGCGAGCATGTTTTCACGACGGCAATTTCTTGTAACGAGTGGCGGTCTGGGGGTTGCAGCCCTGGCGATCGGCCTGTTGCCGAAGTTTTCCACAGGCTCCGCCTTGATCAGTGAAGCCAGCGCAGCGGAGGTATTCGAAGTGACCCACAGCGACAGCGAATGGCACGCGATCCTGAGCGATGAGCAGTACGAAATCCTTCGCGAAGAAGGCACCGAGCGGGCCTACAGCAGCCCGCTGAACAACGAGCACCGCGAGGGCACTTTCGCCTGCGCCGGTTGCGACCTGCCGTTGTTTTCCTCGGCGACCAAGTTCGACAGCCGCACCGGTTGGCCGAGTTTCTGGGCGACGCTGGACAAGGCCGTGGCCACCCGCCAGGACCGTACGTTTGGCATGGTTCGCGAAGAAGTTCACTGCCGGCGCTGTGGCGGGCATCTGGGCCATGTCTTCGATGACGGCCCGAAACCTACCGGCCTGCGTTACTGCATGAACGGCCTGGCGATGAAATTCGTGCCGAAGACGGTGTGATTCCCTCCCATTCACTCTTTGCAGGTAATCGCCATGTGGCTGCTGGTTCTGGCTTATCTCGGTGGTGTGCTGACGATTGTCAGCCCGTGCATTCTGCCGGTGTTGCCGTTTGTCTTCGCCCGCACCGGGCAACCCTTCGTCAAAAGCGGATTGCCGCTGCTGACAGGGATGGCACTGACCTTTGCGCTGGTTGCCACATTGGCGGCGGTGGGCGGCGGCTGGGTGGTGCAGCTCAATCAGTACGGGCGCTGGCTGGCGCTGGTGTTCGTCGCGCTGTTCGGTCTGACGCTGCTGCTGCCGCAATTGGCCGAGCGCCTGACCCGGCCGTTGGTGGCGGCGGGCAGCCGTTTGTCGGAGGCGGCGGGCGCCGATGCGCGGCCACGTCCCGCTGCTTCGTTTCTGGTCGGCGTGGCCACCGGCCTGCTGTGGGCGCCGTGCGCGGGGCCGATCCTGGGGCTGTTGCTGACCGGCGCGGCGCTGCAAGGCGCCAGCATTCAAACCACCTTTTTGCTGCTGGCGTACGCCGCGGGTGCTGCCAGTTCCCTTGCGCTGGCGTTGCTGTTGGGCGGCAAAGTCTTCACGGCGATGAAACGTTCCATTGGCGCGGGCGAATGGCTGCGTCGCGGTCTCGGCGCGGCGATGCTGGCCGGTGTGGCGGCGATTTCCCTGGGGCTGGATACGGGCGTTCTGGCGCGGTTTTCCACGGCATCGACCGGCGGTATCGAGCAAGCGCTGGTTGAGAAACTGTCCGGCAAATCGCCACGTAACAGCGAGGTGATGACGGCGCAAAACCCGGCTGCCGAAGGGGCGCTGCCAGTGGCCGACAAAACCCCGGGCACCTTGCCGGTCGAAGGCAACCTGCCGTCGCTGGAGGGCGCCGTGCAATGGCTCAACTCGCCACCCCTCGATACCCAGGCATTGAAAGGCAAGGTGGTGCTGGTGGATTTCTGGACCTACTCCTGCATCAACTGCCTGCGCTCGTTGCCCTATGTGAAAGCCTGGGCCGAGAAGTATCGCGATCAGGGGCTGGTGGTGATAGGCGTGCATGCGCCGGAGTTTGCCTTCGAGCGTGATATCAACAACGTCACCAAAGCCATGAAGGATCTGGGCATCAACTACCCGGTGGCCATCGATAACGAGTTCAGGATCTGGCGCGCCTTCAACAACGAATACTGGCCGGCGCATTACTTTGCCGACGCCCAGGGACGCATTCGTTATCACCACTTCGGCGAAGGCGAGTACGCCGAGTCGGAGCGGGTCATCCAGCAATTGCTGCGCGAGGCGGGCGCGGCCAAGGTCGCGGACGGGCTGATCAGTGCCAAGGCCGACGGCGTGCAAATGGCCTCGGACAACAGCGAAGTGCAGTCGCCGGAAACCTACGTCGGCTATCAGCGTGCAGAGCATTTCGTGCCGGAAACCGCGCTGGCACCGGACCAGGTGGCGGCCTACAACCCACCGGCGCAACTGACCCTCAACGACTGGAGTCTGGGTGGCCAATGGCATGTCGGCCCGGAGCGGGCCACGGCCAGCGCACCGGCCAGTCGCATCGTCTATCGCTTCCACGCCCGTGACTTGCATTTGGTGCTCAGCCCTGGCACCGATGGCAAGCCGGTGCGCTTCAAGGTGCTGATCGACGGCAAGGCCCCCGGCGATGCCCATGGCATGGACGTGGCGCCCGACGGCAGCGGCACCGTGACTGACCAGCGCTTGTATCAACTGGTGCGCCAGAGCGGCGGTGTGACCGACCGGACCTTCAGCATCGAGTTTCTTGATCCGGGGGCGTCGGCGTACGCCTTCACCTTCGGCTGATCACTGTTCAACGCTTCAGGAGTTCGCCCCATGAAAACCCTCTTTACCTGGCGCCGTACCCTGTTGGGGCTGGCGGCTGCCGGCATCATCAGCCAATGCTCGGCCTTCTCCTTCGGCGGCGCCGAAAAGGCGGTCATCATTCCACCGCCGACCCTCGACGAAACCACCCAGGCCCACAGCGAAACCGCCGTGTTCGCCGGCGGCTGTTTCTGGGGCGTCCAGGGGGTGTTCCAGCATGTCAAAGGTGTGAAAAACGCTGTCTCCGGCTACGCGGGCGGGGCGGCCAATACCGCGCAATACGAGCGTGTCAGCAACGGCAATACCGGCCATGCGGAATCGGTAGAAGTCACGTTCGATCCCGGTCAGGTCAGCTACGGCACCTTGCTGCAAATCTACTTTTCAGT
This sequence comes from Pseudomonas sp. BIC9C, assembly GCF_034541995.1. NCBI lineage: Bacteria > Pseudomonadati > Pseudomonadota > Gammaproteobacteria > Pseudomonadales > Pseudomonadaceae > Pseudomonas > Pseudomonas sp. BIC9C. The sequence continues at coordinate 979,055 of NZ_JAWDGM010000002.1, forward strand.
GGCGCACAACCCCACCGAGCTCAATCGCCAGGGACCGGACAGCGGCACCCAGTACCGCTCGGCGCTCTTTACCAAAAGCACTGAGCAGCAGCGGGTCGCACAGGCCTACATCACCCAGCTCGACGCCGCGCATGTCTTTGACAAACCGATCGTGACCAAACTCGAAACCTTCAACGGTTTTTACCCGGCGGAGGAAGAACATCAGGACTTCCTGACCGAGCATCCGACCTATCCGTACATCGTGATCAACGATTTGCCGAAGGTCGCGCAGTTGAAACAGCTGTACCCGAATCGCTATCAGGAACAACCGGTGCTGGTGAAGGCGGGGATGTGAGTGAAGGGGGGATGGACAACCCTGCCACTGAATCGACGGTCAGCGGATCAGTGCTTGCCCCACATCTGCATGGCGAATTCGACGAAACGGCGCAACTTCGGCAAACGGTGGCGATCCTGGGCATAGACCAGGTGCATCGGCCGACTGGGCGGGCAGTAATCGGGCATCAAGGCCAACAGCTTTCCGTCCTTGAGGTCCTGCTCGACCAGGGCGTCGGGCATCATCACGATGCCCATGCCGGTCCGCGCCGCCTGATGCAAACCGGCCGAACTGTTGATCAGCATCGGCCCGCTGACCCCCACGCTGACTTCGCCATCGGGACCGGCCAGGCGCCATTCCTTTTGCACCGATTGCCAGTCATCCCCGGCCGGATAGGCAAAGGACAGGCAGTCGTGGTGTCGCAGGTCTTCAGGTGTTTGCGGTGTGCCCCGACGGGCCAGGTATTGCGGTGACGCGCACATGGTCAGGGTGTAGTCGATCAGCGGGCGGGCGATCAGGTTGGAGGGCTCCAGCGCGCCGAGGCGAAACGCCACATCCAGACCGTTTTCCAGCAGGTCCGGGCGTCGGTTGGTCAGTACCACATCAAGTTTCACCCGCGGGTTTTGCCGGCTGAATTCACTCAGTGCCGGTGCCAGGCGCTCGGTGCCGAAGGTCAAGGGCGCGGTGATGCGCAAGGTGCCGCTCGGTTCGTCGAGCGCCTGTTCGGCCAGGCGCTCGGAATCGGCCACCAATCCCAACACTTCCAGGCAGCGCTGGTAATACGCGGCGCCGAACTCGGTCAGCCGCTGGCGCCGCGTTGTGCGGTTGAGCAGGCGCACACCCAGCCGTTGCTCCAGGGCCTTGAGGTGGTTGCCGACCATGGTCGTGGACATTTCGCACTGCAAAGCGGCGGCGGTCATGCTGCCGGTCTCCACCACTTTGACGTAAACGTTCATTGCCTGGAATAAATCCATTATCAAGCTCTGCTTTTAAATGATTGAAGTTTTGCGGTGTTTATCCAGCTTGGGTGGCTAACCATACTGCAAAAACACCGACCCTTGCTGGAGCTTGATGTCATGACCGCCGCCTGCCTGATGAGCACTTACCAACCCCTGGCCTTGAGTTTCAACAAGGGCCTGGGCACTCGCCTGTGGGATCAGGCCGGTCGCGAATACCTGGATGCGGTCGCCGGTGTGGCGGTGACCAACGTCGGCCACTCCCATCCGAAAATCGTTGCCGCGATCGTTGAACAGGCCGGGTTGCTGCTGCACACCTCGAACCTCTACAGCATCGACTGGCAACAAAGGCTGGCGCAGAAACTGACCCGCCTGGCGGGCATGGACCGGGCGTTTTTCAACAACTCCGGGGCCGAAGCCAACGAAACCGCACTGAAAATCGCCCGGCTGCATGGCTGGCACAAAGGCGTCGAGCAGCCGCTGGTGGTGGTCATGGAGAACGCATTCCATGGCCGCACCCTTGGCACGCTGTCTGCCAGCGATGGTCCGGCGGTACGCCTGGGTTTCAACAAGCTGCCGGGAGACTTCGTCAAAGTGCCGTTCGGCGACCTCGACGCGCTGGACAGGGTGCAACAGGCCCACGGTTCGCGGATCGTGGCGATCCTGATGGAGCCGATCCAGGGCGAAAGCGGTGTGCAACTGGCGCCAGAGGGATATCTCCGCGCCGTGCGCGAACTGTGCAACCGGCGCTCATGGCTGTTGATGCTCGATGAAATCCAGACCGGTATCGGCCGCACCGGCCAGTGGTTCGCGTTCCAGCACGAAGGCATCGTCCCGGACGTCATGACCCTGGCCAAAGGCCTGGGCAACGGCGTGCCCATCGGCGCTTGCCTGGCCCGTGGCAAGGCGGCCGAACTCTTTACGCCGGGCAGCCATGGCAGCACCTTCGGTGGCAATCCGTTGGCCTGCCGGGTCGGTTGCACCGTGCTGGAGATCGTTGAAGAACAAGGGCTGCTGGAAAACGCCCGGCGTCAGGGCGAGCGTCTGCTCGACAGATTGCGCACCGAGTTGGCGGGCAACCCGAATGTCATGGCGATCCGTGGTCAGGGGCTAATGATTGGCATCGAGCTAAAACAACCGATCCGCGACCTGAGCCTGATCGCCGCCCGGGATCATGGTTTGCTGATCAATGTCACGCGGGGCAAAACCATTCGCCTGCTGCCGCCGCTGACCGTTGATGAGCGGGAGGTGGAGATGATTGTCAGGGGGGTGAGTCGGGTAGTGAAAGCGGGCTGAGGCTCTGCTCAGTAATGGTATCTGCACATCACGACGTGTATTTCGCCGTCTTCAATGGCGTAGACCAAACGATGCTCAGCCGTAATCCGGCGTGACCAGAACCCGCTCAAGTTATGCTTGAGCGGTTCGGGTTTTCCAAGGCCGTCGAAAGGTTCACGTTGGATAGCTTTGATCAACAGGTTGATACGTTTGAGCCCTGCCTTATCGTTCTGCTGGAACCAGAGGTAATCTTCCCAGGCTTCAGGGGTGAACTCGATATTCATTCTTCAATCAGTTGCCTGGCTTTGGTTTTGCCGGCTCGCAGGTTGCCGATTGATTTGATCAAGCGTTCAGCGTTGGCTGGGGAACGGAGCAGATAGGCGGTCTCTTCGAGAGCGTTGTATTCGGCCAATGACATCATCACTACCGGCTCGCCTTTCTGACGAGTTACCAGTAGCGGGGCGCGATCTTCATTCACCCGGTCCATGGTTTGCGCCAGGTGTGCCCGAGCGTTGGTGTAGTTGATGGTTTCCATGTGTTTGTCCTCGCTTGATGCAGAGAACGTACAGAAATGAGTACATGTTAGCAAGGCGATACCTACGAATGGTTGTTACGTAGAAAGTGCATCCACATTTGTATCAAGTATCGCCGAATGTTCCTCAGGACGTTTCCGAGACAGGTGTAATCCCATTCTGAGCTACATGCCATCCATCAGGTTTGTGTCCGACCACAGCTCCGAATACTTACGAGTGACGAACCAGTGCGGTGATTTCCTCCCGATCTTCCAGCCGGATTTTCGCACCGCAAAACCCCTCGAACAGTCGCTGATGAGCCGCAAACCCACTGGAACCCTGCCGCTGGCGATAACTGCCCGCCCACTCCAGCAAGGCGATCAGCAACAGGTCCTGTTCATCGCGCCCGGCCTCGCGTTGTCGAATGTTGGCCACGCATTCTTCGTCCCCGACGCTCAGCCAGATCAGAGCAGTCGCCCGTGGCAGGAGTTCGCCGACGATCCAGCCGTATACTCCTTCGATCACCCAGTGTTTTTCACTTGCCGCGCGGCGTGCCATTCCCAGTGCTTCGTTTCGGGGGCGGGCGATGCTGTGTTCGTCGGACAGCCAGTGAATTTGGTCGAGATCGGTCCAGGGTGCATGTAATTGCTTGGCCAGCCGCTGTGCCAGCCAGCTCTTGCCGGAGCCGGAGTTGCCGATGATCAGGGTTCGGGTGAGGTCCATGGGCGACACCGTTCAAATGTGGGAGCAGCTGTCTGCAAGCTGCCCTGATTTTAGCGCTGCACCTGATTCAATTGTGGGAGCGAGCCTGCTCGCGAAGGCGGCCTGACAGCCAGTCTGTCGTTTGTTGACTGTGTACATATCCGTTGCTGCGGTAACGGCGGCTGGTGGTTTCGCCTTTACGGCGAGTCCCTTTGGCAAACGCCCCAAAGGAACCAAAGGTCTCGCCCCTTACGTACGGCCCCTCGCTGAGGCTCGGGGTTCCTTCGCTCCGGTATTCATCCGGGGGCATTGCCCTCCGGTCGGCTTCGCTCGACCTACATGCAATGGGTTCGACTGCGTCGAACGGCGCTGCGCGCCCATCCCCGGATGAACACCTCCGCTCAGCCTGCCGAGGGGGCGGGTGGATCAAGAGCGGCAGGCGAGCTAACGCTCGGCCTGTTGAGTGGTGAGAAGCGTGGGTGTATGCCGATCCGCCTTTGCTCTGCTCTTCTGTGGGAGCGAGCTTGCTCGCGATTGCGGTGGGTCAGAGAAGAAGATGTCGATTGTCACACCGCCTTCGCGAGCAAGCCCGCTCCCACAGTCCTCTCTACCTCAATCGTCGCCTTGCGGCGCAATCATCCGGGTTTTCGGTGAGCCGTTCGAGTTGTGTTGGTAGATCGTCTGCGGCTGCCCCAGGTCATTGAAGAACACCTGGCCGATCCCCGCCGAGTTCCATAGCCGCTCACCGGCTTCGGCGTGTTCCGGGACGTGCGGGACGATGCGCATGCGTCGACGTTTGGTCAGCCAGTTCAGCGGTGAGCGGGGTGAGTACAGCCAGCGGTTGAGGCGGTCGAACCACTCGAGCAGGGTGGCCGGGAATTCATTCTTGATGCCGCTGCTGGTGATCTGCCAGATGCGCGGCCCGGCCTTGCGGTGGCGGATCAGCACTTCGTAGACGAAGGAATAGTGCACATCGCCCGACAGCACTACGTAGTTACCCGGCGTGCGCGAGTGGCGGAAAATGTTCAGGATCACCTGGGCCGCGCCGCGATGGGCCATCCAGTTTTCCGCGTCCACCAGCAGTGGATAACCGCACCAGCTGAATACCCGCTGCACGGTTTCGATCAGTTTGACGCCGAAGATCGGTGCCGGCGAAACGATGATTGCGCTTGGGTGGTCCAGCAGTTCCTGTTGCAGTTCGCTGAGGGCTTCCCAGTCGAGCAGGCCGGAAGGCTGCTTGAGGTTCATCTCGCTGCGCCAGCGCCGGGTGCGGGTGTCGATCACCACCATGGCCGGTGTGGTCGGCAGTACGTAATGCCAGTGCTGAAACTTCAGCAGATCATCGATCAGATCATCCTGGACCCTGCTGTCGAGGTGACGGTCGTGTGCGCCGGCGCTCAAGGCACCAGCCTTTTCCAGCAGGGCACCGAACGCATCCGGATTGTTGCCCCAGCCCTGGCACAACATGTACGCCAGCAGCGCATTGCCGATGATGCGTCGGGAGAACGGATGGCCGTAGGCCGTTTCCTCCCATTGTGCGGAAAGGTTCCAGTCGTCGGTGATGTCGTGGTCGTCGAATATCATCAGCGTCGGCAGGTGCGCCAGTGCCCGCGCGACGTTGCCCAGGCCTGCCTTGAAGGCATCGATGCGCGTCTGTTCAAGGGCGTAGCGCTTGAGTCGTTCCGGCGTCAGCGTCGGCGGCTGGGGCGTGATCTGGGTCCAGGGCGTTGGTGACCAGACCAGCAAATACATGGCCATGACTTCGGCAAACGTCACCAGGTGGTTGTCGGCATTGCTGCTGGTGAAAATGGGCTTGCGTGCGCCACCGAAAAAACGTTCGCGCAGGGTTTCATTGCCTTGCAGTGCCGGCAGCAGATCCGCACGGTGGTAGTAACTGGCCGGATGCTCGTAGAGCCTGGCGCTGTCGCTGACCACGGCGCCCTCGAGGTGTTCCCCGTACAGGCCCAGACGCTCGATCAAGGCGTGAATCGCCCGCAACATCGGCCCCGCGACATCGTCGGCGTAGACCTGATCGCCCGTCATCATCAGCAGTGCCGGGCGGTCCTTGGCGGCGTGTTGCTGCGCCAGCAACCGGTCGACGCACAGCATGCCGTCCGCCGCCGGGTGATGAGGTTTGCGGCAAGAGCCGTGCAGCAACTGATCGACCCGTGCGCGCAGCACGAAGTTCGGGCAACGGGCATCGCCATACAGCAGGTGTGGCGCCCAGTCGGCGATACCTTTTTCCGCGCCATCGATCAGCAGGTCATAGTCGATCGACTTATCGCAGGGCAGGGCGCAATCCAGGTGTATATCGATCAAGTGCACATAGGCATGAACCCCCACCGCAATCACCGTGCATTGCCCGGCATCGAGACGGATATCGCCGACGCCCTGCAAGCGCAAGGTCAGCGCCAGCGCCCGGGAACCCACCAGCCACAGTACCAGCCGCGTGGGCTCAAGACGCCGCAACAGCGGGCCGGCCAGGACCGGCGGCAGGGCTTGGTGATCGTCGGGCAGTGGCAGTGTTTCGGACATCCGGGGGCAAGGCTCTTGGGGCATCGAGGCGGGCGATGATAGCGCAGGTGAGGACCGGACAACCCTTCAGCACCGGCCGCCACCGGAAACAAAAAATGACAAGGCCCCGGATAGCAAGGAGGGAGCTGCCCCGCCTGTCACCAAATGAAAAGCCATTGTCGTCTGATGAGAAGCGTCTCAACAGGCCGCGACCTACAGTCCAATCAGCGCAATTCGATGCAACACGCCCATATTGCAGATTGGAGAATAAGAAAAATGGCCAAAGCCGTACGCTTTTACGAAACCGGTGGTCCCGAAGTTCTACGTTATGAGGACGTCGAAGTCGGCGAACCCGGTCCCGGCCAGGTTCGGCTTCGTCATGTGGCAGTCGGCCTGAACTATGCCGACACCTATTTCCGTAACGGTACCTATGCGATTCCTCTGCCCAACGGCATGGGCGTCGAGGCCTCTGGCGTCGTCCAGGCCGTTGGTGAAGGGGTCACCAACGTCGAGGTCGGCGACCGCGTCACCTACACCGGTTTTCTCAACACCCTCGGCGCCTACAGCACCGAGCGCCTGATCCCGGCCGCGCCACTGATCAAGCTGCCGGAAACCATCAGCTTCGAGACGGCTGCCGCGATGACCATGCGCGGTTTGACGTCTTCGTACCTGATGCGCCGCATCTACGACTTCAAGGCTGGCGACAGCATCCTGCTGCATGCCGCTGCCGGCGGTGTCGGCCTGATCGTTTCGCAGTGGGCCAAACTGCTGGGCTTGAACGTGATTGGCACGGTGTCGACCGAGCAAAAGGCCGAAATCGCCCAGGCTCACGGTTGCGACCATACGATCAATTACAGCCATGAAGACGTCGCCGCTCGCGTTCGCGAATTGACCGACGGTGTGGGCGTCAACGTGGTGTTCGACAGCGTTGGCAAGAACACCTTCATGGGTTCGCTGGATTCGTTGAAACCCCGTGGCCTGATGGTCTGCGTGGGTACCGCATCCGGACCGATCCCGGCGTTCGACCCGGTGATGCTGGCGATGAAAGGTTCGCTGTACCTGACCCGTCCGGCCCTGGCCAACTACATCGCCGACCCGGCCGAAAAAGCCGCGCTGGCCGGTGAACTGTTCGACCACGTCGGCAGCGGCCGGATCAAGATCGAGATCAACCAGCACTACGCCTTGCAGGACGCCGTGCAGGCCCATCGCGACCTTGAATCACGCAAGACCACGGGCTCGTCGATTTTCGTCATTTAAGGAGCGGCCAGCCATGAAAGTCGAACAGTTGACCTGCACCATCGGCGCCGAACTGATCGGCGTCAATCTGGCCGACGCCGTCCATGACGACGGTCTGTTTGCCGAGATTCGTGCCCAGTTGCTCAAGCACCGCGTGGTGTTCCTGCGTGATCAGGACATCACTCGCGCCGAACACGTGGCCTTCGCCCGACGCTTCGGCGAGCTGGAGGATCATCCGGTGGCCGGGAGCGATCCGGATCATCCGGGGCTGGTGCGGATCTACAAGAATCCGGACCAGCCGATGGACCGCTATGAAAACGCCTGGCACACCGACGCCACCTGGCGCGAGGCGCCGCCAATGGGTTGCGTGTTGCGCTGCGTGGAATGCCCGCCGGTCGGCGGTGACACCATGTGGGCCAACATGGTCGAGGCTTACGCGCGTTTGCCGGAAGACGTGAAGGTGAAGATCGCCGACCTGCGTGCCCGCCACAGCATCGAAGCGAGTTTCGGTGCGGCGATGCCGATCGAAAAGCGCCTGGCGCTCAAGGCGATGTACCCGGACGCCGAACACCCGGTGGTGCGCACCCACCCGGAAACCGGCGAGAAGGTGCTGTTCGTCAACGCCTTCACCACCCACCTCAGCAACTACCACACCCCTGAGCGGGTGCGCTTCGGCCAGGACGCCAACCCCGGCGCCAGCGAATTGCTGCGCTACCTGATCAGCCAGGCGTACATCCCCGAGTATCAGGTGCGCTGGCGCTGGAAGCCCAACAGCATCGCCATCTGGGACAACCGCAGTACCCAGCACTACGCCGTCATGGATTACCCGCCGTGCCATCGCAAGATGGAGCGTGCCGGGATCATCGGCGACAAGACGTTCTGATCGAACGCCATCTGCATTCGCACTCGTAGCATTCGCACTCGTAAACACGTCTGCCCGGCACGACCCCGGGTGGACGGGACAATCATAAGAACTGGAGTAGACCATGCAATTCTTCGACGATTCCCTGCACCCGGAAAACATGGAAAAGGTAGTCATCACCGTGGCCCCGTACGGCCCGGAATGGATGCCTGAAGACTTCCCGGAAGACATCCCGCTGACCATGGACGAGCAAGTCCAGAAAGCGGTCGATTGCTATGAAGCCGGCGCCACCGTACTGCACTTGCATGTACGTGAACTGGACGGCAAGGGTTCCAAGCGTCTGTCGAAGTTCAATGAGTTGATCGCCGGTGTGCGTGAAGCGGTGCCGGACATGATCATCCAGGTCGGTGGCTCGATTTCCTTCGCCCCGGAAAGCGATGGTGAAGCCGCCAAGTGGCTGTCCGACGATACCCGCCACATGCTGGCCGAGCTGACGCCGAAACCGGATCAGGTCACGGTGGCGATCAATACCACCCAGATGAACATCATGGAGCTGCTGTATCCGGAATACCTGGAAGGCACTTCCCTGGCCAACCCGCTGGTCCAGGCTGCCTACAGCGAAATGACCGTGCCAGCAGGTCCCGCCTGGGTCGCCGAGCACCTCAAGCGCCTGATGGACAACGGCATCCAGCCGCACTTCCAGTTGACCGGCATGCATGCCCTGGAAACCCTCGAGCGCCTGGTGCGCAGGGGCATCTACAAGGGCCCGCTGAACCTGACCTGGATCGGTATCGGTGGCGGTTTCGACGGCCCGAACCCGTTCAACTTCTTCAACTTCATCCACCGCGCGCCGGACGGTTGCACCCTGACCTCCGAGTCGCTGCTCAAGAACGTGATGCCGTTCAACACCATGTCGATGGCCATGGGCATGCACCCGCGTGTGGGCAACGAAGACACTATCATTGATCACAAGGGCGATCGCTTCGGCTCGGTGGCGCAGATCCAGCAAACCGTACGCATTGCCCACGAACTGGGGCGCGAAATCGCTACCGGCAAAGAAGCTCGCGAGATCTACCGCATTGGCGTGCAGTACGAAACCATCGAGCAAACGCTGTTGGCCAACGGCATGGCCCCCAACCGCAAGGCTGGGCAGAAAGGCGTGCCGCAACGCGGCTGACCGAGCAGGTGCGCGAGAGGCCGTGACCTCCCGCGCACCGAGCTGCAACACGCTTGATAACAAAAATAAATAAAAGCTTTGAGGAGGCTGCATGGCCTTTCACCCAATCGCCGCTGGCGATGACGACACTGGTAGTGTCGGCGTTGCGCGCCAATATGCCTGGATCGTCTTTGCACTGACGTTCGGCCTGTTGATTTCCGATTACATGTCGCGTCAGGTACTGAACGCAGTGTTCCCGCTGCTCAAGAGCGAGTGGGCGCTGAGCGACGGTCAGCTCGGACTGCTCAGCGGCATCGTCGCATTGATGGTGGGCCTGCTGACATTCCCCCTGTCGTTGATGGCCGACCGCTTCGGCCGGGTCAAGAGCCTGGCGTTGATGGCAATGCTCTGGAGTCTGGCGACTCTGGGCTGCGCGCTGGCCCAAGACTATCAGCAGATGTTTATTGCACGATTCATGGTCGGGGTCGGCGAAGCGGCCTATGGCAGCGTCGGCATCGCCGTGGTGATTTCGGTGTTCCCCAAACACATGCGCGCCACCCTGGCCAGTGCCTTCATGGCCGGCGGGATGTTCGGCTCGGTGCTGGGCATGGCCTTGGGCGGCGCCATCGCGGCCAAGCTGGGCTGGCGCTGGTCGTTCGCCGGCATGTCGCTGTTTGGCCTGGTGCTGGCGCTGCTCTATCCGCTCATCGTCAAGGAGGCACGCATCGCTCCGCAGCGTGCCGCTCAAGTGGCGAACAAGGCCACGACAGCGGTCAAGCGGCCGTTGCGCACGCTATGGTCCAGCCGTTCGGTGGTGGCGACCTACGTCGCCAGCGGCTTGCAGTTGTTCGTTGGCGGTACGGTGATGGTGTGGATTCCCAGCTACCTCAACCGCTACTACGACATGCCCACCGACAAGGCTGGCGGCATGGCGGCGATCATCGTGTTGTGCAGCGGTACGGGAATGATTCTGTGCGGCATGCTCAGCGATCGCCTGTGTCGCCACTCGCCGGAGCGCAAGGTCAGCCTGGCCATCGGATTTTGCCTGGGCAGTTGCCTGCTGTTGTCGGCGGCGTTTGCCTTGCAGGCGGGGCCGGTACAACTGCTGCTGATCTGCCTGGGCATGCTGATTGCCACCGGCACCACCGGCCCGTGCGGCGCGATGGTTGCCAACCTGACCCATTACTCGGTGCACGGTACGGCGTTCGCCACGCTGACCCTGGCCAACAACATGCTGGGGCTGGCACCGGGGCCGTTCATCACCGGTCGGGTGTCGGACCTGATCGGTCTGCATGCCGCGTTTCAACTGGTGCCACTGGTCAGCCTCGCGGCGGCAGCGGTGTTCTTTTATGCCAAGTGTCATTACCACAGAGATATTGCCCGCCTTCAGGGTCAGCGCGTGTCTGACCCCGTCAGTGAAGCCGGGCTAGAGGTGAAGTTGTGAGTCGTCGTTTACGTATTGATGTGTTTTTCGATTTTATCTGCCCCTGGTGCCTGATCGGCAAACGCCAACTGGAGCATGCGCAGGTCCAGTTTCGCAGTCGCCACCCGGATGTGCAGATCACCACGGTGTGGCATGGCGTGCAGTTGTTGCCTCAGTTGCCGGTACAAGGTGAGCCCTTCGCCGATTTCTATCGCAAGCGTCTGGGCAACGCTGACGCCGTGACCATGCGCCAGAGCCAGGTACAGCAGGCTGCCAGGGCAGTCGGACTGACCATCGACCTCAGCCGCATCGAGACCATGCCCAACACCGCAGACGCTCATCGTCTGTTCGAGCGTGCCAGTGAACTGGGCAATGCGGCTCAGCGTGAAATGTTGCTCGAACGCCTGTTCGCCGCGTATTTCCTGAGACGCGAAAACCTCGGTTGCCGTGAGACCTTGCTCGCCATTGCCCGCTCCTGTGGCGTCGATACGGACGGGGTGCTCGATTGCCTGAAGGGCGACGCCACGCCATTTGAAGGGTCCCCCGACGCGACCAGTGGCGTGCCGAGCTTCCAGTTCGACCGCCGCGTGACAGTGATCGGTGCGCAACCTGCTGAGGCGCTGCTCGCGGCGATGAACGAAGCCCTCAAGGAAAGTGATCGCGAGCGGCAACCGGCATGACCCGGCGCATTCCCGTACCTGCCGGCAAACACCCGCAGGCCGGTGGCCGGGCGCTGTTCGAATTCGAAGACAAAAGCCTGGCGTTGTTCAACGTCGGCGGGCAGTTGTTTGCCATCGACGACAGTTGCCCGCACCAGGGCGCGTCGCTGTGTGGCGGCCGCCTTGAGGGCCGAGTGATCCAGTGTTGTGCCCATGGCCTGCGCTTCGATTTGCACAGCGGCTACCTGCTTAATTCCAAAGCCGTAAAAGTCACGAGCTACCCGGTCGAGATCATCGACGACCAGGCGTTCATCGTCATCGTTTCCGAGGAGACCGCGCCATGAGCGCCATTGCTCTCACCCGAATCCACAGTCGCACGCGCGAACTGGCACCGGGGTTTATCGTCAGTCTGATCGTGGCGGCCGCCGCGTCGTTCCTGTCCGAGCACTACGGTGCGCCGGTCATGCTGTTCGCCTTGCTGCTGGGCATGGCCCTGAATTTTCTCGCCGATGACGGCCCGTGCAAGGCCGGTATCGAGTTCACCGCCCGCACGGTGCTGCGCATTGGCGTGGCGCTGCTGGGCATGCGCATCACCCTGGAGCAAATGGCGGCGCTGGGCTGGAAGCCGATAGCGCTGGTGGTGATTCTGGTGGTGGTGACCATCAGTGTCTCGGTGGTCGCGGCCAAGGCCCTGGGTTTCCAGCGCCTGTTCGGCATGCTGACCGGTGGCGCGACGGCCATCTGCGGCGCCTCGGCGGCACTGGCCCTGGCGGCGGCGCTGCCGAACCATCCGCAGAAAGAACGCGCCACATTGTTCACGGTGATCGGCGTCTCGGCGCTGTCCACGCTGGCGATGATCGTCTACCCGATGATCGCCAACTGGCTGGAATTGTCGCCGCAGGTGGCGGGGTATTCCTCGGCGCCACGATCCACGACGTGGCCCAGGTGGTCGGCGCCGGCTACAGCATGTCGACCGAGACCGGCGACACGGCCACGGTGGTCAAGCTGATGCGCGTTGCCATGCTGCTGCCGGTGATCGTCACCGCCGCGATGATCACCCGCATGCAAGGCGACGACCCGACCGGCAAGCGCCCACCGCTGTTGCCGTGGTTCGCCGTCGGTTTTCTGATCCTGGCCTGCATCAACAGCACCGGATGGGTGACGCCTGCGGTGCAAGGATCGGTCAACGAACTGTCGCGCTGGTGCCTGGTGATTTCCATCAGCGCCCTGGGCATGAAGACCCGGCTCAAGGAGCTGGCGGCGGTCGGGATCAAGCCGATTCTGCTGATGGTGGGGGAGACGGTGTTCCTGGTTGTGCTGGTGCTGTTGTTGCTGCGCTGGGGGCTCTGAACGCGTCACCACCCATGGTGTTATGGCAGGGCTGCACGGCGTTGACTCCTCATGCCGTGGGGCTCTCGACCGGTGTCACAAACACCGGTTTTTCGCGGCGACTGTACCAGCAGTCGCCGTTTTTTTTGCCCGGTCGACTCAGGGCTCTTTCGGGCCTGCGACAGGTTTTGTGCTCGATTGCCTTTGTGCCCGCCACGTCGCCGGCGGCATGCCGAACTGGCTGATGAACCAGCGGGTAAACGAGCTCGCCATCGAGTAGCCGAGCATGTCGGCGATGCGGCTGAGCGCGTAGTTCGGGTTGTCCAGGTAGCGCAGCACCAGGTCGCGGCGCACGTCGTTGATCACGTCGTTGAAGGCGCAGCCGTCGTCCTTGAGGCGGCGTTGCAGGGTGCGCACGTTCATGCCCTGGCTCTGGGCGACCTGTTCGATGGTGGCGCGCCCCATGGGCAGCAGCAGGTAGATGGCCTTGCGCACCTCGAACAGCATCGAGGCCCCTTCGTGGTTCTGCAGCGAATCGAGGTAACTCTGGGCGTAACGGGCCATGGCCGGGTCGGCGTTGGGGTTGGTCATGTCGAGGCTGATGTCGGGGCAGACGATGCCGTTGAACTCGCTGCCGAACTCCAGGTTGCAGCCGAACAGCCGACGATGCAGGTGCAGGGTCTCCGGTGGCTGGTGCATGAAGTTGACGCTGTAGGGGTGCCAGTGTGAGCCGAGCAGGGCCGAGCACAGACGGAACATCACGCCGATGGCCAGCTCCGTGGCCTGACGGCTGGCCATTGGCGTTTCGGTGACCACCTCTTCGCGAATGATCACCATCTTGCCGGCCTCTTCAATGAAGATGGCCAGCGAATCGTTCATCAGGTGCCGGTAATTGACCACAACCTGCAAGGCGTCGCGCAGGGTGCGCTGGTGGCTGAGCAGCAGGCTGACCACGCCGAAGTCCGAGAGCTGGCGCGACTCGGCCATGCTCAGGCCGAAGGTCTGGCAACCGCTGGCGGTGGCGGAATCTTCCAGCAGGCGCACCGCGGCATCGATGGGGATGCGGGTTTCAGGCGCTTGCAATTGGGCTCTGCTCAGGCCGACGCCTGCCATGACATCTCGCGGGTTGAAACCCAGGTACTGGGTGACCTCCAGGTAGTTGGTCAAGACGGCGGCGCGGACAAGCTTGGGCATGCGAAGGTCTTCCCTGGGCCGATGGCGATTGGCGTGAGCGTGGCGACTATATCCAGCGTATCAACAGTTGAACAGTTGTCATGTCGTCGATGATTCTCATGCTGGCCGGTCACGCACTCTCTGCGTTGGCTGATGCAATCGTCCCTCACCCGTTGATTACAGTGACCCTGCGCCAACCTGCGGCACTTTTCGACCAGCGGTCGCGCTGTCCTGCTGTCCGACAATCTGTCATCAAAAGAAAAGTGCCTGACGTCCAATGTAAAGCGCTTCGGGTGGTCGCTCTTTAATGTCGACCCTACAAAAAGCCCCTGGCGAAAACAGCCAGTCGAGTTATCGAGAAAGCGAAGGTGTTGACCGTGGACAAACTGCAAACTGCCGCCACCGTTCTGATCGTTCCGGGTCTGCGCGAGCACGTGGCCGAACATTGGCAAACGTTGTTGCAAGCCAGATTGAGCAAGGTGCGCAGTGTCCCGCCGCTGGAGACCGACAAGCTCGACTGCATGGCCCGTGTCCGGGCGATTCAACACGAACTCGAACAGATCGACGGCCCCGTGATTCTGGTGGCCCACAGCGCCGGCGTGCTGATGGTCGCGCACTGGGCGGCGCATTACAGCCATCCGGTCAAGGGCGCCTTGCTGGCCGCGCCACCGGACCTCGATGCGGTCTGGCCGGCAAACTATCCCTCTTCCGAAACCCTGCGTAGCCAGGGCTGGAATCCTCTGCCCCAGGGCCCGCTGCCATTTCGCAGCATCGTGGCCGGCAGCACCAACGATCACCTCGCCAGCCTTGCTGCGGTCACCCGCATGGCAGAAGGCTGGGGCGCCGAATTGCTCAATCTGGGCGATGTCGGCCATCTCAATCCGGCCGCAGGATTTGGCCATTGGCAGCAAGCCGAGGCACTCATTCTGGAGCTGGACCGCTAGTACAAGGAGCTGGACTGGCAGTACGCCAACCGGCATTTGCCCTCATTCCTTAAACGCAAACCCATAGAGGATTGCGCGAGGGCGGCTGCGCTTAAAACAAATACAAAAAGGCGGAGACAACGCAATGCACAACAATAAGAGTCACGGCTTCACCGCTGCACGCTACACCTTGCTGGCTTCGGCCATTCTGGCCGTCATTGCGCCTGCTGCCCACGGGGTCGAGATCGATCTGGGCAACGCGGACTGGACTGCGCGCCTGGATAACACTGTCAAGTACAACTACGGCGTGCGTACCGAAAGCGCCGACAAACGCATGTTGGGAACGCCGAACAACAACGACGGCGACTACAACTTCCGCAAGGCCGGTACCAACATCACCAACCGTATCGACCTGTTGACCGAAATGGATGTGGTCTACAAGAATTCCATGGGCTTTCGCGTCAGCGCCGCCAGCTGGTACGACAAGGCCTATGACAACACCGGCTCCAACTCCAACCCGTTCGTCAACGGCAATGGATCGACGTCAGGCCTGATCGCCAACGACCCGCGCCTGGCAGCGGTCACCCATGACAACGTCGGCAATGGCAGCCCGCACTTGAGCAACTATGCCCAGCGCTACTACAGCGGTCCTTCGGGCGAAATCCTCGATGCCTTCGTGTTCTACAGCACCGAAGTGGGCGAGGAGTCGATGTTCAGCGCCAAGGCCGGCCAGCACAACGTGTTCTGGGGCGAGACCATTCTCAACCCGGTGCACTCGGTCAGCTACGGCCAGTCCGGCCTCGACCTGGCCAAGCTTGCCGCGTCGCCGGGCACCGAAGCCAAGGAGCTGTTCGTCCCGCGCAACCAGTTGTCGATGACGTTCACCGTCAATCCGGAATTGACCGTGGGTGCCCAGTACTTCCTCGATTGGGACGCCGCGCGTCTGCCGGAAGCCGGTACTTACTACGGTGGTTCCGATCTGATCGGCTATGGTGCGCAGTCGTTCCTGCTCGGCAACACCAACGCCAAGGTGCCTGGCAGCCCGCTGGGTTGCGGCCTGGCGCCGTGCAACGCGTTGACCAACGTGCGTCGCGGGCATGACCTGACACCGGGCAGCAGCGGCGACTGGGGCATCATGGCCAAGTGGTCGCCGGCCTGGCTGGATGGCACCCTCGGTGTCTATTACCGCGAGACTTCGGAAATCCTGCCGCAAGCCTGGCTGGATGCCAGGGGCATTACCTCGGCCAACCCCAACGGCACCCGGCCGGCAGGGCAAGTGCCGGCGGTGGTCAACACCCTCAACTCGCTGGACACCGCCACCTATCAACTGGCCTATGCCGACAACATCAAGATCTTTGGCCTGAGCCTGTCCAAGGACGTGGGCGGGATCAGTGTCGGTTCGGACCTGAACATCCGTCACAACATGCCGCTGGCCAGTATTCCGGCGATTGTCAGCAGCACCAGCCCGCTGGGCCTGGGCAAAGGCCTGGGCCTGTTGCCGGCGCGTACGGATGCCACGGGTGTGATCTACGACACCCCGCACCGCGGCGACAGCATGAGCGCCACTGGCGACACCTTGCACTGGACGCTCAACGGCCTGATGACCCTGCCGAAAACCCCGGTGTTCGATCAGGCAACCGTGCTTGCCGAGCTGTACTACAGCAACCTGCTCAAGCTCGATAGCAAGAACGAGGCGCTCTACAAAGGCAAGGACAGCTATCGCGGCATCGACGCGCCGACCCGGGACAACTGGGGCATCGCGGTCAACTTCACACCGACCTGGTACCAGGTGTTTCCCGGTGTCGATCTCAACGCACCGATGTCGGTCAACGTCGGTATCGCCGGCGTGTCGCCGGTCTCCGGTGGTGGCGCCAAGGACACCGGCAACTATGCCGTGGGCGTCGGTGCCGTTGTGTACAACAAATACTTTGTCGACCTGAAGTACGTGGACTCCTTCGGCCAGACCAAAAAGTGTGACGTCAGCGGAGTGAGCACCGGCCCGACCGGCGGTGACGGCTCCACGCCGAACGCCTTCAGCGGCAACGAAAACTACGCCTGTTTCGCCGGTGGCTACTCGTCCTTCTCGGGCGGTGGTGCCACGACCGAGGACCGTGGCGCCGTGTACCTGACGATGAAAACAACCTTTTGATGCACCACTGATTTGCTCAACGCAAGCAGGAGAATAACAAGATGAAATTCGCACAAACCGTGTTGGCCGTTTCGCTGGCCATGGTCCTTGCCGCCCAGGCACAGGCCGCTGTTTCAACCCAGGAAGCTGCCAGACTGGGCACCAGCCTGACCCTGGTAGGCGCTGAAAAAGCCGGCAACGCCGATGGTTCCATCCCTGCCTACAACGGTGGCCTGACCACACCGCCGGCCAGTTTTAAATCCGGCGACAGCATGCGCCCGGATCCGTTTGCCAGCGAAAAACCGCTGGTGGTGATCGACGGCAAGAACGTCGATCAGTACAAGAGCCTGCTCACGGCCACCACCGTTGAACTGGCCAAGCGCTTCCCGACTTTCCATGTCGACGTTTACCCGACCCACCGCACCGTTTCGCTGCCCCAGGCCATTCTGGATAACGGCGTGAAGAACGCCAGCGGCGCCAAGTCCCTGGAAGGTGGCCTGGCCATCGACAACGTCCTGCCGGGCGTGCCGTTCCCGATTCCACAATCGGGCAACGAAGCGATGTGGAACTTCCTGCTGCGTTACCAGGGTGTGAGCATCAACTCCAAGTACGACTCGTGGAACGTCGACTCCGCCGGTGTGCCGAGCCTGGCCACCACCGGGCAGGCGTTCATTTCCTACCCGATCTACGAAAACCTCGCGCAGCCGATCAGCAGCGCCGACGTGTACTACCAGATGAAGCTGTCGTACACCGGCCCTGCGCGTCGGGCCGGCGAAGCGGTGATGCTCAAGGACGCTGCCAACCCGTTGCAGCAGCCACGTCGCGCCTGGCAATACCTGCCGGGCCAGCGTCGGGTGAAACTGGCGCCGAACCTGGCGTACGACACGCCTAACCCTGGCACCGCCGGCGCGGGTACCTACGATGACGTGTTCGTGTTCAACGGTGCGCTGGACCGCTACGACTGGAAGCTGGTGGGCAAGCAGGAAATGATCGTGCCCTACAACACCTACAAGCTGACCTACGTCCAGGATCCGAAGTCGCTGACCACCGCCAACCACCTGGCACCGGACTTCGTGCGTTGGGAAAAACACCGCGTGTGGGTCGTCGAAGGCAACCTCAAGGCCGGTGCCCGTCACATCTACGCCAAGCGCCGCTTCTACCTCGACGAAGACAGCTGGACCGCTCTGGCCTCGGATCAATATGACGCCCGTGGTCAGCTCTATCGCGGCTCCTTCGCCTTCCTGAGCCAGAGCTACGACAAGCAGGTGCCGGATTCGACGCCCTTCATGATCTACGACCTGGTGGGTGGCTCGTACAACATCAACGGCGTAGTCGGCCCGTATGGCGGCATCAAGTACATAGACCCGCTCTCCAAGGCGCAGTGGTCGTCGGAATCCCTGGCCGGCAGCGGCATTCGCTAAGCCAACCGTGTTGTAGGAGCGAGCCTGCTCGCGATGGACCAGAGGGCGACGCGGGCATCCAGAAAGCACGCGTAATCGTTAACGACCATCGCGAGCAAGCTCGCTCCTACAACGGCATGACCGGCTCGTCAGGTACACGGATGTGTGTCCCGGCGTGGTTTTCCGAAGAGGACGCAGTATGTGTTCGTATAAAAATAATAGGTTGCGGCTGGCGTTCGGCGTTGTGCTCTGCCTGTCGCAGGGCGTCACCCACGCGGCCGAGTACGTCGACGTGCTGGACCTGCCCGCCAGGGTCAGTGCCTTGGCGATCAACAGCCCGTTGTCCGGCATGGCCCGCGCCGGTGAGCGCGTGATTGCCGTCGGCCAGCGTGGCCACATTCTGTTTTCCGATGATGCCGGTAAGCACTGGCAACAAGCGGCGGTGCCGGTCAGTGCAGACCTCACCGCAGTGAATTTTCCGACCACCACCCAGGGCTGGGCGGTGGGTAATGACGGCGTGGTGCTGCACAGCAGCGACGCCGGTGCGACCTGGCAAAAGCAGCTCGACGGTCGCCAGATCGGCGCCTTGCTGGTCAAGCATTACACGGCGCTGGCCAGCGCCGAACCGGGTAATGAGCAATGGCCGCTGCTGGTCACCGAGGGCCATAAGCTAGCCGAACAGGGCGCGGACAAACCGTTGCTCGACGTCTGGTTCGCCAACGAAAAACTGGGTTATGTGGTCGGTGTGTTCAACCTGATTTTGCGCACCGAGGACGGTGGCCAGACCTGGACCCCGTTCCAGGATCGCACCGACAACCCGCAGGGCTTTCACCTCAACGCCATCGCCTCCACCGGTGACGGTTTGTATATCGCCGGCGAGCAGGGCCTGTTGCTCAAATGGGATGACAACAGCCAACGCTTCGCCACCGTGCCGACGCCTTATCAAGGCAGCTTCTTCGGCGTGCTCGGCAAGCCCGGCGAGGTGCTGGTCTACGGCCTGCGCGGCAACGTGCTGCGCAGCGCCGACGGCGGCCAGAGCTGGACCGCACTGGACACAGGCCTGCACGTCAGCATCACCGCGGGCCTGATCGATGCCCGTGGCAATTATCGCTTGTTCACCCAGGGCGGGCAGATGCTGGTCAGCCAGGGGACGGGCGCGCAGTTGCATCTGGTGCAGCAACCGGCACCGACGCCGGTCGCCGGCGCCACCCAGTCCGCCGATGGCGCCCTGGTGCTGGCCGGCAGCCGTGGTGCCCGGACGCTGTCCGCCGACCCAGCCCTCGAACCCTAAGAGCGAGAACCCAGACATGGGCAATATCAAACAAGACGCCATGCCGGTGATCCGCGATGTGCGTGATTTCGACCAGCGCTCCGGCAACCTCCTCGAGCGACTGGTGTTCAACTTCCGCCCGCTTTTCATGCTGCTGATGGCGCTGGTCACCGTGGTGCTGGGCTTCATGGCCGTGACTCGCCTGGAGTTGCGCCCAAGCTTCGAAAAAATGATTCCGCAGAGCCAGCCGTACATCCAGAACTTCCTGGAAAACCGCGCTTCGCTGCGCGGCTTGGGCAACTCGGTGCGGGTGGTGGTCGAGAACACGAAGGGCGATATTTTCGACCCCGAATACCTCGACGTACTCAAACAGGTCAACGACCAACTGTTCCTCACCGAAGGCGTCGACCGTGCGTGGATGAAGTCGCTGTGGAGCCCGGCCGTGCGCTGGACCGAAGTCACCGAGGACGGTTTCCAGGGTGGCCCGGTGATGCCCGACACCTATTCAGGCCAGCCTGAACAGATCGAACAGCTGCGCCAGAACATCTCCCGCGCCGGCATTGTCGGCAGCCTGGTGGCCAGCGACTTCAAGTCGACCATGCTGATCGTGCCGCTGCTGGACAAAGCCGCCGCCGGTGGACAGCGCATCAATTACCACGCGTTCTCGCAGATGCTCGAAGAGCAGTTGCGCGACAAGATCGAATACGCCGGCGACAGCGCTGCGCGTAAATCCGGGGTAGAAGGCAGCGGTCAGTACAAGGTGCGGGTGATCGGTTTCGCCAAATTGATGGGTGACCTGATCGACGGCCTGATTCAGGTGATGATGTTCTTCGGTCTGGCGGTCGTCACTTCGCTGGTCATCATCTACGCCTATACCCGTTGCGTGCGCAGCACCCTGCTGGTGGTCGGCTGCTCGCTGATCGCGGTGGTCTGGCAACTGGGCATCGTCGCCTGGCTCGGTTACGCCATCGATCCGTACTCGGTGCTGGTGCCGTTCCTGATCTTCGCCATCGGCGTATCCCACGCCGCGCAGAAGATGAACGGCATCATGCAGGACATCGCCCGTGGCACCCACAAGCTGATCGCCGCGCGTTACACCTTCCGCCGTCTGTTCATTGCCGGCGTCACCGCATTGCTGGCCGATGCCGTGGGCTTTGCGGTGCTGATGCTGATCGATATTCCGGTGATCCAGGACCTGGCGATCACCGCCAGCATCGGCGTCGCGGTGCTGATCTTCACCTCGCTGTTGCTGATGCCGGTGGCGCTGTCCTATGTCGGCGTCGGTGCCAAGGCCGCCGAGCGTGCGCTGAAAATCGACACTCGCGCCGAGCACCACAAGGGCTTCGGCAAACTCTGGGATCTGCTCGACCGCTTCACCACCGCCAAGTGGGCCACGGGCGCGGTTCTGGTCGCGGTGTTGATGGGTGTCGGCGGTTACATGGTCAGCCTGAATCTGAAGATCGGCGACCTGGAAAGCGGTGCGCCGGAGCTGCGCGCCGACTCGCGTTACAACCGCGACAACGCCTACATCACCCAGCATTACGCGCTGTCCAGCGACTTGTTCGCGGTGATGATCAAGACGGCGCCGGAAGGCTGCCTGAACTACAAGACCCTGGTGCTCGCCGACCGCCTGGCGTGGGAGCTGCAACAGTACCCGGGCGTGCAGGCGACGGCTTCGCTGGTCAACGCGGTGCGGCAGATCACCGCCGGCACCTACGAAGGCAACCCCAAGCTAAACAGCATCCAGCGCAACCAGGACGTGCTGAACTACGCGGCGCAACAAGCCTCGGTCAACTCGCCGGAACTGTTCAACACCGACTGCTCGTTGATGCCGGTGATCACCTTCCTCAAGGATCACAAGGCTGAAACCCTGGACGCGGTGGTGGCGATTGCCGACAAGTTCGCCAGGGAAAACAGCACTGAAGATCGCCAGTTTCTGCTCGCCGCCGGCACTGCCGGGATCGAGGCGGCGACCAACATCGTGGTGCGCGAAGCCAACCGCACCATGCTGCTGTACGTGTATGCGGCGGTGACGCTGTTCTGCCTGATCACCTTCCGCAGCTGGCGCGCCACGCTGGTGGCGCTGTTGCCGCTGGTGCTGACCTCGATCCTCTGCGAAGCCTTGATGGTGGCCATGGGCATCGGCGTGAAAGTCGCGACCCTGCCGGTGATCGCCCTCGGGGTGGGCATCGGCGTGGACTACGCCTTGTACCTGCTCAGCGTGCAACTGCACTTCCAGCGCCAGGGCTTGCCGCTGTCCCAGGCCTACCGCAACGCCGTGTCCTTCACCGGCCGGGTGGTCGGGCTGGTGGGCATCACCCTCGCGGCCGGCGTGGTGTGCTGGGTCTGGTCGCCGATCAAGTTCCAGGCCGACATGGGCATCCTGCTGACCTTCATGTTCCTGTGGAACATGCTCGGCGCGCTGATCCTGATTCCGGCCCTGTCCTGGTTTTTGCTGCGCGAACGGGCACCGCTGCCCGGTTCTGTGGCGGCAGCCGAAAACCCTGAATCCATTGAACGTCACGGCATGCCCCATGCCCTGACCACTTCCGAGTAAGCCAAGATGTCTGATTACAAAGCTCCCCTGCGCGACATGCGCTTCGTACTCAACGAGGTTTTCCAGGTATCCCGGCTCTGGGCCAAGTTGCCCGGCCTGGCCGATGTGATCGATGAAGAAACCGCCGCCGCCATCCTCGAAGAGGCCGGCAAGATCAGCGGCGAAGTGATCGCGCCCTTGAACCGCGCCAGCGACGAACAGGGCTGCACCTGGAGCAATGGCTCGGTCACCGCCCCGGACGGTTTTGCCCAGGCGTATCAAGCCTTCGCCGAGGGCGGTTGGGTCGGGGTTGGCGGTGATCCGCAGTACGGTGGTATGGGCATGCCCAAGGCCATTTCCGCGCAGGTCGAAGAGATGGTCAATTCGGCCAGCCTGTCGTTCGGCCTGTACCCGATGCTGACCGCCGGCGCGTGCCTGTCGATCAAGGCCCACGCCAGCGAAGAGCTGAAAGCGGCGTACCTGCCGAACATGTACGCCGGCACCTGGACCGGTTCGATGTGCCTGACCGAAGCCCACGCCGGCACCGACCTGGGCCTGATTCGCACCCGCGCCGAGCCGCAGGCCGACGGCAGCTACAAGGTCAGTGGCAGCAAGATCTTCATCACCGGCGGCGACCACGACCTGACCGAGAACATCATCCATCTGGTACTGGCGCGACTGCCGGATGCACCGGCGGGGCCCAAAGGCATCTCGCTGTTCCTGGTGCCCAAGGTGCTGGTCAACGCCGACGGTTCGCTGGGTGAAAACAATGCGCTGTCCTGCGGCTCCATCGAACACAAGATGGGCATCAAGGCCTCCGCCACCTGCGTGATGAACTTCGATGGCGCCACGGGCTGGATCGTCGACGCACCGAACAAGGGCCTGGCGGCGATGTTCACCATGATGAACTACGAGCGACTGGGCGTGGGCATCCAGGGATTGGCGCAGGGTGAGCGTTCGTACCAGAACGCCGTCGCCTACGCCCGCGACCGTCTGCAAAGCCGTGCGCCGACCGGTGCGCAATTCAAGGACAAGGCCGCCGACCCGATCATCGTGCACCCGGACGTGCGCCGCATGCTGTTGACCATGAAAGCCTTGAACGAAGGCGGCCGTGCGTTCTCCAGCTACGTGGCCCTGCAACTGGACATCGCCAAGTACAGCGAAGACGCCGCCTCCCGCACCCGCGCTCAGGAACTGGTATCGCTGTTGACCCCGGTAGCGAAGGCCTTTCTCACCGACATGGGCCTGAGACGACCATTCACGGCCAGCAGATCTTTGGCGGCCACGGCTACATCCGCGAATGGGGCCAGGAGCAACTGGTGCGCGACGTGCGCATCACCCAGATCTACGAAGGCACCAACGGCATCCAGTCCCTGGACCTGGTCGGGCGCAAGATCGTCGGCAGCGGCGGGGCGCTCTACCGCCTGTTCGCTTCGGAGATCCGCAACTTTACCGCCAATGCCTGCGCCGACCTCGGCGAGTTCACCAAACCGTTGAATGCCGCCGTGGATACCCTCGACGAGCTGACCGCTTGGCTGCTGGACCGTGCCCGGAACAACCCGAATGAAATCGGCGCGGCCTCGGTCGAGTACCTGCACGTGTTTGGCTACACCGCGTATGCCTACATGTGGGCGCGCATGGCCAAGGCCGTCATGAGCTCGCACGTCGAGGATGATTTCTATACCAGCAAACTGGCGACCGCGCGCTTCTACTTCGCCCGCTTGCTGCCGCGTATCCACTCGTTGAGCGCATCGGCCAAGGCCGGCAGCGACTGCCTCTACGAGCTGCAAGCCGACCAGTTCTGATCTAAAGGACAAGGAACCTTAATCATGATGGCGACAAAAATAATCCCGCCCGCCGACGGCGCCTATGCCTACCCCTTGCTGATCAAGCAATTGCTGCTGTCCGGCGTGCGCTATGAGCCGGGCCGGGAAATCGTCTACGCCGACAAGCTGCGCTACAGCTACCAGACACTCAACCAGCGCATCCGCCGACTGGCCAATGCGCTGACCGCCGCCGGGGTCAAGGCCGGTGACACGGTGGCCCTGCTCGACTGGGACAGCCACCGCTACCTGGAATGCTTCTTTGCCGTGCCGATGATCGGCGCGGTGCTGCACACGGTGAACATTCGCCTGTCGCCGGAGCAGGTGTTGTTCACCATGAACCACGCCGAGGATGACCTGGTGCTGGTGCATGATGATTTCCTGCCGCTGGTCGAGCAGATCCACGGTCGGCTGGAAACCGTAAAAGGCTACCTGCAACTCACCGATGACGAGGCGACCACGACCTCGCTGCCGGTGTTGGGCGAGTACGAGCACCTGCTGTCCCTGGCCTCGGACCAGTACGACTTCCCCGATTTCGACGAGAACTCGGTGGCCACGCTGTTCTACACCACCGGCACCACTGGCGACCCGAAAGGCGTGTACTTCAGCCATCGCCAGCTGGTCCTGCACACCCTGAACGCCGTCGGCACCCTGGGCGTCTATCAGGGCCAGCCGTTGCTGCGCTCCGACGATGTGTACATGCCCATCACGCCGATGTTCCACGTGCATGCCTGGGGCGTGCCGTATGTCGCGACCCTGATGGGCATCAAGCAGGTGTATCCGGGCCGCTACGAGCCCAACAGTCTGGTGCGGCTGTACCGCGAAGAGAAGGTGACCTTCTCCCACTGCGTGCCGACCATCCTGCAGATGATCCTCAACTGTGAGGAAGGCAAGGCGACCCGTTTCGACGGCTGGAAAATGCTCCTGGGCGGCAGTGCGCTGACCCTCGGCATCGCCAGCGAAGCCAGCGCCAAAGGCATGGTGGTGCATGCCGGCTACGGCATGTCCGAAACCTGCCCGTTGCTGTGCTTGACGTACCTGCGCGACGAAGACCTCAAGCTGTCCGCCGACGCGCAGCTGCCGATCCGCATCAAGACCGGCACGCCGGTGCCGATGGTCGACCTGAAAATCATCGACGCCGACGGCAATGACGTGGCCCACGACGGCGAGTCCCTGGGGGAGATCGTGGTGCGCGCGCCGTGGCTGACCCAGGGCTATCTCAAAGCCCCGGACAAAGGTGCGGAGCTGTGGCACAACGGCTGGTTGCACACCGGTGACATGGCCTCCATCGACAAGCTCGGTGGCGTGGAAATCAAGGACCGCATCAAGGACGTGATCAAGACCGGTGGCGAGTGGATCAGCTCCCTGGAACTGGAAAGCCTGATCAGCGAACACCCGGGCGTCATGTCCGTCGCGGTGGTGGGTATTGTCGATGAGCAATGGGGCGAACGGCCCATGGCCATGGTCGTCAGCGAGCCGGGCCAATACCTGGATCGCAAGATCCTGGAGACGCACCTGCAAGCCTTTGTCGACGGCGGGCGCATCAACAAATGGGCGATCCCCAAGCAGTTCAAGTTCGTCGCCGAAATCCCCAAGACCAGCGTCGGCAAGATCAACAAGAAGCTGATTCGGGAAACTGAAGCGAACTGACACGAACTGACACGAACAATGTAGGAGCGAGCCTGCTCGCGATGGACTCGAGAGCGCCGCGTTTAACCAGTAAACACGCGTAATCGTTAACGACCATCGCGAGCAGGCTCGCTCCTACAAGAATCCACCGGCGCCGGGCGGTTTCTGGATAGTCTCGGTGGTGCCGTCTTTGTCATAGTCCTGCGCACGCCAGCGATATCGCCCCGTTGGTCGCAGTTTTCAGCGCTTGTGCCAAGCTGAACGGGGTATTGAATCGCCGTGCATCCCATTGCCGGTCAGGCAAACCCCAGGAAGCCCACGCCATGAACTTCACCCGTGCAGAAAACGTCCGCAAAGAGTTCTACAAAGCGGTCTGGTTCTATTTCAAAGTGGTGTGGCCGATCTTCTCGATACTGCTGTTAGTGATCGTAGTGTTCGGCCTGATCATCGCCCATCTGGAAGGGTGGAGCCCTGATGACGGTATCTACTTCGCCTTCGTGACGGGCCTGACCATTGGCTACGGCGAACTCGTGCCCAAACTCGGCGCTTCGCGAGTGCTGGCAGTGCTGCTGGGTTTCAACGGCGTACTGCTGACCGCGACATTCGCGGCCATCAGTGTCCGGGCAATTGAAGTGACCGTGACGGCGACACGCAAAGGTGAGGCGTGAGGTGTAGCCAGCATCTACTTTGAACTGACCTCTACACTTGTGAGCGCTGCAAACCCTGTGGGAGCGGCGGTGCGGCGATCCGACTTGCTCGCGATGGCGGCGAAACATTCGACATTTTTGCTGGCTGATACACCGCTATCGCGAGCAAGCTCGCTCCCACAGGGTTCGTGTCGTATACAAGTGTTGTAATCGACGCACAAACCTGTGGGAGCGGGCTTGCCCGCGAAGGGGCCAGCACATTCAACATCGAGCTGACTGAGCTGACGCCATCGCGAGCAAGTCGGATCGCCGCACCGTCGCTCCCACATTAGTTTTTTGCAGCCAGCAAGCTAAGCCTCCCAACCCGCCCCAGTCACTGCCGCCTGCGCCAAGGGGTGCAGGTCCGCCCCCTGGTGCTCTGTCTGCCAGGCCAGCAATTCCTTGCGCATACCGGGCGTCCAGTACATTTGCAGGTGATTGCGCACCCCGAGCACGGCCTGTTGCTGGTCCGGTTCGCTGGTAAAGTACTGGGCGATCTGGTTGGCCATCTTGATCAGGTTTTCAGTACTCATCGACGTACCTCCGCTTTAGCGCCACGGGCGCGATCCTTGAGCAAGCGGTGCTGCTCATCGCTGAATGCCTGGAAGCGCTTTTGCCACTCGGAAGGGTGGTAGACGCGGCTGACTTCCACGGCCGTGACCTTGTACTCCGGACAGTTGGTGGCCCAGTCGGAGTTGTCTGTGGTGATGACGTTGGCGCCCGACTCAGGGAAGTGGAAGGTGGTGTACACCACGCCCGGGGCGACCCGTTCGGTGATCCGCGCACGCAGTACGGTCTGCCCGGCGCGGCTGCCGATGCCGACCCAGTCACCTTCGTTGATGCCACGGCTCTCGGCGTCGGTCGGGTGGATTTCCAGGCGGTCTTCGTCATGCCAGGCGACGTTGTCGGTACGCCGGGTCTGGGCGCCGACGTTGTACTGGCTGAGGATGCGCCCGGTGGTCAGCAGCAGCGGATAGCGACTGTTGACCTTCTCCTCGGTGGGCACGTAGCCGGTGAGCATGAAGCGCCCCTTGCCGCGCACGAATTCCTCGATGTGCATGGTCGGCGTGCCGTCCGGTGCCTCGGCGTTGCACGGCCATTGCAGGCTGCCGTGGCTATCCAGTGCGGCGTAGCTGACGTTGGTGAAGGTCGGCGTCAGGCTGGCGATTTCATCCATGATTTCCGATGGATGCTTGTAGTTCATCGGGTAACCCAGGGCATTGGCCAGGGCCACCGTGCCTTCCCAGTCGGCCTTGCCGCCCAGCGGCTCCATCACCTTGCGCACCCGCGAGATGCGCCGCTCGGCGTTGGTGAAGGTGCCGTCCTTTTCCAGGAACGAAGCGCCCGGCAGGAACACATGCGCGAACTTGGCGGTTTCGTTGAGGAAAATGTCCTGCACCACCACGCACTCCATGGCCGACAGGGCCGCGGTGACGTGCTGGGTATTCGGGTCGCTCTGGGCGATGTCTTCACCCTGGCAGTACAGGCCCTTGAAGCTGCCGGCCAGTGCCGACTCGAACATGTTGGGAATGCGCAGGCCCGGGTCGGGTTGCAGGGTGACGTTCCACGCCTGTTCGAATTGCGTGCGGACGACCTCGTTGGAGATGTGCCGGTAGCCGGGCAACTCGTGGGGGAAGGAGCCCATGTCGCAGGAGCCCTGAACGTTGTTCTGCCCCCGCAGCGGGTTCACGCCCACGCCTTCGCGGCCGATGTTGCCGGTGGCCATGGCCAGGTTGGCGATGCCCATGACCGAAGTGCTGCCCTGGCTGTGTTCGGTGACGCCCAGGCCGTAGTAGATCGCCGCATTGCCACCGGTGGCGTACAGGCGAGCGGCGGCACGGATGTCGGCAGCGGGTACACCGCAGATCGGGCCAATCGCTTCCGGCGAGTTTTCCGCACGGCTGACGAACTCGCTCCAGCGGGCGAAATCGCCGCCCTCGCAACGGGCGTCGATAAAGGCCTGGTTTTGCAGGCCTTCAGTGATGATCACGTGGGCCAAGGCATTGAGCATGGCAACGTTGGTGCCAGGGCGCAGAGCCAAGTGATATTCGGCGCGGGCGTGCACCGTGTCCACCAGATCGATGCGCCGTGGGTCGATGACGATCAGCCGCGCGCCTTCACGCAGGCGGCGCTTGAGTTGCGAGGCGAACACCGGGTGGGCGTCGCTGGGGTTGGCGCCCATCACCAGAATCACGTCGGCCTGCATCACCGAGTCGAAACTCTGGGTGCCGGCGGACTCGCCCAGGGTTTGCTTCAGGCCATAACCAGTCGGCGAGTGGCAGACCCGCGCACAGGTGTCGACGTTGTTGTTGCCGAAGGCGGCGCGCACCAGTTTTTGCACCAGGTAGGTTTCTTCGTTGGTGCAGCGGCTGGAGGTGATGCCGCCGATGGAATCGCGGCCGTACTTTTGCTGCAGCCGGCGGAATTCGCTGGCGGCGTAGGTCACGGCTTCATCCCAGCTGACTTCCTGCCAAGGGTCGCTGATGTTTTTGCGGATCATCGGTTTGGTGATGCGATCCGGGTGGGTGGCGTAGCCCCAGGCAAAGCGCCCCTTGACGCAGGAGTGGCCGTGGTTGGCCTGGCCGTTCTTGTCGGGAACCATGCGCACCAGCTGGTTGCCTTTCATCTCGGCGCGGAACGAGCAGCCCACACCGCAATAGGCACAGGTGGTGATCACGCTGCGTTCAGGCTGACCCATTTCGACCACGTTTTTTTCCATCAGCGTCGCGGTGGGGCAGGCTTGTACACAGGCACCGCAGGACACGCATTCCGAGTCGAGGAAGTTCTCGCCACCGGCGGCCGCAACCCGGGATTCGAAACCGCGCCCGGTAATGGTCAGGGCAAAGGTGCCCTGGGTTTCTTCGCAGGCGCGCACGCAGCGGTTGCAGACGATGCACTTGCTCGGGTCGTAATCGAAGTAGGGGTTGGAGGTGTCCTTCACGTCCTCCAGATGGTTCTCGCCTTCATAGCCATAACGCACTTCCCGCAGGCCGACCTGGCCGGCAACGGTTTGCAGCTCGCAGTTGCCGTTGGCCGAGCAGGTCAGGCAGTCCAGCGGGTGATCGGAGATGTACAGCTCCATGACATTGCGCCGCAGGGTCGCGAGCTTCGGCGTTTGGGTGTGCACGGTCATGCCTTCAGTGACCGGCGTGGTGCAGGACGCGGGGTAGCCGCGCATGCCGTCGATCTCCACCAGGCACATGCGGCAGGAGCCAAAGGCTTCCAGACTGTCGGTGGCACAGAGTTTGGGAATGGTGGTGCCCAGCAGCGCGGCGGCACGCATCACCGAAGTGCCTTCGGGCACGCTGATGCTGCGGCCGTCGATGTTCAGGGTGACTTGCACCTGGCTTTCGCGGGCCGGCGTGCCCAGATCCATATCGGTTTTCGGATCGAATACAGTGATCATTGCTCGGCCTCCGAGGCTTGCAGACCGAAGTCGGCGGGGAAGTGCTTGAGGGCGCTGGCTACCGGGAAAGAGACCATGCCGCCCAGCGCGCACAGCGAACCGTATTGCAGGGTGTCGCACAGGTCCTTGAGGATGATCACCTGCTCATCGCGACCACTCTGGTCGGGCGCGGCCAGCAAACGGTCGATCACCTCCACGCCCCGGGTCGAGCCGATGCGGCAGGGGGTGCATTTGCCACAGGATTCCTCGGCGCAGAACTGCATGGCAAAACGCGCCATGTGGGCCATGTCCAGGCTGTCGTCAGCCACCACCACACCACCGTGACCGAGCATCGCCCCGATGGCGGCGAAGGCCTCGTAATCCAGCGGCGTATCGAATTGCGAAGGTGGCACCCAGGCGCCGAGAGGGCCGCCGACCTGTGCGGCCTTCAGCGGCCGGCCACTGGCAGTACCACCGCCGTAGTCTTCCACCAGCTCCCGCAGGGTCAGGCCAAAGGCCCGTTCCACCAGCCCGCCGTGACGAATATTGCCCGCCAACTGGAAGGGCATGGTGCCCAGCGAACGGCCCATGCCGTAATCGCGATAGAACTGCGCGCCCTTGGCCAGAATCAGCGGCACCGAGGCCAAAGTCAGCACGTTGTGCACCAGGGTCGGCAGGCCGAACAGGCCTTGCAACGCAGGGATCGGCGGCTTGGCGCGAACAATACCGCGCTTGCCTTCCAGCGAGTCCAGCAGCGCGGTTTCTTCGCCGCAGATGTACGCGCCGGCACCCACTCGTACTTCCATGTCGAAAGCCTGACCGCTGCCGCCGACATTGGCGCCCAGATAACCGGCATCACGGGCTATGTTCAGCGCCTGACGCAGAGTGGCCACGGCATCCGGATACTCCGAGCGCACATAGATGTAGCCGTAGGTGGCGCCGCAGCAGAGGCCGGCAATGGCCATGCCTTCGATCAGCAGGAAGGGGTCGCCTTCCATCAACATGCGGTCGGCGAAGGTGCCGGAGTCGCCTTCGTCGGCGTTGCACACGATGTACTTCTGCGCAGCCTGAGTGCCGCGCACCGTGCGCCATTTGATCCCGGCCGGGAAGGCCGCACCGCCACGGCCACGAAGGCCCGAATCGAACACTTCCGTCGCGGTCTGCTCGCCGCCCACCGCGATGGCGCGGGTCAAACCCTCGAAACCACCGTGGGCCCGGTAATCCTCCAGCGACAGCGGCCGGGTAATGCCGGCGCGGGCAAACATCAGGCGTTGTTGAGTCTTGAGATAGGGCAGCTCTTCCACCAGGCCCAAGGCCAGTGGATGGCTGGACGGCTCGCCTTGCAACGCATCGAGCACGGACGGCACATCAGCAGCGGTCATCGGGCCGAAGCCGATCCGGCCTTGGGGGCTGTCCACTTCCAGCAGCGGTTCCAGCCAGTACAGGCCGCGCGAACTGGTGCGCTGTAGCTCCAGCGGCAGATTAAGTGCCTTGGCCTGAGTGATCAGGGCCACGGATACCTCATCGGCACCCACGGCACGGGCAATAGAATCACAGGGCAGATAGAGCGTCGGCATCATGCGTCCTCCCGGCAAGCGTCGAGCAGCGCATCCAGACGCTCAGCGCTGAGCCGTGCATGCACCCGGCCATCCAGCTCCAGAGCAGGCGAACAGGCGCAGGCGCCAAGGCAATACACCGGACGCAAACTGATGCTGCCATCAGCGCTGCTGCCGTGATCGTCCAGTTGCAGACGCTCGCGCAACTGCGCGGCCAACTGCTCGGCACCACGGCTCTTGCAGGACTCGGCGCGGCACAACCGCAGGATATGCCTGGCCGGCGGCGCGGTACGGAAGTCATGGTAAAAACTGATCACCCCGCGAACCTCCGCCTGACTCAGATTGAGGGCGTGAGCAATCTCGGGGACGGCGACATCGGGGACGTAACCGATGCGTTCCTGAATATCATGAAGAATGGGCAACAGTGCACCCGCAGAGCCCTTGTGGCGCTCCAGCAGGCTGTTGACCACAGGCAGGTGCAAACTCTCATCAGGCATACAGCATTCCTCACGGTCACGGACAAACCAGAAGGTCGTCGGTTGTCCGAAAGTGTCGGCTGCGGCACTCACACCACGTCACGGAATCGTGGCATTTTCAGGCCGTTGGCCAGGGCACCCTGGGCGGGCATCTTGTTGTGCCCGGCGCGGTCTTCGCCGCGCATCGGTAAGGGCATAAAAGCCAGATTGCCACGCCGCCTTTGATTTATCTGCACCAGAGCGACGTGTTTGGTTCTGTCTACGACCTTGTATTGAGTCTAGAAGAATGCGAGGCGAGGTGCTGTTGCTGGAGGCTTGTTACATAATTTCTGCCAGACAACCGAAATCCCTGTAGGAGCGAGCTTGCTCGCGAAAAACGTAAGGCAACCACCGTTCCTGCCGGTGTCGTCGACGTTGACATTGTTACTTGGCTACGGCAGCATTGATCCCAATCGCGCCCGATCCTCTGGTGCTGGCTCAGTCCGGCATTACGTTCGGGCCTTCTTGTTTATGGAACATGGAAGTTGCCTAAACCAGCCCCTCCGAAGCCTTTCCTTACGTACCCTGACATGGTTGCGCTCCTGACAAGCAGGGGTATGCAGATCAATGATCAGTCTCGCGCAGAACGCAAGCTCGCTCAGCTTGGGTATTACCGTCTAAGCGGATTCTGGTACCCGGCGCGGGAATTCAAAATGAATGGCCTTGCGCAAGAAATCTGCCCGGTCGCGGGCAAGCCTCTACGTCTGGACACTTTCCAGGCGACCACCTCTTTCGATGCGATCGTAGACCTTTACCAGTTCGATAAACGATTGCGAATGCTCATGCTGGATGCAGTCGAGCGTCTGGAGGTCCACCTCAAGACCATAATGGCTCACGAGGTTGGGTATCACGACCCGATGGCCTACACCAATGTGAAATTTATCCTGCACAAATGGACCCAGCCGTACACGGACAGCCGTGGTAATGCGCGCAACAAGTGGACAGAGTGGAGTCTGAAACAGCAGTCGCATATTGCGCGGAGCAAAGAGGACTGTATTCAGTGGCACTTGCGAGCCGGTAAGTCCATTCCTGTTTGGGTCGCCGTGGAAGCCTGGGATTTCGGGGATCTTTCGGAGTTCTTCGAGCTGCTCACCAGCAAGTATCAGAATTTGATACTCGCGCGTCTCGGTTTGAACAACGCAAAGATGCTCAGTCGGTGGGTGCAGCAGACCAGCCATTTGCGCAACCGCTGTGCTCACCATACTCGCATCTGGAATCAGGCTTCGGCAAACCCGTTATCGATCCCCTCGGAACCCTATTTTCAGAGACTGGGGCTGGATCAACATGCGCTCAAGCGGCTGTACGGGTTAATTGCGGTCATATGGTTTCTGCTACAGAAAATCGCACCGGCTTCGACCTGGATCAACGACATTGCGGATCTGATCGATCGCAAGCCTGCTATGCCCGGCTGCACTTTCAAAGCAATGGGGTTTTCAGATGAATCGGGCTTTCCTCGAAAACTGTTCGGGATCTAGCTGACTTCGACGAAAACCCCGAAAAACTCGGGGCTAATACCCGCCAGATAGCCACACCCCTGTAGGAGCGAGCTCGCTCGCGAAAAACTCAAGGCAACCACCATTCCTGCTGAATGCCCACGCCTACCGCAACCAACCCCGCCCTACAAGCATCATGCCCAACTTCTAGGAGCTACCCCTCAGCCTCCGCCGCTCGCTTGGAAGTTGGCGCACCAGTCCAATCCCGCGTCAGCACCTTCACCGCATCATCCACCAACGCTTTACTCATCGACGTCAGATAATGCGCAGCCCAGGCGTGGCGGTCGGTGTCTGTGGCGTAGGCTGCATCTTCGGTGAGCGATTTGGCCAGGAACAGAAAATCAGAAGCCATTGATAACGCATCGCAGAGGGGAACGCCGCGAGTGACGTGGAACAGCGGTTGATCGGAGCAGTAGATGGCGGGGGTTAAACCGATGGTTTTGAGTTCGGGTTGTTCGGTCATTGACCACCTCCGAGGATGGAGGGGCAATGGGGGAGGGTGTTACGCGATTGGGAATTGCGTAGTGGGGAAAGCCAAATTTCAAACGGATTTATCTTGGTCATGGTCAAAATCCTTGATTTGAGGAGCTGCCACGAGCCTTCTCACGGGCTTGGGTGACAGCCGTGCGCGGGGTGAGAAACCGGCAATCAAGGCAACCGGTAGACCCGAAGGTCTCCCACGCACAGCCGCCATAAAGCCATATCGCAGACGAAAAAAAACGCCGCGATAGGTTTTGGGGCGCTTTGCGCCTTGATTGTTTCGGGCTCTCACACCCGGTCGCTGAATTGGCAGCGACCGTGGGAGGTTATCGTGAAGGCCCTTTTCTCGCAACCTCTGAACACATCAGCCACAAATCTACTTTGTGAAGTAGTGTGGTTTGTTCTCATCTTTTCAATTCGAATGCGAACAAAGTACGAGCGTGTATTTGCCTTATTTAATTTTTTGTCTCCTTTTTCTGTATAACTTGTAGGAGGTCTACTGTTCGTTTCGCAGTGCCTTGAATTGCCTCGGAATCCACGTATTTTGTGTTGATCCACTCATTCCTGAGTCGGTGCAATTCATATAGCCGCAGCACGTACCTTGCCTGGCGCGTGAATGGACACGGAGTGCAAGCAATGACGAAGGGATACTTTATTTACAAAAGTGATAAGACCATTTGTGGTGGCGAGTTTCTGGGGGTCGATACTCACATCCTGATGTTCGGCTTCGCGCAAGGGCGCGAAGGGCCGGGTTTAAAATATAAATATCCTTCCGGTTTCTATTAAATGCAAGCTTGTCATATTGCGCTGGGGGGAATGATTATCATTGTTGAATTGCTTTTTCTATTTGGTGGCGCTGGTGGGATTTTCGGCTGGGTGTAAGTGTCACAGGCGTATTCTTCAACCGGTGGAGCGTGTACAGATTTGTTGTTCGAGTGGAAATAGATCTGTCCACTTTCTTGTCGCGAGCGAGGTGGCGCTTAATAGAAGTTCAAATGGACTTGAAGATGTTAAGAGACTATAGGTGCGGTAACTGCAATCGACTTCTCGCCCGAATGGGCGAGTGCACTGAGCTCCAGATTAAATGCTCCCGATGTGGGACGTTTAATCATGTGAAGGTCAAGAGCCTCGAGCGATCGCCTACGAGCGACTCAAACGCAGCATATGCTGCACAATTTAAAATATCGTAGGTAAACCATGAGCACAGTCGAACTACCACCAATTTATGTATATGCAACGAAGCCCGGCTATTCTAATCCACCTGGCGCACCTTTTCCTGGCCCAAACCCCGGGGTCATTCTGTTTCAGCAGCAACAACAGCGAAATGTTCATTATGCGAATGGCCATTGGCGCGAAATGATAATTAAGCTTTGTAATGAGCAAGCGCATTACGGTCATGTAAACTACGTTGTGCATGGTTTTCCTTTCGACTTCGGAACAATACGTTGGGCAGATACATTTAGCTCTCACAATCCTGATCAGAGCCCTGCGCAAGCTTTGAACTACGCCAGTCGCCAAATTTCGGAAAAAAAACTATTTGAGTACGATGGTGCATATTTTTCGGGCGGGATTTTGACTCCAGTTGCAGCGATGAGTCATTTGGTGTTCGGCAAAGGCACCACTGCAAGAACCAATATCAACAGTCTGGGCTTGCAATTGTCCACAACGAAGATGCCGTTACTGGAAGCTGCACTGGCCGCAGCTCCGCTTGGTGCCTCTTCAGTTTACTTAGACAAGGTGCCCTACAATACAGCAAACGATTCGTGGATGACCGCATCCTGGCTTGGTAGCATCACTCTGAAAATTGAAGGTACTGTCACCAAGACGGCAGATGGTTACTTGACCTTCAATGGTGATGCGAAGGCTTACAACGATATTTATGACGGCAACCCAAGTACTCATCGGAGCTGGCTTGGAGAGTCCTCTACCGCAATCCTTGACACGGTACAAAAGGTAATGAATGGTCAACCCTATGAGATCGCGATTGAGGGTTATCTAGGCATCTCGATCAATCGTTGATGTAATATAGGCGTCTTTGTATTCGAGGCGCCTACTTTAGCGCCCATCATGGAGAAAGATATGCTTAAGCAGTTTTGCAAGGCCTTTTCACCAACATTACTGCTCGTGTTGGGCGCCATTTTACTATGGGGCTCACTCTATTGTTCGATCGTCAACGTAGATGAGATGGAAAAGCCAGCTCCTATGTTCTTTGTGGTTTTTTATGTTGCGTACTTCTCTGCTTTTATTATTTTTTTGCAGGCTTTTTCTTCATTTCTACTTGTTTTGGCTCCAAATAAACAATGGGCCAAGGTGCTGTCATTTCTGTTGCGCTTACCCGCAACGATTTTTACGTTTTTTGTCGGAGCTTTAAGTCTGGTATTGGCCTATGAGGTTTCTTTACTGGCTCTTGCACCAGCACTTGTTTATCTAGCCACAACGTTTTTCTTTATTCGGCAGGATTTGGCGTTATTCCGTACACGAAACACATAGTCACAGCAGCGTGTTCTAACCCTCTATATCTCTAAAGCCACCAATCGCTGTGGCTTTTTCGTATCTGGCACCCTTACCCCGTCTTTGCTCCGAGAAGATAAGGATGGCGTGGATTGCTGGACCTATTCTCGCTCCCCCCGAAAGAGAGGAGTTCGGATGCCAAACATGCCCGACAAACCAGTACCAGGCCCATCGTCATGGCCTGGCTTAGCCAACACTCGCCGATATTCTATGTCGCGACCTTGTCGTTCTGGGTCGCCCTCTTGCGCTTGATCTATGGGGGAGGGGAGGCGACAGGCTCCGCTTGCAAATAAAGGGGCGGATTTATTATTGGTCAACACATGGCGGCCAAGGTGTTCGGCCATTAAATGCACCGTCACTGGATGGCTTTCAAATAATCCCTAAGCGCCATGAGCGGGATATCAAGGTGGTTCATCGTCTGTGCGCTGCCAAAATCAGTCGCCAGTCTGTTTAGCTCCCGGCCAAGGGGTTTCCCCGCGCCGCCTAGAGTTTCCAACGCCAACCCCACACACTCATCCACCTTCACCTGAATCGCCTCAACATCCCCCCGACGCACCAGCAACTCAAACACATCCCGCTGGTAATCACCCATAACCAGATCGTCACGCAAAATTGGGCTTGAGTCTTCCTTCTCATAAGCCAATTTGAGGGAGAAGAGGGCGACGGTTTCCAGGTGCAATTCCATGGGGGGAATCCTTGAGAGGGGTCGTGCCGACCGAGGGTGCGAGAGATTAAAAAGCTTCGCTGGCAAGCCGGCTCCTACAGATCGGTGGGGTGTCAGGTGCTTTTTCGCAGACGAAAAAAAAGGCCTTGCAAAGCAAGACCTTTCTTAATTTTGGTGCCCGAGGGGGACTCGAAGAATAGGTTAAGCATTTGATTAATATCTATAAAAGCACATGTACACTTTTTAATATACGGAAAAGTGTAAATTTGAGTGATTTATATCAATGGAACTTGGTGGATGGAAGATTCCAGATTTCGCCTTTCTGATTTCCGACGAGATGCATGTTGTGTGAGTCATTGTTGTCAACAAAGCAATCGGGTTTGGTGGAGTCTGGCCTACCGCTATAGGCAACTGTCGACCCAAACATGTCAGTCATGACAGGCAGAAAACGACCGAGACTGTGTAAAAACGGTTTAGAGCAGGTTTGACAGTCAGAACCAGAACGAAAATCGCGTTCCTACACAAATTTCAGCTCCCCTGATACACCAATCATTGGCAGATTTTACGTAGCGACACAGACTTCAAGACAGTGTCTGCGTCTTTACACAGCCTGGACCCAAAGCTGACGGTAGTGACAGGCAGAAGTCGGCTAGGAGCATTCACTCAGCGCGCTTGCAAAAGGAAGGAGGATTCAGTTTTCAACTGACTTTGCTGCGATACCAGACGGCAGTAGGTTCGTTATCAGCTTGGGATTTTCGTATTTCGAACTGCCGTGATTCGTACAGGGCATGCCTCCAGCTTTTGCAACCGTAGCGCTTGGGCGTCTGCTCTGGATAGGTACCACCAATCCAGCAGATGGCTGCTTCCAGTCGAGTCCAGCCATCTTCGGCAAGTTTGTTTTCTGCTTCACGTAAACAGCGGCATATCCCACTGCCAGTCCAAAAGACTGAACCGTCCTCCCTGATACCGTCGATGAGCGCATCTTCAAATGCCTGGCTCTGCATAAGCGAAGCCAGTTTAGCTCGTGCCTCACTCATGTGTTTGGCCCAGGATTGCAGATTTAGGCAATGCCGATTGATGGCTTCGTAGCTTTCCTCCAGAAAACCAACCGCCGCCTGGCAGCCTGATTCAGACCAGAGATCGAAACGCTCAATAAAGTGGTGAACCACTTTATTGCGCAGGTCAACCAGCTCCTTGAGGTCGGCCTTCATTGCCTCATAGTTCTCGGCTGTCATTTCCAACTGGTATCTATACCTGAGCCAGATCTGGTCACCGAGATCGGCTTCCGTCTGTGACTCTTCTTCATTTGGGGGCGGCGGGGACAGAAAGCTTTCGGTCAACATCCCCATCAACGTGCCCATCGTCTTGTTCTGGGCACGTGCGACCTTCTGCTCTCGGATGATAGGCAGCCGATCCACAGGACCGTTCAGCTCACCATGCGCGACAATGGCTTTCAGCTGCCGTTCGTATTGTTGCAAGCGCAACAGGCAGCGTCCGAGTTTGCGCTGCACGATGTGTTGAATAGCAGGTACATCATCCGAGGGCATGGTAGTGACGTCCTCCATGATTAACGACTCAGGCATAAGTGGTAGGGCTGGAGCGATTCACTGCAATACTCTCGCCCTGCTAGGAGGGCGAGCAACGCGTAAATCGGACGCTTTTCAAGCTCAGTGTAGGTTGAGTCAATCCGCTCGGACTTTTTCAACAGAATCGGTCGACAGCTGCCGCTGGCGAGTGACAGCTATGGGGCGAGGCTGTGTAAAAACATTTTAAGGCAGATGCGGCAGTGAAAATCGGCGCGAAAAACACGCACCTACGCAAAATCCAGGTCTGCTAACTAACCGGACGTTTGCAGATTCAACGTAGAAGCGAGGACTTCAAAACGGTGTCTGCGTTTTTACACAGCCTGGGTCGTTTTCAGTCTGTCGCGACAGGCAGCAATCCACAGCCAAAAGCGGTCAGTCAGCGTCTACGAAAGTAAGGGGCGATTTAGTGACGACGTGGTCTGGGTACTCTGCTGCCCTGATGTTTTGTACAGACCTTGGAAATTTTCATAGTGGCAACCTAGGCTCTTTGGTAAGGGAAAAGAATTTCTAGGCAGGGGTTGACCACGTAATTTAATGCTGTAGTATTCGCCTCCCGCTAACGAGCAGCTTGATGCTGGTTTTGGCTTAAGTAGTTGATTTTATTGTTAAAATCAGAAACTTTTAAGGGTGCTGCTTAAAGGGGTTTGCTGTAGAATGCACGCCTCGGTTGAGACGAAAGATCTTAACCAACCGCTCTTTAACAACTGAATCAAGCAATTCGTGTGGGTGCTTGTGGAGTTAGACTGCTAGTCAAT